>NZ_AP024169.1:1137500-1347500 GCF_016591975.1 Anaeromicropila herbilytica | reverse complement strand
CTTATCATATATTGTCTATTTTGTCAATAAATTGTTTGTATTTTTTATATTTTTAGAATTGCATGTACTATATAACCAATTCCTTTCAACAGCGAAGTTAATTATATCCTAACCCAATTAATAAGTCAAGTATAATTCAATATTTTATTAAAAAAACTTAAATAGTCTAATAATACGGTTAAATTGCATTTTCAGCCAATATATCGCAAATAATAAACCTATTAATAAACTTAATAAAAAAAAGATAATCGAAACCAGTTCAATTACCCTTTTAATATATATAGTTTATGTATTTAATCAAACTGTTTATAGATACTCTTTATGTTTTTGTGCAACTGAAGAAATTGCTTGTTTTGCAGTATCAGTAATATCTCGTTGATATGCAATTTCATGTTCCATATTTCTAGATACATCATTTGAAACTACAGCTGCATCTAATATTTTCTTTAAAACAGAGCCCACTTCACTTACCATAGCATTTTGTTCTGCAACAATTGAGAATATCTTACTCATATCATTTACAATATCACTACTAAAAGTCTGAATAGATTTAATTGTTTGTGATATTTCTTTCGATGAATCTGCGGATTGAGATGCTAAATTACGTACTTCACTTGCTACTACAGCAAATCCTCTTCCATGTTCACCTGCTCTTGCTGCTTCAATTGATGCATTTAAAGATAATACATTAGTCTTATTGGATATCCCTGCAATTACATTTGCAAAACCTGCTATCATGTTAGACAAGTTCTCCATTTGGCTTATGTTGCTTGATGAAGTTTCAACAGCACTATTTAAATCATTAATTTTATTGATCAATACTTCAATACTATTAATTCCGTCTTTTACGAGATTAAGCGTAGTATCTGAGCTATTAATCGCATCAAATGCATTTTTCTCTACTTTAAGTTGAGAATTATCAAGATTCTTCATTATCTCAGATAGATTTTCTACGCATACCTCCTGTTCTCTCAATAAAGCTGCCATTTCACTACTTAATTGTTCTGAATCCATTGCTTCATTCCATGCCATAGCATATCTCACCTTTCGTAAATTATTTATACTATAAAATGATTCATGTGTTTCGATTTATAAATATTATATCGTATTTTATTGATAATTTAAATTAATAATTTTAAATCATTCTTCTAGCTTCACACAAAAACCACTATATATAACTTAACAGTTCTCGAATATTACGTACTCCAATTAATTTAATCCCTTTTGCTATTATATTATCTTTATTGACTTGAGGTAATATGCATTCTGTGTACCCCATTTTGGTTGCTTCTATCACTCTTTGCTCTGCCATATTAATAGCTCGTATCTCGCCGGTTAGCCCTACCTCGCCGAATACTATTGTTCTACTATCTAATGCCTTGTTTTTATAACTTGATAAAATAGACATAATAATTGATAGATCTAATGCAGGTTCCATTATTTTTATACCACCAGCAACATTAACATAAGCATCACATCCGGCTAATTGAATACCTAACCTTTTCTCAAGAACTGCCATTAATAAATTGACACGATTATAATCTGTTCCTGCTGCAGTTCTTCTTGGCATATTAAAATTAGTTTGACAGACAAGAGCCTGTACTTCAACTAAGATTGGTCTAGTACCTTCCATACAACAAGTTACTACCGAACCCGACTCACCTTCTGGTTTTCCTTGAAGCATATATTCTGATGGATTGGATACCTCAACTAAACCACTACTTCTCATCTCAAATACTCCAATTTCATTCGTAGAGCCGAAACGATTCTTTACTGCCCTTAGAATTCTATAGGAAGCTTGATTCTCTCCTTCAAAATATAACACGGTATCTACCATATGTTCTAATACTCTTGGACCAGCTACTACCCCTTCTTTGGTGACATGTCCAACAATGAAGATCGAGATGCCAAGGCCTTTTGCTATCTGCATTAAAGTAGCAGTCGTTTCCCTTACTTGACTTACACTTCCAGGCGCAGAAGATATCTCTTCTTTAAACATGGTCTGAATCGAATCAATAATTACTACTTCTGGTTGAATGCTCTTTATCGTCGCTTCAATTGTATCTAAATTAGTTTCACTAAGAAGAAGCATATCATTTTCAAACTCTCCAATTCGTTCAGCTCTCATCTTGATCTGCTTTAAGGATTCCTCACCAGAAATATAGAGAAGTTTTCTATTTATATCAGCAAGATTCTTGCTCATTTGTAGTAGTAGAGTTGATTTACCTATTCCAGGATCCCCACCTACTAAGACTAATGAACCAACCACAATTCCTCCGCCAAGAACTCGATCTAATTCATGTAACCCAGTTAGTATTCTTGTATCTTCTGATGTTGTTACTTCTGATATCTTTGTAGGAGTAGATTCTTTCACACGAATATTAGTTTTCGATGCTGTTTTAATTACTGGTTCTTCTACAAATGTATCCCACTGTTTACAAGCTGGACATTGGCCAAGCCATTTTATTGATTCATGCCCACATTCTTTGCAAAAAAATACAGTCTTACTTTTTGCCATTTTAATTCATGCCTTTCTTTCTCACATATTTGAATGGATTCCAAGTTTTAGAATTCCAAACATATATACAAAAAGAGGTAAAAGTATAAATTTTAACTATTCACCTTTTACCTCTTTATAATAAGCAATAAAACTATTCTATTGTTCTAGCTCTCAAAGCAAGGATGTTAAAAGTTATTCATCTAATAACTATAATTTAACTACTTTGATATCAGCTGGTTCATTTGGTCCTAATTCAACACTTAACATTAACTTTCCACCAAGATTTGTTTTCATTTTACCAACATTAGTATTATCAATAAAAATCTTATATTCTTTTTCAGCTTCTAATTCTAATGTTATTTGTGCATCTTCTTCCCCTTCTACATGAAAGGATACACCCTTATCAGAAGATTTTAATGAAAGTACTGTTGTTCCAGGAACAGACTCATATACAAACATTCCGTTCTTCTCAAGTTTCGTAATCTTTTTATAAGATTTAACCTTATAGATATCTCCATCATGTTCGAAATCTGATATCTTTGTTTTTTCTTGCAAACTATAATTACCAAAACTTATCGTACCGTCATTTTCTTTGCGTATTAACCCTTCTATAACTGTCATTACAGAAACCCTCCTGATTTTTTTATCATAAATAAAACAAACTCTTTGCTGTATGCTTCATTTATTTAAATATATTATATAATATTTCATGTCTAAATGCTAGTACATTATGCATAATAACAATTATTTTCTCTATTTACAGTATATTATCTGTTAACATATCGAAAATTGGATTTCTTTGTTTACACATCCAATCTTAACGGTATCCCCTTGCTTTACTTTACCATTTAAGATTTCTTCTGCTAATTTATCCTCGATATTGGTTTGAATTGATCTTCGAATTGGTCTTGCACCATAATTTTGATCAAATCCTACATCAGAGATGTATTCAATTATTTCGTTCGTCAATTCTAACGTTATATTTAGCTGTGTTTTTGTCCTTTTGGCAATTATATTGAGTAAGATTTTTACAATACTCTTAATATTGTCTTTTGTCAAGGAGTGGAACACAATGATTTCATCAATACGATTGATAAACTCAGGTTTAAATAAACGTTTTACTTCCTCCATAACATCACTCTTCATCTTCTTATAATCAGCTTCTGCATTCACTGCACTTGTAAATCCTAATGTCTTAGGAGATATAATTCTTTGTGCTCCAGCGTTAGATGTCATAATGATGATTGTATTTTTAAAACTAACTTTTCTTCCTGTTGCATCTGTAATATGACCATCATCAAGAACTTGTAATAGAATATTAAAAACATCTGGATGTGCTTTTTCTATTTCATCAAATAGAATCACCGAATATGGGTTCTGTCTTACTTTTTCACTAAGTTGTCCACCTTCGTCATATCCAACATATCCTGGAGGTGAACCAATTAGTTTGGACACACTGTGCTTCTCCATATATTCAGACATATCAACACGAATCATGGAATTCTCACTGCCAAATATTGCTTCTGCTAATGCCTTAGACAATTCTGTCTTACCTACTCCGGTTGGTCCAAGGAAAAGGAAGGAACCGATTGGACGATTTGGATCTTTTAATCCTACCCTACCCCTTCTGATGGCTTTCGCTACAGCTTCCACTGCTTCTTCCTGACCGACTACTCTTTCATGTAGAATATGTTCTAGATTTCTTAAACGTTCTGTTTCTTCTTCAGCTAATTTCTTTACTGGAATCTTCGTCCAACTTGAGATAATATCTGCAATCTCAGCTTCTGTAACTACTAATTCCTTTTCTTGCTTTTCTACTTCCATCTGAACTTTTAATTTATTCAGTTCTTCTATATTAGCTACTTGTTGTTTCTTTATTTCTCCAGCTTTTTCATAAGCTTCACTCTTAATTGCATTTTCTTTTTCTTCTTCTAATCGTTCATTTTCTTTTTCTAATTCTTTTATTCTTGGGCTCGTAATATAAGTACTTAAGCGAACTTTTGAAGATGCTTCATCAATTAAATCAATCGCTTTATCTGGAAGATAACGATCATTAATATATCGACTTGACATTTTTACAGCTGCATCAAGTGCTTCATCCGTAATTCTGACTTTATGATGAGCTTCATAACTATCACGAATTCCTTTTAATATTAGAATTGCTTCTTCTTCGGATGGTTCCTCTATTACAACAGGTTGGAACCTTCTCTCAAGTGCAGCGTCTTTTTCTATATGTTTACGATATTCTTCCCTTGTTGTTGCACCTATTAATTGTATCTCTCCTCTGGCTAAGGATGGCTTTAGAATATTTGAAGCATCAATTGCACCTTCTGCTCCTCCAGCACCAATGATTGTATGAATCTCATCAATGAACAATAAGATATTTCCATCATTCATTACTTCGTTGATTACTTTTTTTATTCTTTCTTCGAATTCACCACGGTATTTGGAGCCAGCTACCATTCCTGATAAATCTAAAGTTAATACTCGTTTATCTTTAATTGTATCAGGTATATTTCCTTCTACGATCTTTAATGCTAAACCTTCTGCTATTGCTGTTTTACCAACACCTGGTTCACCAACTAAACATGGGTTATTTTTGGTTCTACGGCTAAGTATTTGAATTACTCTCTGAATTTCTTCTTCTCTTCCGATTACTGGATCAAGTTTTCCTTCTCTAGCATAACTCGTTAAATCTCTACTATATTGATCTAGTGTTGGTGTTGTTGATTTTCCCTTTGATTTTGATTTGGATGCCATATATTCATTTTTTGCTATATTTGCATCACCACCTATAGCAGTTAATACATCTACATATAATTTTTGAATATTGACTCCTAATGTATTAAGCAAACGCATAGCAATACAATCGGATTCTTTCATTAACGCAATCAATATATGTTCTGTTCCAATGAACTGTGACTGCATACGCATTGCCTCTTTACTACTTTGATTAATAATTCTTTTCGCTCTTGGAGTTAAGCTATCAGATTCTGCAGTAGCAACATCTGAGTTAGGTGCTATCAATTGATTTACTAATTCAATAATTTTTTCTTTATCAACGCCATTTTCTTCTAGTACTTTTAATGCAACTCCTTCTACACTTAAAAGACCAATTAATAAATGTTCTGTTCCAACATAATTATGTGATAATTTGAATGCCATTTCTGTCGCTATATTTAGAGATTTTCTAGCACTCTCTGTGAATTTCTCATTCATATTGGTTTAACCGCCTTTCTTTATCAGTGAAAACTGATTTTTGTATTTCTAAGTCTCATCCATTCAAAGCATTTTTAAAGCACTGATTCATATATTCTGCTCGATATCGATTTCTAAGACTATTCCCTGCACTCTTTCCCATCTTATATTGGAGATTCGCTGGTTGTATATCCATCATTAATTTAAATATATTTAATTCTTTATTTAAGTTAATAAAACCCTGATCTATTCCAAATTTAATATCTGATAAAAGAGACATACATTCATTAGATGTAATCTGTTTGGTATAACTTAACACACCATAAGCACGATATATTTGTTCTTCTAATTCATTATAATTATTAGTGATTAAATATTCTCTTCGCTTTCTTTCTTGTCTAATCACCTGATCCATAATTTCATTCAGATGCTCTAATATATCACTTTCTGTTTTTCCTAAAGTCTTCTCATTGGACAGTTGATATAGATTACCTATGCTTTTACTATCCTCGCCATATATACCTCGAATAGCGACTCCATATCTAGCTAACTCTTCTGTCAAACTACTAATTAAGCCTGCAACCGATAAACCTGGCAGATAACACATATAGGATGCCCTAAGCCCCGTTCCTACATTTGTTGGACAAGAAGTTAAATATCCATACTTTTCATCAAATGCTATATGTGAGTTCCCTGTGATATAATCATCAATCTCATTTGCTTTCTTCAATACTTTTTCTAAGTCCATTCCAGTTGTTACACTTTGAATTCTTAGATGATCTTCTTCATTAATCATAACACTAACAGATTCATCGTCTGACAGAATCAAACCCGTCTCTTGCTTTTTATCTGCTAATAATGGACTAACAATATGTCGCTCGACCATAGCATTTTTATCTACTTCACTTAGATTACTTAAGTTACAGCAAAAATATTCCGATTCTTCGTTAGCCTTTTTGCCCATGAATTTATCTGTGATTTCTCTTACGAGATCCTTTGCCTTTTCATCGGATAATTTTGCTGCAAATGGATAATCAGAAAAATTTCTAGCCAAACGCACTCTACTAGATATAATAATATCCGTAGGCAAACTTTTCTCTTCATACCATTTAAGCATTAATCTCCTCCTCCTTCTTTAATTCTCTGATGGAGTCTCTTAGTTTTGCTGCTTCTTCAAACTCTTCTTTTTCTATGGCTTGTTGAAGTTTGATAGATAATTTCTCTATTTCACTTAATCCGCTTACAATTTTGTCTGCTTTGGTTACAAAACCTTTTGGCTTCTTTCCTACATGTACATCAGCTCCCTGAATTTTCTTGATTCCAGGTCCTAATTGCTTCTTAAAGGTATTATAACAACCCGCACATCCAAACTTTCCAAGTGTAGTAAACTCCTCATATGTCATTCCACATTCTTTGCATACAAGTTCCTTTACTGTTTCTTTTTCTTTTGAAGTATTTGTTACCTTATAATTGCCAAGGATACTCGATAGTAAATTACCAAGCGATATATCCTTATTAAGAACAGTGGATGCTAAATGAAATGATGTAAATTCCGAAGCACATTCTTCACAAAGATGCTGTTCTTTTTTCTCTCCATTTACAATTTCCGTATAATAGACTTTTGCTTCTCTTTTATTACACTTATCGCACAACATAATAACTACCTCCTTTGGTATATTATGATTATTCAATAATATTAATCTGGTGAATATTCTTCAAAAATTTTTGTTACTATTTCATGAGCTTCCTGACAGGTAATATTCTTACATATTGCTTTCGCTATAATTACCCGCATCTCATCTTCTAATTGTAACTTTGCTTTCATCTTATCTATATCAACAGCAATAACCGCACCTTTCCTACGATCTAATTTCAGATAACCTTCTTGCTTTAATATAGTATATGCTTTATTAACTGTGTGCATGTTAATACCAATATTATCCGCCAGATCTCTAACTGAAGGAAGATTGTCTCCTTCCTTAAAATGCGAAACCGCGATACCAATTATGATTTGATTTCTTAATTGAATATAAATTGCTTCATCACTATTAAAATCGATAGTTATGAACAAGACTCTCCACCTCCTATATTACTTGAAGTTATACTTGTTATACCCATACTATAACAGACATATTCTTTTGTCAACAGATATTTTATCCATTCTAATTGCATCAAATTAAATTATATTTATTATTTTATATATCATTTACTCTTAATTATTATTTACATTTCTAATAATAAAACACCGTTAATAGCAATAATAAATATGTATAAAAAAAGTAACTACAATCCTTTCTTTGATTATAGTTACTTTTATTTTTATAAACTTGTCCAACTTTTATTTTCTCTTTCGATATAATCGTATGATTACTGATATAGTAATTAAATTAATTCCTATTAATATCGCAGTTATTAAGTACATCTGATTTAATTTATCTAAATTCTTATCACTTTGTGTTACGTGTTTATCTTTTGTATTTTCATGATTTACTTTATCTTCATTCAGATTATATCTTTGTAATGTTTTTTCGATTCGATCATATTGATAGAATCCACTAACCCCATCTTTATTCATCAAATATAATAACAAAAATTCATTCTCTAAATCATTTTCTAATGTGTACGCTGTAATAGATACATTATTTATTTTTATCTTTGTATTAATATAACCTTCTGGAACAGTTTCATTCTCTGGCATTCCTACTACTTTATAAGCGCTATTTGTACCGACGTATATTTCACCATTTACATTTTCCGCATTTATCTCATTACTTAATTTTGGAAATGTATCGTTACCATTACCTGCATCTGTGGTATTGTTCTTATCCTTATCGTCTCCAGAAGTAGTACTCTTTTCTCTTGTTACGGTTATTGTATAATCTTTCTTATCACCAGACTCTACTTTAACTGTAATAATAACTTGATTATCTCCCTCTGATAGATTAGTAGCATTTTTGACAGTAACTTTTGCTTTGTTATCTTCTGGAATTGCACTAATAATTAAATTTTTGGTGCTGTTATCCACACTTACAGTATATTTATTCGTGTTCTTATCAAATTGTGGTGATAACTTACCAGGACTTATTTTTAGAGACTTTAAAATGTTATTCGTAGACGTCTCTTTCTGTGCAATTACATTTATTGATAAGGGACTACTTGAAACTGACATCTCATTCCCATCATCCGAGTTGAATACAACTGCTTTATCACTTATTCTAATTTCTGTAGCTCCTGTATCTTTCGCCTTGAACGTTAACACATATTTCTTTTTTGTAGTACCATCAACATTATTTGTATCAGACACTTTTAAAATACCATCATCACCGTTAACGAAAGAACCACCATCTGTAAATTCCAAAACGCTTGGGTCATAAGCTATATATGCTTCAAAATCACCAATATTAGAAGAAGAATTAACAACTAAAGAGATTGTTACCTTATCCCCTACAATTACAGTTGTATTCTTTGTTGTAAAATTAATTGATGCACTTGCAGCTAAACAAATAGTACTTGTACTAAAAAAAGAGAGCATAAAAATTAAGATTCCTATAATTATCAAATTATTGCATTTCTCTTTCACTCTCTCCATCAATATACCAAACCTTTCTCTCGTCCTCTATTCCGAACGTACTATATTAATTTCATATTTTCTAACTTTTCCATTTTCTGCTGTTACATTAACTGTAACTACATTGTTACCAATTTCTAATGATTGAACTCCTGTTCCGCTAACGGTTGCTTTGCTACTCACAGCTTGTGCATCCACTGTAACCTCTGATATATCATTATCTACAATCAGATTATATACTTGGTCTTTCGACAAGTCAAATGTAGGCGTTAAACTATATCCTTCAATACTTAGATTAGATAGCCAATTATTTGGATTCTTAACATCCTTAGGAGCTGCACATACTGAATTTGGCATATTATTGTACACAGGTATTGTAAATACAATCGGAAGTTCCAACATACTACTATAGCCTGAATAGGTCTTAGTAGCTTCTGAACTTGCAGCTTCTACATTTGCCATATATTGATGTGAATACATTGACTTAGGTGTTACATTAAATTTCTGTAAATAAATCGTACTTTGTCCGCGATCTATATAAGAAGCTCCAATAAATTTAGCTCCACCAACAATTGCACTGTATTGGTTATCCCAAGGTATGAGGTATAATGCATTCGTTGTCTGACTCGTTGAACCATTCATAGCATATGTTAAGGCATTCTTAATTGCTCCACCAGCAACTGTACTATGATATGCTCCAATATTATAAAAATTATAATATCCTTCAAATCCACTATAATTACCACTTGCAGATGAACTTAGTGCTGTGCTAGATGTCATTACTTCTTGTTTCACTCTTGTCGCCAAATGATATGGACTTACGTTCGAGTAATCTGCTGCACTCATAAATGTCTCGGAATATGTTTTGGTTACTTCATTACCATTCGAATCATCGTAAGTAAAACTAGTATTATATAATGGAGTATTCATTAATATTCTCTCTACCCCTGATTGATTTTGATATCCGCTTTGGTAAGAAAGTGATTCGAATTGGAATATCTTATTTGCTGTTAAAAAGTTTCTTGGATCCATGTAATAAGCAATTGCATCTTTTGATGCTGTTACCCAAGTAGCACCATCATAAGGGATGAATCGATCTTTCTCCCAACTATATGCACCCGTAGCTAGTGACTTCCAAGCTATATTCTTCGAATTTGTAATTAAGTTTAAACCAACCTTGCTTTCATTTGTTACAGCTGTATTCCAATCAACTCCAGTCTTATATGCTTTGAACTTCCAATTTGGATATTGATTATGAAGTGAGCGAAGAAGTACTTTGTAGCTGTCTGGAAAACCTTCGTTGGTTAAACTAGCTTCAAATTCTTCAGTCGTCATTGCTGTATTGTTGGTATCTGGCGTAGTAGGAGTTGTTGGTGTAGTTGTGGGTGATGGCGTAGTTGGGGTACTAGTATCTGTATTGTCTGTACTATCTAAAACCTGAATATATGATCCAGATACATACCCAGCTAACTCTACGTCACTATATTCAAATGATACTAGATACCAAGTTGTAGAACTAACTTGCTTTTCATCATAAATATTCACTGGTGTTCCCAATGCTAATGATATTGTCTTGTTATTATAAATTAACTTGTCATTACTTGTACCTGCTCCAATTCGAACATTAAGAGCATTGGTTCCAATTACTTTACCATCTTTAGATGATTGATTCTTATCTATTACTATTTTAGAATTCGTGTTACCTACATTATTATTACTTCCTGCATTAGAACCCTGATTATTATTTGTTCCTTGATCCGTGCCTGTTGAAGAGTTCGAACTGTTATTATTTGTATTAGTATCTTTGCTATTATCTGTGTCGCTATTTGTTTTATTTGGTGTTGTAGTATTGGATGAATTATTTGATGTGTTTTTCGTAGACGTGCTTGTTGTTGCACTGAATAAAACATCCTTTGCTAATATATAACCCTTCTTATTATTCTTATTATAGGTAAAGGATACATAGAACCATTTGTCACTTCCAATCGTAACCTCTTTACTTATCTTCAAAGCTGTACCAGAACTCAATGTTACTGTTTTATTATTTGAATCTTTCAAATAGGCTTTATTGCTTCCTGCACCCGTTCTTATACTAATCTTTGATTTACTATTTACCTTGGCGTTTATGTTACTTTTCAATTCAAGTTTTACGAAATCACTAAGTATATATCCTTTATATGTACTTTTACCTACTTGAAATGAGATATAATACCATTTTTTAGAACCAACCATCTTTTCATTTAAAATTGTTACGCTTGAATTTTTCACTAAACTTACTTTTACTTTATTAATTGTAAGTTGCTCACCTGTTGTACTTGGTGTTGTTCGAACATTTAGTTTTGTTGCTGTTATTTTCGCTGCAAGCTTTAGTGAGTTTGATGAAGTTATTTTTGCAGCCGTCGTTGTTCCTGCATTGATTTTCACATAATCATCCAATACATAACCTTTTACTGTAGCTCCATTAAATTTTACTGAAATATAGTACCATCCATTTGACTTCTTCTCTATACTTACCGCTGTATTCTTTGTTAAGGTAACCTTTTTTCCACTACTCATTACGATAGAATAGTTAGTTCCAGCCCCTTTTCTTACATTTAAAGTAGTTGCTGTTACAATTCCTTTCTCAACAGCATATGTATCGATTTTATTATAAATGAATACACCTCCTGAGAAAGTAAGTAGAAAACAGATAGATAATAATATCTTCCATCTCTTTTGCATAGAATAATTCCCTCCATTCATACTCCTAGATCACTATATAACATTTATCGACTTATCCACAAACTCACTGAATAATCTAACATAATTTCCAGCATTATTACAATTTTCTCATTAAAATTATACGAAATTTTAGTCTTTACTTCAATATTTCTATTAAATATTATTAATTCTATCCTATCAGTCATATATGGCAAGAATATGGCATTAAAATATAAAAAAAACATGTAAATACTACTTAACAAACATAGTACTTACATGTTTTTTATTAATTTTCACTTTATTAGGTATCTAAGATTATTAATAAAAATCTAATCTTTATTATTCATTATGCTTCGTCTATTGCTTTACCAATATCCGTTCTTGAATATTTATTCTCAAATTGAACCCATTCACATGCTTTATAAGCATTATTTCTGGCTTCTTTTAGATTTTTTCCTTTTGCTGTAATACCAAGAACCCTACCACCATTCGTAACTATAGTGTCTCCTTCATACTTTGTCCCAGCGTGGAATGCAAAGTAATCTTCACTACCTTTAAAACGTTCTAATCCATGAATATGATATCCTTTATCATAATGTTCTGGATATCCATTAGAAGCTAAGACTACACAAACTGCTGCATTATCTTCAAATTCTAATTGAATCTGATCTAATGTTCCGTCAATACATGCTTCAAATACTTCAACAATATCATTTTTCATACGAGGTAATACAACTTGAGTCTCTGGATCACCAAAACGCGCATTGTATTCTAATACTTTAGGTCCTTCCTCTGTTAGCATTAATCCGACAAATAGAATTCCCACAAAATCTCTGCCTTCCGATTTCATTGCATCCATGGTTGGTTTATAGATATTTTCTTCACAGAAGCTTTTTACTTCTTCTGTATAGAATGGACTTGGTGAAAAGGTTCCCATTCCTCCAGTATTCAAACCTTGGTCATTATCTTTAGCACGTTTATGGTCTTGGGCACTTGTCATAGGTAAAACTGTTGTACCATCACAGAAAGCAAGTACAGACAC
This sequence comes from Anaeromicropila herbilytica, assembly GCF_016591975.1. GTDB lineage: Bacteria > Bacillota > Clostridia > Lachnospirales > Lachnospiraceae > Anaeromicropila > Anaeromicropila herbilytica. The sequence goes on along the minus strand of NZ_AP024169.1, from coordinate 1,334,492 downwards.
TTCTCTTCCTGTCATAAATTCTTCAATTACGAGACGATTTCCTGCACTACCGAATTGTTTATCAAGCATAATAGACTTTACACCTATCTTAGCTTCTTCAAGAGTATTACATATAAGTACACCTTTACCAAGTGCTAAACCGTCTGCTTTTAATACAATCGGGAATTTACACTGTTCAAGATATTTGATTGCCTTATCAGCATCCTCAAAGTTCTCATAGAATGCAGTTGGTATATCATATTTCCTCATTAAATCTTTAGAGAAGGCTTTCGATCCTTCGATAATAGCAGCATTTTTTCTAGGTCCAAAGATTCTAAGTCCTCGTTCTTCAAATATATCTACAATACCAGCAACCAGCGGATCGTCCATTCCTACAACAGTTAAATCCACCTCTTTATTAGCTGCAAAATCAGCAAGTCCTAAAAGATCTGTTGCTTTAATATCTACACACTCTGCATACTCAGAAATACCAGCATTGCCTGGTGCACAGTATATTTTATCTACTCTACTGCTTTGTGCAATCTTATAAGCAAGAGCATGCTCTCTACCGCCGCTTCCAACGATTAGTACCTTCATACTATGCCTCCTTTATTAATCTCTTTGAATTATCACTCTATTCTCACGAATTGCTATCTTATCATTCGCAATTAACTCTATCGCAAGCGGTAGTATATCCCACTCTGCCTCTTCCATTACTTTTCTCTGTAGAATCTCAGGAGTATCTTCTTCCCCAACCTCTACTGCTTTTTGCAAAATAATTGGTCCCGTATCTGTTCCTTCATCCACGAAATGAACGGTTGCCCCAGTTACTTTTACTCCTCGATTCAACACTTCTTGATGCACTCTAAGGCCATAGAAACCTGAACCGCAAAAAGATGGAATTAAAGAAGGGTGGATATTAATAATTCTGTTCTGATACTTTTTAATCATAATCTCTGGAAGAATTACCAAGTATCCCGCCAATACAATTAAGTCAACTTCATAAGAATCTATTGTTTTAAGTAGAGCTTCATTAAATTCTTCTCTAACTTTAAAATCTTTGGGAGATATGCATTCTGCGGCTATATTTGCTTCCCTAGCTCTTGTTAATGCATAAGCATCTTTTTTATTACTAATTACTACTGTTATTTCTGTATTCGTAATTTTATTGCTTTTTATATGATCAATAATTGCTTGTAGATTCGTTCCACCGCCAGACACTAGTACAGCAATTTTTAGCATAATGTAACTCCTTTTTCACCGTCTTTAACCTCACCAATTAGATAAGCTTCCTCACCAGCAGCTTTTAATAAACGGATAGCTTTATCAGCTTCTGTGCTATCAACTACTACCATCATACCAATACCCATGTTATAGGTGTTATACATCATTTCTTCTTTGATGTCTCCGTCCTTTGATAACATAGAAAAGATTGCTGGAATGTGATAACTATCTTTTTTAATCATTGCATGTTTGTCATCTGGTAACATTCTAGGGATGTTTTCATAAAAACCACCACCAGTAATGTGACTACAAGCTTTCACAATGACATTATTTGATTTTAAAGCTTTAAGAGCATTTACATAGATCTTCGTAGGAGTTAATAAAGCCTCACCTAGTGTTGTTCCAAGTGACTCATAATACATATCTAATGCATCTCTTTTCATGTTGAATACTTTTCTTACAAGTGAATATCCATTGCTATGAATTCCAGAAGAAGCAATACCAATAATGGAATCTCCTGCTTTTAATGTCTTCCCTGTAACAAGATCTTTTTGATCTACAATACCAACTGCAAAACCAGCTAAATCATATTCATCTTCTGGATAGAATCCTGGCATTTCTGCTGTTTCACCACCGATTAATGCAGCTCCTGCTTGTCTACATCCTTCTGCAACACCACTTACTATGGTAGCAATTCGTTCAGGTTCATTCTTACCGCATGCAATATAATCTAGGAAAAATAATGGTTCACCACCTGCACAAGCAATATCATTGACGCACATAGCTACACAATCAATACCAATTGTATCATGTTTATCCATGATAAACGCTAATTTTAACTTGGTTCCAACACCATCTGTTCCTGATACTAAGGTTGGTTTTTCCATTGTCTTAAAACTTTCTAATGAAAACGCACCTGAAAATCCACCAATGTTTGTTAAAACTTCATTTCTCATTGTTTTACTAATGTGAGTTTTCATTAACTCAACAGCTTTATAACCAGCTTCAATATCTACTCCAGCGTTTTTGTAATCCATTATCTATTCCTCCTGTTTTGCAATTAATATCTTTCTACACAATATTCTATCATAGATAGTAGTATTTGTCTTAGTTTCGATATCATTTATTTCTAATCGAATATATAAGTGTAATTTATATATAGTCATCATATATAAGTAAAATTTATCTTTTACATTTCTTCAAGGTACTTACTATATTTTTGACTTTCCAGTTTTTCAGCCTTTTTAATTACCATATCTTCAAGACCTTTTGCGTAATCTTTCAAACGTTCTCTAAGTGCTTCATCACCAACAGCTATCATCTTTGCAGCTAATAATCCTGCATTTAAAGCTCCATTAATAGCTACTGTTGCTACTGGAATTCCAGGAGGCATCTGGCAGATGGAATAAAGAGAATCTACACCACCTAATGCTTTTGTCATTACAGGAACACCCACAACTGGAAGAACTGTAATTGCAGCAACCATTCCTGGAAGATGAGCAGCTCCGCCAGCACCTGCAATAATTACATTAATTCCTCTGCCTTCTGCATTTTTAGCATACTCAAATAAACGGTCTGGCGTTCTGTGTGCTGACACGATGGTTAATTCGTACTCTACTTTTAATAGATCCAGAATTTCTGCAGCTTTACTCATAACTGATAAGTCAGAATCACTACCCATTATTATTCCTACTTTAGCCATTTTTCTATCCCACTTTCTTTTTTGTAATAATATTTATCTAAAAACTTATTTTATCATGTGCTTCCCTAACTGCTTTTAATGCTTCTTCTAATGTAGGTGCTGTAGCTGTTATATGCCCCATTTTTCTTCCTACGGATACTTTATCTTTTCCATATAAATGGATTTTAACATAAGGATTTTCATAAGCTTGTTCTAATCCTTTGACATTTGCATCTTTATCCACATTACCAATGATATTCTTCATTGCAACTGGACGGATTAAAGAACAGTCTCCTAAAGGCTGTCCCAATATCGCTCTAATATGATTTTCGTACTGAGAAGTATAACATCCTTCAATCGTATAATGTCCTGAATTATGTGGTCTTGGCGCTAATTCATTTACAAGGATATGGCCTTCTTTCGTTACAAATAATTCAATACATAACATACCATAACAATCAAATGCAGCAATTGCATTCTTTGCCACCTGCATTGCCTCCTTATTCGTATCCTCACTTATTACAGCTGGAACTGTTGTCTCATCAAGGATACTATTGCGATGAACATTTTCTGCTACTGGAAATACCTTCACTTCACCATTCGCACTTCTACATACTAATATAGATACCTCTTTCTCAAAAGGAACGAATTCTTCCACCATAAGTGGTAATTTGCCTGCACCTAAAGTTTCGTATGCTCTCATGATATCTGCTTCATCTTTAATTACTGCATTTCCTTTACCATCATACCCACCAGTACATGTTTTTAATATTAATGGATAACTGAAGGTCTCACCTGCTTTTTTTATATCTTCTAAGCTATCAATCTTTATAAAATCAGGAACTAAAATATTATGTTGTTTCAACCAAAGCTTTTGATCATATTTATTTTGAATATGATACAATGTATCACTGGATGGATATACTTTATGTCCCTTCTTCTCTAATATCCTTAGTGCTTCGACATTAATATGTTCAAATTCATAAGTAACAACATCCACTTTGGAGGCCAACTCTAATATTCCCTCTATATCATCGAATCCTGCAATTATATGTTCGTCTGCAATGCTATGCGCTGGGCAGTTCTTACTTGGATCCAAGATTACAAAGTAATAATCTAATCTCTTTGCATCTAAAATCATCATCTTGCCAAGTTGTCCACCGCCTATGATACCTATTTTATGCATGTTTGTTACTCCTTTTTATGATTTAATATAATTTTCTCAAGTATGTACTTAACCATTCTATTAACTGTTATCATTACCCAAACAGTTATAACTCATTACAAATATCTATCATAATTTTACTCGTGTGAATTACTCCACGTCAAGATTTAAGTCAATTCCTATCTATTAGATTTCATAATGTTATTTATTAAAGAACAAGCGCCCGTCTGACACATAATTTTAAGGGTAGAGTAAAACTATTGATTATAATTCTACTCTACCCCATCTAGGATTTATTTATAATATTAATTTACTTAAACGCTTCGTTTAGTTCTTCTGTTCCAGCTAGAACAAATCTTCCATCTTTAACAATTGTTATTGTTTCTTCATTCTTTTTATGAACAATTATGTCGCCTAACTCGTGATAAGGTATTGTGATATCTGTATGACAATTAAAATATGCTTTTGACTTATCTTCTGTTCTTAATCTTGAGCATTCATTTTCTTTGGCAACTATTTCTTTACCATCTGGATTATAAAGCTTCACTTCTTCCGATCTTGAATAACAAGTATCTCCTACTGCAAAGTGTGGTCCGGTTTTCTCAGCGATTAGAATTGGTAGTTTATCTGAAATATGATATTTTTCAGCCATAACATAAGCAGTTGTATTGGTACCTATCGCAAATTCACCAATTGGTAACGTATCATGATTATGAAGTAGATTTTCTTTTACATATTTTTTATTCTCTACATCATCCTCGTAATTTTTACAAGTATAGTCCTTGATCATTCCATCTTCGAATTGCAGATCTAAGTCGATATATTTTAAATCTCTCAAATATACTTTCTTAACATGAAGAGTACCGCTCGTACCTTTTAATACTGGAGAAGTAAATACCTCTCCTACTGGGATGTTAACATCTGCAGTGCAATTTTCAAAAATTGTTTCTTTTTCTTTATCTTGAAGTTCATATAGCTTCACATTAATATTCGTATGATTTCCATTTGCACCTGTAATTGAAACATAATCACCTTCGTCAAGAGCATCAATAATGGATTGCTGAATCTTCTTATACTTATCATTATCTAATGTATTCACCTTAACTACTTCTGCAAAAATTTCTGCAAATTGATCACCAATCTCTGGAATTGGGTAAGCAATGATCGTAAAGCTTGTTTCTTCATTATTGATATATTCGCTACTAATCATTGCTGCATCATTGCTATAAGCAACGGATAATTTTTGCTGTTTCTCGTCTAGATGAATGCATTCAGGTTTACTTAATGGTGCAAAAGTCTGTTCCCCGAATATCTCCATTACAGCAGGGCCAGCAAATCCTTTTGCTAATTCTTTATTTTTTTCATAAGCTACACGAAGACTTGATAATTTTCTCTCGTTAAATGCTTTATCAAGATATAATCCATTGTCAAATCGGTGATCATAATCATATTGTTTATTTGGACTTGTACTAAAATAGCCAATCTTAAGATGTTGTCTCTTATTAATACTATTTACTGCTGCTCGGTATATCGTAGTATTCAGATTCATCCTTTTAAAGTTCTCTATTTCTTTACGTACAATACGTTCAAACCCAATGCAGTAACGAATGTTCACTGTTGTCTTCTTCGATAGATCAATTTTTGCATTTTCAAATCCCATACGATATCCTTCTGTAAATGTTGATGCCATAGAATCAATTTCATCCTCGGAAAGGCTATTTAAGAAGGTAGCAATCTTAATTTCATTTTCTGTAATATATTCACCAAATTGGTATAAATATCTTACATCTGTTAAATCAGAATTCATTATAATGTCTGTAGCAAATGATAAACTAGGATCGAGTAATTCTCTTGTACGATATTCCACAGTCATATCACTATAATCACTTACAAAATAATAAATTGCTGATTTTACATCTTTGTATGTGTACTCTCCTTCATTTTCAAAGTAATTATACACTTCGATAAATAATTCAAGGTGAATTACAATATCAAATAATCTTTTTTCGTAAGCATACGCAATCATTCCACGTATCTCAGTATATAGAAAGGTTAGTACTTCACCATAATTCTCACCTAGTTTTTCTTTAGCATAGGCTGGATTCGCATAGCTACTTTCATAATGACTTCCTTCAATATCTTGATATAGTTCATAGTTTAATTTCTTTAAATCTTCAAGGTTATAATCTTTTAACTCATTCTTCTGTATTAAACTCACTAAATCTCTTATCTGCATTATAAAAGAAGCAACTTTCGTAAAATAATCACGATATGGTTCTTTTACAGAATCTTCGCCAAGGATTAGCTCTACTCTCTCTATTGCTAAATCATATCGCTCTTTCATTTCTACATTTTGCTTTGATATATCCATATTTTGTTCTTTCATATTAATCTCCCATCTAACGTGTTTAGTAACATATAAATCAATTAGGTGAAACTCTTTATTTCACACACTTAAAGACTATTTAGACCAATCCAATGAAATATAAAATAGCGCATCCGATTACCAACAATCCATTCACTACCATACCAATAATTGGGAATGTGTAAAATATCTCTTTTTCTTTTACACTCTTCACTGAACAAACTAGTCCAAATATCGAAATAATAAAAGCTACTATTCCAAATAATCCAATATATATATTTCCCTTGCCATGAGAGCTACTCGATAAATATGAAAGATAACACATAAGAATCAAGGAAATTGCCCCGAGTATAACAGAAATAATACCTAGTTTTGGATGAGTCTTATCGGAAAACTTATAACTACCTTTCTTCTTTGGCTCTTTTCTCTTTTTCGTTGGTTTATATCTTCTTTCCACCATATCATATACCCGTATCATAACACTTCTATTAAGAGAGGTGTTATACTTCTTACCTTTCTATCTTAATCTTCTTTGGATCTTTTTTCTTCCTGCTAAATGATTGCATATTGCAAAGGCAACATACCCAACAATACAGCCAACAGTATTTAAGAAAATATCATCTACATCAAAGATTCCAACTTTAAAAACAAGTTGTGTTACTTCTATCATTATTGTAAATTCCAAACCTAATAACGTTACATTAAGAAACTTCCTATTCTTTGGACTAATAATAGGAAGTACAAAACCAAACGGTGAAAATGCAAACACATTTCCAAAAATATTCACTATAAAGCTAGTAAATCCAAGCTCATTTCGATACTCAATAAAACGTCGTATTTCTTTAAATAAAACCAAATTATATCGGTACTCATGAGCAGTGCCTGTCCTACCGTAGCTTTCACTAAAGAATAAAAAATAGCATAATCCTGCTATATATATTATAAAAAGAATCCAACTGATTCTTACAATCAACTTCTTTGTTTTATATTTCAATTCATCAACTCCTACATTTATACGGTTATTATAATCGATTTCTTCCAATTTTAAAATATACAATTCATTATTTTTTCTTTTATGATTCAAGGGTCATTAACCTTATTTAAGTTAACTAAGTGTATATTGCTGTGTATATTGCTGTATCCATTATTGATACTATCCAAAATCTCATTAAGATTCTCGATACTATAAATAATATTCTAACTCAAGCTTCTCAATTTGTTTTTTATAATCGATTACGAATTCATAAAACACATTTTACCATTTCTATTACCGAAAAAAGAGGAATTTCAAAGAATTTTGAAATTCCCTTTTTTCGAATGACATAATTTAGTGTAGTGATTTCACTTGCTTGCAAGAGTGAAATCACAAACGTTGAGAGTGAAAGCGTTTTTCTTTCACTCTTATCTTCATAATATAACTTTATCTTATTACCTAGTTATCTCTTATCGTTAGCTATCTTCATTATCCTTCTTAATACGTTGCTGATAATGTTCCTATAGCAGCCATATTGTTATTATAATCAGTAATTGAATTATTAGCACCTGGCACTACCGTAACATTTGTTACGCTTGGTAATGTTGAATTAAGTGTGATTGTAACCTTGTTACTTGAAACAGTTACTTGAGATACGGTGCTTAACGGCATTAATACCCCATTTTGATAAACTGAGAAACTTGCTGTTCCTTTAATATTCTCGCTAAATGTTAATATAATTGTCTTTAAATCACTATTAATCTTTGAAGAAACTACATATGGTGCAACATTTTCTACTAAAGGTACACTTTGTACAGATGGGTTCATTGCTGAATAACTACCATTTGCTCCTTTAATCCCTGATATTGTAACAACATATACAGTATTTGCAACAATAGTACCATTCGCAATTGTCAACTTAACAGTTGCACCATTCGAAGTATTATAAGTGACCACTGCTTTCGTCACGGTTGCTCCGGGAATACTGTAATTCGCAGTGTTCTCAGCAGATACTACATCTACTTTTCTTTGGAAGGTAACATTAATTTCATTTGGATTTGTTGTTGACTGTGCAATGGTTGGTGCTGGCATTTGGCTAGTCCCACCAATACCTTTTACGATACTAACTAATATACTCTTACTGTAGGTAAAGAAATCATCTTTTACAAAACCATCTGGTAATGTAATGTTATAAGTTCCTGCAGAACCTACATATGAATTGTCCAATGTTAATGTTACTTGATTACCATTTACCACTGCATTTGTATATACAATTGTTGGACTAGTAATGTCATCATTATCTGTTCTTAACGTAGCACTTAACGTACCCGCTGTATTTGACAAAGTAACGTTTTTATTATAGGTAAGCACTAATGAATTTAGCTCAATACCATTATTTGAAGTGGTAACTAATTTACTACTTGTTACAATAGGTGCTTCTGCTGTAACAGTGAAGTTAACCGTTGCTGTTTGAACTCCTGGTGAAACGGTATTATAGCCGCTAAAGTCAGATAACACTATGTACTGGTTTCCTGTCAGGTTAGTTTCATTTGTAGTTAGTGTGTATGTTACCTTTTTATTGTCATTCGGATCTTTTACACCAACTAATTTATTGGTACTACTTCCAAGTTGTAAGGTACCTGGATTCTTAATTGGGGAGTCAAAACAAACGGTAATTGTATTATATCCTGTTCTTATTGCAGATACCACTTTAGCCTGAGCTCTTGTAGAAACATCTGTCTGCATAGAAAAATTCAAATTGTCAGCTGGATTACCAGTTATATCTGTAATCCCTACTAATATAACTGAAAATTGTTTGCCTTGATCTTCTGTAGATAGGTTGCTTAAGTCTATCGTCATTGATTTCTTATCTTTAGATAATACATAATTATTCTTATTTGTAAGAACATTTAATGACGCTGCGTTTAGATTCCCCCCATCTAACCTTCTCGCATTAGAAGGAACAAAATTAGTTGTATTAACTGGTTCGCTGAACTCAATGGTAGCAATAACTCCTGTTCCATCTAAGGATACATTCGTTAATCTAGGCTTAATTGTGTCAGTAATTGTATATATATCATCAAAAGTAATATCTTTACCTGCTAATGTCTTCACTCCTTTTGATATGATTAATTCATAAGAACCTTTGAATATAGAAGAAGATTGTATGGTTAGAGATTTTTTATCTGTAGATAAAGTAGCTGTTAATGTCCCATAATCATTTGCCATTACAGAATTTTTATCCGTTCTTCTTTTAAACATAACATTTTTTAAGGTATTATCACTATCTATTAATGTAGAAGCATCCATTTCATCGGTAAAGTGTAATACAATCTCACTCGCATGATTTAATACTACACTATCAATTCCTGCAGCTTTTTGTTCTACAATAATTGGGACAGAATCTGTTTGTCCACTAGTCGAAGTTACTGTCAAAATTGTATTACCTTTTGCACGAGCTGTTACAACACCATATTTATCAACAGTGGCAATATTGGTATTCTTGATCTTCCATTTAGCTCCGTCTGTTGAATTACTAGGAGTAAATGATAAATTATAATCAAATGTTTCACCAACTTTTAAAATGTTATCAGTTGGTGCATTCTTAATTATAATGGATGTCATAGGTATTACTCGAACCGTAATTTTACAATATAATTTTATTATTTTTTTATTTGGTGTTGTAATCTGTGCTGTTACAACAGTAGTACCTGCGGCTAATGAAGTAATCTTGCCAGCACTATTGATGGTCGCAACATCAATATCCGATGATATCCATTTACATACAGAACCTTTAACCATATTATTAACTTTAAGTGTATATGTTTTATTCACGCCTTTTATAATCTGACTAGTAACGTTCAGTGTTGGCTGTTGTGTTGTATTAGTTTTTGTCTTTGTTACATTAGTTGTCGCCTTCGTTGTAGTGGATGTTGCTGCAAATACAACTGATGTATTGGTTGATGCAACTGTAGGCGTTGCTAACGCAACTGTTAATACGAATGCCATCTTTCTCAAATTATTTTTCTTCATATTTATCTCCATACCTTTCAATTTTGATGACCTATTTCCTATTATAGGAACCCTTAGCGTATGTTGTGATATGCACCAAATTCACTATATATATGCATATTTTTCATCTATTTTAAGTTTAATCACTGGAGTACTTTTTGTCAAATAAAATACATTTACTTATTTCTTAAGAATTGCTTAATCTTACTTCCCTACCAAGTATATCTTACTTCTATATTCACCTGAAATTCTAGACAAAAACTCTCGATTCCTAAACTTAAGAAATCGAGAGTCTTTGGTTATTGCATCAAATAATCTTATTTTCACCTATTATTGTCTTAATTCAATTCCAAGCTTTTGTAATCCATTCACAATCTTAGTCATAATATCTGTTACATCCTTATCTTCAAGGGTTCTATCCTTTGCTCTAAAGCTAATGGAATAAGCAACTGACTTATGACCTTCCTTAATCTGAGTACCTTCGTAGATATCAAATAAATGATAACTTTCTAATAATTTACCACTTGATTTACGGATGATTTCTTCCACTTCACCAACCATGATTTCTTTACTCATTACCATACTAATATCACGTGTTACTGCTGGATATTTTGCAATACCTTCATACTTCACATCAAAAGTGGCGAAACTAACAATCGTATCCATATCTAATACTGCCACGTATGCCTTATCACCGATATCATAGTTATCAAGCACTTCTGGATGTACTTCTCCTAGATATCCAACCAAAGTTCCTTCATAATAGATATTTGCTTGTCTTCCTGGGTGAAGGTATGGAATTCCAGCTTTAGGATCGTAAGTGATAAGCTTTGTCATGCCAACTTTCTCAAGTAATTCTTCAACAATACCCTTTAAGTCAAAGAAATCACCTTCGCCATACATTCCAAGAGTTAACTTTGTCTTTTCATCTGGAAGTTCTTCTAATGGTAAGCTCTTTGGAATATATACATTACCAAGTTCGTATAGACGAACATTCTTATTTCTACGATTGAAGTTCGTTGATAACGATCCAAGCATACCGTTAAGAGTTGTTGTTCTCATGATACTGTAATCTTCTCCTAGTGGATTTGCAATTACAATGTTCTTACGTAGCTCATCTTCCTTTGCAATTAACAACTTATCATATACTTTTGGACTTTCAAAGGAATAAGTCATTGCTTCATTGAAACCAAATTGTTCGGCTACATTTCTAGCAACATTTTCAATTCTTAGATTAAATGATAATTTACCTGCAGTCGCTTCTCCTGTTGGTAAAGTTGATGGAATATTAGCATAACCATAGAATCTTGCTACTTCTTCTGCCAAATCAGCTAAACGATATAAATCTTGTCTCCAAGTTGGAACAACAACTTCTTTCGTAGCTTCATCGTATCCTAGGTCTATTCTCTTGAAGTATTCAATCATTTGTGCTTCTTCAATATCAGTTCCAAGCAAGCAATTAATCTTAGCTGCATCAAATGGAACTCTATTTTCTTTCTTCACTACTGGATATTCATCTACATATCCAGATACCACTTCACCAGCTCCAAGCTCAGTAATTAATTGACAAGCACGGTTCATTGCTTCCATTGCATTATTTGGATCAAGTCCTTTTTCAAATTTTGAAGAAGCATCTGTTCTCATACCTAACTTCTTACTAGATATACGAATGTTCGTTCCATCAAAACAAGCAGCTTCTAATAAAACAGTAGTCGCTTCATCTTTAATCTTAGAATTTTCACCACCCATGATACCAGCAATACCAACAGCTTTTTCTCCATCATGAATCATTAGAATAGAAGAATCAAGACTTCTTTCAATGCCATCTAATGTAGTAAATGTTTCGCCATCTCTAGCTGTTTTCACAACAATTTCATTCTTAGCTATTGTTTCCAAATCATATGCATGCATTGGTTGGGCATATTCTTCCATAACATAATTAGTGATATCTACCAAGTTATTAATAGGGCGAATGCCAATTGCAGCAAGTCGTTTTTGCATCCAAGCAGGTGATGGTCCAATCTTTACATTCTTAATCACTTTTGCAATGTAACGAGGGCATAGCTTGGTATCATCAACTTTAACAGAGATGAAATCACTTGCCTTTTCAGAAGTTTCTTTCACAGTTACAACTGGTGGTACATATTTCTTGTTAAATGTAGCTGCTGCTTCTCTTGCGATTCCTAGTACGCTAAAGCAATCCACACGATTTGAAGTAATCTCATATTCGAATACAGCATCTTCAAATCCAAGTGCTTTAATTGCACTGGAACCAATTTCAATGCCATCGTATTCTTTATTATCACTAAAGATATAGATTCCACTCTCAGGTGCGTCCGGATACATTTCTTTCGTTGAACCTAATTCTTCGATAGAACACATCATCCCATGACTTTCAATTCCACGAAGTTTTCCTTTTTTAATCTTAATACCGCCTGCTGGTTTTTCACCATCATGACCGCCAGCAACTCTTCCTCCATCAAGAACAACAGGAACTACATCGCCTTCTTTTACATTAGGTGCACCAGTTACGATTTGTACTGCTTCCTCAGCTGTACTACCAACTTGAACTTGGCATACAATTAATTTATCTGCATCTGGATGTCTCTCTATTTTTAATATTTTACCAACTACGATTTTCTCTAGATTGGCATCTAATCGTTCAAATCCTTCTACTTTGGAACCTGATAATGTCATGGCATCCATATATTCTTTATCTGTAACCTCTAGATCAGGTACATATTCTTTTATCCACGATAATGGTGTTTTCATTTAACCGCCTCCATTTTTTTATAGTCAACTTATTCCTTATACTCTTTGCTTACTAAAATTGCTTTAAGAAACGAGTATCATTTTCGTATAATAATCTCATATCATCAATTTCATATTTTAACAATGCGATACGCTCTAATCCAACACCAAAAGCGAAACCTGAATATTCATTTGGATCAATACCACTCATTTCAAGAACTCTTGGATGTACCATACCACAACCTAAGATCTCAATCCAACCTTCTCCTTTACAGAATCTACAACCTTCTCCACCACACTTAAAGCAAGTAACATCTACTTCTGCACTAGGCTCTGTAAATTGGAAATGATGAGGTCTGAATTTTACTTTTGTATCTTTACCGAATAACTCTCTACAGAATTCTTCTAATGTACCTTTTAAATCAGCAAAGGTAATATTCTTATCAATAACAAGTCCTTCGATTTGATGGAAGGAAGGAGAATGCGTTGCATCTACTTCATCTGAACGATATACCCTTCCTGGTGCAATCATTCTGATTGGAAGCTTTCCTTTTTCCATTTCATGAACTTGAACTGAAGAAGTCTGTGATCTTAATAAAATATTACTATTGATATAGAAAGTATCTTGCTCATCTTTTGCTGGATGGTTTGCTGGAATATTTAAAGCTTCGAAGTTGTAATAATCGTATTCTACTTCTGGTCCTTCCACTACTTCATAACCCATACCAATGAAGATTCTTTCTACTTCTTCTAATGCAATTGTATTAGGATGACGATGTCCCATCATTGGCTTCTTAGCTGGAAGAGTAACATCAATCGTCTCACTCTTGATTTGTTCTTCTCTTTTCTTCTTTTCAAATGCTGTTATTTTCTCTTCTAATTTTGACTCGATAGCTTCTCTTGCTTCATTTACTAATTGACCTACTTTTGGTCTATCCTCTGGAGCTACCTCTTTCATTGATTTTAATACAGAAGTAAGTTCTCCTTTTTTACCTAGAAAAGCAACACGAATCTCGTTTAACTTTTCAAGTTCTTCTGAGCCACTAATTTGTTGTAATGCTTCATCCATGATACTTTTTAATTTTTCTTTCATCGACTTTCTCCTTTCTTAGTAGCGTAAGACTTAAGATTCTGTCTTACTGTTGTTCTTGTTATTCTTCTTATTCAAACTTCAAAGTTTGAATTTTTCTTATCAGATTTGAATTAATTACTTGATGTTCCTAAAAAAAAGCACAAAAAAACCGCCCCATAAAGGGACGGATCTATATTCACCGTGGTACCACCCTAATTCTGATTCGTATAAATACAATCAGCTCTTAGCCTGCGTAACGTGCACATTACGTCATCTCCTACTTAATCTTTCAAAGATGAAGCTCCAGTGGGAAATTCAATAATTATAGGAACTTAAAGAAGCTTACAGCCGGTGACTTCTTCTCTCTGAAAGACAATAATTATCTCTTTGTTTTTACATAAAAAACAACACACTTTCTTCGCTTTTCTTACCATTATTCATCAATTCAAATTGTTAATCTGTCTAATATTCTAACATAATTCCTTTTCATGTCAAGTGCTATTTACTATTTAACATTTAAAATCATTCCAATTCACTGGAGTTATCACCCCATTCTTCCAATCTTCCCTAATGATAGCATAACCAATCGAATCATATCCCTTCCAAGCTTTTCGGTAGTGTGCTTCTTTTACAAAACCACTTTTATGGAACACACATCTCATTCCATAATTATCTTCTCTTGTATTTGCTTCTATTCGATCAATCAAAGGATAGTTATATCTTCATGTTTCTTTCTCTCTTTCTCAGCTTTAGATCTTGGCATCAAACACCATATCCCGCTGTGCTTCCTCTTTCCTTGCTTGAAATCCCACTTTATTATATAAATGAATAGCATGTTCATTGCATTCATCTGCACTCAAAAAAGCTCTATTTGCTCCGTGAACCTTGCCATAGTAAAGAGCTTGCAATAATAATTTATGAGCGATACCTTGTCTTTGATACTTCGGATGTACCGCAATTTCTCGAACCCATAGAATTGGCCCTTTTTCGCTATCATGGGCATAGGTAGATACGCATACAATACCAACAATTTTATTATCCTCTTTATGTATAAGAACTGCTGCATCTTTATTCTCTTGCATAATCTGATGTGCTTCTGTTCCTGTTATCCATTTTTTCATCCATTCTTCTGATTCGCCTTCAAATCCGCGACTCATTCTTCTGCAAGCCAATGTTACATCAGAGGCTTCTCTACATTCCTCTATCGATAAGAATTGAAATGGTTCCTCTGGCTCTAGTATTCCTTCCAATGTTGGGTTAAAATAATCATTCCATACCGCATTTATATGGTACTCTATTCTTTCTAATTCTTCTACCCATTCTACTGGAACAAAAGTTATAATCGCTTTCTCCCTCTTCTTTTCTAATTCTTGAACTAGTACATCCACTTGATTGGCTGCCCAATGATATTCCATTACTTTTTTCTCTGAATCAAATCCATAAAGTAATATCAATTCTTCGTTCCACGATATTATTTCACAATCTGCCGCCTCTTCATAGTCAGTATATAGCATCGAGGTGTATTGATAATTTTCTATTTCCTTCTTTATTTTTTCATAAGTCTCGATATTCACTATATATTCCCCTTCCTATTGCTATATTAATTCATATGATTGTATGTGTACTATTATATCACAAATAATACGAACTAAATATTACCTATATTTTTATAATTATTTTATACTCAACTTACACTACTGGATTGACATTTTTTTCTTGCACTGTTACAATTTTTTCATCATCTTTGATTAATACCAAGTTGAAATCATTATAGTTTAAACAAACACTTAGTAGTGTTGACTATGTAATAAAAGGAGGCGTCTATGGTAAAAGAATGTTTTAACAAGATTGAAGTTCTACATACAAATAGATTAGTTTTAACTGAAGTGAAAGAATCTGATATCAATGAAATATTTAAAATTTTTAGTAATCCAGAAGTAGCAAAATATGATTGGTTTAGACCGATTAATTCTAAAGAAGAAGCAATGAAATTCATTCATCGTTATATGGATGAATATGATAATGAGGAAGAAATTACTTGGGGTATTCGACTGAAAGAAACCAATGAATTAATTGGTATCTGTTGTCTTGGCGATTTCGACGAAGAAGCCAGAAGAGCCGAAATAGGTTATGATTTAGTATCGGATAGATGGAATAGTGGCTTCGCTACCGAAGCACTTGAAGCCATTGTACATTATGGTTTAAAAGTAATGAACTTAAACCGAATTGAAGCTTTCATAACTCCTGGTAATGATGCATCGGTTCGAGTATTAGAAAAGCTTAATTTTACCAGAGAAGGCTTAGTCAGAGAAAGAGATATGATAAAAGGTAAGCTTGAAGACGGCATTATTATGGCAATTCTTCAAAAAGATTTATAAAATAATCATTCAAACAGAAAGGAGGATTAAGATGAATATCATGTTACCTAATCCAGTTAGTAGTAACTCCATGCAATGTCTGAGTTCATGTCAGACGGCGGTCGTTACATGGAGGTAAATGGGTATAATCGCCGTATGAATTCTAACAATTAGACAGACAAACAATTAATAACGTCTGTTCTCAGACTTTGCATCCTTATTTTGAAAAATAATATTTAAGGAGCTTTGTTAGAATGAAATATAGAAATGCAAAAGAGTTATTACCAGAAGAATTATTAGTGGAAATTCAAAAATATGTCAATGGTGAATTATTATATATTCCACAAGGATGTGCTAAGAGAAAAGGATGGGGAGAAACATCTGGTATAAAATCTATGTTATCTTCTCGAAATGCTGTAATTCGCTCAAAAAAGATGAATGGATCTTCTATATCTGAATTGGCATATGAGTACAATCTTTCTTATGATACGATAAAAAAAATTATCTATCGTAAAATATAAAGGGCATTTAAATACTGGGTATTAAAACTGTTTTTATTATTAATTAAATATAATGCTGCTTCAAAGTGATCGAAATAAATGATGTTTTTCTATCTTATAAAAGATTCATTTTGAAGCAGCATTTTTGCATCTATTAATCCTACGAATTCTTCTAGTTACGTTATTCTCATGTAATATAAATATGAGTTCCCCGACAAATGGCCTGTTTCAAAACCTAGCCTGGTAATTTGCACAAAACAGAAAAAGCTTATGCGCCTTTGAATATGTATTAGAAGTTCTTGTTCTCTGATTATTTCGTGTTATTTGTCCTAGCATATGTTTTACACAAAATGATCTGAGAACTAGAACTTCTTATACATATTCAATGAAGCATGAGTTTTTCTGTTTTGTGCAAATTGCCTAGACTTCCTCCCAAACAGGTAAGTTGTCCGGCAACTCATAATATGATTCAAGTTTCAAAAGCCTTTCATAATCATACCATCCGCTTTTTCTAGCAAAGTTGTACCATTTCTCATCATTTTTCTTCATTATTTGAATTTTTATATACTAATCCAATGTCTTTTGACATATAATATAATAATCTTGTTATCTATATCCATTCTTAAGTGCTAAAACTAATAGTTCTTTCGAATAGAATTTTTTTAGAAAGGGTAGCTTTATGATTCGATTAAACAAAATATATTCTACAATAATAAATTTTTTAAATAAAATGAAAGAGGATCATGTATCTGCATATTCCGCAAATGCTACTCTATTTATTATTATTTCCTTCTTTCCTTTTGTTATGTTTTTACTAACATTATTGCAGTTTGTTCCTATGTCAGAAAGTACTATCCTTCATAGCTTTTCTACGGTAGCTCCAATTAAGATAACATCGTTCTTAGTGGTTCTTGTATCGGATATGTATAGTCGTTCTACTACTACTATAATATCAGTTACAGCAATTACAGCATTATGGTCCGCTTCCAAAGGATTTATGGCTTTAATTAAAGGATTGAATTCAGTATATGGAATTGACGAAACAAGAAATTATTTCAAACTGCGTTTTATATCAGCGATATATACTGTTGTATTTGCCTTTATGTTAATCATTACTCTTGTTATCTTAGTATTTGGTAACAGACTCTATATCTGGATTGTCACCAAAGTACCAATGCTTAATAACTTAGCTATTGTAGTAATCAGTTTAAGAACTTTTGTAGGTCTTCTTGTATTAACATTATTCTTTTTATTGTTATATAATGTTATGCCAGATAGGACTTCACGTATCTTAGCAGAACTTCCAGGTGCTGTTATCGCGGCGAGTGGTTGGATGTTATTCTCCTACCTCTTTTCCTACTATATTGATAATATGGGGAACTTTTCCTATATTTATGGTAGCCTTACTGCTGTAGTATTACTTATGCTCTGGTTATATTTTTGTATGTATATCCTGTTCATTGGAGCTGAGATCAATGTATTTTTATTATCCAATCGTAAATATGTTAAATGGATGCAAAATAGATAACATGGTGCAAATTAAACACACAAAAGAATTCATAAGAGAAAGGACAAAAGATTATGAAACTTATGTTACAAATAGGTGTAATATTCTTAATCTGCTTGGTCGGAGAAGGAATCTCATCTATACTACCGATTGCATTTCCTGGAAGTGTAATCGCTATGATTCTATTATTTATCTTGTTACTAACAAAGGTATTACGACCAGATCACATCAAGGAAAAATCAGATTTTCTAGCGAAAAACATGGCATTTTTCTTTATTCCTGCAGGAGTTAGTATTATTAAGTATTATGATGTAATAAGTAAAAGCATCTTACCATTACTAATTGTATGCATTATAACGACGATACTTACATTTGCAGTTACAGCTTATACTGTAACTTTTATCATGAGATTTCTACAGAAAGGAGAGACGAATAATGAATGAACTCACTTCTTCTCCTCTCTTTGGAATCGTTCTATGTATCTTTACATTTGAACTTGGAATATATATTAATAAAAAAGTAAAAACACCAATAGCAAATCCTTTATTAATAGCAATTGCTTTTGTTATTGTTATATTAAAAGCATTCCATATACCACTTGATAAATTTAATGTAGGTGGCGATATCATTGCAATGTTTTTAGGACCTGCAACAGCTGTGCTTGCACTTTCTATTTATAATCAGATTGATATATTAAAAAAGAATTTTATACCAATCTTCATTGGTTGTCTCGTTGGAGCAATAACCTCCATGACAAGTTCTTATTTACTAAGCAAAGCATTCCGTCTTGATGAAGTAATTGCACGCTCCATGATTCCTAAGTCTGTTACTACTCCAATCGCAATGGAGGTATCAAAGAGTTTATCTGGAATTGTACCCGTTACCGTCGCAGTTGTTATCGTTACAGGAATTATAGGCTGCGTATTTTCACCTTTACTTATTAAATTATTTCGTATTAAAGACCCTGTTGCAAAGGGTGTAGCAATAGGCGCAAGTTCTCATGCTCTTGGAACTTCAAAAGCTATTGAACTTGGAGAAATCGAAGGTGCTATGAGTGGAATCGCTATTGGAATCTCGGGATTAATTACTGTATTTTTATCTATGCTAATTTAAATATATTTATTTTATTGAATGCTAATGTTATACATATAATTTTCCGAAATTATCATAATTGAAACTTTTATGTTCTATTTTATCATTTGAAAATTTCAATTATGGTAATTACTATACTTTTAGCTTTAATTTATCAGTATAATACTATGCTGATAGTTTAAATATCAAATTAAATAAAAAAGCATGACTCATTCCATCAAAATTGGATTTAAGTCATGCTTTTTTATTTATGTTTTTTTATTTCATTCTAAACATGTCGTTAGATTTCATCTTTTACTTTTTATAAATATTAGCTAATTTCGTCCCTGCATAATAGATAGATAATATATCCTTATAATTTTTACCATCATCAGTTAAAGCTTTCACTCCATTCTGACTCATACCAACGCCGTGACCATATCCGCCACCATGGAATGTAAAATAATTGCCCCCATTCTTAGCTGAACGATCAACAACAAAAAATGCACTTGGTAACATCGTTAAATTACTTACTTTGGAGCCATCTTGACGTGATATGGTATCATAGATTGGTGCAAGTATGGTTCTAATATTATATTCCGTCAGAATCTTAACCGTATTTTTGCTGCCTTCTATAATTAATTCCGTTATGATTCCACCTGTTCCTCTCGATTCTACTTGAATCTTTTGTACCTCACCAATTGTATCAATTGGTATGCTTTTATAGGTGGATTGATCTTTACTAGTAACTAATGTCTTAATTAGATTAGGATTCGCAATATATCTTGAAGCTAATGTACTATCAATCGACTTTTTAAGGTTTTCTGCACTGATGGTTACATTCCATCGATACCATGGAAATTTTTTATCATATGTTTTTATCTTATTACTAAGGATAAAATCTCGGAACTTTTTCTCATCTGTTAAATCTAGATCTTCTTTCTTATTACTTTGAAAGCTTCCCATAAGATACTTTAATTCACCGCTCGTACCCCATACGTCTCTTGCACTCGTTGTATATCCACACGATGTTGAGAAATAATATGCAAGAATAATGGAATTATTGTATTCTAATACATTTCCATAAGTATCCTTGACTGCAAGGATTGATTCCTTCGTTTCTGGATAATTATTATATACTTGATAAGAGGAGCTATCATCAACATGCGCTCCATAATCACTTCTTGAATTATTCATTAATTGATTGACCGCATAACTTCTTGCACAGATTGCCTGTACTTTTAATGCTTCTGTGCCATAATCATTTGGCATCTCGCTTGGTACAACTGCATATAAATATTCCTCTAATGGCAATTCATTTATTAATGTCAACCCTTCGTCATAAGCCTTAATCTCCATACTACCTCTGTATTGTGGATGTCCGCTGCTTCTTGTAATGGAAAGGATGGTTATCTTACTATTTTCCTTATTCGGATCAATAACTAATCTTCCATCTTTTAAGAATTTACTATTCGATTTAATTGTAATAACCTTGCCTGCTTTATATGTCTTTTTATTTTTACCATACTTAATTGTAAATGTGCTATTTACTTTAAATTTGATGTCTTTGTGAAAAATATCTTGATAATTACTTGTTTTAATAAGTACACGAATTGTTTTTGCATTAATACTTTCTTTAATTAATACTGCACATATCTTACCATTTGTAATTACAAAATCAGCATTTTTATAACCAACTAAAATGCTATTCGTTTGTTCCATGGCTAAATCACCATATAATTTATAAATTTTATAATTATCTTCAAAATGAACCTTTCCGTAATCTTCGAGTTCTACATAATCCTTTGTTGCAGTTATTACCTTGCTCTTTATCGTATCTGGTTTTATCTTGACTTTTACCACTTTTTTATCTTGGATTACTAAATCGCCAACTACCTTTTTCACATCCTCAGATAATTCATTCTGCGCATAAAAGGTTTTCTCATATCCATTAATAAAAGCTGAGATTTTCTTATCCTTACTTGATAATATGTATACATTATTTAATGATATTTCGCCGCCTACTTGATCTTTCATACATACAATCTCATCTCCAGAAGTATATACTTCAATTGTGTTATCTTCGTATTCTTTAAAATCGTACCCCTTTGAAGAATAGATCTTATCTTCTCCAACTACGGAAGGCTCCGATAGATTCGCTAATGTTTTGTCTGTTCCTACTACATAAAGTTTCGTTACAACAACTTCTGAACTTTGTTTTAAGAATTCCTTAGAATCATCATTTGCTGTCTTTTGACTTAGAACTTTCATTTCATTTAATAACGTATCATAAACGGATAACCATTCTGATTTTAGTATTGGATTCTGTGGCTTCTTTTCATCCATTTTAAATCCTAAATGATCTGTAATATCCGTAATATTCAGTTTTGAATCCGCAACCTTTGCATTCATAACAACAACGAAGTCTTCCATGACTTTCTTTGTATCTTCATAGGTAAGCCATTCCATCGGACGAAATACCTTGTCTTCTTTCATAATACCAACACTATATATTGCATTAATATATTCATCGTACCAATCATTCATTGTGGTATCGTTATATGATATTTCCCTATTAAGGTTGCTACAATCCACTTCTGAATAGAACAAAAAACTCATCATCTTCGCCATCTGAGCTCTTGTGATTTGATCGCCATTCATTGATATTGTTACTTCCTTTTGTTTGTTATCCTCCCCTTTTGTAATTTCTTTTTTACTATTTAATTGCATCATTACAGTCCTGGTAAAGATCCCAATGATTATAATAAAGCATATCATTAGTAATATCAGTTTTTTCTTCATACCCTTTCCCCCCAGTTATGGTGGTATTACCCTTTATAATATGTCCCAAAAATTATCCCATACACCATTGTATTATGTCAACAGATAATATATGAATAAAGATTTCTGATTCGAAATATAAAAAGCCTTATTATAGTTTACTGAGTGTATATCGCTGTATAAGTATAAATTTAGGCTACCTTTCCTTCTAGTAACATATTTTTTTCAAGCCTCAGAGCAAGGTAAAATACTCACTTATGTTCCTATTTTACCTTTGAGTCTTGACAAAATATAAACGTTATCCTCAGCCGGACTACGCCAAAATTTATAATTATACAACGATATACACAATTTACATATTGAAAGGCTTTAATACGCTTATGATTTTAGATAACAAAGAAAACTCAACTTTATAGCAGATATTTCTTTCACTGTTATAAGTTGAGTTTTCTTACACTTTTAATGCATATATGTTTTTTCTTTTGTTTTTATTAATCCTATTTTGCTAATTTCTTCACAGCAGTTACGAAATCTTCTACTGTTCTCTTCGTTGTTAAAAATAATTCAGAACCATTACTGTTGATTCTATAGTAGTTATTATCATATGGCAAGAAGTTAACTTGAACTTTCTTATTTTTATTATCTGTTGTTGTAATCGTTACTGATACTGCTGGTGTGTTATCGGTTACCTTTTTCGTGATTTCTGCTTCATTGGTTAAACCAACAAATCCAGAATAAGTAGCTTTGAATTCTGATTCTCCTACTTTTTTTCCATCACAATAGTAAGTATATTGATCTTGTTCTTTGGCGTCTTTATCCGTTTTCTTTGATTTTTTGACACTGAGAGTATAAGTTTCATTACCAGCTTTTACTACCATCTTATCCACTGTGTAGATACTTGTTAAGTTAACATTTTTCGTAATATAATCTAGTGGTTTTACTTTTAACATATTATTTACAGTATCCGAACTCATTGTATATACCGTATTGGAATCACTTGATTTTACATAGTAATTACCATCTTTATCTTTGTTTCCAATAAGTAGCTTATATTCATGGTTCGTACGCTTTTGGGTATCTTTATTATCATTTGAACTACTAGTGTCTGATGATGTTGCTGTATTATCAGTAGATGTAGATGTATTACTACTAGAAGAACTATCCGCATTTGCTGTATTCTCATCATAGTACTTAATATCAATAACAGAATTTGGTTTATCTAAGCCATACTTGCCTAGATCTTTTGCATTATATTCTGTGCATTCAGTAAATGATAAGCTAGCATAATTTGCAAAATATTTACTTAGTGCATTCGTATTAGCAGACACTTTTACTGGATATGGCTTTGTCATTGTCCATTTATAGTAATCTGTTTGATCGTTAGCTTTTTCCTCATTATATACTACTTCAAAGTCGTCAGCCCTCTTATTATCGATGGACAACTTTGTTATGTAATCTGCTGTAATAGTTGGAGGATTCTCTATCGCTATCATTTGTTTGTCTGTATGAGCGAAATTAGTATAAATTGCAGAATCTACAGTATAGACATCTTTATCATCATTTAGACTCACATAATATTTCTCTCCGGTTACAAGCTTTGAGCCAACGTTAATCTTAGTTGAAGTTCCATCCTTCTTCGTAACCGTAATCTGAACTGTTGGCTTATCTAGACCATATTCAGATAGATTATTCATATCCTTTCCTACCAAACGATCAGAGGTTAATGAAGTTACAGAACTTAACATACTACTAACATTAGATTGGTTAATTGGATAACTCTTATCCTTTTCATTTACCCACACATCTTTTTCTTTGACTAAAGATAATCCGCCTGTCTCGTTGGTATAAGCAATTTTTGTTATATCTTCTGCCTTATTATTTAAAAGAGTAAGATTCGTACTCTCAGTCTCTTTCTTCTTTGATTCTTTTTGATTATTTATTTTCACTACTGCAACATATGCTACTAATGTAAGGATCATGGCAAGGGTAAGAAACAAAAGGGAACGATTCTTCTTTTTCTTCTTAGCCATTATTTTTTCCTCCTTCTAAGTGTAACTACAATACCAGTTCCAAGGAACATAAGAGGAATGATAAATACTGCAATAGTTCCCCAAGTATTTGCCTCGGTACTAGTTAAGGTAACATGTTTCTCTTCTAAGCTACGTACTGGTATGGATAGATTATTTTGTTTATCTGTCAAGTAGTTAACCGTACTAATAAATAAATCTGAATTGCCAAGTTGATCATATTGAGTCATTTTATCATCAATTAGATAAGAAGAAGCATAAATAACTACTTTTGACTCTTTATTATTATATTTATCTGTTGCTAATACTCCTAAATTAAAAGGTCCAGATATATCATTATCCTCTTTCTGATAAGATGATGAGTTCATATCTACCTTTGAAAATGCACTATCAGAAGTTGTAAGTAGTTTATCAATAGTTAATGTACTACGTAATGTATCCACTTGTTGAAGTCCTTTAGCGGCTGGAACCACAACAGCTTTATTATCATCAGATATGCTCTTTGTAATATCATGACTTTCAATTGTTGGAATTAGGTATGCTGGATTACCGGACATATAATTATTACTATCACCTTCAATAACAACACCATCACAGAGTTTTACGCCATAATATTCAAGCAAATCACTAAAGTTTGGCATACTTTCTTTTGTATAGTCCGCTAGAATAATTGCTTTTCCGCCTTTCTCTAGATATGCTTTTACTTTCTCAACTTCTTCCTTAGTAAAATCATATATAGGTCCGTTAATCACCAATAAAGAGCAATCTTCTGGTACTGCATCTTTTGATAGAAGTTTTAATGTACTAATGGATACATTTTGTTTCTTTAGTGCATTTGTAATGGTTGTTCCAAGTTCTGCTTCATTGTGGCCCTCTAGAGTGTAGATCTTAGGTAAGTCCGTGCTTGTAACATATTGAATAGCAGATGTAATCTGACCTTCTACGTCCACACCAGTCACCTGTGGATTATAAGAAGAATCATAAGTATATTGAAGCATATCGCTATATTTTACATATTTATATGCCTTTGTCTTGTTATTAACTACAATCACACTCTTATCTGCTACATCATCTGATGTATATGCTGATGTGAATGTTGGATAAAGTACAGGATCTTTCGTCTCTACTTTAATCTTACTTGATAAAGTTTTATACTTATCAACGATTTCTTTCACTTGATCTTTTTGACTATTTTCTCCCGCAATATAATATATTGTCACATCATCTTTAATATTTTTGACAAGGTTCTTTGTTGTCTTTGTTAATGTAAATATTGAATTACTGCTAAGATCTACTTTTAGATCCAATTCACCCGCAATCAGATTAAAGATTAATACAATTGCAATAACTACTGCTGATATCATGGTACTGTATGCACCACTTCTAAATTTCCTACTTGTAAAGGAATCTTTAATCTTTATAGAAAGTTTCTTCTTATTTTTCTTTTCCGTAGAATCATTTGTACGCTCTTCAAGTATTTCTCTAGAAATTTCCTCCAAAGCATCTTGTTCACTCTTTATACTTTCATTGTTTGACGACTCTTCTAATGTTGATGTATTAGCAATTGAATCATTAGAATGATTCGTCTCATTCACATCTTCACCAGAAAGTTCTTTTTGGCTATCTTCTATATCTTCATATTTCTTATCCATGATATTTCCTCCATTCTTTCCGCTTTTCCTATTACTCTCTTAGCTCCATCTTCGTTTCTTAATTGCTTGAACAGTTAAGACTAAGAATAGAATAATTAACGTGATATAATAAATGATGGAAGTTAAATCCAGAATTCCCAGTGAAAAATTATCATATCGATCAATTACAGAGAACCATTTAAAAAACTTCACAACAGATCCATCAAAGAAGGAAGGTTTTACAAAATATACTACTGCTAATGCACATTCTCCTATAATACCAAGACCTATGGATAAAGTAATATTATGCATCATAAAATAAGTTACCAAACAAACGATAAAAAAAAGAACGCTGAAAATAATCCATGCGGAACAATTATCAGATGGTAGCATACCTGCAATACCTGTCATTAAATAAGTTAATAATACTACGATAAAGCATACAACTGCTGCAACAACCTGATTTTCAGTTAATGTTGATATAAATAATCCAATGGATAGGTAAGCTCCTCCAAGCATTGTAAATCCTAATATTCCTGCATATGCAAGTTTTAGATCTACGGTACCATATTTGGTTAGAATAATTGGATATATTAATGTAATTACCATTGCTATTACAAACACTGTTAATACAGCTAAATATTTACCTATAATAATCTTCTCTTCTGATAAGGGTGAAGTAAACAATAGCTGATCTGTCTTTTGCCTTTTTTCTTCTGCCATTAATCTCATAGTCAGAATAGGTATTAATACAATAAATAGGAAAGAAATACTAGATAATACATATTCAAAATTAGCATAACCATTACTTAAGTTATAAACATAAAAATAGATTCCGATAACCACTAAGAATAGAGAGATAAATACATATCCTACCATAGATGTAAAATAGGATTTTAACTCTTTTTTATAAATCGCTAGCATTTTTTAGTCCTCCCTTATCATTTTTACCTGTTAATTCAAGGAAAATATTTTCTAATGACATCTTTGTTGAATGCATATCATAAATTGGGCATTTTGCTTCACTTAACGCATAGAATACAGCCTCTCGTATATCTTCATGCTCTTTACTATATACGGTAAGTGATACCGTATTAGCTTCCTCACTATCTTCATAATGAATCTTTGTAACTTTTGGAATACTTGAAATCACGTCATATACTGTGTCCTTGTTTCCTTTGACTGTTAGGAATAATCCATTTGCCCCTTCCATGTGATTTGAAAGGTTTTCAGGCGTATCTGTAACAACTAGTTTACCTTTATTAATAATCATGACTATATCACATACTGCACTAATTTCTGACAAGATATGTGAACTTAAAATTACCGTATGCTTTTTGCTTAATGTTTTAATTAAATCTCTTATCTCAATGATTTGTTTTGGATCAAGACCTACGGTTGGTTCATCAAGAATAATTACTTCGGGATATCCCATAATTGCTTGTGCGAGCCCAACACGTTGCTTGTAACCTTTTGATAAATGTTTGATTAATCGTTCTGAAACGTCTTTAATCTGTATTAGTTTCATGATATCCTCAATCATTTTTTCCTGTTCATTTTTCTTAACATTCTTGATATCTGCGACGAATTTTAAATATTCCCTTACCGTCATGTCCGGATATAGTGGTGGTATTTCTGGAAGATATCCAATCGATTTTTTTGCCTCTTCTGGTTCATCAAAAATATCATGTCCATCAATAATGACATTTCCTTCTGTGGCAGAAATATAACCAGTTAACATATTCATCGTTGTTGATTTACCAGCACCATTTGGTCCTAAAAAGCCTAAAATTTGTCCTTTCTCAACGGTAAAGCTCAGATGATCCACCGCTAAGTGATTTCCGTATTTTTTTACTAAATCTTTTACTTCAATCAAGATAACGCCTCCCTTAATATTCTCGCTGCTATGTTATAGGAACTTTGTAAGTAGCTCCCAAGTCAAGCCTAACCAAAATATTACTACCAGATTGCGAAAATTTTGTGAACAAATCCATATTTTACATCATTTCACAATTTTTTCACAACTTCGCTTGTAGTCAACGGTTCATTCAGAATATCTCCTAGGAATTAGACACACTAGCTCCCTTCAGTCGCCTTTGGTAACATATAAAATCAGTGTGGTAAAATAAAAAATAATCGTAAATTACTGTCTACATTCTACAGTAACCTACGATTATATGTTTTATTATTTATTAAAAAATTTACACTAGAACATTTATCCTCTTTAGCCAATTACATGACTCATGTCATACATTCCAGGTTCTTTACCTGCTAAAAACTTAGCTGCTTGAATAGCTCCCTTTGCAAAGATTGCCTTTGAATAAGCAGTATGCTTAAATTCAATAACCTCATCCGTACCAGCAAAGATTACTTCATGCTCTCCAACAATTGTTCCGCCACGAACTGCACTTATTCCAATTTCTTTTTTTTCTCTTTTTGCAAGTTCCTTTGAACGATCATATTGATAAGCATATTCATTATTAAGAACCTCATTTATTGAATCAGCTAGAGCAAGCGCTGTACCAGAAGGTGCATCTAATTTCTGATTATGATGTTTTTCCACAATCTCAATGTCAAAGCCCCCATCTACTAGTACCTGAGTTGCAGCTTGTAATAATTTCATTAGTGTATTAATTCCTAATGACATATTAGCAGATTTTAATACAGCTACATTCTTGCTTGTTTCCTGTGCTAATATAATTTGTTCTTCACTTAATCCGGTTGTACATAGGACTATAGGCGTTTTCTTTTCATTTGCATAATCTATCAAATCATCAAATCCTTTTGATGATGCAAAATCAATGATAACATCCGCGGATATATTACATTCCTTAAGACTCGTAAATACAGGGTAATCATTTTTGATAGCATGGTTAATATCGATACCTGCAACGATTTTTGCATTTTCATCTTCTTTTAATAACTCAGTAATAACTTGGCCCATTTTACCATTGCAACCGCGCATTATAATCTTTGTCATATGGTTTACTCCTTATTTTGAACTATTTGGTGAATTCGTATAACTTCAAGTATGAGCGTTTTACCAATTAAAAACACCTACTCATATAATAACACAAAATTATGATATGACACCAAATTTTTTCATTTCATTATACAGAATCTGTGCATGACCCTCTTCCATTTCAGTTAATGGTTTTCTTAACGTTCCAACTTCATATCCTAATAGATTCATGGCCTTTTTCACAGGAATCGGATTTACTTCACTGAATAAAGCATTAATTAATGGAAGTGCTTTTATTTGTAAGTCTAAACTACCTTTATGGTCACCTTTAAAGAATCTCTCACAGATATCATGTGTTTCTTTTGGTGCTACATTTGACAATACAGATATAACCCCTTGTCCACCTAACGATAGAATCGGAACAATTTGATCATCATTTCCCGAATAAATATCCATTCTTCCTTCTACCTTTTGGACAATACTTACTACTTGTGAGATATCTCCACTTGCTTCTTTTATTGCCACAATATTATCTACGTCTTTGGCTAATATTGCTGCTGTATCAGGTGTGATATTGCATCCAGTTCTACTTGGTACATTATACAATATGATAGGTAGATCCACTTCTTTCGCAATATCTGTAAAGTGAGTAATCAATCCCTTTTGAGTTGCTTTATTATAATATGGCGTAACTACTAACAAACCATCTGCACCATATTTCATGGCTTCTGTCGATAAATAGATTGCTGTCTCTGTACAATTAGAACCAGTTCCCGCTATTACTGGTATTCTTCCTTTAGCACGTAAGATTGCTACCCTAATACACTCCAAGTGTTCTTCATGTGTTAGTGTTGAAGCTTCTCCGGTTGTTCCGCATATTACCAAACTATCTGTACCATTTTCAATTTGATAATCAACTAACTTCTCTAATTTTTCATAATCTACTTCCATATTTTCTTTAAATGGTGTAATCAACGCCACACCTGCACCTTTAAATATAGCCATATAAAGCACCTCCAATTAATTTGATTGTATTAACCATAATTATTTACAGTGAATACAATTTAATACGTGACTTTTCAGTTATATATGACTGATTTCTAAGTCGCCAGAGGCGACAATTGTAAGCTATTATTAAAGAATGAAATATAGTTTATAATTCCAAAAAATAAAAAAGTCGACAAATAGTCGACTCCTAAAGAATACCATAAAAAAACATGAATTAAATTCTTTAGGTAGCACTCCATCAGTCATTGATGACAGTTATATGGCTCTTAACCATATACCCAGGTATAATATCTCAGCAATATTAAACCTTCGGCACCATTTCCTTTTGAATGTATTCATCTATGCCTGAACATATCCTACAATCTACTGATAAAGAGTGCGCCTCTACCAAAAATATATCAATTGCATTAATCTTAACATTAGTATAATTCTTTGTCAAGACTAAGCATCTGTATCTTTTATTTGTTCTTTTTCTAGTATTTTATTGTTTTATTGGTTCAATTTTTGAGATAAGATCAACATAGTTCACCAATTCATCGGGCATATTTTGACCAGTAAGAACTAATTTACTATAATCATCTTTTAATTCGATTAGCTTAATAATATCCTCTAACGTTATAATTCCATAATCAACAAGTCCGAGTACTTCGTCAAGTACAAGTACATCACATTCGCCTGTATCTATTACTTTTCGAGCAAAATTAAAACCATTTAATATATTTTTCTTTTCTTCAATTCTTTCTTCATCAGATAAGTCACAATAAAATTCATGCGCTTTCTCGAATCGAAATAATTTAATGTCTGGTTCTAATTTATTCAAAAAACAAAATTCCTCAGCATCTTTCCCTTTTAAAAATTGTATAATAATAACTTCTTGACCAAGGCTTGCTGCTCGAATACACTGCCCAACTGCTGCTGTAGTTTTACCTTTACCTTGACCATAATATACTTGTACTACTTTTTTACTCATGTTTTCACCTCAAAGTATGCTATCCATTTCATATGAAATGCTTATGATTTATTCATTATTCTCTCTAAATTATATAGAATAATAATAAATTATTTGTAACACTATAAGATTTCACTTATATCGGCAATTTTATCATAATTTTTTTGAAAAAGCTATTATTTTCTAAAACCATAAATTGTATAGCACTATTTAAATAAATAGCGCTATACAATAATGATGAAATGTCCAAAACTTCGTAAATTGTTAGACATTACTTGATTCAATTGAATAGATTCCCTTATTCTTCAATATACTCTAATTTACTTACAGATACTTCATAAGCTACACGTTTTTCGAAGTCAGCATCCGTTACTTTTTTCTGATATTCGCGGCTTTGGATTCTTCCCCATACTTGAATATGACCGCCCACAGTAAAACTTTCTGCAAATCTAGCATTTCTTCCCCAACAAATGCATGGAATATAATCCGATTTACCATATGGTCTATTTACTGCTAGCAGAATATCTGCTATCTCTCTTCCAAGTGGAGTCTTCCTATAGATTGGTTGTTTACAGATGTATCCGTCTAAGAATATATAATTAGGTTTTGAACTTTCATAATCCTCATCACATACGGTTACTTCTCTAACAAAAACAGATAATACTAATCTATTTTTATTATCCTCATGTCTGTTGTAAGAGCGGAATTGACCTGTAACTTCAATATTCTTGCCTTTATAATCCTTCTTAATATCCATGAGCCTTTCTGAAACCATTAGCGGTATGATGTCATAAGAATTACTTAGTCTATTCACCGATACCTCCAAAATATAAAATCCTTCACCGAACACGTCGTGACTGAATATAAAGTCACCCACAACCTCTCCCGCAATACTTACTTGATTATTATCAAATACTTTATCTGTCATATAGTACGACTCCCTTCTCTTAATCCTGCTCTAAAAACATGATATGTATTTCTACCATTACTAATATTATTCACAAGATGCATGTTTTAGAAGTAAATATTCTATTATTTTTTAATATTTTCACATTTATTCTAAATTCATTCAGAATCTATATAAATGTGTTCTGCTAATTCGTATTCATTATCTATTGAAGTGCTTTTGTAATGTAAAATTTTTACATTTTAAAAGTATAAGAATAGACTTCTTATTTTCTTTCAGTCCATCTGGTATAATATAGGATACTCCGACAAAATACGAAATGATCAATAAATAAAGAATCCTGTTCTAACCGTTATTAGAACATTGGATTGGACAAATTTTCATTTGTAATTATACCTCGTATTATACTTAAAATCAATCCTTTTTTTACAATTACTGTAAAACCAGTATATAATTCCTATATTTTATAAATATACCCATGTAAATACTTCAATATTATTTAAATTATGTTTATGAATCTCTTTTGTTCCCTTTTCTCAATTTCAAAGTTTTATCAACTTATTTATAAATTTTGACTTTAAATATTCCTAATAAACTACATTATAATTCATAATCTCCTAGCAAAATAGCCAAATTTGGACACTGGATATTAAAATGACTTGTAAATTGCAAATTATATGTTAGAATATAAACTTGTAGTGTTATGCATTGGTATATTTATTATAAATAAGAAGTAATAAACGTATAAACGTCAATACTAATGCTAAAATATAAGTTAGGAAACTTGTTTTACGTTTATATATAGGTTGATATAACACATAAAATGAAACATTCCTATCTGTTCCATGTCGTATCTGATTGGATAACCTAAGAAAGAAGGATATAAATATATGAAGATTAAAAGAGATGACGTAAGAAACATCGCTATTATTGCCCACGTAGACCATGGTAAAACAACTCTAGTAGATGAATTACTTAAGCAAAGTGGTGTTTTTCGTTCAAATCAAGCAGTACAAGAAAGAGTCATGGACTCTAATGATATAGAAAGAGAACGTGGTATTACCATTCTTTCTAAAAATACAGCTATAAATTATGACGGAATTAAAATTAATATTATAGATACTCCTGGCCATGCTGATTTCGGTGGTGAAGTAGAGCGTGTATTAAAAATGGTTAACGGTGTTGTTCTTGTAGTTGATGCGTATGAAGGCGCTATGCCTCAAACCAAATTTGTATTAAGAAAAGCACTAGAACTTGATTTACCTGTAATCGTATGTATTAATAAGATTGATAGACCAGAAGCTAGACCAACAGAAGTTATTGATGAAATCTTAGAATTATTTATGGACTTAGATGCTTCAGACGAACAATTAGATTGTCCTTTTGTCTTTGCATCAGCAAAATCAGGAGTATCTTGTTTAGACCTAAATGAGACACCTGTTGATATGAAACCATTATTTGAAACAATTATTAACTACATTCCTGCTCCAGAAGGCGATCCAGAGGCTGATACACAAGTACTAATCTCTACTATCGACTTTAATGAATATGTTGGTCGTATCGGTGTTGGTAAAGTTGATAACGGAAACATTAAAGTAAATCAAGATGTTGTCCTAGTAAATGCTCATGATGAAAATAAAAATTCAAAAGTTAAAATAACTAAACTTTATGAATTTGAAGGACTTAAAAAAGTTGAAGTAAATGAAGCTAGTGTTGGTGCCATTGTAGCAATTGCAGGTATTGCTGAGATTCATATCGGTGATACAATTTGTTCTCCAACAAATCCTGTTGCAATTCCTTTCCAAAAGATTTCAGAGCCTACTATTGCTATGCATTTCCTTGTAAATGATTCACCACTAGCTGGTCAAGAAGGTAAATTTGTTACATCTAGACATTTAAGAGATCGTCTATTCCGTGAATTAAATACTGATGTAAGTTTAAGAGTTGAAGAAACTGATACTACTGAAAGTTACAAAGTATCTGGTAGAGGTGAATTACATCTATCTGTTCTTATTGAAAATATGAGAAGAGAAGGATATGAATTCGCAGTAAGTAAAGCAGAAGTATTATATCATACTGATGAACATGGTAAAAAATTAGAACCAATGGAACGCGCATTTATCGATGTTCCTGAAGAATTCTCTGGAAGTGTTATTGAAAAATTAAGCACTAGAAAAGGTGAACTTCAAAATATGTCTACTGCTTCTGGCGGATATACTCGTCTTGAATTCTTAATCCCTGCTAGAGGATTAATTGGATACCGTGGAGAATTTATGACAGATACCAAAGGTAATGGTATCATCAATACTTCATTTGAAGGATATGGTCCTTACAAAGGCGATATTCAATATAGAAAACAAGGTTCTTTAATTGCATTTGAATCAGGAGAAACAATTACTTACGGTTTATTCAATGCGCAAGAACGTGGTACATTATTTATTGGAGCTGGTGAAAAAGTATACTCTGGTATGATTGTTGGTGCAAATGCCAAAGCTGAAGACCTTGAAGTTAACGTATGTAAGAGAAAACAGCTTACAAATACTCGTTCATCAGGTGCTGATGATTCCTTAAGATTAACTACTCCTAGAACATTAAGTCTTGAGCAAGCTCTTGAATATATTGATACGGATGAATTACTTGAAGTAACACCTAATAACTTAAGAATTAGAAAGAAAATCCTTGATCCAACATTAAGAATGAGAGCAAGACGTAATAACTCAAAATAATTAGTATTATATAGCTTACTAAACTGTCCACATACAAAAGAGATCGACATCAAGAAATGGCAGTCCCTTTTCTTATTCCAAAGGTAAGGAGTAATATTATGACTTGTGATTGTAAAAAATTATCTGTAGACTCAAAAGAGCTTATTGAAAAGTACTCTAATATGAGAACAAATTATACATCAGAACGCCAATTTTTAAATCAATTTATATGGGCTAATTATTATAATACTTGCTACTATGAAAAAGACGACTATCTTTTTTATAAAATGACTATCTTAGGAGAAACATCTACCATGATGCCTTTATGTAAGGATGATAGAGTAATTTCTAGTTTTTTTGAAATTAAGGACTTTTTTAATAAAGAACTTAATCTTCCTTTTAAAATGCATAATGTTGATGATTACTACTTAGATATTTTAAAATCATCCGAACGATTTAACAAAGAATTTGATATTATAGAGGATCGTGATAGTTTTGATTACTTATATGATGCCGAAAAGCTAAAAACTTTGAGTGGAAGGGCCTATCATAAAAAGAAAAATCATTTAAATTCTTTCCTTAAACAATACGAAGGTAGATACGAATATCGTACCCTTTGTTGCTCGGATATTCACGATATCGTTGATTTCCATGAGCATTGGCTTCATACTAGAACAATATCAGATAAATATCAATCCATATCAAGTGAAGAAGAAGGATTGCATAATATTTTTCAGAATTGTTGCAAGCTATGTTGTAATATGGGTGGCGTCTATATCGATGGAAAGCTACAAGCATATTCTATTGGAAGTTATGCAAGCGATATCGAATGTGCATTCATTCACATAGAAAAAGCAAATGTTGAGATTCCTGGTCTATATAACTATATTAATCAGCAATTTTTATCACATGAATTTCCAGATGCTAAAATTGTTAACCGTGAAGATGATTTAGGTCAGGAAGGTTTGCGTAAAGCCAAAATGTCTTATAATCCGATTCGGATGATTAACAAGTATCATTTAATTGAGAAACAATAAGATATCATAATTTTTAATATACAATAAGAAGAGGGATGTTTGAAATATCCATGTAATGAATATTTCAAACATCCCTCTTCTTATCTTTTGAATTAGACCTCTATTATTAACTCAATAAAGTATTGTATTAAATATGCAATATATTTATTTATTTTTCAAGTTTTAATTTTCGTTAATTATATGGAGATAGCTTCTCTTTTTCGAAATTCATGAAACTTTTCATCTGAGTATCTAAATATCTCATTTAAACTTGATATATTATAATTCATAATAATATCTTTAAAAAATATTTTTATTGTTTCTTTTGCTATTATTTTGTGATTTTCTTTATCTCTAGATATTCGAAGCAAAGATCTTTCATAAGATGTCATAGAATTTAGTAATTTCATCCCATACCAACTAAAACCATTCAACACACTATTTATTAACACTTTATCATTATCACTTAGTAAATCTTCTTCAATTTCTAAGTAATTGATACCCCTTAGTTTTAAACTTTCATATAAATTCAGATATGGTATGTTATTTGCTGTCACATAATATTCATCTTCAAATAATGGCTCATTGTTAAAGGCTAGTGAGAATCCTTGCATATAATATAACAATGTTTGAATTTCACCCATCGTAACTTCTTCCTTCATTTGATTGATGATATATTGAGTAATGATATGTATTTTAGAATTCATTAGCTTTTCTATTACAGCTTTCTTACTTTTTTTGAATGCCACATTTGTTAGATTTTCTTGATTTTTTAATAAGATGTCATAATAGTAGTACGGATTGTCATAGATAGCTCTTAATTTATCTGAATATTCAATAGTAGGAATATCTCCCTCGATATACCTTATAATCGTCGTTTCTCCCCATCCTAATAATTTTGCTAGTGGTTTCTTACCTATTTTAAAGTCTGATAAAATACTTTTTATCTCTTCAATCGAAATAATTGGCCTCCTAGCATCCAAATGTTCGTTGTCTTTCATAAAACTTTCCCTTCCAAATAATATTGCATATGTTTATCATATATAAAATAATTGGTCTGGTCAATACATTTTTAGACTTTTTATTACTTATTTGGTATTTTTTACCACCATATTTTGATTATTAGTATCTATTCTTCTCTTTTTATTTCTTTTAATCTTAATATTCTTGTATTCTAATTTATATTATAATTGAACTTTGTTATTATGAAAAAGATTTAGCTTTTGATTAATTTCAAAAGTTAAATCTTTTTTAATATCATTTATCTTTTTATCGATATTATTTGATTTTTCTAAACTTATTTATATCCTCAACGATTATACGAATCTCATTGATAATTCCATCAAAAAATCCTTCTTTATATAAGTTAATAATGACCATTCCAATAGGGATACCAAAGATCATTCCTAATACACCTTTTAATTTATAACCAATAAACATAAATAATAAGGTTGTTAGGGGACTAATTCCAATACTATCTCCTACTAATTTTGGTTGCAACACTTGACGTACAACTTGACATATTAAATATATGACAACTAAGAATATTGCCCTCATATACATTCCATTTAAGAAATCTACTAAGGCCCATGGAAGAATTACCGCACCCGCTCCAAATACAGGTAAGAAATCTATAAATGCGATTCCTAATGCGATTAATAACGCATAGTCTATATTCAATAATAAAAAACCGAAGAACATAATTACCATTAGTATAATCATAATCTTAAATTGGGCTTTAAAATATCCCCCAACTGCTTTCTTTAATACCTTAACAATACTGTTGTATCTTTCCATTGCTGATTCTGGCACTATTTTTTTTATAAATGTTATAATATCATCCCGATCTGCAATAAAGAAATAAGAAGAAATTATAGTAATCATAGCCATCAATAAAGTCTCAGCTACATTTTTCGCTAGCAATCCAGCATCATTGATTGATGGCACATTAATTTTCTTAATGAAATTCATCGCATAGACATTGATATTCTCTGAAAAGGAATCAATCACATGTTTCGCATTACTTGGAAGAACTTTATACACTCCATGTAAGCTCTCAGAGGCCTTCCTTAATTGTATTTCAGTCGAATCATATAAACTAGGTATATCAGATAATAGTCCTATAATTTGACCAACTAGAAAATTACCAATAAAATAAATAATTGCAATTACTGCACTTAACACTAATATGATAATAATTGCTGAACTGTGTTTCCTAAGTATCTTAACTCTTTTCTCTAGAAAACGAACCAATGGATTCGCTATCCATGCAATAATCCATCCTATTACAAAAGGCATAAAGAAACCGAGTATTTTGGGTACAACATAAATAAGTAATATTATAGCAACTAAAGCGATTAAAATATTAATTACTAATTTCAAATAAATCTTTGGTTCTCTCATATACAACTCCCATCTGTAATTTGGTATACCAAACTGTACACACTATAAATTAATTTCAAAAATTCAACTTATAATGTCATTTTGGCTTAACCATAATCCAAATAATCTATAGTTTATTATAAGTATGATTCCTTCTTATGTAAATAAACTTATGAATCATTTATGAATATTTAGAATATCTTAATATTTATTTTAGAGATATTAAGGTATATTTCATTACTTTACATATGGTTTACATAAAAGAGTACTAAAAAATACAACAGATGCGATGATAACAATTGTTGGTCCTGTAGCTGTATTATTGTAATAGGATAATATCAGTCCTGTAATTCCTGAGAACATTGATATAAGAATTGAAAATGCATGATATTCCCTCATATTTGTTGCGAGATTACGACTGCTTGCTGCTGGTAATATCAATAATGCATTAATAATTAAGATACCAACCCATTTAATCGATAACATAACAATAAATGCGATTATAATTACAAATATATTGTCTATCAAATTAACATGAATATTCTTACTTTTTGCTAATGTTTCATTTAAACTTATTGCATGTAATTGATTAAATGCAAATCCCCAAAAGATTAAAGTTACTACAAAAATCAATACTAAGAAAAGTATTTCTTTTGGTTTTATACTTAGGATATCTCCCACTAATAGACTCGAATATTTTGAGAAATTACCACCCTTTGATAAGACAACAAGTCCAAGCGCTGTACTCAAAGACGCGAAGACTGAAATAATTGTGTCTGTAGATACGGTATTTTTTCTCTTAATATAATTTAATAATAATGCAAATATAACTGCAAATATTACCATTGATAAATTGGTATCTGATATTCCAAATACTACACCAATTGCTATACCAGTTAAAGCTGAATGCCCTAGTGCATCTGAGAAAAATGCTAATCGATTATTCACTATCATAGTTCCCAATATTCCAAAGAGTGGGGTAATAATTAATATTGCTATAAATGCATTTTTCATAAAACTATACCCCAT
Organism: Anaeromicropila herbilytica; assembly: GCF_016591975.1. Lineage (GTDB taxonomy): Bacteria > Bacillota > Clostridia > Lachnospirales > Lachnospiraceae > Anaeromicropila > Anaeromicropila herbilytica. Next base: position 1,295,438 of record NZ_AP024169.1, on the reverse strand, counting down.
AAAATGAAAAGGTAATATAGTTTCTAATAGTTTATATATCAGTTCCATTTCTATTCCTCCATATATACTAGTTTTCCAAAGGTTTTATAGAAAGTATTACTTTGAAAAACTTCATCTGCTGTTCCCTCTTTTATAATAGTTTTATCTAAAAGGACAACATAATCAGAGTACTGTTTTACATAATTAAGATCATGTGATACTAAAATGATTGCTAAGTCATACTCACGCTTTAAACGATCGATAATTTGATAAAATAGTTCCATACCATTCTGATCAATACCTGACACTGGTTCATCAAGTATTAAAAGATTAGGTTCATTCATTGTTGCAATGGATAAGAGAACTCTTTGTAGTTCACCACCAGATAAGTCACATACTGCCTTATCAATGAGCTCGTCTGCTTCAAATATCTTTAATTGTTCTTTAATCTTTAAATATGTCTTTTTACTTTTCATAAAGAATACAGGTACTTTCGAAATATAACTTGCAACTAAATCATAGACGCTAGTTGGTGTATTCTTTGCAATATTTAAATGTTGTGGCACATATCCTATCTTTAGATCACGATATACATTATTCTTAATATCTTTAAATTCTATTGTTCCTTCATGAGGTATCTCACCCAGGATTGCCTTTAATAAAGTTGACTTGCCAGCACCATTCTTTCCAATAATTGAAGTTAATCTACCGCAATGTATGTGAAGATTAACATCATTTAGAATGTTCTCCTTGCCTAGAGTTACACCAATGTGATTAATTTTGATACAGTGTAAACCGCAAGCATTACTTTCAAGCTCCTTATGTCTGGTTTGACATTCCATCGAGTTTTTTTCTATCTGATTCATATATATACCTATGCCTTTCTAGTTATCAGTATAATAGGATTTTGAGTCATAAGCCTTCAAAATTTAAATGTGTATATTGATGAATAATCATTAATTTAGGCGTAGTTCGGCCGAAAGTATCGTTTATATTTTGTCAAGACTCAAAGGGAAAATAGGAACATAAGTGAGTATTTTCCCTTGTTCTGAGGCTTGTAAAAAATATGATGCTTGAGGGAAAGATAGCCTAAATTCATAATTATACAGCAATATACACTGAGTAAACTAAAATAGAGCTTATGACACTCAATTAATAACAGACTGATTTACTCAGTTCTTATTCATATAATGCTTTCTTTAATACCTCTATATTTTTCTTCATTCCATTAATATACGAATCCTTATCAGGCTTACCACTAACTAAAGAATCAATCGTATATACTTTAGCATTTGTTTCATTTGCTATACTTTTTGCAATGGCATCCCCGTATTGCTTTTCTGTCAATAAGACTTTAATGTTATTCCGCTTTATTTCATCTATTACTTTTGCAATATCTCCTGCACTTAATGAAGTGTCCGCTTCTATCTCAACTGAATATGCTACTTCAATCCCTAACTCCTCTGCAAGATAAGAAAATGCATCATGAAATATAATCACCTTATCATTCACTGGCTTATAAAGTGTTTCTTTCAATTCTTGATTTAGCTGATTGATCTTTGATGTATAAACCTTAGCATTTTTCTCATAAAGACTTTTATTTTTTCTATCTAATTTAATTAATCCATTTTTTACATTTTCAATCTGCTGTTGATATTTATCCATATTAAGCCACACATGTGCATTGTAATCTTCTGATTCCTTTACATCATCTTTTTTAACTGATTCCTCATCTGCTTCTTTGGCTTCTTTGATTAATTGAATTCCATCGCTAGCATTAATGATACGTAAATTAGGATATGTTTTGGCAATATCTTCGATAAAACTCTCCATTCCACCGCCATTCATGATAAGTATATCGGCATTTTCAAGTTTTTTCATATCATTGGTTGTCATCTGATAATCATGCAAGCACCCAGTTGCATTTTCAGTCATATTGATTAAATTCACATGATCAATTCCCGTTACTAGATTATTTGCAATCGTATAAATTGGATAGAATGTTGTTACTATATTAAGTTCATTTGTTTCCTCTTTCTTGTCCTTGTTTAAGAAAATTGTAAGTGCAGCACTAACCCATACAATGTTGAACATGATAAGCAGTAGTATAACTAATTTATTCTTCATAAAATTCTCCTAACTGTCGCCTTTGGCGACATATAAATCAGAGGTGTGAAGCGTTTTATTTCACACTATATCCTTCCGATTAACATTTATGCAAATGCAAATGATTTGCATTTCTATATTATAGTATTCTCTAAATATTTTGTCAAGGATACACTTATACTGTGAATTCTATGATTTAAGCCTTTTTTTGTATAATATTCTACATTTTAATTCCACACTATTGTGATATAATTCAATGCAAAATACAATTTTAATTAAACATAGGAGGATAGTATGAACAATAAACAACTACAATATATGGCACCTGTTATTCAACAAGAGATTGATTCAAATAGTATCGCAGGGGCCAGCTTATTAGTTATTCATAACAATGAAGAAGTATACCGTGAAACATTTGGATTTGCTGACAAAGAAAATAAAAAGCCAATTGCAAAAGACACCATTTTCCGATTATATTCTATGACCAAACCTGTTACCTCCGTAGCATCTATGATATTATACGAACGTGGGCTTCTTGATCTGAATGCACCTGTTAGTAAATATCTTGATGGCTTTAAAAACCAAAAGGTATATACGGAACAAGGTCTTGTTGATGTAACTCGTGAAGTCACTATTCAAGACTTATTAAATATGACCTCAGGAGTTGTATATCCTGACGGTAGCTATTATGTTGGAACACTTATGCAAGAACTCTATGACGAGGTCGATCGAAAAGAAAATAGTGGAGAGAGAGTTGATACTCTTACCTTCTGTAACCAGATTGGCCAAAAACCATTAGAGTTTCAACCTGGAGAATGCTGGAGATATGGTGCCTCCGCTGATATTATGGGTGCTGTTATTGAAGTTATTACTGGTAAGAAGTTCAGTCAATATTTACAAGATGAAATATTCACACCTTTAGGTATGGTGGACACAGGTTTCTACGTACCAGAAGAAAAGTTAAATCGATTCTCTCTAATCTATGAATATAAAGATGATGTGAAGAATATAGTACCATTTGACTGGAACTTTCTTGGTTTGAGAGATTATTCAACACCACCAGCTTTTGAATCAGGCGGTGCAGGTTTAGTTTCAACCATTGATGATTATAGTAAATTCACTTCCATGTTAGTAAATCATGGAATATATAATGGAGTTCGTATTCTAGGCAAAAAGACAATTGAATACATATCTACCAACCAATTAACCGATATCCAAGCTAAAGGATATAATTGGCCTCAATTACAAGGTTATGGCTATGCAAATCTTATGCGTACTATGATTAACAAAGAGTTAGCAAAAAGTAATGGAAGTATTGGAGAATATGGGTGGGATGGATGGGCAGGTAATTACTTTTTCATCGATCCAAAAGAAAATCTTATCATGATATATATGATCCAAAAATGTGGTGGTACAAATCCTGAAGTTACTAACAAACTTCGTTCGATAATTTATTCTTCACTTGAATAAATTATAAGAATGGCTCTATTCTATTTATTACAGTAATATAGTAACTAGTTATAACTAAAAATACGTTGCAGTTCAACCTTACGATTGAACTGCAACGTATTTGCTATATATAGTACTCTACCTCTGTAGTCTCATTCACTTTTTCACTTTCTTTTACCAACAGCTCTAAAGTTACCTCAGTAGCTACTACCTCGATATTATCCCATAAATCACTCCAGAATTCTCTTGTTGCGCACTTGGTACACACAATACCACAATCAGTCTCTTTATATAAGCATTCAATTGGCTTTAGATTATTTTCAACTGCTTCTAATATTTGAAGCACTGTAATCTGATCTGTACCTCTAGCAAGCTGATAACCACCTCCTGCTCCTCTAGTGCTTAATATCAATCCAGCCTTTCTTAATGCTCCAATGATTTGCTCTAAATATTTTTCAGATAGATTTCTTCTCTCTGCTATATTCTTTATACTTTCAACACTATCCTTTGAATGAATAGCTAAATCTACCATTGCTTCTATCGCGTAAATGCCTTTTGTTGATACTTTCATCTTTATACCCATCTAATAACACATCTTATTAGATATGTTATTGCCACAATAAATGAGGTTGAAAAAATACTTTTGTGGCATTCCTTTCTAGATTTCATTTTCTTTCAACCCTACTCCATATGCCCAGAGGCTGTTTAATACCCATACCCTAATCTTAATAAGAAAATTATATAATTCTTTTATGAAAAAATCTACCTTTTTCTATTGGCACTATTACATTTTTACAAACTGGACCTTTTGTCCATACCAGTTTTTTTGTATAGTAACAATAGATAAAATAATAAATAATTATATTATATAGGGAGGTCCTTTATGAAATTAAATAAAACGCAACTAATGGTTATCACTTCATTAATGGCTGCATTGACCTGCATTGCTACGATGGTTTTTCATGTTCCATCACCATTAAAAGGCTATATCCATTTAGGTGATGGTTTTGTTTTACTATCTGGTATTATTCTTGGCCCATTATATGGGGGAGCTGCTGCTGGAATTGGTTCTATGTTAGCTGATTTATTGTTAGGATATGCTGAATATGCGCCTGCTACATTTATTATCAAAGCACTAGCTGCTATTTTAGCTGCATTAATTTATCATATCTTACTTACCAAGATTAAGAACAAAAGAATATACTTTGTTCCAATTATCTTTGCAGGAATTATTGCTAATATTATTGTCACTCTTGGATATTTCCTATTTGAATCAACCGTATTAGGTTACGGAATTGCTTCAGCATCCAATATTCCAGCCAATATTCTTCAAGGCGTATTTGCCATTATAACATGCGTAATCTTATTACCAGTTCTATCAGCATCACCAATTATTAGACAATATATGGTTCATAAAGCTTAATAAGGAAGAATAGCTTTATACTAAAAAGCACGACATCGAGATATACTCTCTATGTCGTGCTCTTTTAGTATAAATATCATTTATCAAATCAAATTACATTAGTCGTTTTCACATAACAACTCAAATATTTGACTTTTGCATCATGTCACATAAAACCTTTTATTTCTTATAATTTAACCCGCTTAGTAGCTACAATCTAGTAATTAAGCTCTTTTTAATAAGAATTCTTCAATACTTCGAATAAAACATTCCATTTCAGCATCTGTACCAACCGTAACTCTAAGATAATTCGATATCCTTGGTAAATTGAAGTGTCGAACAAATATTTTATTTTCTCTAAGTTCAGCAAAGATATCTTCTGCTTTATATTGACTATGTGATATAAATAAGAAATTAGTTTTGGAATCCAGCACATCGAAACCTAGCTTTTCCAAACTATTTTTTGTATTTTCTCTTGTAAAAATTATTTTATTTATATTTTCTCTAAAATAATCTTCATCCTTTATTGCCTCTACACCCAAATAAAGCGATGGCTGATTCATAGTATAAGAATTAATGGAATACTTCACATCATTCATTGCTTTTATTAAACGTTCATTTCCCATAGCAAAACCAATTCTCATTCCAGCCATAGATCTTGACTTAGAAAATGTTTGCACAACCAATAAATTCTCATATCGATCAATGAGTGAATTCGCTGATATTCCTCCAAAATCAATATACGCTTCGTCAACAATAACTATAACATCTTGATTATGTTCTAATATATCTTCAATAAATTCTAAATCCACGCTAATAGAAGTGGGTGCATTAGGATTCGCGAATATGATACCACCATTCTCCTTATAATAATCTTCTTTATTAATCTGAAAATTCTCATCCACCGCTGGTCTTTCATATGGAATTCTATATAGATCCGCCCATACACTGTAAAATGAATATGTGATATCAGGAAATAAGATTGGCTTCTTACTATTTAAAAAAGTTAGGAAAGCAACTGATAATACATCATCTGAACCAACACCAACAAAAACTTGCTCTTTCTTTCTTCCATAGTAATTTGCTAATTCTTCAACTAAAAGATTGGATGTAGGATCTGGATATAATCTTAGTATATCGATACTTAACTCTTCCTTGGCTTTTTGAACACGAGGTGAAGGTGGATAAGGATTCTCGTTGGTATTTAATTTAATCATTTCAGGAAAATTAGGTTGTTCTCCTGGTACATAAGGCTCTACAATTCGTATATTCTTTTCCCAATCTTTCATATTCATTTCCTTTCATAACAGTATCCCTAAAGATTATATTCTTCTGCTAACTTTTTGAAACCTGGCAATGCTTTTTCTATTTTTTCATAATCAACGCAATATGCGATTCTACAATATCCAGGACATGCAAAAGAAGATCCAGGTACTATTAAAATATTATGTTTTTTGGCTGCATTGGCAAATGCTACATCATCCTCTTCAAACGCTTTTATAAATAAATAGAATGCTCCTTCTGGCTTAGCACAGGTATAACCATATTCAACCAAGCTATTGTATAATAACTCTCTATTTCGATTATATGAAGAAATATCTACCTTCGCATCAATACATTTTGCTACAACTCTTTGCAAAAGTGAAGGTGCATTAACGAACCCTAGAATACGATTCGCCACATTTGCTGCTGCTATCATATCTTCAAAGTCATCAACTTCATCTGGAATTACTAAATATCCAATACGTTCTCCTGGTAAAGATAAGGATTTACTAAAGGAATATCCGACTACTGTATTTTTATAATATTTCGTTAAATAAGGAACATGAACACCATCATAAGCAAGTTCACGATAAGGTTCATCGGATATAATAAAAATGGATGAATTGTATTCCTTTTCTTTCTGCTCTAAAATACTTGAAATCTTCTGTATGGTCTCTTCTGAATAAACAACACCTGTAGGATTATTTGGCGAGTTAATAATTACAGCCTTTGTCTTATTCGTAATTTTCTGTTCAAATTCATCTAGATTAGGCTGAAAGGTCTTCGTATTTGGTGATACAACAACTAATTTTGCATCATAATTAGCAGCATAATTACGATATTCTCCAAAGTAAGGTGCAAATACAATTACTTCATCCTCTGGATTACAGATTGTTTTTAAAATTACATTTAAGCCACCTGCTGCTCCAACTGTCATAATGATATTTTTCTCAGAAAATTTAGTATCGAATCTCTGATTAAGAGACCTTGCAATCTCGCCTCTTACATCCTCATACCCAGAATTGTTCATATATCCATGTACTAAATTTGCTTTTTCAGTTTGTATAATTGTTGTAATTGCCTCTTTAATCTCCTCTGGTGGCTCTACACTTGGATTACCTAAACTAAAATCAAATACATTATCTTCTCCATACTTACTTGCTAATATTTTACCTTCTTCAAACATTGCTCGAATTACCGAGCTATTCTTAACTAAATCAATCATTTTATTAGAAATCATAATCTATTACCTCTTTCTTATCTATTCGAATGTAATATCACAATCATATTAGTAAAGTATATCAAGTTAAAAGTTATGTTTCAAGAGCGTGAATCAAAATCTGCAATCTATAAGAAAATAGCTTATAATATTCTATTATCTTACTATTTCAATTTTGCATTGTCAAGATAAAACTTTTATGTTCTAATTAGTTAATGTATTAAAGTAAAAATGTTCTTTTTCATGATAATAGAATATCCACATCATAAACATTCTATTATCATAATTCATACCTACTTAACGAACTAAAAAAGTTTGGATTTTAAACCATCCAAACTTTTTTATAAAACCTAATTTACATATTAATATTAACAATAATAATTGTTAAGTTCCCCACCACATCTATCACAAAAATCTAATCCTTGAAGTGTAACACCTCCACAGTCAGGACAGATAATCTTCTCAGGTAGAATTTCTCTCTCAACAATCTCATAGACCATTTCGTCTACTTTAATATTCTCACCTTCTAATTCCTTCGGTATTTCTTCTTTCTTCCGATTATCCATACTTAAGTCTGTTTTTTCTAATTCTGTATGAGTTTTCTTTGCTTTCCTAAGCATGATTCATTCCTCTTTTATATAAATATTATAGTATATAATCATCTCTGCGGTAATTATTCATCATTTTCTTAAATATTTCACCAATAGAAGGTGGCGTATATGTGATTGCATTGGCACCTGCCTCAATTGTTCGTAATATACTTTCTTCTGTAGGTCCGCCCGTTGCAATGATTGGTACTTCCTTGTATTCACGTCGTATTTTCTTTACTATATGTTCTGTATTAGCCCCACCTGATACGTTTAATATACTTGCTCCATTTTCTAACCGCTTCCCAATATCTGTTTTCTCTGATACTACAGTGATTACGATTGGAATATCAATTTTTTGATATAGATATGCTATCGTTTCATTTGGAGTAGGTGCATTCACAACAACTCCCATCGCGCCTTGAAACTCAGCATCTTCTGCAAGATTAGTTACCCTTTTCCCTGTTGTTGTTCCTCCTCCAACACCACAGAATACAGGTACATCCGAACAATTAATGATAGAATGAGTAATAATAGGTTGAGGTGTAAATGGGTAAACAGCAATAACCGCATTTGCATTGCAATTACGTATAATTGCTACATCGGTTGTAAATATTAATGATTTAATCTGCTTACCAAATATACGAATACCACTTGCTTGCTCAATTACTCTCGGAACCCTTATCATATGCCTTCTTAGATTTCCCTCAATTTCTGGTATATACTTATTCTCCATTTTAACCTCCTTTATATTGATCTGTTTGACTTTTGTAAAACACAATAACTAAATAATTGACGTTTCACAATTATCTAATTGATCTTAATTCTTCTTATCTAATTAGAAACTTTTTCTAATTAGATTATTTCATAAATAACAAATAAAATCAATCAATAAAACTTTTGTCATTACGACATTTATCGACTCAATTTCTTAATTTCACGCTAACTCTATATTGTTTAAATTGGTGTAATAACAACTCTTTCATTGAACTATTTTTTCAATTAAGCCTAACTATTATATCATAAAAGGATAAAAAAAGCATTAATGTTTCTATATATATTTACAACTCAAAGAAGGCATACTATTCTTAATATGAATAATATGCCTACTGACCAATATATTTTATACTTCTTACAAACTTAAGCCCGCATAGAAACCACTGCGAACAGCAGTTGCAACTTTACCAACCTTTTCACTATCTCCAACGATTCTAGTTTTATTATAGTATTTTTCTCTAATTTTATCCGCTAAATCAGAATCCTTCTTCATTCCAAATGCTGTTATTACTGTATCTGCAGCAATGTTTTCTTTTGTACCATCTGCTTTTTCAATAACAACACCCTGTTCATTGATTTCAGATACTTTAGAGCTTGTAAATACGTTAATACCAGCTTCTTTTATTTTTACAAGGATAGAAGTTAAATTAATATACATAACGTCCTTTGCAATGCCTTCTGCCATTTCAACGATGGTTACTTTTTTTCCTTCTTCTAATGCTAATTCTAATGCACTATCACATCCAGATAAACCACCACCACAGATTACAACATGATCTCCCTTGATTCTTTCTTTGTGCTTATGTGCATCAATTACATTTAGAACATTACTTCCGTCAATTCCTTTAATATTTACTTCGATAGGTTTTGCACCAGTAGCCACAATAATGTTATCTGCCTCTTCTAAAGCTGGATTATTCATATCTACAGCAGTATTTAATCTTACATCTACACCGAGCTTTTCTAATTGAACTTGATACCATTTTACTAATTTCTTTAATTGATCTTTGAATTTTGGAGTTGCAGCTGCTGATAATTGTCCACCAACTACACCTTCTTTTTCGAATAAAATTACTTTATGTCCTTCTAAAGCTGCAACTCTAGCAGCTTCTAGACCAGCAGGTCCTCCACCAACTACAACTACATTCTTCTTCGACTTTGCTTCTTCAATCTTAAATCTTGCTTCTTCACATACTTGGACATTGACAGCGCAGCTAATCTTTGATAAGCGTGTAATAATTCGTCCAACACACTCTTCGTTGCAACGAATACATGGTCTTACATCCTCTGCATGTTCATTCATTAATTTATTTGCAGTCTCTGGGTCAGCGATCAATTGTCGTCCAAACATGACAAAATCAGCATTTCCTGATTCGATTAATCGTACCGCTGTTTCTGGTGTGTGGTTTCCTGAATTCATTATTGGGATATTCACATGTTTTCTAGCTTCTTCACATACATATTCCATACAAGCATCACCAAGATAAGCAGTTGGGAATATGTAATCAATTCTTTCATAACAACCTGCATCTATATCTAATGCATCTACTCCAGCCGCTTCTAAGATTTTAATTATTTCCATACTTTCTTCTAATGTACGACCACCTTCAAATAAATGATCTAATGCAATTCTAAAAATGACAGGAATATCTTTACCTACTGCACTTTTAATGGACTCAACAATTTCACAAGCAAATCTCATTCTATTCTCTAGGGAACCACCATATTCATCGGTTCTTGTATTCCAAATAGATGACATGAATTGATCTACTAAATATCCAGCATGTGCATGCACTTCAATTGAATCATATCCAGCATCTTTTGCAATCTTAGCACTATTTTTAAATTGTTTCATTATGTCTTTAATCTGTTCTTTGCTTAACGGTCTACATTTCATGTTTGGATTATAAGTTGATGGCGTATCTGACGAAGAGAAAGGTGCTTCTCCATACATATTAGGAAATGCATTTCTTCCAGTTCCACAACTGATTTGACAACAAATTTTAGCTCCCCATCTATGACAAGCCTCTACTACTGTTGTTAATTGTGGAATTACATAAGTATTTTGTAATACCCCTTCTAAAGAACCCTGTGCCAAATCTGGATTAAGGAATTGACATCCCATAATAATCATTCCAGTACCACCTTTGGCTCTTTCTTCAAAATAAGCAATCTCATCCTCTGCAATCGTTCCATCGATACGTGCAGAATTGGTTCCCATAGGAGACATAACAATACGATTCTTAACTTCCATTGTTCCTATTTTAAATGGAGTAAATAAGCTTTTGTAATTCATTGAATATCCTCTCTTTCTTTTGATATTCTAATTTTAAGTTTTTTTCTGCTATCCGACAATGTCACTTTGTTAAAATCATAACATTGTTTTTGTGCATATGCACAAACTATGATATAATAGAACTACAAATCAGAAAGGTAAATGGTGATATGGCACAAGATGATATCTATAAACAACTTTTTAATGTATTATGTACGAATAACATTGATCTTGTTTTTCAAGAAGTCTACAACATATTGAAACATCCCATTAGCCTAGTAGATGTAGACTATAATGTAATTGGCTTATTCCCAAACAAGAAAATGAATGATCCATTATGGGATAGTATGTTCGAACATAAAATTGTAACTTATGATATGGTTTATGCATTGAATCAAGGAAACTATCAGAAGAAACTTGATGAAAATGATGATATTTTCTTTATTGACTATGGAATTGGTGAAGTAATTCCTAGAATTGCAGTTACTTGTAAAAATAATAACCGTATTCAAGGTTATATCTGTATTCTATATCCAAGTAAAGATTATCATAGCGCTGATTATGAATTAATTAGAATTTTATCAAATGCTCTAGCATTATGTTTACGAAATACTAAGGAACATTCTTTTACTTCGATTAAAAGTACTGAGACTTTTATTAAGAACTTATTTGAAGAAAAAATAACAACAACCGAAAGTTTAAAGCTATGGATTCAACATAACCGAATTGACCTACCTAGTCCCTTTCTCATTCTTTCTTCCAAAGTAGAATCTGGTTCGAATAATGTTGTATACCTAAAACAGTTACGAAATATCATAAACAACCGTAATGACAACCACTATGCTACCTTGCTTGACGAAGATCTCTATATTCTATGTACCAATATTAAAAATGACAACACGAAAGATTATATAAACTCTATTACAGATCTGATACACCTATTTCATCGTCTTGGATTTTCCATTGGTGTAAGTACTATATTTTATGATTTATTAGAATTACGAACCTATAAATATCAGGCGTCACGCGTGTTAGAACTAAATACAAGCTCAAATAGCGAAACCTATATCTATGAAGATTACATCTTGACGGATATTTTTTCTTATGCTAAAAACGGTCTAAAAGTATATAACTATGAGAATTCCATATTAAAAGAACTAATCAAATACGATGCCTTAAATAAAACAGAGTATTACCAGACATTACGAATCTATATCCAAAATTTCTGTGATAGCAATGACACGATAAACATGCTAAATATCCATCGTAATACATTACTCTATCGATTGCAGAAGATTGAAGAGATAACTTCGATTAATCTGAAAGACAAAAAATTATGCACTAAATTATTATGTGATATCTATATGAGTGAATAAAAATGGGCTTTCGCACTAAGCTAGTGCGAAGGCCCATTTTGGTTTTATTATATATTTATTTCACATCTTGAAACATTCCTGAAAAATCAAATGTTGCAAAGTAATCTGCTGGAGTCTCAGCTCTGCGGATTAACTTAGTACTACCATCTTCTTGTAATAAGATCTCAGCAGAACGTAATTTTCCATTATAATTGTAACCCATAGCAAAGCCGTGAGCTCCTGTGTCATGAATCACTACATAATCACCGATATCAATCTTAGGAAGCATACGGTCAATTGCGAATTTATCATTATTTTCACAAAGACCACCCGTTACGTCATACATTTGATCACATGACTCGTTTTCTTTTCCTAAAACTGTAATGTGATGATAAGAACCATACATTGCAGGTCTCATTAAGTTAGCAGCACATGCATCAAGTCCGATATATTCTTTATAGATATGTTTTTCATGAATTGCTTGTGATATTAAGCAACCATATGGTGCTAACATATATCTTCCTAGCTCAGTAAAGATTGCAACATCATCCATTCCCTCTGGTACTAGAACTTCTTCATAAGCTTTTCTTACACCTTCACCAATAGCATAAATATCGTTTGGTTCTTGATCTGGGGTATATGGAATCCCAACACCACCGGATAAATTAATAAATGCGATATGAACTCCAGTTTCTCTCTTTAGTTCAACTGCTGTTTGAAATAAGATCTTAGCTAATAGTGGATAATATGCTTCTGTAACTGTATTACTCGCTAAGAATGCATGAATACCGAAGTGTTTTGCCCCTTTTTCCTTTAACTTTAAGAATCCCTCTTTCATCTGAGCAAGTGTCAAGCCATACTTCGCATCCTGTGGGGTATCCATAATCTGATTATGAATCTGGAAATCACCACCTGGATTATATCGACAACATATTGTTTCAGGGATTTTAGCTATTTTTTCAAAATAATCAATATGAGTAATATCGTCAAAGTTAATAATCGCACCTAATTTAGCAGCTAATTCAAAGTCTTCTCGTGGTGTAACATTAGAGGAAAACATGATATCGCTACCTTTGAACCCAACTGCCTCTGACATTTGAAGTTCTGTATAAGAAGAACAATCTGAACCGATTCCTTCTTCTTTTAGAATTTGTAAAATGAATGGATTTGGAGTCGCTTTTACTGCAAAATATTCCTTAAATCCTTTATTCCAAGAAAAAGCATCCTTTAATCTTCTTGCATTTTCTCTGATTCCTTTTTCATCATATAGGTGAAATGGTGTAGGATATTCTTTTACCATTTCTTTTACCTGCTCTAGACTTACAAATGGTTTCTTTTCCATCTAATGTCCTCCTTAACTAGAATAATTTTGCAAAACGTTCCATAGCTTCGATTGTATTTTCCTTATTACCAAAGGAAGTTAAACGGAAATAGTTCGTTCCATTAGTACCGAAGCCTGCACCAGGTGTTCCAACTACTTGTGCATTCGTTAATAAATAATCAAAGAAAGTCCATGAGTCCATATTATTAGGGCATTCAAACCAGATATATGGTGAGTTAACGCCTCCAAAATATTTCATATTTTTCTTATCTAATGTATCTGCAATAATCTTTGCATTTTCTTTATAATATCCTATCATTTTTTGTGCTTGTTCCATTCCTTCTTTAGAGAATGCAGCTTCTGCACCACGTTGAACAATATAAGGAACTCCATTAAATTTTGTTGTTTGCCTACGATTCCACATCTTATTTACATACATAACTTCCCCATTGGAAGCAGTCACTTTAAGATCTTTTGGAACTACCGTATAACCACATCTTGTACCAGTAAATCCTGCTGTCTTAGATAAAGAACAGAATTCAATTGCACATTGTTTTGCTCCTTCAATTGCAAAAATACTTCTTGGTAGTGACTCATCTGAGATAAAGGCTTCATAAGCTGAGTCAAATAGAATAATAGCATCATTCTTAAGCGCATAATCAACCCATATTTTTAATTGCTCTTTATTATAAACAGCACCCGTTGGATTATTAGGGGAACAAATATATATAATATCAGCATGAACAGATTCATCTGGAAGTGGTAAGAATCCGTTTTCTGCATTTGCATCTAAGTATACAATCTTTCTACCATTCATCGTATTTGTATCAACATATACTGGATAAACTGGATCTGGAATTAATACTACATTATCTACAGAAAATAAATCTGTAATGTTACCAGTATCACTCTTTGCTCCATCGCTAACGAAGATCTCATCAAGTTCTACACTAACACCATTTCTAGTATAATAATCTTTAATTGCGTTACGTAGGAAATCATATCCTTGTTCAGGACCATATCCACGGAATGAGCTAGCATTTCCCATTTCATCCACCGCTTTGTGCATACTATCTACAACTTCACTTTCAAGAGGAAGAGTAACATCACCAATTCCCAGACGAATTACTTTTTTATCTGGATTTTCCTGTGTATATTTTGCAACACGATGTGCAATCTCCGAAAATAAATAACTTTCCTTTAAATTTTGGTAATTTTCATTTAATTTTGCCAATGACTTCATCTCCTTATCATAGTTGACGTTTTATTCTTTTAATTCAATACCACGTGAAAGTATCATAATAAAAAATATATTGTAAAACACGAAAAAAAGAATATATCTTTTATAAAACTCCATTGTTCTACAATATTATATATTTGGATGTATAAATTTATTATGCTCCAATAAAGTTCTATATGCTATACTTTTATTTCTAAAGTATATTATGTCACAGTATTGAATTATTATTGAAATTAACGCTATTTTATTTATTATATAATATAATATAGGTAAAATACAATGTCGTATTTTACCTAAATGTTAAAATTATTGATAAAATTTATCATCTATTTAGTGTATCAAAGTTATCCCAAAGGATTAAAGTTTATTTTTATCCTCTAAAATTGGTTGATTTGCAATTGAACCTCGCATCTCGATTACTGGAACACCTTTATGCTCAATGTAGTCTTTTGTTATTGTTACACGTCCGATATTCTCATCTTTTGGAATCTCATACATAATATCTAACATAAATTCTTCAATAATAGCACGTAGTGCTCTGGCACCTGTCTTTTTCTTCAAGGCTCTCTCAGCAATTTCCTCTAAAGCTCCATCATCAAACCGTAAATCAACCTCGTCTAAAGCTAATAATTTCTGATATTGCTTTAATATCGCATTCTTAGGCTCTTTTAGAACTTTAACAAGCATATCCTTTGTTAGTCCTTCTAATGTATATATGATAGGAAGTCTTCCGATAAACTCTGGAATCATACCAAATTCTCTTAGGTCTTCAACCGTTACTTTTTGTAAGATGTTAATATCATCATCATATTTATCTTTCAAATCTGCACCAAATCCAATAGAAGATTGCTTATTCAAACGAGACTTAATAATCTTATCTAAATCTGGGAACGCTCCACCACATATAAATAGAATATTCTTAGTATTGATTGTTGTCAGAGGAACCATCGCATTTTTATTCGTCGCTCCTACTGGAACTTCCACTTCACTACCTTCTAGCAGCTTTAACATACCTTGTTGCACAGATTCTCCACTAACATCACGATTGGTTGTGCTTTTCTTTTTCGCTATCTTATCTATTTCATCAATGAATATGATACCATGTTCCGCTCTCTCTACATCATTATCTGCTGCAGCAAGTAACTTGGATAGAACACTCTCAACATCATCACCAATATAACCTGCTTCTGTAAGCGAAGTCGCATCAGTAATTGCTAATGGTACATTCAGTAATTTTGCTAATGTCTTAACAAGGAATGTCTTACCACTTCCTGTAGGCCCTATCATAAGCATATTGGATTTCTCAATTTCAATATCATCCATACTGCCAGCTGCAATTCTCTTATAATGATTATAGACAGCTACTGATATCACTTTCTTAGCATGTTCTTGTCCTACTACGAAATCATCCAGTTGAGCCTTAATCATATGTGGGGACGGAATACTTTTAACATCTAAAATAGGTGCTTCCTTCTCTTTTTCAACTGGCTTCTTCTTTTTTAATTTCTGACTTTTTGGAATCTCATTTTGAAGATTTGAAAAGTTCATCATACTTGGATTAAAATTAAGTAAATCGGCATATGGTGTCCCATTCGTATTTATCGTATCAAAAGTCTTTTGCATACAATCAGAACAGATGCAAATATTATTTGGTATCTTAATCATCTTACCAACTTTGCTTTCTGGTCTTCTACATATATAACAGATATCTTCATAATCATCATGATTTGATGAATCATGATTGGAATTCTCTAATTCATTATCTCTATTGTCAATCATTTTAATCTCCTAATCTTTATCTCTATTTGTATTCTATTACTAACCAAGTTTGGTAGAAATAATTATTTATGTTTCGCTATTATTAATATAGTACTAATAGTCATTTTTATATTTTATTAAATTATATCGTAAGCATTCTTGTTGTACAAGGAAATAATTTTAAAATTTTTATAAAAAAAGAAAGAATCTACGATTCTTTAACCTAATCTATATCGTAGATTCTTTTCTCTTTACCTTCATTCATGGAAAGGTGTTTCTTTATTATAGGATCACTTTAGTTAATTTCCAAAGTTAAAGAAATCATCTAAACCATCTGAGCCATCATCTGAATTACCATCTTGAGAACCGCCGTTGTCATTATAACCATTATCATTAGAACCACTATTTCCTTGATTAGTAGTGCCACCTGATAATTGACTCTGATCTGGTTTTTCTGCTAGAACAACTTTTACTACATGTTTCTTATATTTACCATTATTGCTTCTCATAAATGTAATCGTAAGTTCGGTACCAATTTTATTACTATTTACTGTTTCCTTTAATTGTGTAAAGGTTGTAACTTCGGTATTACCTACTTTAGTAATTACATCACCTTGTTGTATACCAGCTTTTTCAGCAGGTCCATTCTCTGTAATCTGACTTACTAATGCTCCTTTTGGAATGTTAAATTTCTGTTGTTCTTCTTCTGAAATATCTGCTCCTGCAATACCTAAGTAACCTTGTTGAGCTTCTGTAATCTTTTCACGATTCATTAGATCATTAATAATTGGAGTTGCCTTCGATATTGGTATTGCATATCCCATACCTTCTACTGCATTATCAGCAGTTTTAGCCGAATTAATTCCAATAACTTCTCCTTCTGCATTAAGAAGTGCTCCACCACTGTTACCTGGATTGATTGCTGCATCGGTTTGTAATAGCACCATCTTCTGACTATCTGAGATCTGTACTTCTCTATCTTTGGCACTGATATAACCAACCGTTACTGATTGACCATAACCTAATGCATTACCAATTGCAACCGCCATCTGCCCTACTTTAACTTTATCAGAATCACCTAATACCGCTATTTTAATTTTACTACTAGTAGAATCATTAATATCTGATAATTTGACTGCAATTACTGCTAGATCTGCTGTTGAATCCGTACCTTTTACTTCCGCTGTTATTTCCTTATTATCAACGAAAGTTACTACAATCTTTTTCGCATCCTTAACCACATGATTATTTGTAGCTATTAGTAATTCTTTACTATTCTTTCCAACAATGATACCAGAGCCACTTCCCACACCTTCTTCTTCCGTAGGAATCCCAAAGAAATCATTTTCAGTTTTTGATATACTACTCCTAATCGTTACGATGGAAGGCATCGTCTTTTCAACTAAGCCCGAAACGTCAGGTACTGTATTACTAGTTTGATTAGCAACTGATGTAGTTTTATGGTTTTTAGAATTATCGCTTGTTGTTACTGCAATTGCATTATTTTGTGTAGTGTTTGACGCATTTGGATTAATCTTATTACCAATAAGAGTTACCCCTACAAAAGTAACTCCAGCAATCAAGCCAAATGTTGCTGCTGAAAGAATGAACTTACCAATTTGTTTTGCAGAAGAATTCTTATGATTTTTGTCATTTTGCTCATTACCTAAGTTAGATTTATCTGCGTCCTTTATCCCGTGATGCTCTCTATAATACTCCTCATTAGCTTCGGTATTATTAAATATATCTGCGTATTTTAGTTGATAACTGCTTGATGATTTGTCATTATATTGATCAGCCATCACCTCATCTGTATGATTCACTGACACAACCTGATTATATGTCTCATTATTATTATCGTAATTTGTATCATCCTTGTTATCTATTGTTTTGATTGAATCATTTAGTGAATCTTCTGACTCAGCCCAAAAAGTATAGGATAACTCTTCCTTCTTATTTGAGGTATTATCCTCTTCTACGATTCTATTATCCCAATCATTTCCATCTTCTTCTATAGACTGTGTAGTATTTTCTACATCTTCTTCATTTTTCATATCCTTTTTTTCTAACTCCTCTGACATTGAAATTTTCTCCTTTCAACTTACATTTCATATCCTGAATTTCTATGTAGTCCAGATATAATAAATTAAAAACTTCAGTATGAAATCATTATATTTTCTCTGAATATCGTATAAACTAAGTTTATCAATCAAATGTGTAGAGTTTGTGAAGAAAAAATAAATTTTTTCTTACACGGAATTGATTTTAATCCAATATTCTTTCATTATATTCCTTTTTTATTAATCATTCAATGTGAAGAAAGACTTATATTTTCATTTGTCAGGCAACTCATCTGATATTTATATATCCAACATTACTTACTACTTAAATCAATATAAGGATAATAACAACAAATACTAAGGAATCTTAATATTTCTACTGGATATTTTAAGAATTTTTATATTGTAGAAAATATGGTAATCATGTATTATAATAAATGGGTTGCGAACCAAATATCTTCTAATTAGGTTCGTTTACTTAATAATAGTATTAGATAAAGGTGGTAATTAATGATAAAAAACAATCAACAAACATTCAACAGAATCCATGTCCTGTTAGATGCTTTTATAATTATCCTTTCTTATTATATATCATACAAATTAAGATTCGAATTTTTACCTGCACATTTTGATTTCTTTTTGCTAGAAACAGCTTATCACTATCCTGTTGATATTTATGCACGGCAACTGTTTTATATCATCCCTGGTTATATTGTTATTTACTATCTCGGTCATCTTTATGACCCCAAGCGTTCCAAAGGTAAACGTGTAGAGTTATGGAATCTGTTAAAAGCAAATACAATTGGTATCATTTATTACATTATTGTATTATATGTATTTATTAAAGATATCCATTTTTCTCGTAAGTTTATTCTTGTATTCTTCGTTGTAACAGTATTACTTGAATATATCTTCCGACTTGCCCTTGCTGCTTCACTACAACATCTAAGACGCAAAGGATTCAATATGAAACACATTCTTGTTGTTGGTTATAGCCAAGCTGCAGAAAGTTACATTGATCGAATTGTGAATAATCCTCAATGGGGATATTTAATTCATGGTATTCTTGATGATACTAAGAAAAAACATCTTGCCTATAAAGGAGTTCATGTTATTGGTACCGTTGATGAATTAAAATACTTTTTAGCTACTAATGATCTTGATGAAATAGCAATAACGTTAAGCATCGATGAGTATTCAAAGTTAGAAAGCATTGTATCCATTTGTGAAAAATCCGGTGTGCATACCAAATTTGTACCTGATTATCATAACATTATACCTACGAATCCATATACTGAGGATTTGAATGGATTACCTGTTATCAACATTAGAAATGTTCCACTAAGTAATTCATTTAATAAATTCATCAAACGTGTCATTGATATTTTTGGTGCAATCGTAGCCTTGATTATTTTTTCTATACCAATGATTATTGTTACAATTATTATTAAATTAACATCAGAAGGACCGATTATATTTTCACAAAATCGAGTTGGCCTTCACAACCGTGAATTCAAAATGTATAAATTCCGTTCCATGGCGGTTCAAACCGAAACAAAAGAGAGAAAAGCTTGGACAACTATCAATGACCCTAGGGTGACTAAAATAGGTTCTATAATACGTAAAACTAGTATAGATGAACTTCCTCAATTATTTAATGTTTTAAAAGGTGATATGAGTTTGATAGGGCCTAGACCTGAGAGACCATTCTTTGTGGAAAAATTTAAGGAAGAAATACCAAGATATATGATTAAACACCAAGTAAGACCCGGTCTTACTGGATGGGCTCAAGTAAACGGTTATCGAGGTGATACTTCTATACGTAAAAGAATTGATCATGATTTGTATTATATTGAAAATTGGACACTAGGACTTGATTTTAAGATTTTGGTAATGACTTTTTTTAAGGGCTTCGTCAATAAGAATGCCTATTAAAACGATATAAAATATTTAGTTATGCTATTCCCAATATTTATAGCGTTATAGCAGAATGGAGATTATTATGAGTAAAAATAATTATTCAGAAAGAGAACCAGTTAGAAAAAAGAAAAAACGTAAAAAAATGAAATGGCTCATAGCCCTAGAAGTGCTTGTTATACTACTTCTTATTGCTTTTGTATATATCTATATTAAAATCGATCGTATACCAAAAGCAGAATTAAATACAAATAACGTTGCTACGAATAACACAGATCTCTCAGGTCTTGACGGTTATCGTAACATCGCAATATTCGGAGTTGACTCAAGAGCTAATGATTTAAAGGAAAATACCAGAAGTGATTCCATTATGATAGCAAGTATCAATAGAAAGACCAAAGACGTCAAACTAGTATCCCTATTTCGTGATACTTACGTTAACGTTCCTGGACACGGATATACAAAGCTTACCCATGCATATGCTTACGGTGGCCCCGAATTAGCTCTTAGTACAATTAATAAAAACTTCGATTTAAATATTAAAGAATTTGTGACAGTAAACTTTAGTGCAGTAAGCAATGTAATTGATGAGCTTGGTGGTATCACACTTGATATTACGGATGCAGAATTAAAATATGTTAATGGGTATACCAAAGACCTAAACCGAATTAATAAAACAAATTCACCATATCTAAAGTCTGCTGGAACGCAAACTGTTAACGGAACGCAAGCTACTGCTTATTCTAGGGTTCGTTATACAGCAGGTGGTGATTTTAAACGAGCAGAACGTCAAAGAACTGTTGTAAATAAGATATTAGAAAAAGCAAAGAAAACAAACGTTGTTACTTTATCAAATGTTATGGATGAAATGATACCTCAAATATACACGAGTCTTGATACTCTTGATATCCTTAATTTATCAAAAGACGTATTCTTTTATTCAATTAAAGAGCAACAAGGATTCCCATTTGAAAATGGAGCAACAACATACAAAGGTGTTTCTTATGTATTTCCAAAATCACTAACGAATAATGTTAGTGAGCTTCATAAATTCTTATTTGGAACAGAGGATTATAAGCCCTCTAGTACTGTTCAAAGCTATAGCAACGATATTGCTGCTATATATAAATAGAAAAAAGAACTCTGAACATATTTCCTTTTGTTCAGAGTTCTTTTCTTTTATATATTGCTTCGCTTTGTTATTAACCTTCTAATTATTCTATATTTATCTACTTTAATTTTAACTAACTTGTTTACTAAAATAATTGTTATATATATAATCAGTGATTCTCTTGGTAGACTTACCATCCAATGCATCTAAGAAATATTCTCGAAACTGCCTACTATCCCTATTATTTTCTCTCGCAACGAGAATCTCTCGTATCAATTCCTCTTGGTCCATCACAATAGGTCCTGGAACAAAATTGCTATAATCATAATAGATATCCCTATTCTCCATATAATCTTCTAAGTCAAACGTATAGAAGATCATTGGTATATCCCGTAGAGCAGCTTCAAAGATTACAGATGAATAATCCGTAATCAATAGATCCGTTACAAATAATAAGTCATTAATATCTTCTGTTGATGTGAAAGTATCAACTACTCGATTCGAATATTTCAGATCATATACGAATTTATTTTTTACAAATGGGTGATTCTTAATGATAATTACATAATCATCTGGCAAAGACTCCAATAGATGGTTTAGATTCAACTTCTGAACTGGATAATAAGCATCACGATTACCATCACCACGAAAAGTAGGAGCAAATAATATTACCTTTTTATCTCTCAAATTAGGATACCTATTTATAAGTTTCTCTTTCACTTGTCCTTCATATTCCTTATCAAAGAATACATCCGTCCTTGGAACTCCAAGCGCTTTAACATTTTCAATCGGAATTCCAAATGTTTCACTGTATACTCCACGAATATTCTCTCCACTTACAAATACAAGATCATAGGATCTATGATTCAAAGAATCTTGTGCAACTCCTCCAGGCTTACCCATTCTTGTAAAACCAAAGGTTTTAAAAGCACCACATGCATGCCATAACTGAATGATAGTTGTCTCCTTCTTTACATAAAGTGCATGCAACTGAGGATAAAAATCATCTAAGACAACAACTTTTGATGTAGCAATATATTTAGCTACCGTATAGAGCTCTTTTAAGCTCATTTGGCTAACCGTCTTTTCTTTCTGCCATAAGATGTATTCAAGCTTATCATCTATGGTAGCCAAATCATGATAAATTCTTAATAAATTTCCTTTTTCATTTGTTAGTCTCTCTGAGAGGAAAAGGATTCGATTATCAATTATTGGTTTAGTTTTCATTAAGTTATAACAAATCGTAAAGAATTGTGTTTTTAGATCTCTCGTACTATAACTAAGCCCCGATATTCTTTTTGTACGATAATTGATATGACGCAATATGGCTTTTATACCTTTTTCTTTACTATTTTTAGGATATTGCGTGATGACCCCTTTTATAGCTAATAGTGCGTCAATAAGGAAGAAGGGTAAGAATAGAAAACAGACTATGAATGATATTACTTGATAGATTCGGTAGAAAAAACCTTCTTTTTTATGCACTTTACGTTGAAATAGTTTCTGAATAATCACAAGATTATTTTGTGATACTTCTATGCCTTCAATATCTATATTTTTATCTACTGCAAAAGGTATATTATCAATTTCATCCATTCCGTATTCAAGAATCAACTTCATATTACAAGAAAGGAATTCTTGTTCTTTATAAAATACAAAAGGCAAGTCAACAACAATTTCTCCTTCTAATTCACATGATAGGGATGGTAGCTCTTTGTAACGATACTTTATCTCCACTGGTAGGCGTCTATTTTCTTTATCATGAGTAAATAATAGAAGTATTCTTATTTTATCCTTACGGTGACAATTCTCTAATACACCTTGAATATGTAGATGAAGATATCCATCTTTAGCTACCATATGATCTATTATTATATTAGGTTTCATATTTTTTATTATCCCTTCTTCTAATATTTACTCTAGGATCACGTCTACTACTCTCTTGGTAGAATTGCCATCAAAGTAATCATATTGTTTCTTTAAGAACTCATCATGTTTTTGATTATTCTCTTGTTTCTCAATTTCACTTATTGCATGGACTAATTGATCCATATCCTTAACTATCTTACCAGGTACTAATTCTTCATAAGAATCATAAAATCCTCTATCATACTGTTCAAGGTCATATGCATAGAATATCATTGGTTTCTTTAATAGTGCATATTCTACAACTACCGATGAATAATCAGTAATTAATAAATCTGACAATACATAAAGTTCTTTTACATCTTTATAATCCGTAACATCGATGCAAGGCGCCTGTATATTTCTAGACTCAGGACGAATCTGTGGATGCATTCGTATCAGAATTATATATTCATCACCCAATTCTTTAACCATACGCTCACAATCAAATTTGCTAAGTATCTTATTATTCTCTTCCTCTGAGTTACGGAATGTTGGCGCATATAGGATTACTTTTTTATGCTTAATACTAGGATAAAGATTTCTTAGATTCATGATAACATCCTTATGTTCTTCTATCTTATAATAATAATCCGTGGCTGGTAACCCAACTGGATAGATGTTATCTTTTATTACTCCTAGTGCTTCTTCATAATATGGTACAACATTCTTAGAGGTAACAAAGAGAGCATGTACTTGGGCATTCCCTTTCTGAACCATGTTACGTACAGATTCCTTTTCTTCTGTTGAAAGTCCAAATCTCTTAAATGCCCCTGCACCATGCCATAATTGAATAAGTTTTGTAGCTTTCTTTAATGGCATATATGCTAAAGGAAGAAAATTATCATTTAATAAAATGTATTCTGCTGATGCAAAATGATAATTTAAAATTATATAGAAATAAAAAACACCATATATCTTTTTTAAAAATTTGTATGCTTTATTATCTCCTTGTGGATGAAACAAATCTTTTTTGGATATAACAATGAAGCGAAAAGATGGATCTCTTCGCTTCATTTCGTCATACACAAATTTAAGATTGTCATTGAAATTACTATTATGAATCATATAGATAACTACTTTATGGTACTTTACAGGAAATAACTTAGCTATCTTGAATATGACTCCATATAATCGATATGTGATATCTTTCATATCTCTTCTCCTTAAGTTATTCAAAGATCTCAAACTATGTTTATTGTAGCTATTCAGTTACTTGTTAGGATGTCAAAAGTCTTATGTTAGTTTACTAAGTGTAAATCGCTGTATAATTATTAATTTTAACTACCTTTCCTTCAAGCAACATATTTTTTACAAGCCTCACAACAAGTGAAAATACTCACTCACGTTCCTATTTTCGCTTTGAGTCTTGACAAAATATAAACGTTGCTTTCAGCCGGACTACGCTAAAATTAACAATTATACATCAATATACACAATTTATGTTAAGTAAGACTTTTGACATCCTAACCAGTTACTACAACCTTTATATTAAATAGTTATGCCTTATTATCAATAATATCATAAATCAGCTCAGTCACACGTTCTGTGGAACGACCATCCAACTGATCAAAAAATTGTTTCTTAAAGCTATCTATTTTATGTTCCTCAAAATCTTTTTTCAGAATAGCATCTACTATCTTTGCTTGGCTAGATACAATCTTACCTGGTACAAATATCTCATACTCATAATAGAAATCTCTAGTACTGATATATTGCCTTAAATCATATGCATAGAACAACATAGGTATATTAAGCAAAGATGCTTCAAATATCAAGGATGAATAATCTGTAATAACAAGATCTGTTACAAATAATAAATCATTTAGTTCTGATTGTTCAGACATATCAATAATATAGTCTGCACAACTACTTGGTATCTCATATCGATTCTTTACAAATGGGTGATGCTTAATAATAATTGCATATTCACCTTTCGTTTCCTCAAATACTTGCATTGGATCAAATCGGTTATTTGGATAAAAAGCAGATTCCTTACCATTACCTCTAAAAGTTGGCGCAAATAAAATAATCTTTTTATCTTTTAACTTTGGATACTGACTATAAAATTCTTTTTCAACTTTTTCTTTATATTCAGCATTAAAGAAAATATCAGTACGTGGTACACCTGTTGCTACAACATTTCTGCTTGGTATTCCAAAGCCTTCTGCGTAATACTTTGCAATCTCTTTTGAGCTAACTACCGCATAATCATAATTTCTATGATTTTTACTTGTCTGAGTAGGACCACCTTTCTTACCCAAACGTGAAAATCCAAAGGTCTTAAATGCACCACATGCATGCCATAATTGAATTAATTTTGTTTCTTCTCTTAGATCATAACTATTTAAAATTGGATAAAAATCATCTACCAAAATTACTTTTGATGTTGCACTTAAATAAGCCAATTTTTTCAGATTACGAAAACTCATTTCCTTTAAATTGCTTGGATCAAGTAAAAACTGAATATCGAGTTCTTTATTATCTTTAATCTGATCATATACAAATCCAAGATTGCCTGTGATATCATTTCTTCTGCTTGATAAGAAAGCAATACGATTAGATACAACTGGATGATGAATATAATGATTATATCGTCTTCTTAGATAATTCAACTTCATATCTTTCAAACCGATATTTTTCTTACAGAAAGAAGAATATCTCCAACGGATGTGTGAAAGATACCACTTCACTCCTGTGAATTTGTTCGCACTACTCTTAGAACTCATTCCCATTCTAGATAGTATTGCATCTAAAACAAATAAAGGTAATACTAAAATTCCTACTAGATATAGTAAAAAGCTATATATACTACTAATAAATAATTTAATTTTTTCCTTTACTGGATTTTCTTCACTTAAGTCATCCTCAGGTGATATTCTTTCAAAATGTATTTTACCTTTTTCCTCATTCGCATCAATTAAATAGAATTCATTCTCTAGCACAACATCTCTGCTAAAGCTAAAAGGTATTTTTTCTACATAGTTATTACCATATGCTAAAGCAAAGTAGATACTAACATTTTCATTTGGATCCCAATCATTGAATACTTTCTTTAGGTTAAAATGATACTTTGCATAAATAATATTGGATTCCATATCATTTGTATAATAATTGGCTTCAATTATCATTGGTAATCTTCTATCTTCTTTACCATTTTCAAATACTACTCTAATCTTTGGTGATCTTACTTGAATATCTGTATCACAAGTTAATTTAATACTCAACTTTAGTTTATTTTGCTCTAGTACGAATTCTTGGATATTTATGATTGGTTTAAACATAAGTTAGCTCCTCTGTGTCTATTATTTCACCCATTTCATTATAGTCTTGCCAAAGGCCTTCTTAATATCCTCTTCAAAAGCTATCGAAATATCTGCCACATTACGAACTTCCTTTTTAAATCCTACTAAACTTTCAAGATATTCTACAATTTCTGGATGTGATTTGTATAATTCAACAGTTTTCACAAAGTCTTCTCTTCCGCTACGACTACTTCCAAAAATACGAAGTCCCTTTTCCAAGACCATTCTAGTATTAATTGGTACTGGATATTCTGATACACCTAAGATTGAGATCGTTCCTTCTGGCTTAATATAATCAATGATTTGATTAATAGCAATTTGAGAACCATTTCCACCAACGCATTCAAATGCATGATCTAATTCAAGATCTTTTGGTATCTTTGTTGTAACATAACATTTATCAGCAAAAGAAAAATAATTTAATTTTTCTTCATCAATACCAAAAACATATACTTCTGAATCAGGGAACATTGTCTTTAAGAAAAGTGAAGTGATAAATCCTAAATTACCATCTCCCCATACACCAATCTTATCCCTTCTAGCATGAGAGAAACGTTCAAAACGGCTAATAGCATGTACACTTACACTTACAATCTCAGTAAAGGAAGCAACATACTTATTAATGTCGTCTGGAAGGGAAACTAATCTATCTGGCTTAATAGCTACAAATTCTTGTAAAAATCCATCATATCCACTTGCACGGAATTTACTAGAACGTAGGTAATTTTCAGCTATAAACTCATCAGATTCTACTGGTGTATTTGGAATCATAACAACAGAATCTCCTGGTTTAAAAGTATTCGTTGGATCACAGATTACTTCACCAATACCTTCATGAATTAAGGCCATAGGTAATTTCTTCGCTAATACCTCTGGATCACGAGTTCCTTGAAAATATCTTTGATCTGCATTGCATACAGAAAGATGTGTTGGTCTTACGATTACATCTTCTCCAAACAAATCGATGTCTGTAAACGCAATCTCAATTCTTCTTGGCGCAACTAATCGATAAACTGTATTTAACATCTATTTGTCTCCTTTAAGTAAAGATTCTGCCACTCTTAAGTCATAAGGATAAGTAATCTTAATATTGTGTACTTCACCCTCAACTAAGTATATTTCTTCACCTTTGATAACAAATATCTTAGCAGCATCTGTTAAAATTTCTTTTTCTTCTTCTGATAAACCAAGGTATAACTCTTTTAATTTCTTCGCATTGAAAGTCTGAGGAGTTTGTCCTTGATACATATGCTTTCTATCTGGTATACTTGAGATTTTTAGATTATCAGTACTTTCTACAATAGTATCAGTTGCTGGAATAACCGTATCACAAGCACCATATTTTTCAGCAAATTTAATATTTTCTTCTAAGATACGGTATGTTACAAATGGTCTAACAGAATCATGTGTAACGATAATTGTATCATCTTTTAATCCATCATTTTCTTCAATATAGCGAATAGAATTCATAATTGTCTCATTTCTTGTATCTCCACCTTCTATGACAACGATTCTACTTCTATCTTTAATATATTTTTTAATTATACTTTGTGTATGACCTACCCATTGAGAAGGACATAATACAATAATCTTCTCGAATTGATCTATTGCATAAAATTTTTCAATGGTATGAATAATAATTGGTTTTTCTCCAACTAATAAAAATTGTTTTGGTTTCTCGGTATTTCCCATTCTACTTCCAATACCACCTGCTAGTATTACACCATATACCATGATTTCACCTCGTAATTTATTTTCATTATATGAATTTTCTTCAACTTGCATCATTTTCTTCCAAAATTCAATCAATATTATACATCAATTAGTATAAAACTACAATTACTTTTTATGCGTGATTCTTAATTGTTTATTAATAGTTTCTTAATTTACAGCAAAAGCATTCTCATGTATTTGTAATATTATACATATTTTTGAACCATTAAACATTTCATGGGTTGCCCGATAAATGACCTGTTTCAGAATCTTGCCTGGCAATTTGCACAAAACAGAAAAAGCGATTGCGCCTTTGAATATGTATTAGAAGATCTTGTTCTGGGATTATTTCGTGTTATATGCTAGAACAGATCTGTCTGAGCGCAGCGAGTTATCTGTCCTAGCATATGTTTTACACAAAAGCTCCCCTTTATCGCCTATGGCGATGTAACAATCAAGGGGTGTGAAAATTTTCTTATTTCACACTATGATCTCAGAACTAGAACTTCTTATACATATTCAATGAAGCATGAGTTTTTCTGTTTTGTGCAAATTGCCTAGACTGTCTCCCAAACAGGTCATTTGTCAGGCGAATCATTTCATAATGCTAGGGTCAAAAGTCTAATATTAGTTTACTAAGTGTATCTCGCTTTAACTTATATTACTTCGTACATATATGCTCATAAGCATCACGTATTGTATCACAATAATACGATGGTTTGAATTCAGTTTCTTCTAAGTCCTCTAGCTTAGCTTCTCCTGTAAATACAACTAATGTATCAACGTTTGCATTTCTTCCACATGCAATATCTGTATACAATCTATCTCCAATCACTAATGTCTCTTCTCTTGAATATCCTGTTGCCTTCATGGCCATATCTACAATTAACCGATTTGGTTTACCTACATAGATTGGCATGCGCTTTACTGCTTTCTCAATAAATTCACAGATAGCTCCACAATCTGGAACATATCCAAAGGAGGTAGGGCATGCATAATCTGGATTCGTTGCAATGTAATCAATTTTTCTTGTTATTAACAACTCACATATTGTCTGAATCTTTGAATAGGTCAATTCATTATCAAATCCAACAACAGCCACTTTAATGTTAGGCTTAATCTCTTCTGTAATAGTCAATCCATAATCTCTTAATTCTTGTATAAATGATTTGGTTCCTAATACAAAAATAAGCTCCTCTTTATAGTTTTCTTTTAAATAAAGGGCCGTCGCATAGGAGGATGTAATAAAATTGGTTTCATCTACATCTATTCCTAGGTTAGTAAACTTTATCATATAATCTTTAATACTTTTGGTAGAATTGTTCGTAATAAAGACATACTTTCCTCCTTGATGCTTGACTTCCTCCATAAATTCTTTCGTTCCATCAAACAAATCATTATCAAAGGCTATTGTACCATCAATATCAAGTAAATATAATTTTTTATTATTTGGCATACAACTAATATTGTTCATTTCTATTCAACCTTTCTCCATTTATTATTATGATATATAACATCAATTACTATGTTATTGATTTATATATCAATATTAATTTAACGATTAGAATTTTCTAATATTTAAAATAAAGGTTGAAAGAGAGCTCTTTCAACCTTTATTTTAAAATCAGAATAATAATGTTACATACGTTACTTATACTATTATAACATCTCTCTATTCTATAATTATTAACGATTTAATTTTTCACCATATGCTTCACTAACTTCTTCAATACTTCCTTGGGAAATTATCTTTCCTTTTTCAAGTAATATTGCTTTATTACATAAATCCTGTACTTGCTTTAAATTATGAGATACAAATAATACGGTAACTCCCTTATCGAACATCGATTTTATTTTAGCTTCGCTCTTTTTCTTGAACTTTTCATCACCTACAGAAAGAACTTCATCTAGAATAAGTATTTCTGGTTCAACTACCGTTGCTATTGAGAATCCTAATCTTGATCTCATACCAGAGGAATAATTCTTAACTGGAACATCAATAAAATCTTTTAATTCTGAAAATTCTACGATTTCATCATATTTTTCATTAATAAATTCTTTGGAATAACCAAGCATGGCACCATATAAATAAATATTTTCTGCACCAGTATATTGTTTATCAAATCCAGCACCAAGTTCAAGAAGCGGTACAATCTTTCCTTGTGTTGTTACTTTACCCTGAGTTGGTTTTAATACACCTGCGATTACTTTTAATAATGTACTTTTACCTGCTCCATTAAATCCTAAGATTCCTAAACGATCACCTTTTTGTAATTCAAAAGATACATTCTGTAATGCCCAAAACTCTTGGAAATTAAGCTCACGCTTTATTAATTTTATTACATAATCTTTTAGATCATCAACTTTCTCAGAACTTAAGTTAAATCTCATGCTTACATCTTCTACCTTTAACACGGTCTTGCTCATGTTAATCCTCCTACTACTCACTTATATATTAAGTATAAATTCATCCTGTTTCTTATAAAATACATATATACCAAGAACTAATGATACTATTGCTACTAAAAAGGAATATGCTAAATAAAACTTTTCAATTGGTCTTCCATATACAGCATCTCGGAAATTAACTATTACTGCATATAATGGATTATATCGGAATACCCAAGCATTTTTTGATCCTTTTATCAATTTATCAACATCATAAAAGATAGCAGATGCATACATAATCATCATTAGTACAACACTCCATAAGTATTCTAAATCCCTAAAGAATACAGCATACGCTGCTAATAACAATCCAAATCCGAAAGACATAATTAGGATGATTACTAGTGGGAATATACTAGCTAAAATATACTTTGTTGGCCATAGCCTAAAAATGGCACATGTTCCAACTAATACAATCAGCGATATCAAGAATGTGATATAGTTTGACAAAACTGATGATAACGGATAAATATATTTTGGAACATATACTTTCTTAATCATTGATCCATTTGTACGAATCGACTTTACACAAGCTTTTGTTGAATTTGCAAAGAACGTATACAATAATCTTCCTGTTAAAATATATACTGCGAAGTTATCCTCATTTGATTTTAGTTGTGAAAATACTACATATAAAACTATTGTCGTTAATATTGGTTCTAATAAAGTCCATAAGATTCCTAGAACTGACTTTCTATACTTTAATTTAATATCTTTCTTTACTAATTCTACTAATAAGAATCGATATTTCATGAAATTTTTAATTACTCTATTCAATGTAAAATCCACCTTATATTTTTATAATTTAATATGTTAATTTTTTTCTGTAATAGCTACCTATTATAGCACCATTCCTATAACAAGTCAATTTATCATGTATTTACATATCACCTCTTCTTTTCTTATTCTAAACTTATATCTAACTATAACTTTTACCATAACCCCATTTACAACTTCTTACATCTACAGTCAAATCATAAGTCCGCTCTGATTATAACAAATTCGTGCGTAAAATGATAGCTATAAATTAATTTTGACTAAATTTTATGAATTTAAACGCGAGTTATCATGTATACACTGAATGAATCGATCTCACAAAAAAATAAGGTAATTACATTACCTTATTTTTTTGCTTAATTTATTCTTTAATTTTGGTCAAGACGATTCAACGCACTAAATATAGCTCTGAATGATGCTCTTGTAATATTAGAACTGATACCAACACCAAAGGTTGCTTTTCCTGTTTCTAAGTCTAACAATTGAATATAAGCGGCTGCTTGAGCATTGGAACCTTCTCCTAAGGCATGTTCTGAATAATCCAATATTTTTGTGTTAATTCCAAGTTTCTTACGAAGTGCATTCTTAACACCATCAATTGGACCATTACCAAGTGCTTCAGCAATTCTTTCAATTCCGTGGTCTGTAAATGTTAAAATAGCTTTTGTATCATATTCTTCATCCGTATCAGATAAATCCTCGATTTTACATTTTACAAAATGTAATGGTTCCTTACGGTTAAGATACTCTTCTCTGAATTTTTCCATAATTGTTTCTGGAGATACTTCTCCTTGTTGTTCAGAAATTTTCTGAATAACATCAGCAAATTCTTTATGCATTCCTTTCGGAAGCTTAAATCCAAAGTAAGTATCCATGACAAAAGCTACTCCACCCTTACCAGACTGACTATTAATACGAACAATTGGTTCATACTCTCGACCTACATCTGATGGATTTATTGGTAGATATGGTACTTCCCAGTATGTTTGATTTCTTTCCTTCATTGCTTTAACACCTTTATTGATAGCATCCTGATGAGAGCCTGAAAAAGCAGTAAAGACAAGCTTTCCAGCATATGGGTGTCTAATGTGTACAGGTATCTTATTGCATCTCTCATAGACATCAATAATCTCTTTCACATTCTCTAAATGAAGTTCTGGATTAATCCCCTGTGAAAACATATTATATGCAATGTTTAAAATATCAACATTTCCAGTTCTTTCTCCATTACCAAATAACGTTCCTTCAATTCGATCTGCCCCAGCTAACAATGCTAATTCAGCTGCTGCAACAGCCGTTCCTCTATCATTATGAGGATGAACACTAAGAATAACAGCTTCTCTATTTTTAAAATTGCGATGCATCCATTCAATTTGATCCGCATAAACATTTGGAGTAGTCATTTCCACGGTTGCTGGTAGATTAAATATTACTTTCTTATCTTTAGAAGCACCCCAAGTATCCGAGACTGCCTCACAAACTTCTAATGCATATTCCAGTTCCGTACCTGTAAAACTTTCAGGCGAATATTCTAAGATTACTTCTCCATCATAATCTTTCATATATTTCTTAACTAATTCGGTACCTTCAATTGCAATCTTTTTAACCTCTTCTTGATTCATGTTAAAGACTACATCTCTTTGCAATGTTGACGTTGAATTATATATATGAACAATTGCTTTCTTTACTCCTTGTAAAGCTTCAAATGTACGTTCAATTAAGTGCTCTCTACATTGCACTAATACTTGAATAATCACGTCATCAGGTATTAATTTACGATCGACTAACTGTCTTAAAAAATCATACTCAATCTGAGATGCAGAAGGAAACCCTACTTCAATTTCTTTAAACCCTAATTTTACCAACAGATTGAAGAACTCTATCTTTTCCTCAACTACCATCGGTTCTATGAGTGCTTGATTACCATCTCTTAAATCTACACTACACCAGATAGGAGCTCCTTTTATCTCATTATTCGGCCATTGTCTATCTGATAAATTAACTACAGGTACTCTCTTATATCTTTCATACTTTAACATAATTAATCCTCCTAATTTTAGATACTATTCTCAAACGTTTCAATTAACATAGCTTTTTTCTAAAACTTTGGAGTCGATAAATCACGCTATATTTTTTGATGATAAATAGTTTAGCTTTATCTATTCTAGCCCCATCCTAATCATTCCTTTACTATATAGTTTGAAACAATAAAGCATCTAATACAAGCCCTATTGTTTCTATCTATTCAAATCACTTTAATGATTTGATGCTTTATTTTACTAAATTATATCATTCAAAACTTACCTTGACAATACCAAATTTATTATAAATCGATTATATTTTTTCACCGAGTCCTGTTTCTATTACATGTACTAATCTTTCTAGTGCTTCCTCTTCGTCTTCTCCTTCGCAGAACAATTCAATTTCATCTCCATGCTTAACAGAAGCCCCTAAAACACTTATTACACTTTTTGCATTTGCTGTACAATCATTTATCTTAAAACTAATTCTTGATTTATAATTCATAGCCTCGTGACACAATATTCCAGCAGGTCTAAGATGTAACCCAATAATATTATTAACAATCACCTTACGACTAACCATATCTTTCCCTCCTTATTTTTTGTGTAATTTCATTGTAACATATTTTCAACACCATGACTTATCTAATTTAATTATTGCTTGATGTATTACTTTTACTCTCATTATTACTATTATCGCTTTCTATATTTGAATCACTTGCACTTGGTGTCTCCTGTTGATTCAAATCATTTCCATCACTTTTATCCTTACTTGATTCTGATGATTGTGTTGGTGATGGAGATGGCGATGGCGTATCCTCTATATTAGTATCTGACGTACTATCATTTTTGTTATCACTTGATGAACTTGTTTTATCTTCATCTACCAATTGTATTTTAACCATGATCTTAGATAATATCACAATATTATCTGGAGCATTAAATTTTACTTCAACAGTGTAAGTTCCTTTTTTTAAGCCTTTTAGATCAATATAAGGATTTAATTTGGATATTACAAGATTGTCTAAATCTTTACTTACACCTTGTACTCTTAGCGATAACATACCTTTTTTTATATAACTAAATGACATATTAGAAGGAATATTTCTTACTTCTAAATCATTCACATTCAAAGAAATACTCTTCTTAACTAATTTATCTATTGTAATGTTTACCATAGCAGTTTGTTTATCACCTGCAATTTTTATTCCATCAGGCAGGTAATCTTCTAAATTAACTTCCTCTTCTATGTTTTCACTCGCTTTAGAAATATCAAGCTTAATTGCTAAGTATTTCATATCATCTAGATATTTTTGTTTTCCTGCAATTGTTATTTTCTTTGGCTCATAATCAATGCTAATATATTTATAACCATTGGCAGGCTTACCTGACACATTAATTAACAGAGGGATTGTTTTAGTCTCTAATAAATCAGCTGTAACCTTAACAGCATTAGAGCTAAATTTCAAATTACTTGAATCAATCTGATATCCATTTCTATCATATACTTTTGGTTCAAGATATTCATCAATCTTACCAGATGCATTAGATACATCTAATGTTACCCTTACCTCTTCAATACTACTAATTTTGGACTTTGCTCCTGATACTTTGATGAGATTTGGTTTTACTCGTATTGTACCAACAGAATAACCATCTTGAACTTCACCTTTTTGTTCAACTGTTACCTGAAATTGCTTCTTTGCGACATCTTCCAACGATACTCGGAGTGTATCAACTCTTCCAAGTGATAATTCAATTGCTCCATCAATTTGTTTGGTAATATATGCTCGAATAGGTACAGCATTTACTTTTGACAGTTTGCTAAGATCCGCTTCTGCCTTTATATCAGCTGTTGTAAGAGAATCAATTACACTCTTCTTACCCTTTATCGTTACATTTACTACATCGCCTTCTTTTACTTCATAGACCTGGTTCAATGAATTTATGGAATCCTCATTTATAATGTCAACAGGAATACCTGGGAAAGTCCTAGTAATAACTGGATCATCAATGTTTATAATAACAATCCAACATACCAAAGCTATAGCGAAAGATAGAATTTTCATTCCTAAATTTTTAGTCAACTTTTCTTTCATTCTTTAGCAGTCCTTTCCATAATTTAATTTTCTTTGTATCTGTTTGCTTATTTTGTAAATTTATTAATTTTTGTTTTAAATATTCGGCGTCTACTCTTCGAATTAATTGTCCACCAATCGCAATAGATACATCACCTGTTTCTTCTGAAACT
This sequence comes from Anaeromicropila herbilytica, assembly GCF_016591975.1. Lineage (GTDB taxonomy): Bacteria > Bacillota > Clostridia > Lachnospirales > Lachnospiraceae > Anaeromicropila > Anaeromicropila herbilytica. The sequence goes on along the minus strand of NZ_AP024169.1, from coordinate 1,259,199 downwards.
ATAATTGTGACACTATCACTCACTTCACTAATACCAACTGCAGCTCTATGTCTTGTACCTAGTTCTTTACTTAACATCATATTATCTGATAATGGTAAGTAACAGGTAGCTGATACAATTCTATTATTTCTTAATAGTACAGCTCCATCATGAAGTGGAGTATTATGTTCAAATATATTAATCAATAATTGGCTAGTTATTACAGAATCTATATTGATACCTGTTCTTTCATACTCATTTAACAATATATCTTGCTCCATAACCATAAGAGCACCTGTCTTAGTTTTTGCCAATTCATAAGTTGCCTTTACAATCTCATTCACTGTTTTATCTGAAAATCTTTCATTCTTTTCTTTTTGATCTTCAAATGGAATGATATTCATGACAAGATTTCTTCTACCTAGCTGTTCTAATGCTTTTCTTAATTCAGGTTGGAATACGATGATAACTGCAATAATTCCAACGTTAATTGTTTTTGAAAAAATCCAAAGTATTACTGTAAAGTTAAAAATGGATGCGATTAAACAGAAAATAAGTAAAACTAAAATACCTTTAAACAGCATCCATGCTCTAGTATTCTTTACCCATTTAATTACCTCATAAATTAAAAAAGCTAAGATTATAATCTCTACTATATCCATGACTGTAATTCTAGGTAACCTTATCCACTTGAGATAATTCTCTATAAAACTTCTTATTGTCTCCATATATACCGCACCCTTATTAATTCGTTTCTTAGTTTTCCATGTGACCTATAAAGTTAGCTATTGTTATCAATTATTCCTCGTTGTCAAAATCATCATTTCTGTAATCATCATCTTCATACTCTTTATCTGTACGATTTTCTACTTGATCTGCATATCTATTTGTTTTACTTGCATGAATTACTTCATCTAATTTTTCAGTATCACCAATTGCAGATCTTCTATTAATTCGTTTTATATTCTTTTCAGGTACTGTAACATTAATCTTTGGAACTGCTTTAACGTAGTAATAATAATCATCATCCTCAAATTGTACTTTTTCGATAGCAGTATAATCAAGGGTAAGACGAAAGAATTGAAAGATATAAACTATGATTGTTGAGAATATTGTTCCTAGAATCATCTCTACTATCTTATCTGAAACATCAAGCATTAGATCACCAATTAAAAATCCTAATACATTTACCGTAAGTCCTGTAATAATTGCAATGTCAAATATGTGATCGAATTCTAATTTACTTACTAAATAAACAGCAATGATTACTATTGCAAATACAACAATTGAGAGCAGCATCTGTTTATTATTCATTAAAGAATTAACTACTAAAGTATACAACTGTAGCGTATCATCAATTCCAATATTATTCGAAGTTATGGCAGTATTTTTAATGACTAATACAAAATAATAGACAATAACCCCACAACTTGCAGGAATAATTGAAACTGGTGTACATACCAATCCAAGAATAATTGGAACGACATATGGAATTTTTAATATAAAAAGAACAGGAACTGCTAATACTATTAATCCTAAGTTTGGCGTAAAACGTAAAAATAAAAAGTATAAAATAAATAATAAAAGTATTGTAATAATGGATAATACTTTTGACAAGAAATATATATGCCCAATCATTAGAATTGCTGCTAATAAAACAATAATAGATACTGGCAAGAATGCACTTACTAAAGATAATAGAACAACAACTACTAACTTATCTAATCTCTCATCAAATCCTATTGTTTGATTAATACATGAAAATATAATAAAGGCCATTAAAAACTTAGCTATTGGATTAATATACATTTCGGACTTTTGATAAAGACTCTTTAGTCTTTCTCTTAACACCAATAAATTCATCATTTTGTAAATCCTCCTACTTTTGTTCTGACTCTTCTTGTTTATATAATTTTCTAAGAAGCTTTAGATTCTTATAGTAAACTACGAGTCTTTTCTTTGCTGAATCATATTGTATGGAATACGCAATGATAGAAACAATCATATAAACAGCCAATAATATAATGTATATTCCTATTACATAAGTTCCAATTGCTTTATAGTCTAGTGTTACAGCCTTACTAATAATATACTCAGCTTTATATGCTACGATCATTAATAAAATTAAAAGATATCCTATTGTAACGCTTACTATAGTCTTAAGAGCATGAAATCTAACGTAATCTGTTCTATAATATTTACCTAACTTTATATCTTTTTTTCCCTCATTTTTCTCATACATAGCAAGTTTCGTCATCACATGTATCTTATTGTTATTTAACATTGATTCACCTCAATACTTTTTTGTTTATAGAAATAAATTTATTTTTATGATAACTACCTAAAAATATTCATTTTTTCATGTATATCCCATTATCGTTATTACGAATCCTATTATATCATAAAGGTTTATTATTTTCGATAAAATTTCAACAATTTTAATAATTCTTAATATCCGTAAAATATTTTATTCATTTATTAACGGAATTTTATCAGCAACCTAAATAATTCTAATATGGAAAATAGAACATTGCCATTGTTATATTAATATATTTTTTGTAGTATTGTGTAATGTTTTGAATTATTTTATTAAATTAAGTAGACGAATTCTTATTTTTATTATATTATTTGGATGTTTGAATAAAAATGTTAAGAAAATATAAAGAGGTGATCATGATGGAAAAGTTGTTTTTTAAAAATTGGAAGATAAGAACTAAGCTACTTGTATCTTTTACTACATTAATACTTTTATTTCTTATTGTAATAATACAATCAAATACTACTTTAAACGATATCAGTAATAAAAAGATTCCATTATTAACTGCAAATGATAATGTGAATGAATCAATGCTTTTGATGAGAAAACAAGAGAAAGACTTTCTATTAAGAGAACGTCAAAACGAAACATTCTTCAAAGAAGGTAAGAGTGAGTACATCGATAACTTCAATAAAAGCTATAGTACTCTAAAGTCAAATGTATCAATACTTTTAAAAAGTAACGATATAAAAAACAAGAAAGAATTAGTTCATGATTTAAACAAAATACTGATAGAGTCAAAAATCTATCATGACACTTTCCTTCAAGTTGTAGACAAAACCAAAGAACGTGGTTTTAAGGATTATGGCATTGAAGGTGAACTTAGAACTGCTATTCATTCTATTGAGAACAGTATCACAAACAAAGATCATATTATCTTAATGTTAGAAGCAAGGCGTTCAGAAAAAGATTATTTTTTAAGACATGATCTACAATATGTAGATAAAGTAAATACTATTATCACTAGTTTTAAAAAATCGCTTAGTTCTTCAAAGAACGAGAATGAAATCAAACTACTTGATGAATATGATAACAAGTTCAACGCTATTGTTACGATTGAAAAAGAAATTGGCTTAACTGAAGCTGATGGCCTTAACGGCAAATATCGTGATGCAATACATAAACTAGAACCTTTGATTCAAGATATTCATACAAATATAATGAAAATGACACGTAACCATACAAATTCAATGCTTAAAATGATGGTTATCGTATCCTTTATTGAAATTGTAATTGCATTCATGTTTGCATTAATTATTTCAAAGCTGATCACTAACCCAATTATTGCGGTGAACTCTATGTTACAGGATATCGCTGAAGGAGAAGGTGATCTAACAAGACAACTTCAATCAAACACAAAGGATGAAGTTGGAACTTTATCAAAATGGTTTAACAAGTTTACAGGAAATATTAAGCACATAATTGGTCTCGTGCAAACACACTCTAATACAATTGCAATATCTTCTAACGAGTTAGCAAAAGCTACAGAACATGCTAATTCGAAGATTGAAAGTATAGCATCTGAAATGTCTACCATTACGGATGGATTACAAAATAGTGCGAGTATTATAGAAGAAGCTACTGCAAGTATTGATGAATTGGCAAATGGTGCACTGTTAGTTTGTGAAGAATCTATGATTGCTACAGACAATAGCAAAGAAGTCTTAAATGCTGCTAATTATGGTGCTACAAAACTTAAGGACGTTGCAAATGCAATGGGTTATATTGAACATTCTTCTGAAAAAACATATGACATGATGAAAGAACTTAAGGAATCATCAATAAAAATAAATGAAATAGCTAATTTGATTACTGCAATCTCTGGGCAAACGAATCTCTTATCATTGAATGCAAATATCGAAGCTGCTAGGGCAGGTGAACATGGTAAAGGATTTGCTGTTGTTGCACAAGAAGTAAAACAATTAGCTGAGCAAAGTAAGCAATCCGCTGATGATATTACCGTTTTAATAAAAAGCATTGAAGATAAAATTGAAGCTACTTATCTTTCTATAGAAAAAGAAAAGCAGCTTGTTGTTCAGGGTGTTGAAAAAGTTAACGAAACCGATATTGAATTTAAAAATATACTTCAACTAATAGAAAAAACAGTCACAAGAATAGCTGTAATATCTGAAGCGTCCAATCATCAATCTTTGATTGCGAAGGAAATGGCAACTGCCATGTCAGATATTTCAAATACAACGCAAGAAAGCGCTTCCTCTTCTCAATCCATTAATTTAAGCATTCAAGATCAAGTCAGCGCTTTCGAAGAAATCGGAGCTAGTATTGATGAATTAAGTAACATCGCAGCACAACTACAAGATCAAACCAATCGTTTTAAAACGAAAAGCTAATAAATAAAAAACTCAATGTGAGATAAAAAAGTTCCATTTCAGAATTTTTTATCTACATTGAGTTTTTTCTTTCTAATCGTAATTAGGTTACATTGATTAGTTACATTGGAAATAGAATAACAGCGCCTATACATAAAGCGATGATACGTATAAAGTACATTGGAACGGTGAATATCCAGAAATCTGGAAGTTTGTATTTACCCATACCCATGATCAAAGCAGGCATACCATCAATTGGCATGTATCCTCCGTTCCATCCTGATACAACCACAGCTGCTGCTGCTGCAGTCGGATTAAGACCCATACTAATAAATGCAGCAATTGCAATAGGTGCAAAGATGTAAACGGAACCCATGTTAGATCCAGTGAAAGTTGCGCTGGTACTAGTTAACAATGCAAATACTAAGATGATAATAAAAGGATTAACGTTGCTTCCTAGGGCATGCGCCATGCTATCACCAACCATAGCTGTGAATCCAGAATTAGCAAGAGCGTCAGCTACACCGATAACACCAGCCATCATTAGGATTACTGGAGCACCCATATTGTCACGAACTTCTTTGAAGTCAAGCCCACCAATCATAAGTACGAAGGAAGCTGCCAAACCAGGAATTACAAAGGCTGCATTACCAATCTGGTTCATGAACATCATACCGACAACACTAATCGCGAAAGCAGCGATAATACTGTACTCCTTCCAAGCTGGCATCATCTTAGCCTCAGTTTCATGCATTGCCTTACTTTCCTCAGAAGCATCAGCAATTGGATGATCTGGTAAGAAGCGATAAGAGATCAAACACCATGCAAGGAATGCTAGAGACATTACTAGATTCATCAGTGAGAATTTTGCCATGGAAATCTTATCTGTGAAACCAGCAGTTTCAAGTACCGTAATAGTAATACCAAAGTGAAGTGCTACATTGATAGGAATCAATGGGTGGTTAGTTGCAAATCCTAATGGCATCATAAGTTTTGATGTAGGAAGCTTTTTACTATATGGAATAGTTGATACCAATGATAGGATCAACACATAGTAACCTGTTGCTCCACTACCAACTAGACTGGCACCAAGCATAGCAACTATAATTAGAAGGGCATAACTTTTGTATCCTCCCTTATTAACTAAGGTAACCATGGATGTCTGTATTTTAAGAATAAGACTGGTTTTCTGGAGAGCTGCCATAACCACCATGAAGCCGGCGATCATGATAACGCTTGGGTTAACGAAGCCTGCGAAGGCCTCTTGAACAGTGGATAGTCCTGTAACTACTAGCAATAAGCAGGCAAGTAGTGGTGGTGCTCCGAATGGAAGTTTGTCTGACATGATGAGTGCAATCATTAGAATCAAGATGCCAAGAGCAAGAATCATTTCTGTAGTCATATTGTATTTCTCCTCTCTTTTTTACCAATAGGAATTTGTATATTGTTTGTCCTATTATTCTTCAAATTCATTTGATGATAACTATACTTAAAGGCTAGGCTATATATGTATTGTGTTATAGAATAAGTCAACATACCTAAATATCAAGTGATATAAATACATATTCTATAAGATTAGCCTTTTAAATAGTCTTTTATAAATTATCTTAGCTTGAAATATGAATAAAAATAAAAAATCGTGTTGAATGAGCTTAAATCAGTAGTTTGATTACTGCCTTACGATAGTGTGTGGGCTGTCCAATATGACGACAGGCCTTGTGTCCATCTTCTGGCCAACAGATATAACAGGTACCAGGTTGAAGCGTCATGCTACATCCTTCACCGTTATACATGGCTTTATCCTTCTCAGGATCGTAAGGAACACTAGGTTGCAACATAGAAATATCATTCCACACTACAGACTCATTTCCCTCTAAGAGCACTTGTACATCCAGATAGCGTCTATGTGCCTCATAGTCACCTTCGTTAACTTCCTTGGTAATCCCCTCTTGTAACATCATATAGCCACCAGGAAAGTCAAACTGTGCTGGGGCAGGAACGTTTTTGTGCTCAGCCAAGCATACAAGCGCATCTTCAAGATGTGGTAGCCAGGCACAATCACTTTTTAATTGTTCCAGTCTTTGTATCAGCATTGTCTTTTCCTCCTTTCGCCTATTTCAGGCAAAGTATTTTCTTACCTACTACTTAAGAGTCATTATAAATACTGCAAATCCCCTAAGTAGCTAGGTTTATTCCCATAAGTAACGTTGATATTAACGTAATGTTAGTTTAATTTATAACTTATTTCTGTCCAGCGGCCATATGAATGGCGTAATCAATAGCATTTACAAGGCTAAGCTCATTACTGATACCCTTACCAGCCAAACCAAATGCTGTACCATGATCTACACTGGTGCGGATAATTGGAAGCCCTAGAGTTATATTGACCCCTTCTACAGCTTTCCACCCTTGTTTCTCGCGGTCATACACAAAACCAACTGTTTTTAGTGGAATGTGACCCTGATCATGATACATACACACCACTATGTCATACCATCCTCCTAACGCTTCGGAAAAGACGCTATCTGGTGGAATTGGACCAACAGTATTGATTCCCAGTTCTTTAGCTGCTTCAATGGCAGGCTTAATCTCTTCAATCTCCTCTGTTCCAAATAGACCATTCTCTCCACAATGAGGATTAAGGCCAGCTACAGCCACTTTTGGATTCTCAATCCCCATATCTTTACATGCCTTATAAGCAATTTCAATTACCTCAAGTACTCGTGCTTTCTTAACGCGGTCGCAGGCCTCACGCAGAGAGACATGAGTAGAAACATGAACAACTCGTAGATCGTGATGAGCAAGCATCATAGTATATTTCTTTGTGCCTGTATAGGTTGCATAGATCTCAGTGTGTCCATCAAAGTGAGTATGTCCATCAGAAAGATTTCCTTTATAGTGTTCTAGTGCCATATTTAAAGCTTCTTTATTCAAGGCATTCGTGCAGGTAGCGTCAACCTCGCCAGCCATTGCTAGCTCAATAACCTTTTTCACACATTGGAAAGCTGCATTTCCACCTTCAATACTTACTTTTCCTATCTCGAAGCGACTAACATCCTCGATTAAAGGCAAATGCAATACATCTACTGTACCAGGAATGAACTTGGCATCGGACACTTTCTCACAACGATTAATCTTAATATCTGGTCGATTTACAAAGTGAGTAGCCTGCTCTAGTATATTGGCATCACCCACTACTAGAGGATTACAGCGCTCATACATATCAAAATGTGCTAATGCTTTGATTGTGATCTCTGGTCCATTACCAGCTGGATCACCCATGGTGATTCCCACAATAGGTTTTTTATTCATGATTGGTACCTCCTTCTTAACACATACCCTTCGCAGTATTTTCAGCTAAGACTTTTTTCAATGCTTCGATACCTTCTTCTGGAACCTGATTAAAAGGTGCACGACACTTGCCCACATTGTATCCCAACAATGAAACTGCTGTTTTAACAATTGTATTTGGATTACCATGTTTAAATACCGCACGTAAGCTTACTATAGAATCTTGTGCAGCTTGTGCTTCCTCCATCTTGCCAGCCACAAATAAGTCATATATGGAGGACAACACTCGTGGGTACACATTACAACAACCAGTGATACCACCTGCTCCACCCTCTTTTAGAGAAGGTAGGATGAGTGAATCATTCCCTGATAATACTCCAAAATCTTTGTTTAAATCACGTGTCTGAGTGATGTATGCTAAAAGGTTGTCCCAGTCTCCACTAGAATCCTTTGCTCCAACAATAACATCTACATCCTTAGCTAACTTAGCCACCGTCTCTGGCAATAACTTGTTACCAGTACGAGCTGGAATGTTGTATAGCACAATTGGTGTATCCACATGTTTTGCTACCTCTACATAATGGTCATATAGCTCTTTTTGTGATGCCATCGCAAAACTAGGTGTAATGATTGACAGAATATCTGCTCCTAATTCCTCTGCTTTCTTACTCATACGGATGGTATCACGAGTAGAGATACAACCTGTTCCTGCATATACTGGAACTCTTCCCTTTACTTGATCAATTGTAGCTTCTAGAACTTCAATCTTCTCATTCTCGTTTAGGATATAACCCTCACCGTTCGTACCGAATGGAAATATTCCGTGAACACCACCTTCTATCTGACGTTCGATCTGCTCACGTAGCACATCGATATTAACACTCTCATCCTCATTCATAGGGGTTATAATCGCTGGAATAATACCCTTTATTTCTACCTTTTTCATCTGGCATTCTCCTTATATATTACATTTGGGTTAATAAAGGTAACCTATAAACCTAATTATCTAAAACATTCATAATGTTCCAATATATACTGATAAGCTATTATTTAAGTGATATGCTGGCACATTATGATTGTCTTTTATTACATTATTTCCTGATACAAAGCCCTTGCATCAGCAGGGGTAACTTCTCTCATATTGTTCACTAACAGACGTTGAACCTGCATTCCTGCATCTACTAATCCATCAAGATCTTCTTCAGCAACTCCGAACTCCCTTAGATTAGTAGGAATGTCTAGATCCTTAACGATTTTCTCCATCCATGCAAGAATATAAGCGCTCTTTTCCTCTGTTGTAGTGCAATTTTGATCTGTATGGACGCATCGATCATAGATGGCAGCAAATTTATCCCTACATAATGGTTCGTTAAAACGCATAACTGGTGCCAACATGATAGCATTGGACACACCATGGGAGATGTGATACTTTCCACCAAGAGGATAGCTTAGCGCATGAACAGCAGTTGTTCCTGATGCGGTGATTGCTAATCCACCATAGTAAGCTGCGATCTGCATTCGATTCTTTGCTTCCATTGCTTCTGGATCGTCGCAAGCAGCCATGATATTATTCAAGATAAGATCTAGACCCTCAAGTGCATACAAATCACTGAAAGCGTTAGCCTTTTTGCTAGTGTAGCATTCTACACAATGAGCCAGAGCATCAACACCAGTGGCTGCCGCAATTTTACGTGGTAGGTTCTTAATCATTCTAGCATCCAATATTACATAGTCTGCAATCATATTTTCATTAACAATTCCAATTTTCAGCTCTTTTTCTGGAACACCTACAATAGCGTTAGGAGTTACCTCAGCTCCAGTACCAGCAGTGGTAGGAATAAGTACAATAGGAACACACTTACGAGCCAAACCAGGATCATCTAATAGCTCTTTAACTCCATATTCATCAGTAACTAGTACACTAGCGAGCTTTGCTGTATCCATTACACTACCGCCACCGCAAGCCACTATCATATCTGCTCCACTGGCTTTGAATTGATCTACTAGCTTCTGCACATCAGTATAAGTTGGTTCTGGTGGTAGGTCATTTAATACATAATAATCAACCTCTGCTGCCTTTATTGCTTCCTCTGTCAGAGATAGCAGACCGCAATCTTCTATTCCCTTATCTGTAAATAAAGCTACTCGCTTAACGTTTCCGTTCTTAAGTATGGTAGTAATGTTCTCTATGGTATTTTCCCCACCATATACAGCATGGGGCATTTTGATATTATAAGTTTTTAACATATCTAAGTCCTTCCTTTTCTCTTAGCGTATCTGAGCAGCTGTAGGGTTATAAAGTCCAACACTCTCTCTTTTTTCTCCGAGCACGTCCTGCTCAGTAAAACGAACATATTTCACTCCTTTTCGAGTGTGGGACGCGTAAGTCAAATGAAGTGCTCCGTCAGAGGATTGCATCAAATATGGATATTCGTACTGACGATTGTTGGTCTTGTTCTCATCACCCATGAAGCCCTCGCCTCTTTCCATCCAGCGAACAATAGGGAATGTTAAACCTCCATCTTCTGATAGAGCCACTGCTACTGGACAACGAAGTCCTGGCCATGCAGCCTTACCAGGCTGTGGATCTTTCGTACAAGTTGGATTGTAAGCAATTGCAATACGACCACTCTGTAAACGTAGTGCACTGATACTAGAATTGTTGTTAGGAAGTGGAGTTGGTGCTGGCACGCTCCATGTTTCACCCCAGTCAAAAGATTCGCTACGGTGAATACGATAAGCCTCTCGGTTACGCATAAAAGCAACAAGATGTCCATTTTCTAGCTCTACAACGTTGGCATGAACATGACCATTACTCTTAGGCATCATTACCATTTTCCATGTCTTACCCTCGTCATCCGAGATACGAAATGCGGTTGGATCACCAGATAACCCGTCTACTGAATCAGTACATAACCAGTTAGAGAATATCCAACGTCCGTTAGATAAAACTTGAATTGGTTGACGGCAGAAGGTTCCCTCCTCTGGGAAAACAGTCTCATAGGCTCCCCAAGTCTTTCCACCATCGGTGCTCTTTTGACAACGAACCACAGCTGTGTATTGCATGTTGTCCTTACCCGCTTGACGGTCTAACTGTGCAGTATACATAGCCCATACAGCATTATCAGGTCCGTAAAATAAGGAAGGATTCTGTTCACTGCGAGTAGTGTCGCTAGAAATATCAACTGGTGGCAACCAAGCCAGCCCATCCTTAGGTAAGATAGAACAGATGATACGAATATCTGCACTTCCCTCATAAGTACCTGCAAACCAACAGCATATAAAATCGCCATTAGGTAACTCTAACATTGCTGGTGAATGAGCGGTTGGATATCCGCCAGTAGGAAGTAGTGCTTCTAGTGTTCCCATATCATCATTTTGGTAGATAGTTCCATCCCAAGTCAATCCTTGTAGTTTTGCATATTGCATATTATTGTCCTCCTAATTTTTATTATTTATCAAAACTTAAATATTATTAGTTTCTATATCGTGGTACTGGAGATTTTACATGCTAGATCTACTAGTAACGTCTCCTGTCCAAAGCCGCCAGATTTAGAAATTACCTGATTTCTTTTCTCTCCAAGTGAAAAATTAGACAAAACAGTCCCTGGTGCCAGTTCACAGATTGGCTCCATTTCTCTCACTCCCAAGTTCTCCATACAACCAAGTAGTGTGTCTCCTCCTGTAATCATAAGAGTACTTTGAAGACCACTTTCTAGAAGGTATTTTAAAATATAGCCATAAGATACTGCAATCCGCATCCGAATCTCATCAAGACTCAATCCGTGAGCTTTTGCATAATCTTTTGTATCCTCTCGTCCTGGTAGATCATTACTGTCTAGAATCACACAGGAATGTGTTGTTAAAAGATCTTTCCACTGGGAAAGCTTTTCCTGTCCATGTGAGCTAGTCCAGAATTCCTGATCCAGTCTTTCCTCAGGTTTCAATCGAATCCTTAAGAATCCATTCTTCTCAGCGTAGTCTAGTTGAGCAGCAGTTATCGGATTCACACTACCACAGATCACTAACAAATTAGGAATCAAATTTATGTTCTGTCTGCTAACTCTCTCTAGTCCAAGCAGTTTCGGTAGTACTGTGGCAAATCCTGCGCAACCTGCAGTCAGGTGCATCTGATCTGTATCATATAGATATTGTCCCAAAGTCTCAAGCTCTTCGTCTGTTTTGGCATCCCACACTAGAAGCTCTGGCTCCGTTTGAGTCTCTTTACTATATTTTTTCTCCGATAAGTGTCTATTACTATCAGTTCTGATACTTACCTTTACCTCACTCTGAATTCCGATTATCTGTGGAATATAAGAGCAAGTCACCGGCTCAAAAGGGTCCTTTCCAAATACGCTCTCACTTACTGGGACATCATCGATGTAATGGATTCCCTCTTTGGTCCAACGCTTCATCTTAGGAAAGGCTGGAAGAAAGGAAAGAGTTCTTTCTCCTGTTGCCGAAAGCATGGCTGTCAGTTCACTTCCGATATTTCCTCTTAAGGCAGAATCCGTCTTTTTATAAAGATATGGGATTTTCTGTTCGATGGCTCTTTTGGTAATATCGTATACAATATCATAAGCTTCCCTAGGGCTTAAGTGTCTTGTTTCCGCATCCATTACCAGAACCTGAACTTCTGAATCCACTTGGTTTAAGTCATAATTTGCACTTGTCACTACTCTAGTATTTGCTCCACTTGCTGCAAATTGAACCCCTGTATCTAGTGCTCCGGTAAAGTCATCGGCAATTATCAATAGAGTTATCAAATTCTCACCGCCTTATTTTCATATTTAAACAATTAAACTTTTTATTCTTTATTTCTTCTTTACATTTATTATTTTATACATTTTTTAATGAATAAACAATTAAGTTTGTCTTATAATATGTTTCATTATAGTACATTGTGTATTTTTATGTTGAAATATTTGTTCATATATAGTACATTGTTTATATATTAAACAGCTTACGCAGTTACAAGCAAAGGTTCCCCCTAAAAAGGGTTAGAAAGAGAGGTTATATATGGAGAATGGTAAGATTAAAGTATTAGGAATAGCACCTTATGAAGCCATGAAAACCGCTATAGAGAGGCTGGCAAAGAATAGGACGGACATGAAATTAGATGCATATGTAGGTGATCTATCCTATGGAAAAGAATTAGTTAATCGACATATAGAAGAGAACTACGATGTTATTATATCCAGAGGTGGAACAGCCCGTTTGATTGAGGAGATAACAGAGGTCCCTGTAGTGGAAATATCCCTGTCGGTCTACGACATTCTACGAGCAATTAAACTAGCGGAGAATTATCAGGAACGCTACGCAATCATTGGGTTTTCAAATATCACAAGCAGCGCTCATCTACTCTGCGACCTACTTCAGTATCGTGTAGATATTTTCACCGTTCATTCAGCAGCAGAAGTGCGTCCACTACTTACTAAGCTTAAGATTCAAGGTTACCATATGGTAGTCTGCGATATGATTTCCCACACAGAGGCCAAGCTCCTAGGCCTCAACGCTATCCTTATTACCTCTGGTGCAGAAAGTATTGAGGATGCCTTTAACCAAGCGGTAAAAATTAGCACAACGCATATGAAAGTCCACAGGGAGAATCAATTTATAAAAGAAGTATTAAAGAACTCCGGGAATTATACGGTTATTTTTGATTCTGAGGAGAATATTTATTTTTCCACTTGGGATAAGAAAAACGAGACTGAGGTTTATGATTTTCTACGCCAGGAACTCCCTAATGTAAAATCCTTGGATAGTCATAAAATATTCCATAATATTGAAGGAACCCTTTTCTCCATAGTCGGTTGCACGCTCCCTTACGAAGGACAACAGTACGTGATATTCTATTTTACTGACTCCAAAATTCCAATTACCCCTGGAAAATATGGAATTCGATTTTCAAATAAAAAGGAAGCTGAGGAGCACTTTTTCAATAGCTTCTATAGAATCACAGGTGCGATGGGTGACCTTGCTGATTCCATTAATCAGATAAGCCAGAGCTCCTTTCCTGTCATGATCATTGGAGAAAATGGTACGGGTAAAGATCAGATTGCTAGGGTTCTTTATACACAGAGTACTCTTCAGTCCAATCCTATGGTTACCATTGACTGTAGTCAACTAACGGACAAAGGCTGGACCTATCTGACCAACCACTATAATTCTCCTTTTAATGACAACAATAATACAATTTATTTTAAAAGTATAGAAGCTCTAGATCCTGAACGAAGCCATCAACTGCTTTCCACCATCATTGATACCAACCTTCACCGCCGTAACCGGGTGATCTTCTCGTGCATTAGTCAGAGGGATTCCCTTCTTCCTCCTGAAGGTCAAGACTTTGTCACACGCCTATCCTGCTTGACCATCTGCCTACCAACTTTGCGGGAAAGGATTCAGGAGCTTCCTACACTGTCAAGTATCTACCTATCCACTTTGAATGTGTCCCTAGGCAAGCAACTTGCAGGCTTTGAACCCAAAGCCATGGAAATGCTAATGCAATATGATTGGCCACAGAATTATACACAATTTAAACGTCTAACCAGAGAGCTTGCAGTTCTGACGATTACACCTTACATTACTAGCAATTCTGTGGCCATTCTTCTGGATAAGGAACGTTCCTCTATCAACGGCACCAATACATCTCCTGTAGAGACTTCCATGGACCTTACAAGACCTCTGGAAGAAATCACTAGAGATATAATAAAAAAAGCCGTGGCAGTCAACCACGGCAATCAAAGTCTCACCGCTAAGCAGCTGCAGATCAGTCGTACTACACTCTGGCGTTATCTGAGAGAGTAATAAGGTGACAAGCTGTTCATGTATGTGAAACACCATCATTAAGTTATGCCTTCAACACAAAAAAGAAGTTGTTTTCTTTAAACAACTTCTTTTTTGTTAACGTTATTAATATAAAATTATTTTTCCTATTTACGTGGCTCTTCGATTTCTTCTTTCTTATTATATATTTGCATAGTACCTTCCAAAAATATATTAAATCCAATTCGATCAATAAAAGGCCCAAGTTTGTCTCCCATTTCAGCGTTTTCTGAATAGTATTCAAAAATAGAGTCTACCATCTTCTCAGCCTGATCTTCTGTTAATCCTGTTGCAACTTCATCTGGTAATCTTGGATAAAAACCAGCACTTCCACCTACCCGAATGATATAGCCCTCCTGGTTCGCAAGAATTGCAATATCCTTACTATTTGCACTTGTACATGCGTTCAAGCACCCAGTTACGCCAATTTTTGTTCGATTCGGTGCCGTTCTTCCATAATATTTTTTTTCAAGTCGCAAACCCAATTTCACTGAATTTTGTTTCGCTCTTTTGCAAAACGCAGCTGGACAAATTTCTACATTTTTAACTGAATAGGAGGATCTCACTCCTGGCTCCATACCTAAGTCCTTCCACGCATTTTCAACATCCTCTGGTTTTATACGAAGTATCGATATGCGCTGACCCGAAGTGATTTTAATTTGTCCCTTATATTTCTCTGCAACTTGCGCAATCTTCATTAAATCTTGTGGCGAAATAAACCCTCCAGGGATTCTAGGTGTTATACCAAATGTTCTCTCGCCGTTACGCACTTTTTGAAGTACTGCAAAACTTGGATCACTCATTCATTCACCTCTCTTCTTATTGCCTAGTTACCATAATTAACTATAATATAGTTTATTCTTATTCAACTGTTATAACAGATACAGGACATCCGTCACATGCTTCTATTGCAGAATTTTCATTATCCATTGGGATAGTATCAACATACACCTCAGCTGGGCCATCCTCACCCATACGAAATACCTCTGGACATATAGAAGTACAAAGCCCACACATAATACAACCATCTCTATCAATTTTTGCTTTCATCTGTTTCATCCTTTCATATTATAATATAAATTATTGAATATATCATTTACAGTAGCATTTCTAAGGCGCTTTTCTAACTTTAAACTTCTATATATATTATGTAATTTTATTATTCTTTTTTCTTTAAAAGCCCTTTGCATAATGTACTTGACTTATATTCATTGATTTCCCGATTATTAAGACTCATGAAACATAGTTATTATTTCTATATCTTTAACAAACAATACAAGAAATTAATTTATATTTATCATACAATTAAATATCATAAAAGTATGTTGCAAAAGCTACAAAACTTGAACAACATCATTTTTATTTCTCAATACCTATTATTTCTACTTTATCATTATCAAGCTTTACATTTGTATTCGCATTTTGGGAACAAACTAACCGTTCCAATTTACTTAGTTTATTTAAAACAGAAAAATCGGAAATATAATTATCGGTTACATCTAATACATGTAATTCTTTTAAGTATTTCACCCATTCTATGGATTTTAATTTACTACTTGTAACGTTAACTACTTCTAAGTTAGGAAAATTCTTTACAAACTCAAGAGCTTTACTAATATCCAGCTTCTCTTTCTTTCCTGTTGCTTCCTTACTAGCAATGGAAACGATCCGTAAATCAAGGGTTTTTAATGATTTATTTGTCTTGATGTTCTCTAGATTCATAGTTATATCAAAGCCATATATTTTTACCGTTTCTAGTGAAGGAATTTCTAACACAGTCTCTAAATTTTGACATTCTTTTGGAATAAAATCATCACCATATATTTTAAACTCTTGTAACGTTTTGACACCAGATAGAAAACTAAAATCCAAGATATCAATTCCAAAACCATGATTAATCGTTAGTGATCGCAGTTTCTTATTCTCACTTAATAAATAAGCATTATCATACTTACAATTATATAATTTTAATTCTTCTAGATTCTTCATTGGTGTCAATAAACTAAAGTCTTCCAGACCTGATACTTTGAGCCTCTTAATATTCTTTAACTTTTTAAGATAATCCATATTTTTATTATTTTCACTTATGCCAAGAGATTCTAGATTGGTTAATGTACCAATAACTTCAAAATTCTGACTTTCAAAATCAGCATCGAGGTTTAATGTCTTTAAATTTTTTAAACCTTTTAAAGATGCAACATCATATAATTCGCCACCAACAATATTTAAAGATTTTAAATCTTCCATACCTTCAACAAAATCAAGTGTTCTTAATTCATAACAAGATAATGTTAATTCTTCTAATTGTGTCAATTTGCTCAAAGCACCAAAATCGGATAATTGATCTAAATTCAAATTCAGATTTTTAAGGTTATGGCAGTTTGTTAATTTACTAATATCAGAAATCTCACCAGAATTCACAGTTAAGCTAGTAAGGTTAGCAAATTTCTCTATTCCATCTAATGTTTCTCCATATGCATTTATTACCAACACTTCTATCTGTGATACAGGTATTGACTTCTGCAAATCCTTTAAGCTACCTGAACAAGTAACATATTTTAATTTGCAGTCTTTTGAGAATCTGATCTGTGATATGCCTAATTTATAATCAAAGCGTGTTATTCCTTTAAAATCGGTAAAATCACTACTCCATGGAAGGCCTTTTATATCAATTGTCCAAGTTTTCGTGGTATTACGGAATTCTTCTTCATTACTATATTTACTATAGTCCTGAAAACTATATTCGTAGATATAATGACCTTCCTTAATACCAACACTTACGTATTTAATTCTGTTCTTTTCTTTTTGTGTTATTGATTTATAATCTTTTTGGAAGACATCTGATAGAAACAATTGATTGCATTCTCCGTTTTTATTCGTTAAGCCATCCGAATCTGCTTCTAGATTATTGTTATTCTTCGATGTAACAAACAATATCCCTACAAGCATTAATACTACTATGCTTCCAATTATCATAATCAATTTTGAAGCTGAAATGTTATTTGTTTTTGCTTGTTTATCTTTTACAATATTTATATTAATATTTGTGTTTGGTTCATCATCTAGAGCGATAATCTGTCCACAAAATGAGCATCGTGCATATCCATTTTTAGCAAGATCCAAACTGCCACCACAATTTGGACATTTTAACTCAATTAATTTCATTTTCCATCTTTATTATGTATTTCCCCTATCGTGCAAATCATACTAAATCTTACTTAATACTAAAAGAAATAGGAGCAGAAAAACCACTACTAGAATACAAATAGCGATTCTAATCTTAGTGAAGGTTATTGTAATATTTATATTCTTTTCTTTCTCCTCTTCTTCATCTAGAAAGTACGTTTTATTACAATTTGCACATCGATAAAACTTTGATTTAATACGTTTTATCTTATTACCACAATATCTACAATACATAATCTCTCCTCACACATTATTTACTTTATCTTACCATGAATTTCCTACAAAGAAAAGACGTAACTCATCTGTATGATAACCAGTTGCGCTCAACTATAGCTACTGCATTACCTCTCATATTTATTTACTATAATATATGCATCTTCTAAAGTAGTTTCTCTAGATATGCATTGAATCAATGGTTGCTTAATAGAAACAAACTTCACGCGAATTCCATCCAGAGTATGTATCTTATTAACAATCTGATAATCCGAAGCAATTATTTGAACTTCACCTTCACCCTTTACAGTAGTTTCATATGACATTCCCTGAGTAGTTTGTAATAAGTCTTGTACTGTTTCCTTATAGTCTACTTTCCCTTTTGTAATATGCAAAGTGTGTTGCTAGTAGCTGCTAGATCTTCGACAACGTGTGTAAAAAATAAAACACTGCAATTTTCCCCCAGGGCATTGTCCAATTTATGATTCTCTCCTATGTAATCTATAACTTATGCGATTCCAAAAAAGCATGGCTCAAATCATGGAGTTACGTTTTAGGAACTACCTTTATTTTATCCATCATTCTGTTAATTGCACTAAAACTGCTTCCGATTAGCTATTCCACTATTGTTGGCACCCAGGCTCTTCCCTACTGGTTCGGTTTCATAAGTAACATTACCATTGAGTTACTTTGTGCTCATATAGCACTTTGGCAGGCGAAGCAAGTTTGCCCAGAACTCAACATTGTTTCACCAAGAATGGATTTGTATTTGCGATTTTCCAGAATGGCTCATGAGATATATGGGGAATACTAATAGTAATATATAAAAGCGATAAATGGTTCCTCAGAAAATGCGGAGTATTTATCGCTTCTATCTATTTATTTCAGTCAATCTCCCGCCTTCCAACTCTCACTTTCTAAAGCTCCTAGCTTTTCCCTCCTGAACCGTATCTCCTGTCTGAATATGTCCAAGCATGATTGGTGATTCATGATCATGAAGCTTGTAATTCTCAAAGGCTTTCTGTGGTGTCTTATTCGCATAACAATACTTGCATCCATTCATACATGTATCATATGCTCCAATGTCCCTGCACTCGATACAATGGCATCCTTGTCTGGAACCCTTATGTATTACATCCTTAAACTGAACACCGTTTGCATTTCCTAAAACATCAAGTGTTGTGCATCCCGAAGTATGAATTCCATATTCTGTGTAATCGCCATTGGTTCCGCAGGTCTGAACATACATTCCATATTTCTTTACAATAGAACCGATTCCTTCTGCAATTTGTTTTCTATCTCCATCTGTAAATGGGATAATCTCTGGCATATTGGTTTCGAGTTTCTTATACATCTCAACAAAACTGAAAATGCAACGATCTACATTTGGTGCAAGACGTTTCGTCATGTATTCAAATGATTCCAAATGCTTTTCTAATGTATATTCCTTTGTAAAGAGAATCGGATCATATCTCCAGGCAATCTTATTTTTTCCTACAATCTTAGAAAGTTGAATCAACGTATCCATGCTATCTTCATTAGATGGTACTCCAGGTTCAATCTCTTTCCCATAAGCTGTGATTGTATAATGATAATAAGTATTGTAGCGTTCCTCAATCCAATCCAAATGAGGTAACAAAGGCTTATAGTTCTTAGAACAAAATACGATGCAGTCCACATTTTCAGGTGTAAGATCCAATTTTGTTACTTTATTATTAAACAAAGGATTTCTGGAATAAGCATATCCCTCTTTCAACCTCTTCATTAACCAAGGGGTATAGTATTGCACCGTATCGGTACGTCCGCATGGACTAAGTATCATTTCAATTCTCCTTCTTTTTTGCTGCTTTCTTCGCAGAAGGGGTCAATTCCTCATGGAAGAAATAATTTGCAATAATCGGTGGCTCTTCAAATGGTCTTTTTATGGAATCATCATCTCTCACATAAATAAGTCCCTGTTCCTTGGTAAATTCCTTCATTTCCTGATCAAGCTGTGACCAGTAGGTTCTGTCCTTCTTGTTATAGATGGCATCATATAATGGAACTAAATCTGGATATTTCTCTTTGATATAGTCCATTATGACGGATTTATATCCACCACGAAGATTAAGATTTTCCAACCATACAAGATTACATTGATTCTTTGCGCGAAGAATAATCTCTTTCAGATCAGTGATGCCAGGGAAAATTGGAGAAATAAAACATGTTGTTCTGACTCCAGCATCATGAAATGCCTTCATAGCTGAAAGTCTTCTCTCAATGCTCACGCCCTTATCCATATCATTCTTAAAATCTTCATCTAATGTATTGATGGACCATGACACTCTTGCATTTGGAAATGTCTTGATTAAATCCATATCTCTTAATACCAGATCTGACTTTGTTGCAATGCTAACGGTACATCCACTTCCCTGCATATGTTTTAATAGTGTTCTTGAACGTTCATACTTTTCTTCGAGTGGCTGATATGGATCAGTTACAGAACCAATGAATAACTCTTTTCCTGCATACTTTTGTGGGTTCTTAATATCTGGCCAATTCTTGACATCTACAAATGTTCCCCATTCTTCCTCATGTCCTGTAAATCTCTTCATGAAAGAAGCGTAACAATACTTACAAGCGTGGACACATCCACCATAAGGATTGACTGAATAATCTGCCACCGGAAGATTCGATTTTGTGAGAACACTCTTTGCTTCTATTTCTTTTATTACTAAACTTGTATCACACATATGTTAATATCTCCTTTACACTCTTAGATCTACATCCATCCAGCACTGTGGATCTGGTGCGTAAAACCTTCCATATGTTCCGTATGCTACAGATGGACATCCTCTACACCACGCTAATAATTTACACTTGGCACATTTTTCAAATTTTCCATACTGTCTATAATCATCCATTTTCGTCAACCAGATATCAGAAATCTTATCCGTGTAAACATTTCCCACAGAGCTAATGCATCTCCTACAAGCGTACAATTCTCCAGTCGAAAGTATTGTCATATGACAATTTCCGCAGTTACATCCACCATAAATCATGCTTGATTTTGCATTCTCCGGAATCACAAATTCTCCCTGCTCGTAAGCAAGCAATGTCCAAAGATGATCCTTACGGTTAAATTTGGTATGACAGCCATTTTCTTCATATTCCTTATATTGCTTATCGGTTTCCTGCAAAAGCTTGTGATATCTCTCTGCTGTCAACCCTACTCCATCATTGTAATTATCATGTGCATCATCCACCTTATCATCCAGTGTTGGACAATATCTGGAAAATGCAAATACATCTGCACCATATGCAACAACCGTATCTATCACATCGTGCATCTCATCTATATTTTTATCAGAAACTGTGCTCATAATTACTGCACAAATTCCTGCTTTTTTCAAAGTCGCTATATTGTCTAAAGTTATCTGAAAAGATCCTTGTTTACGAAACCAGTCATGTGTCAGTTCCATTCCATCAATAGACATCTGATACTTATCACATCCAAGTGATTTCAGTCTGGAACAGACTTCATCGGTCAAATGAAACGGATTACCCATAATTGTAAATTTGATATTTCTAACTTTAAATTCTTCTAATAATCTCCAAAAATTAGGATGAAGAATCGGATCTCCACCTGTCAGATAAAAGTAAGGAATGCGACCAAACTTTTGGCAAAATTTCTCGCAGTTGGATAACACTTTCATCATCTGTTCCCAGTTCATGGAATGCAGACAGTCATTTTCTGGATTATTAAAGATATAACAGTGTTTACAACGCTGGTCACATTCGTCTGTAATGTGCCACTGAAAAGCAAAGTACTTTGCCATTTTATCATTCCTCCAAATAGAGCTGGACACATCATATGCCCAGCTCTTAATCAACTACTCATTACCTATATCTATTAGTTCGCTGCGCCACACGCACTTCCACATGCGGAAGGTGCTTCTTTCTTCTCCTCTTCCAGTGTGGCTGCTCCGCAAGCCGAACTACATGCTGATGATGTATCCTCTTTCTTATCTGCATCTTCAGACCAGTCAGCCAGCTTATTTAATGATGAAATCTTCTTTCCTTCCACAAAGCTCTGACCTACTTTCTCACCTACTGCATAATATCCTGCCTGGAAATTATCCCAAACGATTGCATGAAGCTTTGATACATCCATCTTGCCATTATCACCGAGCATCTTTTCATCTACAAGCACATTCTTAATCTTTCCAAGGATACGTGCTTCTTCTGGTGCGCTGGTTTCCTCTTCAAGTTCGCATTCGATGGTAAGAGGATACTCTTCAATAACAGGTGCATCCACATATTCACTCTTTACTGCATGGAAACCAGATTTTTCAAACTTCTGTGGATCTTTTGCTCCAGACACAATTCCAAAATAGTCAGACTGTGCCATCGTCTCTACTGTTGCAATAGCAAGTGTAAATGCCTTACGTTTTCTAATATTCTCTGTAGTACGATGATTCTCTAAAATATACACTTCTGTTAAGTCGCTTGCAGCCATTCCTGCCCAAGCAACGGTCATAACGTCTACGCTTCCATCATCGTTATAAGTTCCTATTAAAAGAACCGGTGATGGGAATATTGCTGGTTTTACGCCTAAACTGATTTTTGCCATAATAAATACCTCCGACTTTCTTAGCTTGTTGTTTTCTTAGACAATCTCTTTTACCTGTCCAAAATCCATCTCCATAGGGCGAATGAACGACCATGTGGAATGAACGACTCTCCACTGACCATCTTCTTCCTTCTGATATAACTCAATGCAGTTATACTTCATATTGATCATGTTCGTATCTGCATAAAGTTCATAAGTGAGAAGTGCCATGTCCTGACCAAACTGCACTCTCGGTCTTACAAAATCGTAGGTATCCGCATGAAGCTGTCCTTCAATGGTATCTAAGAACTCACACACATCTTTGTGCGAGTCTACTCTGTGAGGCTGAGCACCATCAACATAAGTAAAGTTCTTCTCAGACCAAAGATTTCTATAACCTTCTGTCTTTCCATCGAACCAAAGGTCAAGTGCATGTTTCTCAAGACCAATGATATGCTCTGCAAGCTCTTTCTGCTCTTGTGTGTAGTTCTTTTCGTAATCAGTGTTTGTATTCATTCTAAAATCCTCCACCTAAATTTATTTTTATATAAAACTATTTTGTGTTTTAAATATTACTATATAAAACTATTCGCGTCAAGTATTTTTATATAAAAATATTTTCGGCGTTTTAGAAATGAATTCAGATACAGTTTTTGTCCTTGTATCTTAAAGATACCACCTCAATTTTTTAGTACAAGTACTCAAAAATAAGATACCTGGTATGTTTATAGATACTATAAGTCGAAGTAATAGACTTCTATTTTGTAGAATCCTCACGAGGAATTTCAGCCATAGCAGTTTCTAAGTTATTTAAAATTCTTTCCAAATATCCTTCTAACTGCTCGATCTCTTTATCTTCAAAGCCTGCATAAAAAATGCTGCTAAGTTTATCACTGACTTGATTTCCCACTTCCTCTTGTTCAATTCCTGTCTGAGTTAAGTCAAACCATTTCTTCCTTTTATCTATTTCATCCTGAACACTTACAATAAGCCCCTGCTCTTCCTCTAATCGCTTCAACATTAAAGTAAGAGTACTATTTGCAAGACCTGTGACCTGTGCAAGTTCTGATGCTGTCTGAGGACGTTTATCCCAAAGTGCAGACACAATCTTACCCTGTTCTGCATTGTAGAGTGCCCTTCCATCATTGGACAGAAGTCTATTGAACAATCTTCCATTTAGAAGATGTATTTTCAGTGTCAGATATCCGCCATTCTTTGTAATTGCCATCGTTTTCTTCCTTTCTGTTGTTTGCAAATATCTTACTATGTAAAAAGATTTTCGTCAATTATTTTTATATAAAACTATCTTGACTTTTCTTTTTTCAGGTAGTAGCATTTACGGTATAAAAAAATACTAGGTTACAAAAGGAGATGTTATCTTGAAAGAACTGGGAACTTACGAAGAATACTTAACAGATGTAAAACAAGGAATTGTCACAGATCTTGGTACTGAAAACCTATAAAACGTAAACCAGACTATCCGTTTCACAAACTGCCTACCTATGCAGCTCTTCGGCATGAAGATAATCAGAAAATCTATTGTTTATTTATGGATGTTCCTAGAAAAAAGTTAGGTGTAGCAGGAGATACGGAAGAATACGCCGATATCATCAACTTAAAATGTGATCCTGATATGAAAATGATGATTGCCGGTCAACATGGTATTCTTCCTTCTTATCATATGAAGGCTGGAAACTGGATTACTATGAATGCAAAGTATTAGAAGCTGATATCCATTATCCTTATGCAGATGAAAATGTCAGCATGAAAAAAGTGATGAAATTGAAGCTTTTGAACATCTTTGATAAAGATGCCTTTTCTATCAGTGTTCTTAAATCTCATGGTGTAACTACTGTAAGAGGACCTAGAAGTGTACCAACTTCTCTCCTACACGAAATAAAGCAATACACAAGATAACTAACACTACATAACTCTCAGAAAGGAGGACGCCATCTATGAGCGAACCATTACCATTTGACCATATCTGGAATCCCTGGCATGGATGCCACAAATATAGCGAAGGCTGTGAAAACTGCTATATGTTTTATTTGGACAAGCAGCGTGACAAGCGTGGTGACGTTATTTATAAAACAAAGACAAATTTCAAACTGCCACTCAGTAAGACTAGAGCAGGTGAATATAAGATTCCAAGCGGTTCTAGTGTACGTCTCTGCATGACAAGTGACTTCTTTCTGAAGGAAGCAGATATCTGGCGTGATGAAGTATGGGATATCATAAGACAACGCCCTGATGTCCATTTCTGGATTTTGACCAAACGTGCGGAACGAATTGTAGATCATCTTCCTTGGGACTGGTGCGATGGCTGGGAACATGTATCATTAAATGTCACAACAGAAAACCAAAGACGTGCAGACGAAAGAATCCCCCTATTACTTGACGTTCCTGCCAAGCACAAGGGGATTATGGTTGCTCCTTTTATTGGTCCTGTTGATATATCGAAATATCTTGCCACTGGTCAACTTGAATCTGTTCTTGCCGATGGCGAAAATTATGAAGGTGCCAGACCTCTTCACTATGAATGGGTTGAGTTTCTGTATCAGCAATGTAAGACTTACAATGTCCCATTCTCATTCTATGGAACAGGTAATGTCTTTGTCAAAAATGGTAAACCTTATCACATCCCAAAGTCTTACCAGCGTGTTCAGGCATTGAAATCTAGACTCCAATATCCTGAAATCACCGGTGAATTTAAGATACAAAAGCGTTGTGCCACCTGTAAAAGAAGATATTCCTGCAGTGGATGTAAGTGGTGTGGACAATGTGAAAAATAAGCCATCGAGGTATCATCCTACCTCAATGGCTATGTATAATGTTCTGTATTAAATTGTGAACTCAACAAGAAACTGGAAATTGATAACTTGTTAAATGAATCTCTCTAATCATCTTCTTGTGTCTATCTTGGCATCAGATCAGAATCCATCATCTGATTGAAAAGATGGACTTCATCGTTTACATCCAGCATCCATTTCAATTTGATACAATTCAAAATATCTTGCAGCATCTCTCTTATATACAAAATATGGTACCCATCCTCATCTAATGGACGAATATCCGCTTTCTTTACATGGATCACCTTTTTTAACTTCGTCCCAACTTGGGACACCTTTCAAAAAGTCTATTTTTGAAAAGTGTCCTTTAAGTGCAAAAATCTTAAATTGAATTTTATAAGGATGTTTGAAATTATCACTAACTATTTCAAACTATGGACTGTCAATTTACTGTCAATTAACTTTCCTCTAGTAGTTCGACATGCTTCAAACCCTTGATTTTACTTGCTTTATTTATCCAAGCTCTTCATTGTTGGGAATAACAATACATCCCTAATCGCAGGTGAATTAGTAAGTAACATTACTAAACGGTCAATACCATATCCGATACCGCCAGTTGGTGGCATACCAATTTCTAACGCATTTAAGAAATCTTCGTCAGTATGGTTTGCTTCATCATCACCTTGATCAAATAGTTTTTCTTGTTCTTCAAAACGTTGTCTTTGATCAATTGGATCATTTAACTCAGAATAAGCATTACACATTTCACGTCCATAGATGAATAATTCGAAACGTTCAACATATTCTGGTTTTTCTGGTTTTCTCTTCGTAAGTGGAGAGATCTCAACTGGATGATCCATTACAAATGTAGGTTGAATTAAGTGTTCTTCTACGAATTCTTCAAAGAATAAGTTTAAGATATCGCCTTTTACGTGACGAGCTTCATAATGAACGCCCTTTTCATCAGCAATCTTCTTCGCTTCTTCGGTATCTGCAACTGTATCAAAATCTACTCCAGTGTATTTCTTAACTGCGTCAATCATTGTAATACGTTCGAAAGATTTACCAAGATCAATCATTTCTTCTGCATATGGAACTAATGTAGTTCCGTTTACTTCTTGTGCTACATAACGGAACATATTCTCTGTTAGATCCATCATACCGTTATAATCTGTAAATGCTTGATATAATTCCATTAAAGTGAATTCTGGATTGTGTCTTGTATCTAATCCTTCGTTTCTAAATACACGACCGATTTCGTATACACGTTCCATACCACCAACGATTAATCTCTTTAAATAAAGCTCTAATGAGATACGTAATTTAACATCTTCATCTAATGCATTGTAGTGTGATTCGAAAGGTCTTGCAGCAGCTCCACCTGCATTTGTTACTAACATAGGTGTTTCTACTTCCATAAATCCTTGTCCATCTAAGTAACGGCGAATTGCGCTAATAATCTTAGAACGTTTTACAAATGTTTCTTTTACGTCCGCATTCATAATTAAGTCAGTATAACGTTGACGATAACGAATATCTGTGTTAGTAAGTCCGTGGAACTTTTCAGGTAGTATCTGTAAGCTCTTAGATAATAAGATTACACTTGAAGCATGAATTGATATCTCGCCTGTCTTAGTCTTGAATACTTCACCTTCAATACCAATGATATCACCTACATCATACTTTTTAAAATCAGCATATGATTCTTCTCCAATGCTGTCTCTTGCTACATATGATTGAATATTCCCAGGTAGATCTTGAATGTTGCAAAAAGATGCTTTACCCATAATACGTTTTGACATAATACGTCCTGCTACACGTACTGTTTTACCATCTAAATCTTCAAATTGTTCTTTAATCACTGTACTATGATGGGTAACATCATATTTCGTAACTTGGAATGGATCCTTTCCATTCTCTTGTAAATCCGCTAATTTTGTTCTTCTTACTTTTAATAATTCATTTAAATCCTGTTCTACTGGCTTTTGTTCTGACAAAATCTTTCTCTCCTTTATATGTAACCAAATTTAAGGTTAGATACCTGATATTGAAATATCCCTAATGTAAAAGTTCTATTTCCCCTAGATACTAACCTTAAAGTTGATTATCTTAATTTGACCTTTGTATCTCTAATATTTTATATTGAATAGCTCCTGCTTGAGTCTCAACTTCAATTACATCATTCACCTTATGACCTAATAATGCTTTTCCAACTGGTGATTCGTTAGATATTTTACCCTTTAAGCTGTTCGCTTCGGTAGAACCTACAATTTTATATTCTAAGATATCATCATATTCTAAATCCATAATCTGAACTTTACAACCGATGTTTATTACATTAACGTCTACGTCTTCTTCAACTACTACTTCAGCATTCTTAAGGATTTTATCGATTTCTTCAATTCTTGCTTCGATATCACGTTGCTCATCTTTTGCTGCGTCATACTCAGCATTTTCTGATAGATCCCCTTGCTCTCTAGCTTCTTTAATCTTAGCCGCCACATCTTTTCTTTTATTTACTTTAAGATCTTGTAATTCATCCTCTAATTGTTTTAGCCCCTCATAGGTCAATATGTTCTTTTTCTCTGCCATGTTAAACCCTTCCTCCAAACTTGCATTATTACTGAAAATGAATTCTAATTATGAACATGTTAAGAATATGTTCAAAGCTATTAAAATTCTATTTACATTCTTCAATACATTCTTAGTATTATATCGTATCATTGTACTATTGTCAACAATTTCGCCCTCTTTACACCGAGAAAAGCTACCTTTTATTGGTTAAAATAACTACATATTTTATTCTTTTCTCATCTAATGCGTGTGACTAAATGTTGAGATGTAGTCCAATAATTTAATATCATAACAAGTTGCTTCCTTTAGTAATTCCACAACACCGTAATTTCTGCTATTACTTCTGACAAAGTTACTAAACACAAAGCTCTTTACTTTTAAATAATAAGCAAACATCTCATTATTCACTATGGTACTATTTGCAGTTAAAACAACATCGTATATCGTTTCAAGATCCTTCCTCCTAGAATATAAATACTGTAGTTTCTCTTTATTTGATTCTAAATCGATCACTACAGCACTTTTATCAAAGTAATTATAATTTTTATTTAGTTTCTTATTGGCATCAATTATGACATTACCTCCTATAGGCTCTTTCACGGGATTCGAAGTGACATCTATAACTAATCCTGTTGTATCATATATTTTCTGCTGAATTTCCTCAAAATATTCGACACGATTCGTTATTATAGTAAGATAATTCAAATCCTTTAAAAATAACTCCAAAAGATATTCCATTCTATAATCTTCTGAATCAATAATTACTAATCGTAACGATTTGTATTCTATATTATGCTCCTTTAATATTTTTTTCATCAATTGATCTAACACCATGTACATTAGTACCTTTTTATCATCCTCGGATTCTATTGAAGTATCTACATATTTTTTAAATTTATTCGGTATAAATAGATTATTTAAATCATATTTTATCCTAACTTTTTCTATATAGTCTTTGATAAAATCAGGGTCATACTTCAAAATATCTTCTTTTGTGAATGGTAATATAATATTATATCCTTTTTCCGAAAGATAATTAAATTCTTTTATTAAAATTGGTAATTCCTTTATCAATTGCTTTTGATACTGATTCTTTGCATATTGCTTTACATATTCCTTTTTAGATAATTTCGAGAATCGGTTAATTATTCTTTTCAGAAAATAGTTCACTTCTATTTCATCTTTTTCTTTCGCTAATTCTAATATATTAAAATCTTCCTCCATGATTAACCTCATCCCCCTATACTTATTCCATACGAATTCTAATCTTGGAATAATATATGAATGAAGTATTGTTTTGATGTGTTAGAAATGTACTAATATGAGTTAGATATCTTGTTTTTAATGTAGTCAAAAATGGAGCACTGAGAACTCCCCAATGCTCCATAGTATTAAATATATTTTTTCTCTAATTCTTCTAATAATTGAATATAGCGATTTTGGAATCCTTGTTTCGTTGCTTCTTCTTCAAATTCTAGAGAGTTTTGGTTAACCTTATCCATAAGTTCTTTCGTTAATTGTTTTTGTCCAAAAGGATAGATTACATCATTTTCTTTATCAATGTGACGATTTAATAAATGAGTGTAACTAATTGCATTTGCAATTACATCAAGTTTACTTTCCTCATCATTTTGTTTCACTCTTTCGATTGCGTCGCATAATTCTTTAATAAATAATCTACCTAGGTCATGTTCAACAAGCATACCATTACGAACCAGCTTAACGCCAAGGTCACCAAGACTATCCATCATTTCTTGAAACAAGAATTTTTCTTCTTTTCCATGATGATGCTTATCTGCATAATTCTGAATAAAATCAACCATTTTCTCAAAATCTTCAAAACAAATATCTTCGCCTTTTAATATCTTATAACATGCTTTTCTTACTACTACGAGCATTCGTTTGATATAATCATGCTCTTGTACCATTAATTCAATACTATTCATATCCGTTACCTCCAATTTTGATATATAGCCTTAATTCACATATATTCTTTATTTACTTATTTACTTAATTTAAAAGTATCTTCATCTATTTGCTCATATGATATATTCAATTCTTCTAAATAGCCTTTCGTGAAAGCATCTCTTAATTGATAATATTTACTTACATCTCCACCTATCGCATCCCAATATTCATGATGTACACATGTATGTCTTATTATTAAAATATAATCGTTCGTTGACTCGCTGATGCTAGTTGCATGATCGCATGGCATACCATCTAGTAATAAATCTTGTAATTCCTTATAGATTTCTTCTATTTGGTATGAATCATTTGTACCATATTTTTCATTCACTTCTGCTCTTTTCTTTTTACCTATCTGATAATAGATTTCTTCTAGGTCTGCTAACAATGTACCTTGGTCTTTCTTTAATAGTTCAGTAATGGAATATGCAAATTTTTTCTCAACCATCTGTACTCGTTCTTGAAGCCATCCATGAATGTCGGAAGGATTAATAATCTCTCCTAGTGGTCTTAGATCCATCTCTCCATATTTTTCATCTAGAGTCTTCTTAAAATCAGTGTTTCCTAACTTATTTTCTGCGTAATCTGTAATACTATCTACAAATTCCTGTTGTAATAATATCTTGTTATATAGCCAATAATGGATTGGTCCTAAAAATGCGCTCATTTTGTTCTCCTTTTTCATAAATAATTGTTTGTAATTGATAGTAATGTTTTCTTATTTATTACTATAATATAATTGGTTGAATTTCAATGTAGCTGTAGCTACATTTCATCAAGTATTTTTTTATCCATAGAAAAAAGGAACCTTATATACTAGTTTCTATGGTTGAATTTCACCATCTAGTCATAAGATACCTCTTACTCTTAAATATTATTCTTTTATATTATCAATATCATTTAACTTTTATTGTTCAATTTTAGGAACTTTAAGTTAATAAACAAAATCCACAGTAACAGATGCCTTTATCAGATTCTCTCCAGGTTCAATTGGTGTTACTGTACTTGCTTCTTTAAACAATCGAACTTCTGAATATGGTATTGGTGATGTTGTATTTTCAACAATTCGTGTTGGTATTGGTGCTAAAGAATAACCTAGATTCATCGCAAAGGAAGTAGCCTTTTGTATCGCATTTATAACTGCTAGGTTCAAAGCTTCCTGATAAAAATAATCCGAATTCGCAATCTGAAATGTTATTAAGTCCACTACATTCGCACCACTTTTTACTGCCGTATCAATTACTTTACCTATCATTTTCATATCACTTATCGTAATCTCAAAGATATTTCGAACGACATAACCCTTATCTATTTGTTTTCCATCCTGATATTCGTAATTTTTATCAATTATATATTGTACTGTTTTAATGTCTTTTACTCCCATGCTTCTTATTGCATCAATTACATTCTGACTAATCTTTGCATTGTCTATTTGTATTTCTTCTAGGTTTGCTCCATTAGTCTGAACTCCTAATCGAATAGTAGCAATATCAGGAACTGCAGATACTTGCCCCTCTCCAGTTAATGTCATGATTTTGTATTTTAATGGATTATCATTATATGATGGATTCATAAAAGAACTCTCACCTCTAAATATACTTATAGAAACATATGAGTCCATGTAGTAATTTCATGCATACTATTTTATTTTCATTTTATTTTAAATAAAAACTATCAAATATAAAATAATCAAAATCTTCTTTACTAATCTCGTAGTCTTTCCATGAACGAATTGTCCAAGCGAAAGTTGTTACTTTATAAAGCTTCTTACATAGCACATAGGATAACATATTCTTATCCTGGAATTTATAAGCAATAAAATCAGGCTTTGTAATAAAATTAAATAATAGATTTTCTAACATAAAATAAAAAAAGCCACTATGAAACTCACTATCTTGCAGTAATCTTGATGCTAATTGTCCTCTAACTATAAAAGGCTCATTTTTCTTATACCAGAAAAGGCAGTATGGATTAAATGACTCGATACAATAAATACCTTGATATTCCTGTAAGCGCTTTGATACAATTTCATAGATTAATGAACTTGTATTTTTTGATTTGTATTCTAATATAAGAGGAACCTCGCCATTAATTACTGATAGAACTTCATCTAACGTTGGAATCTTCTCTTTCGATTGAAACAAATGATATTCTTTTAATTCTTTTAATGTTAGTTTATTAACATATTGATTTTCTCCACATACTCGAAGAAGGGTATCATCATGAAATACAACAGGAATATTATCTTTTGTTAATTGAACATCTAACTCAATCCCATACTTTTTAGTTACCGCCATAGAAAAAGCTTTTAAAGAATTCTCTGGTGCATCAGAATTATTATTATGAAGTCCTCTATGCGCATAAAACCAACCATTAAATGCCTCAAAATTTGTTTTACTTTTTGCTTTCGGTTTAATAAGAAATAAATATAAAAGTATAATGAATAAAAGAATAATCATAATTATTTTAAACATGTATATACCCATTGGATAACACGTCCTAGATGTGTTACTGCCACAATAAAATAAATCCTAAATTCCTAACGTGGCATTCCTTTCTTAATATCATTATATTACTATTTACAATGGACTAATAATAAATTCTTTCACTATAGTCTTTTTTCAAAATTACCCAGAATATCAATTCCTTCATTTAAGATTACAAATGCTTCTGGATCTGCTTCTTCAATTTCCTTTTTTAGCTCAGAAACTTCATATTTGGATATTACGGTTACTATAACTCTTGTATTAGTATTAGTATAGGCACCTTTTCCATCCCAGTATGTAACACCACGATTCAAATTTTTCAAAATAATATCTTCTATGTCGTGTTTCTTTGTAAATATCATAGCTGTCATATTAATATTCTGAAAATGTAATTTATCAATTACTACAGAACTTACCGCTGTATAAATAATAGAATAAATTGCAGTTTCTATATTAAATGCAAGTGCACAATATAAATAAATCAACAAATTCATTCCAATATTTAATTTACCAACGCTAAAACCTCTATATTTTTTGGAAAAATAGATTCCCAATATATCGGTACCACCGCCAGAAGAACCAGCCCATAATACTATACCAGATCCTATACCACTAATGATTCCTCCAATGATACAAGAGGTAAGTGCATCGGCTACAAGTGGCTTTCCTGGAATCATAATAATTGTTAAACATAATGTATAACTAATGGTAGTTACTATTGTTTTACATAAAAATCTGCGCCCCATAATAGTTATTGCTAAGAATAGAAGCGGTATATTTATTAGTAAGAAAATAATGCCCGAGACATCAACATTACCAAAATTCATATGAAACATATCTGTACATATCGTTCGGATAATCTGAGAGATTCCAACGAATCCTCCACTATATAGACTAAATGGAACGATAAATACATTAAGCCCTATTGCATATAATAAAGTGCCAAATATGGAAGCACCATATTCCATGATTTCTCTTTTTAGAGTAACCTTATTAGAATATGTTGCATCTTTTTGTACTTTTAATCCTTTTATCATACCTGTTCCCATACTAGATCTCCTATGCCCAATCACATGATTCTTCAATGATTTTCGCAATTTCTTCGAATTCACGAGCATCTATTTCATTGAATCTAGAAAGCAATGGACTATCAATATCTAATACTCCTACAACTTTTCCATTATATCTTAAAGGAACAACAACTTCTGAATTTGATGCACTATCACATGCAATATGTCCAGGGAATTCATGTACATCCATTACTAATTGTGTTTTATTATCTAAAGCGGCTGTTCCACATACACCTCTTCCAAGTGCTATATGGACACAAGCAACTTTACCTTGGAATGGTCCTAATAATAACTCTCCATTATTGATTAGGTAAAAACCCACCCAGTTTATATCTGTGATTGCTTCATTTAGAAGTGCAGATGCATTTGCGAGATTTGCAATTACATTATGCTCCCCTTCTAAAATCGCACTTAACTGCTTCTTTAATAAATCATATCTTTCTAATTGATCTTCTGGATACATCGTACTTATTTCGTTCAAACCAATTCTCCTTTGCAATGTGATTTTAGTATAATGGAATCTCCAATTTTCTCAGAAAAATCCAACCTTACACATTGTAATACAAGAACTTTTAACTTGCAATCCTAAGTTCAATATCTGGTAATAAACATTATTCTTATTTTACTACAAAAGTCTTTGATGCATACAAATAAACCAAAACTAATGCAACAATAATATAGACTACCGTTGCTCCTAATGCTGCTGATAAGAGCCATACTGGGGCTACATGAATCTGTAAACAAATATAACTTAGGAAATAAGTTACACCGTTAATGATTGTAAATAGTGGATTCTTTACTTCTAATTCAGTCGTATAAGGCTGCAATATATAATATAAGAATAAATGGTGTATTGTAAAAAACAAAGACAATATAACTATAAATATTGCAATCGGTAATGTTTGCCTTATACCTACTTCACAGAACAACCCTATAATCACTAATGATATTCCAATTGATACGGCAGGAATTAGATTATAGAATGCAAGCTTATTCAAACGTAGACTAAAGGTAGTAAGCACTGCCTTTTCTTTTTTATAAAAACCATAGCGTAATAGACTAATATCACAATTGTAGAACATTGCTTTAGTCATTTTTCCTGCAGAGGAAATCGCATACATAATAAAAATGAATACGGTAAATGACCTCGTAATTAAATCAGTGTATTCCTTATGAAAATCCTTTACCATAAATGATGCAACAATTCCACCTATTAAGGCTACTGCAACCACCGCAACTTCAAAAAGAACAGGCTGTAATACGATTCTTCTATGTCTCTTAAAAAAGATTGCGTTCAGATAATCATAACCTCTTTTTCCCGAGAACTCATTACTTCTAAGTTCTTCCTGATTGAATTTTTTGGTATTTATCTTAACATCCGCGAAAGATGCATCCTTTTTTACTTTATTAACATTAATAGACAATTCAGATAATCTATTAACTTCATTTAATGTAATAACGTAATGATCATAGCGATATAAGTATCGATAACCAACTAACCCCAAAATTGCAAAGATAATAAATATAACATATAAAGATATAGCATTATATTGAATCATCGTTTTCATTACAATAGGGACTATTGCTAATGCTAGCAACGCAATCGCAAATCCATAAAAAATAGCATAACTTTTTGATAAGAGCTTTCCAAATTTCTCATAGTACATAATATGTACCATTTCACCAAAGCAACGAAATAGGTTCATTGATAATACCATCACAACTGTTAATGGAACATCTATTTTTAAAATGGCACCTATAATTAAAAATACTATCATTTCTGATATTGTCTTTAAGAATTGTAGCCACAAAAAATTACTAAGAATATAATCTCTAGCGTTCATTTTCATTACTTTAATAAATATGAATTTATCACGACTTGGTGATAATATATCAGCATTTATAATACCTCCAAAAAGGAAGTATAGCACTATAATAACGTGTAGATATATCGCTCTTCTATCTGATATAGTATAATTACTATAGATAAATAGTGGAATTCCAACAACAATAACAGCTGATAATAGTGTACCAAATAGAACCTTTAATGCCCGAATAATAACAGCTATAACGGATAAGTTATGCTTTAAACCTATATGCTCATAACTTACATTTTTAAAAGCTTTTCCAATCAATGGAATCTTCTTCATATAGCATACAATAGCATTCAAAGACATAGAAGCACTCATCTCATTTGCTAATCGAAATGTCTCATTCATTAGAGGATTCCTCCTTTAAAATACGAACCAGTTTTTCTTCAAATTGGCTATCCTTTAACATAGAATGATCAAGTAATTCTAATTCCCCTTCACTTAAGGCAACAATCTCATCACAAAGATCCGTTGCTAATTGTAAAATATGAGTGGAAAAGATTAAGATATGATCCTTATGAATATCCTTTAATAATTTCTTCATTTCTAGTTGTACAACAACGTCAAGAGATGTTAATGGTTCATCTAGTAGGATGACAGCTGGTCTTGTAATAATAAACATTAGCATCTGAATCTTGTTCTTCATACCATGTGAATAATCTTTAATTAATCGATATCGATCCTCTTCCTTAATCTTCATTAATTCAAAGTAGTCATTAATTGTATAGTCGTCCTTTATCTTGTCTTTATTCACATCCATATAGAATTTGATAAATTCATAACCTGTTAAGAATTCAGGTAGGATTGAACTAGAAAATACATACCCGATATCATCTACTTTTAATTCTCTTTCTTCTGTATCTGTAATTAAGTAAGCCTTTCCCGAGTCAGCTTTTAGCTCATTAGCTAAACAATTAAATAATGTCGTCTTACCTGCACCATTTCTACCTAATAAGCCATAGATTTTTCCTTGCTCAAATTCAAATGTGATATCTTTTAATACTTGTTTCTTCTCAAAGCTCTTGCTCAAATTTTTTAATACTAGTTTCATATTTTAAACCTCTCTTATAATTATCTACGTTAAATATAGTTTCATTTAATGATTAAGCACACCAATTACAACTTATTCCAAAAAAGTATATATCGTAATGCACTGCT
The DNA here is from genome assembly GCF_016591975.1 of Anaeromicropila herbilytica. GTDB lineage: Bacteria > Bacillota > Clostridia > Lachnospirales > Lachnospiraceae > Anaeromicropila > Anaeromicropila herbilytica. The sequence continues at coordinate 1,222,551 of NZ_AP024169.1, read as the reverse complement.
TTTCAATAAGGATTATGTTTGTATTTGATTAAAATTTGATTAGAGATCTTATTAATCATATATATAAAAAGCTCCTCAAATGTAATTTGTCATATAGCACATGATTCAAATTACACTGGGGAGCTTTTTAATTGTATATTTATGGTGATGTTGGGGTCAAATAGCTTTAATTTAGTGTACTGAGTGTATATCGCTGTATAGTTATGAATTTTGGCTACCTTTCCCTCAGGCACCATATTTTTTACAAGCCTCAGAACTAGCGAAAATACTCACTCACGTTCCTATTTTCACTATGAGTCTTGACAAAATATAAGCGATACCTTCGGCCGGACTACGCCAAAATTAATAATTATACATCAATATACACATTGTAGGTTATAAAAGGCTATTTGACCTCAACATCATTATTTATATATTTATTTTATTTTTTCAAAAATATATAATCTATATATTCCTACAACGAATACAGAATCTTCCACTTGGTATCTTATTTCCACAGCATTCACATGTTAACCATGCTTCTTTACTATCTTCTGAAAATTGTAATCTATCTTCTCTAACCCAATTAACGATGGCGGAAGAACTTACTTTTGTCTCTTTGGAAATTTGTATTAAGTTAGCAGTTGGATGAGTATTGATATATTCTTTTACTTCTTCATAACCATGTCCATCTGACTCTACATTATAAGTTAAGATAGCCATAAGTCGTTGTTTCTTTATAAGTTTACTCTCTTTAATCCGTTTTGATTCTTCTGCATAATTTTTCTCACATACAGGGCATATTTCATGGTCATTATAATCATTAAATAATTTTTTACATATTCTACATGCGTTTATCTTCATTTGCAAATCACCTACCTACTTAAATGAAATCACGTTTACTGTTACATTTATTATATCATACCTTTCTCCTGTAGAAAATCGAAAATATCTAGTCCTTTATTACTACTCAAAGTCATTTATTCCCAATATAATCTATATATATCCTTATTACTTTCCATAATTGACCTTTTCTTTATGCTCCTTAATCAATTGTTAATCAATAATATGATTTCAACTCGTATGCTTTAAATTACCACCCGATCTTTTATTAGAAGTTCGGCTTGTTTTGTCGAAACATTTTATAGCTAATTGATACTTTTTAGTTTAGTATGATGTTGGAACCAAAAGCCTTTTTATAACTTACATTGTTTATATTGATATATAATTATTAATTTTGGCGTAGTCCGGCCGAAGGTATCGTTTACATTTTGTCAAGACTCATAGTAAAAATAGGAACGTGAGTGAGTATTTTCGCTAGTTCTGAGGCTTGCAAAAAATATTTGCCTGAAGGAAAGGATTTCACACTAATATAATACTTATCATTTTGAGAACGGAGAGAATTATGAAAAATATAAAAAGAACTGCATTCCTACTTTTATGTATCTTTACTATCGTTATTAGCGTAAAACCCAACACGAATACTGCCGAAGAAGTTAGTGATAGTCGTGGATGGATTCACGGTGTCAACTGGATTACTATTGATACAGAAGACGTATTAATATTCTCAAGTAATGGATATAGACCAACTAAACCAACTGGTGAATGGAATCATAACATCTACTATTCTTGGTTTAACACCGATAATATCACTAACACGTTTAAACCAAAAGTTCTTGTTGATGCGAAACTTGCTCAAGAACCATCAAGTGCAGCAATCAATTCCAATGGTTATATTATAATTACTTCAGAAGATTCTGAGTTTCATCCAGAATCTCTAGATCAAACCTTTGGAATCTTTGATTCTGGCCTAAAAAAAGTTATTACTTATGGTAAGAAATTAATGCCTCCTCAAGGAGGACATTCTGGTCACGTCGCTGCTAGTGGTGACAAATTCCTAGTTACATTTTGTGATGGCTGGATTGATGGTGGAGGTGCCTATAATCTAGGCACTGGAGATGATATCTATAGTAGAATTGTAAATCAAGATGGAACTATGGGGAGTTTAATAAAAACGCAAGTGAGTGAAAAATCACGTGACTGGTGGCCTATTGTATCCGGCTCTGATACCGAATGGTTACAAGTCTGGCAACAATATAATGAAACTTCTAGTGGTGGTACTCTTTTGGGAGCAATCACTTCGAAATCTGGTAAAATCGTAAAGAAATTCCCTATTACAAAGAACAATAAATATTATTATTACGATGTAGGCTATATCGATTCCTTAGGTGTGTATATGGTAACAGGTTCTCGAATGGATGGCGGCTTTGTCTCTCTTATTAATAAAAAAGGCACAATAGTTGCAGAGAAAACAAAGCTTCCATATACCGTTCGAGAAGCCAAAACACTTATTAATGAATTCGGTCAATACGCGACTGCTGTATATCCAACTTATAATACAGGTGCTGCGGTACTTAAAATCACCAAGAATTCTATCACCCTTAAGAAAACAGTAAAAGTTGAGGTCACATGGGATTACATGGGTACCGATGGTACTTTTGTCTCAGACACAAAGGTTATTTTCGCAACTGGTACCAAAAATGGAATTAAGTTTGTTCCTATTAAAATTAACTAGGAACTATTATATGGTTATCCAGACGCAATTCAGTTAATCTATTAATATTTGCAGTATGTTCTTCATATATTTATAAAAAACAAAGGTAATTTACATATGGACATTTTGAATGATATTTCTCCAATCATGAAGAAAAAGACTAAAAAGCTAATTGAATTTCACGACAAAAAGAGTGAATATAAATTCTATTTTATAATTTGTCAATCCTTTACGTATTTTATGGCATGCCTGATACTATTACGCTTCGATACATGCATGGCAGTGTTAAGGAATATATTTACTTCTGAGATTCCCTCTAACTTGTCCATACGAACAGTTCAGTTAAATGAATTTATATTACTGATTTTTCTTCTAAGTTGTATCGGTTTTGCTTATTGCAATAAATATTATAAAAAATATAGTGACAAGTATAAAGAATTAAGATTAGATGTCGCTAATCTTGTACAGAATGAAAATCATCGTGAATTCTGTAAGCATGAACAAACTTGTGATTGCATTAATCAATATGTTGAATATATGAAAGATGTGCATGATATTGATGTATTATTAAAATAAGTGGCTGATAAGGGGTCAAAATCCAAGTTTGAATAAGTAAGTAAAACGATACCGTTTTTTACATATTTTTGCATTAGTACCCTATATAATGGTAACTAATATAATATAAGTTGAGAGTGTAGCACCCTTTAATTTTACCATGACGTTCGGTCACTTTGGTGGGGAGCTTATACAAATTCTAAAGGAGTAATTATGAAGCGGACAAATATCTTTTTCATCACTCTACTAATTTTACAACTTACACTTGGATGCTGTAACCAATTTACTAGTTCTACTGAATCTAATTCATTATCAGCTAATCTAACTACTTCTCTCACTACTCACACGGCTTTTGCAACTAATAAAGAAACAAAAAATACCCATTCCAATACAACGAATTTTCTAAAAATAACTCTTTATCTATATGGTCCTGATGATTATGACAATCCAATTGAATTAAAAGAAATATCAATCAGCAAAGAATTATATAAAAATCATTTAACAAAAGCGCTTAATAAAGTTTTTAAGAAAACTAAGATTAAAATCTCCAGCTCAAAAATTAATAAAAAGACAAAATGTATTACAGTTGATCTAACACAAAAAATAGCCGATCAATTCAATGCCGGAAGTTGTTCTGGTATCATATTGACCAATGAACTAATTGATACTTTATTACACTTACCAAATATTAAATCAGTCATTATCACAGTTGATGGAAAGAAAGATTGCTATGGAGACCATTATAGTTTCGAAGGTACTTTTCATGATGATGATAATTAAAAATGGTTCATCAATTTAGGAATAATAACAGATAAAAAGGCAGTTGCAAATTAGTAATAAACTACTATAAGTAGCTATACTATTTTGCAAAGCCTTTTTTATTACATATATAATATTACAATGATAGCTAGTGTAAGCTTAAGCGTTTCACACCCTTGATTTGTATGTCTCCAATGGCGACATATGGGAGCTGGTGTGAACTAATGTGTCGGAATGTTCCCTAAAAACAAGTAGAAAAGAGAATTCTTCTTAACTGAATTCTGTCATATACCCATCTATCATTTCTCCAGCGAAAGCCTTCAACATTTTGTCTTCCAATATTAATTGGATAGAACCAAAAAGCATTACCATTGATTAACCAGATATACGTGAATCGGTTTAAACATCGTCTATTAAAACCCGTTTGATAGATTGGCCTACCCCCGCCTCTAAACTGTACTCCTCTCTCTTCTGGTGCCATAAAAGTTTGTTCCCTATTCATTCCTGGCATACCTGGCATTTCAGGAGTGAAATTAGGTGGTGGAGATGATGGTTGACCTCCCATTCTTGGTGGTTCAACATTCCTCATAGGTGGTTGGTTTTGGCCTCCCCTTCCTGGTGGAAGTTGTTGACTATGATATTCTGATTCTTTATTATATGAAAAATTGAATTTATCTCTGTTCAATTTCATTTTCCTTTCATAAAATAGTTCTAAAATATCATATGTAATGCTATGAGAAAATGTTTCATAATTTAACAAAAAACATTATTAAATATTATAATTTCATAATACTAATTTCATTAGATAATCTGTTTGTTCATCATCACCCAATTTGAATATATGGGAATCAAATATTTCAAACCCTTGCTTTTCATAAAATTTAATTGCATTTATATTGTTTTCCCATACACCTAACCACATATACTTTAGATCATTGCTTTTTGCAAGTTCTATTGCTTTTTCCATTAGTCTTTTACCAATATGTTTTCCCTTATATTCTTTTAATATATAGATTCTTTGAACTTCTAATGAATTATCATGGCCTATCTCTGTTTGTGCTGTATCAAAATTAGCTTTCATATATGCAACTACATTATTGTTATGTTCAACAATATAGAATCTTGAACCTTGATTATTTACTTCACTTTCTAATTGTTCATAAGAAAAATTCTCCTTTAAATAGCTTTCCATATCCTCTGTAGCATTTTCATCAGAAAAGGTTTCATAAAATGTTCTTTCACCTATAACTTTAATTTTTTCTATGTGTTCTATACTACATTCTTTGATTGTTAAATTGTCCATATTTGTTCTCCTTCTTGTATTATAATTCTATATTATAAATAAAAAAGCCAAGGTGATATTATAAAATATCTCCCAGGCTTTTGTCCCTCCGTGAACATAGTAAAACTATGCGTTTCATCTTGGACCAGACCAACTTATTTATTATAGCTGCGGAACCCTATAAAACTTTTTATTCTCTATTATAATTGTGTTTCACTCTGGGCAACCCCAGTTCAGGGCAAACAAAAAATGAAGTCTCCTGACTTCATTTTTGTTTTGAACTGGGCTAGTAGGATTCGAACCTACAGATGCTGGAGTCAGAGTCCAGTGCCTTACCGTTTGGCGATAGCCCAATGTTACGACAAAGCATATTATAACTGATAGATTCTGATTTTTCAAGAGAAAATTGAAATTTTTTCTACTATAAAATTGTAAATTACACCACTATGCCAACTATCCTTTTATTTTATTTTTTCTTAAGCCTTTGCTATAAAACTTTTTTCAACTGTAATAACTAACTTTAATCTATCATCAATTTGAGTTACTCCATTCGTAACATACTCAATTATATTTTCATTATCTTCCTCTTTATAAGAAAATGGAACAACCAAGTCAAAGATAAGGTTAATCCTTTTATCTCCACGAACCACTCGAAAATCATGAAGGGAAGCTTCTTCATCATATTTATTGATTATTTCCTTTGTCATTTCTTTATATTTTAAAACATTTTCATCCTTTACTTCGATAGGATCCATATGAATGACTAAGAAGATATTATGTTCTCTTAATATTTCTCTCTCGATTCGATCTATGGTTTCATGGGCATCTTCAATGTCCACGGTATTTGGAACTTCTGCATGAATAGTTGCCATAGAATTGGTTGGTCCATAGTTATGAACAATTAAGTCGTGACTTCCTACTATTCCATCATAGCTTTCCACAATATTAGTAATTTTACGGTATAGTTCTGGTGATACCGCCTCTCCAATTAGTGGTTCTATTGTCTCTTTTGCAATATTAAATCCAGCATAGATTACTAAAATAGAAACGATAAAACCCATATAACCATCAATTTTTAATCCTGATAATTTACCAATAATGACCGATAGAATCGTTGCTGATGTAATGATTACATCACCAAATGCATCTGCCGAAGTTGCTTTCATTACGGAGGAGTTAATTCGATTTCCTAATTTTCTATTAAATAATCCTAACCACACTTTTACGGTTACTGAAAGGCATAAGATTACTAACAGGATTATATTAAATTGCACTGATTCTGGATGTAGGATTTTATCAAAGGAACTTTTAAAGCAAGAAAATCCTACTTGAATTACAAGAAACGCTACGATTAATGCAGATAAATACTCGCTTCTTCCGTGTCCAAAAGGATGCTCCTTATCTGCAGGACGACTTGATAATTTAACTCCAATAAAACTAATAATTGACGATGCTGCATCAGATAAATTATTAAAAGCATCTGCCATTACTGATATACTGTTAATCATCATTCCAATTGTAAATTTTGTTAAGAATAGAATAAAGTTACAAAAAATTCCCACGACACTTGTCAATACCCCATATTGTTCTCTTACTTTACTATTCTCAACATTGTCTTTATCTTTTACAAATAAGCTAACTAATAATGTTGTCATACCCACCTCATCAATTTATTATCTATTTTAAATAACATACCTATATATTTCAAACATTCTTACTATTACACTGTGATTTGCTCACAGACCTAAATTTTTGGTGTAAAATTCTTTTTATTTCAAAACTAGTCTCATTGTTCACCCTCTAACTATCTTTAACAAAGATATCGAAAAATCCCTCTCATAACCTTCCCTGAATATTACTGTATCAATATATGTGTTAGGATTTTGTTTTAAAGCGTATTAGAGATTCTTAATGAAAATTGAATCATTCAATAATCAGAAGGAGCGCTGTTTGAGTGTATTTCAACGAGTTCGCTCCTTCTGGTTATGTACTGATTGATTCAATTTTCATTTAGTATCTCTTATACGTCTTTAACCAAAATCATTAGCACATATATTGATACAGTATTATTTATCAGTAACCTTCATAAGGGATTTTTTCAATACCCTGCCTTGGGAGAATGGGGGAAGGCTCGCTATTTCACACTAACCATCTTCAACGAACTACCATTGTTACCCTTTTCAACAATAATCTGATTATCAATTCTTTCCTTCAATTCAGCTACATGGGAAATGATTCCTATCATTTTATTATGTTCTGTTAAAGATGTCAAGGTATTTAGTGCTTGTTCCAAAGATTCTGAATCTAAGGAGCCGAAGCCTTCATCTATAAATAAGGTATCTATTTGAATTCCACCCGCATTATTTTGTACTATATCCGATAATCCCAGTGCTAAAGATAGCGCTGCTTTGAAGGACTCTCCCCCCGATAACGTCTTTACCGAACGTGTTCTACCGGTATAGTTATCTAATACTTCTAAGTCGAGACTATCTTTTGTTCTTGCATCGGATACTTTTTGAACTTTCTGCAATTCATATCTATGATTTGTCATAATAGATAGCCTTAGATTTGCTGATTTTATAATATCTTCAAAATAAGTTGACAATACGTAATGCTCAAAGATTAAACGTTCACTATTATTTCCTTTTGTTACATTATCAAGATCTTTGATTACTCCATACTCTTCATCTAGACTTGTCTTTTCAGCTATCTTTGTAAGAATGGATTCCATTGCTTTTTTATTTCCCATTCTTCTTGTAACAATCCTTTCTTTTTCTTTTTGAAGGATATCTCGATTCATTTCTATCTCTTTTTGTTTCTCAAGAAGAATTTCAATCTCTATACGTTTCTTTTCTTTTAAAGTTTCTTCTAGGTTTTTCTTAATCGTTTCTTTTTCTTGCTTCTGGTCATAATACTCCCTGATATCTTTCCATAGCAAATCCATTTTTTCTTCCTCTAGAATCGACTCTTTATATTTCTCTTCTGATACGAACCCTAGAAGCTTTAATTGTATGTTATAATTCTCTCTACATTGATTTTCTTCTTCAATAAGCTTATTCTGCTCTATTTTTAAATCTTCAAACAAAGTAGTCTTATTATGTAGAGTCATTTTCTTTTCTTGATAGTCTTCTTCTGCCTTTTTTTGTTTACTAAGTAGTGAAGTTTCTTCTTTTTTTATTGACATCAGTTCTGTTTTTACTACATTTGGATCAAAACCTTCTGGAAGTTTTTTATTTAATTCTTCATAGCTACCCTTTAGAATATCGAATTCACTTTTTTCAGCTTCATAGGCTTCTTTTTTTCTTTCCATGTTCTGCTCTATTTGATTAATGGAAGATCCAAGTTCCATAATTAATTCTTGTATTTTAATCTTTCTTTCTAATTTTATATGGTAATCAACTTTTCTTTTCTCAGTTTCTTCTTTTTTAAGAATTAGTTTATTTTCTTTCTCTTCCAATTCTCCTTCTTCTAATTGTAACTTAGTAAGGAGTTCCATGAATTCAGCTTCTTTTAATGTTACTATACCATTTTGAGTTGCAGCTTGATTATATATTTGATTATATTTCTCTTGTTTTTCTTCATACTTTCTTTTTAATTCATCTAACTCATCTTCCTTGATAACTTCATGAGTAATCTCTGCTTTCTTTGGATGCTCTAGCGAACCGCATACAGGGCACGGCTTGTTATCTTCAAGATATCTCGCTACTAATCCAATTGCGGCTTTCTTATAGATTTGCTCATTTTTTTCGTATTCTTCTTTCGCAATTATTAATTTATCATTTTCAATCTGATAAGTAGATTGAAGTTTCGCTAACTTGTCTTTTTCTACTTTTAATTGCTTTCCTTTAATCCTTGCTTCCTTTAATATATTTATTTGATGTTCCAACTCTACCAAGGTAAGATTGGTCTCACCGAGATATTTTTCTACTTCTTGATATTCCTTATTTTCCTCCCCGAGAAGATTAAACTGATCTTTCTTTTCCTTAAGTTCAGTTTTTAAATCTTTAAACTCAGTAGCATAATTCTTTAAGCGCAAAGCGAACGCATTTAACTTTGCTTTGACTTCTTCAACCGATTCATGCAGTGGAAGATACCCTTCTAATATACGGTACTGTTCTCTGAGACTTTCTATTTTGGGATCATATTTCTTGGTTTCTTCAAGATTTAATATACTTTTTTGATATTGCTCATCAATCTCTTTAATTTCTTTTGAAAGATTTTCTTGTTTAAGCTTAGCATTATTTCTTCTTGTTTTAGCATTCTCATACAAGATCTCATCTTTTCTTAGCTTCTCAGCCTTTTCTGCCTGTTTTAATTGTATTTCAAAAGTTTTTATAATATTTTTTCTGTCTTCTAATTTACCAAGTTCATCAACGATTCTCTGATAGTGTTCTAACTGTCGATTCTGATTCTCGCCTTCATTAATTTGTATCGTAAGCTGCTTAATTTCTACTGACAATCCATCTATTCTTTTTTCATACTTGGTTAATTTCTGTTTATCTTTTTTCACATACTCTTTAAGAAGAAGTACTAGATTATCATAATTAATATATTCAGAATGAAGTTCTTCTTCTAACTCTTCTTCAAGAGATTTTTCATTCATTGTTTGCTCATCGTTTTGCTCTAGTATGTCTATGTTATCATTTTCATCCGTTTCATCACATTTAGATACTTCAATGGTAGTGATTGCTTCTTCCATTTTATTCTTCACTTCTAATATTCTAGAATATAATTTTTTTGATTTATCCGTTAAGATTCTCTGTATCTTCTCATACTGTTCTGTTTTAAAAAGATTCCTTAGAATCTCCACTCGGTCTCTTGAATTGGATACCAGTAATTCTAAGAATTCACCTTGTGCAATCATGGCAATCTGCTTGAATTGCTCATAGTTGATTCCCATGATCTCATCAATTTTTCGATTCACTTCTTGTAATGATGTAATTGGTGCTTCTTCTGATATCCTAAGCTCTGCGGTCTCATTTGAAGTCGTATATCCTTCCCCTCTCTTCTTAGGTCTTTGATACTTAGGGGAACGAGTTATGATATACTCAGTATCTTTATGTAGAAAGTGTAAAGTAACATAAGTATCAACATCTGGACTTGCGAAATCACTTCGAACAGATGCTTTTTCACGAATCTTACCACTAACGTCTCCATACAAAGCAAAAGATATTGCATCAAAAACCGTAGTTTTTCCTGCTCCTGTAGGCCCTGTTATTAGGAATAGGCTTCTATCCGAAAATTTGCTAAAATCTAATCTTGTTACATCTTTATAAGATCCCCATGCACTTAATTCTAATTGTAAAGGTTTCATAACGAATTACACCTCCTCACCACTTGCTTCTTCAATAATCTCTTTCATAACCTCGTATCTTTTCTCATCAAATTCTTGTCCTGTTACAGATTGGTAGAATTCCTCGTATATATCAATGGTTGAACGATTTTTAATTTTTTCAAATGCTACCACATTTTCATTATTCTTGATGTTTTTCTCAATAATCACTTGCATCGTATTAGGATACACACTTCTTAAGGTACCAATTGGATCCATAATCTCATCTGCATCCGTTAGAGTAGCTTGAATGTAATCATTAACATCTGCTTCTTTGATTATATCCTCACTCATCAGTTCTTTTAGATTTCCTTTTATTTTACGCATATTATGAATCGGTGTTAATTCTCTAGTACGAATATCAACTTTACCTTTTTCTTTTAGTTCAATTACTGTTACCGATTTCTTATGATGAACTTCTGAAAAGGAATATTTGATTGGTGACCCAGCATATCGAATGTGCGAACCACCTATTATCTGTGGTCTATGAATATGACCAAGTGCAACATAATCATACCCTTCAAATACTGATGCATCCACATTATCCACCCCTCCGACTGAGATAACGCTTTCTGAATCTGATATCTCGGGTATCGTTGCACCACTTGTGATAAAATAATGGGTCAAGAGAATATTTCTCTCGTTTTCTACTATATCAAACTTTTTAATCATAGCTTCTACACTATGATGATAATCCTCTATCTTGTCTTCTTGCAAATAATACTTTACAACAGCTGGCTTTACAAAAGGCAATAAATGAATATTAAGATTACCGTACTTATCTTGTAGTGTAATTGATCTAGCATTTCCATCGTAGGTTCCAGCGATATAAAGTCCTTTTTCTTCTACAATACTCTTTGCAAATCCAATTCGTTCAGGTGAATCATGATTTCCACTGATCATGAATATTCTGATGCCTTTATCCACAAGTCTACTTAGAAAATTATCCAATACTGATACTGCCTCTGCTGGTGGAATTGATCGATCATATATGTCCCCTGCAATGATCAAACCATCTGCTTGTTCTTCCTCTATGATGTCAATCATTTGATTCAGAATATATTCTTGATCTTTTAACATGCTAAATTCATTGACGAACTTTCCAATATGCAAATCTGCTGTATGAATGAATTTCATTATATGCTCCTTTCGCTATCATACTCTTTAGGATTAGAATCTCAAAAGTCGTTTTTAATTCCCCGAGTGTATATAGCTGTATAATTATGAATTTTGGCTACCTTTCCTTCAAGCAACATATTTTTTACAAGCCTCAGAACAAGTAAAAATACTCACTAGCGTTCCTATTTTTACTTTGAGTCTTGACAAAATATAAACGTTACTTTCAGCCGGACTACGCCAAAATTCTTAATTATACATCAATATACACAATTTAAGTTAAGAACGACTTTTGACTTTCAAATCCTTTTTACGCATTTCAATTTAAATCAAATCACATAATTCAGAAGGCTGATGAATAATTCGATGCGCATGATGTTCTTTTAGCTCTTTCTCAGTACGGAATCCCCAACTCACCCCAATGGTATACATATTAGCTGCATTTCCAGTCATCATATCCACATCTGTATCTCCAACATAGACACATTCTTCTGGCCTCACATGAAAATATTCAGCTAAACGTATTGCTCCTTCTTTATCTGGCTTTTTCTTAATTCCTGCTTGTTGACCTAATATTTTATCAAAATAACCTTCTTCGAATAACTCACCAACTACGGTCACCGCTGTATCGTGTGGTTTATTCGTTAACACCGCTATTTTTATCCCTTTTTGTTTTAGATAATCTAACATTTCTTTTATACCATCATACAATTTTGTTTGATGTGTTCTATATTTCTCCAACAGTTCTAGGTATATTGGATTTGCTTTTTCAAAATGTACTAAATCTTTGTCTCCTTCTGCCCTAAGTAGCCTTTGCACCAATACATCGGAACCATTTCCAACGAAATATTTATATTCTTCCACATTTCTTTCATGAAATCCTAACTTAACTAACATCTCATTTCCTGCAGTTGCCATGGACTCTAACGTATTTGCTAGAGTTCCATCTAAATCAAATATTGCTAACTTGTACATATTAATACCTTAACCTTTCTAATGAGGCACCAAATCTTTATCTTATCCCATCCTTTTTTCTGATGATTTATTCTTATTAAATGAAATAAGTAAGTTGATACACTAACGTCTAGTCTTCTCTTAAGTTCTGTTCCAGAAATCTTGTACCCCAAACTTCATCTTATCTACATTGACCACCTCATGGGGATACCATTCCCTTGGAAATAGATTCTTGTATTGAGTATTCATAAATCTCTCATCTAATAATAAGATGACTCCAGTATCATCACTGGTACGAATTACTCTTCCTGCTGACTGCAATACCTTATTCATTCCAACATAGAGGTAGGCATAGTCAAACCCAGCATTCTTGGTTCGATCATAATATTCTCGAAATAATTCTCTCTCATTGCATACCATTGGTAGTCCGGTTCCTACAATTATAACTCCAATCAACCGATCATTGGTAAGGTCAATTCCTTCGCTAAAGACTCCACCAAGCACACAGAATCCAATCTTCGTTATTGTTCCATTTTCTTCGAATTGTTCTAAGAATTCCTCCCTCTGCATTTCAGTCATATTCGTTTTCTGTAGGATAACCTCATAAGACTTATCTATATCTCTCTCAGTAAAAAGTGAATAGATCTGCTGCATATAAGAGTACGACGGAAAGAATACAAGATAATTTCCAGTCCTTTGCATTACTAAATTCTCAATGTAGTTTACAATCTTTACGTATTCATTTTCATTTCTTCTTGTATACTTGGTACTCACATCATTCCCGATCATCAGTAAGCGTTTGTTGGTATCAAATGGAGAAGGTGCATAGATTGCGTAATCCTCCTCTTTTCCTCCTAGCTGCTCTTTATAATAATGAATCGGTAATAAAGTTGCTGAGAAAAACACTGTACTTCGACCTTTTTCCAAAAACGTTAGTAAATTATTAGAAGGGTCCATACATAATAATTTGATTCGAAATCCTCTCTCCTCATCGTAATCGTTATATATAATATATTTATCATCCATCCACTCATACATATTTATGAAATGTCTGATATCAAAGTATATCTCTAACGCCTTATCCGAGCCTTCGAAATTACTATGTTCTTTGGTATATTCCTCATAATCAGTAAGTAAGCGCATTAAATGGATTACAAAGTCACCTATGTTATCTATTACTTTATAGTTTTCACATTCTCTTTTTAACTTTAATAGATCTTGATTACATGCCTCGAACCTCTTCTCCAGATTCTTACTTAATGGTTTCATAATCTTTTTTACTGCTAGAATATCATCTTTGAAGAGAGAAGCACTATACATTTCTCTTGCGCGTTCGACAAGATTATGTGCTTCATCAATGAGAAATACATAATCATTCTTCTTCTCATCTTGGAAGAATCTACGAAGATATACATTAGGATCAAAGACATAATTATAATCACAAATAACAGAATCTGCCCAATTGGTAATATCAAGGCTCATCTCAAATGGGCATACCATATGTTTTAGGGCATATTGTTCAATTAATTCTCTTGAGATATCATGTTCGTTCCATAATAGATCGAAGACAGCATCATTTACTCGATCAAAATGCCCCTTCGCTCTTTCACAAGTAACCGGATTACAATCTGGCTTGTCTAAGACGCAGATTTTATCTTTTGCTGTTATCGTTACCACCTTAATGCGTAACCCCTTTGCCACAAGCAATCGATAGGTATCTTCTGCAACCGTTCTTGTGATTGTCTTCGCAGTTAAATAGAATATTTTACTTGTTTTCTCTGCTCCCATTGCCTTCAGCGTTGGAAATATGGTCGAGATAGTTTTTCCTACACCAGTTGGCGCTTCAATAAATAATTTTTTATCACGTATAATTGTTTTATATACCCCAGTTACTAAGTCCTTCTGACCTGGACGATATTCAAAAGGAAATTCTAACTTTTCTATTGATGCATCTCGTTGTAATCGCCATTGATATTGCCATGCTGCCCACTTTTTATATTCATTTATAACTTCAACAAACCATTGTTCTAACTCAACGAACTCTAATGTCTCATTGAAATATTTCATATTTTCCGTTTCAATATTGGAGTAGGTCAGGCGTATACCAATCTTATCTAATTTATGCTTCACTGCATACATGTAGGCATAGCACATAACTTGTGCCTTATGCACTTTGATTGGTTCTTCGAGAAAATTAACATCAAAATATACACCTTTAATCTCATCGATAATTACATTAGGTTTTTCTTCGTCCTCATTCGAACTTAACTTTTCGAACTCATCGAACATAAAGTGATCAACGATATTATCGTCGATATTATCAATGTCCTCATTACTTTTTATCACTTCGATATCTTTATTTGATATTTGTATTTGATCTTGTCCTTCCATTTCCTTTTCGGAAGATGATTTTATTGGACCTACTTGTGTAAGGACAATCATATCCTCTTCACTATCCTGAAGTTCTATTTTATTCTCATTATATATAATCCCATCTGCTCTTCCTTCAATGAGAAGATCAACTTCCTCCTCTTTAAAATCAAGCGGAATGATAATACTTAATGGAACTTCTGGATGGTATTCACTTCCCATTCTCTTTTGTATCTTTCGATGAAGTTTGCTACCCTCTCGCATGGCCTCCGTATCACGACCTGTTACTCTTCTATTATCAAGGTCACCCGATTTTAAGATAAATTCAACCAGATTACGAACGGATATTTTGATTACATTATCTTTTATCTGAAACATGATTCTTCCTCTTCTAACAAGATTATAATCTTATAATTTCTATTATTTCTATCATAGCATTAATGGGTAGAATAGTACAAGTGTTTTGGTGTGGTATTTTGTTGCAATCGGAAGGTTGTGATTGAATCGTGGGGGAGATTTTTGCTAAGCCCCTTTGATAGTTCTTGAGGAATATCAATGTAGCACTCTGCATGTTGTGTTTTTGGATAAAGAAGTATAAGAGATACTAAATAAAAAAGGAATCAGTCAATACATAATCAGAAGGAGCGAACTCGCAAATGAAGCTCAAACATCACTCCTTCTGATTATTGAATGATTCTTTTTTCATTAAGTATCACTAATACTCTTTAAAACAAAAACTCAACATGCAGAGTGCTACATTGATATTCGTGTAAGTTTTCTTAAAGGGGCTTTTAGGTGCTTTCACTCCACGATTGAATGGACATTCTTTGAAAATATTAGAAAGCCAGAATCAACTTTCCTGTCTTTTGATTCTGGCATGTTTTAGTAACTGACTATAGATTAATATGATTATATAAAACAAATTGATAATAGCAAAACGATGTAGCCCCAATGTTAATAATTCTACCAACCTATCATCCTTTGGATTTGGCATACGATATTTTATTAGATTCAGTTGATCTGTTATTAGCTTATAATGTTCTGGCCAGAAATCGAAGTCTGACCATTTTGTTGGAATGTATTTCATCATGAACCGAAAGGGATTTCCAGTCAGTTTATGGATAGAGTAGCCACACAGGATTATCATGCTAATATACAAAATTGCTATTAATATAATTCCAATCAGATTTCCTTTCTTATAGTCTTTTGTATTATCACTTTTATAAAGCCTAGAATTTACTACTTCATTAGATATTTTACTTTTATAGTACAATCCAATTTTAATAGTAACTATCATGTAGAATAACCAAATAGGAAGTAAAAGCAAGGAATGAATCATTCCTCCATAGAATACTCCATCGATTAACGTATGGCTTGGATATTGATTACTTGTTAAGAATTGCTCTACAAGCTCTTCTGCATTTCTCTGACCTGGATATACAATTTCTAGATTTTTATATTCCATATCCTCCTTATTACTCTGAATAAAAAACACCGGAGAATCCGTACTGACAACTCCTCTAATATAGTATTGTTGTTTATGATATGTTACTATACTACCAACTGCATTGATTGTTCCAAACAATTGATAAGCGCTCTTACTATCTATAAGGCAGCCATAAGTGTCCTCTTTATACACATAATTACCAGCTAATAAATCCATAGGAGTAGTTACACTCATATCTCCAGACACAATCATTACAGATAGATCCATATTTCTCACTAGCTTGTCATTTTCAATTTTCTCTGAATCGATTCGATTATATGCTGTAATCTGTGGTATTGTCTTAGTTTTTTTATCTCTCTCCATATTAAGGCTATCTTCTATTTTCTTCTGAGTTATTCCATTTCCTTCAAATCGGATACTTTCAGAATTATATTGTTCTTTATTATTTATCGCAACCACTAAGTTCGCCGATAAATAATAAAGAAGGATGAGGAACATTACGAAGAGAGTTAAATATTGAATTATTTTTTTCTTTGTTAACTTTGAATATTGTAACTCATAGGAGATTATACTTTCCTTATTCTGCTTCATCAACGTGTACCCGATCTCCTTCCGCAATATTCTTATTGCTACTTACAATAATCTGATCATCATTTAGTAATGTTCCTTCAACTGCTGCTGTCTTGGAATCTTGTGATATTAGATTCACACTAACTGCAAATGCAACTTGCTCTTTTCCTAGTACAGAACTGATATCACGAATCACTAATACATATGCTCCATTTGAATTTTGCCTAATTGCATTAATTGGTACACACATTGAATACTCTTTAGATTCTTTTCCTATCGAATAATCCATACTAGAACCTATGGAGTAATTACCTTTTGGTAAGAGTGCTGTGAATGTTACTTTACCCTCTTGATCCGGCTTTTGTATTCGTTCAATATTCGATATAATAGGTTCCTCATCACTTGCTGATGTAATTGATATCTCATCCCCAACAGCAAATTGCTTCATATCCTTCTTATCCTTCGTCATTGAAAGTTCAAATCCTTTTAGCGCGATGACATATTGCTCTGATCCTGTTAGCATAAGCCCTTTTCTTATATCAGATTTTAGAATCACTCCAGATACACTAGATCTTACTTCACCTTTGTTGTTGATTAAATCGTTTATTTTTTTTATTTCTTCCAACTTTTTATCAAGATCTATTTGTATACCCGCTTTTTCTAAATTAGCGGAATCTATTTCTACATTTCTATTATTGCTCTGAATACTCTCTGTTTTCTCACCTGTTAATACTTGTAACTTTGCTGATTTTAATGTTCTTTTTGCCTCTAGTAATCTTGCTTTAGCTTCTTTTAAATCATCAGTATAATCATAAGTTCCACTTTCAATGTCTAGGATATCTTTTTCAAGTTCCTCAGATTTCTTCTCTGCTTGTCGTATTTTTTTATCCCAACTTAATGTTATGTTCTGTTTATCTTCTTTTACCCGATCAATCTTTTCTTGTTGGTTGGTTGCTTTATCATCATCAATATTAAATTTTTTATAAAGCATTTGGTATAATGCTACGTAAGTATAATCCTGAACATTATTCCTCTCTATTTGAGCTCTATAATCTTGTATTAGTTTATCAAGTTGATTATCATTTTTTGTTAAATTATTATAGGTATCCTCTGCATCTGTAATTGCTCTTTTTGCATTTTTTATTTCTGAATCTCTCTGAGATATTTGTTCGTTATATGCCCTTACAGTTGACTCTTCGGTAGAGAGTTGATCCCACGGATTAATTGTTCGATCCCACTTTACTTTGATATCGTCTAGATCTTCTTTTGCCCTATCAATGCTTTTCTTCACATCTCCTACCTTTTGTCTATGCTCTTCATAAGTTCCACCATAATATAAATCATACAATTGGTTACATGATTCTGTTATAGAATCTTCTTTCTTACTTTGAACTGCAAACTTATAATCTTCCAATGCTTTTTCTAGCTTGGTCTTTGGCTTATTGAGTTCTTCTAAACCTTCATTTGCATCCAAAATATTTCGACTCGCTGTAATAAGAGCTTCTGATTTACTATCTTTTAGATCATCTACTTCTGATTCCAGTTCTTTATATTGCTTTTTTTTATTTTTTAATACTGTACTTTTGATATCCTTAATCTCATTCTCAGCATTTTTAATATCATCTTTCGCATTTTCAACTGCTAATTCTGCAGTCATGACCTGGTCAGCACCATCCCCATTATCGGTTAGTAATGAAGCCTTTTCATACTGCAATTCTAACTTTTTGTATTCATCTTCTAGATTCTTTTTCTTATCCACAATACTTTTTACATCGTATTGAAATAAAAGTTCTCCCTTTTTTACATTCGTTCCAACCTTTGCTTTTACCGAACCTACTTTATATCCAGCTTTTAATTCAATATACTTCTTCGAATTTCCTTTCACTTCTCCTGACCCAGTTAATGTATATGTTAAATTATTCTTTCTCACATGATCCACCTGAACTTTTGCAACAAGAATAGATGCTGCTGCTCTTGATACCATTGTTAAGACTACCATGATAATAAAGAATCCTACTAATATTTTCTTTATTTTTTTCTCCATTTTTTATTTCCTTTCTTATTCTTTTAATCCAGAGGCTGCAATACCTTGTTCAAGATACTTCTGTCCATATAGAAAGATCAGCAACGTTGGAATCAGTATAATGACAGATGCTGAGAACGCTACCCCGATTTTTTCCGTTGTAATACTAGATATGTAAAGAGATAACGGCCATAAATTCTTTTTTCTTACCAGAAAAGTAATAGGCTGTTCTATGGCATTCCAATATTCTATAAATCCAAGTACCAATGCTGAGAATATTCCAGACTTACCAAGTGGAATACCAACTTTTAAAAATAGGTAACCTTCATTTGCACCATCTAATTTTGCTGCTTCAATTAAAGATTTTGGTATTGTCTTAAAGAACTTTGTCATAATAAATACTGGGAAGGCTGAAAAAATGTTTGGTAATATAATCGATAAATGAGTATCAATTAGTTTAAAACGATATAGTACCAGGTAACTTGACACCATAGTTACTTGAAAAGGCAATACCATCAAAATGATATATAGAAAAAACAATATATTTTTACCACGAAATTCATAACGAGCAAAGCCCCATGCTGCTGGTGTTGCAATCAATAATTGCCCGATTAATATAGGGATTACCTGAATACAAGAATTCCAAAACATAATAAAGAAATTGGGTGAATCAAATAGTAATTTTACAAATGGCCTC
This sequence comes from Anaeromicropila herbilytica, assembly GCF_016591975.1. Lineage (GTDB taxonomy): Bacteria > Bacillota > Clostridia > Lachnospirales > Lachnospiraceae > Anaeromicropila > Anaeromicropila herbilytica. The sequence goes on along the minus strand of NZ_AP024169.1, from coordinate 1,202,913 downwards.
ATTGTTAGATATTGTGGAAACAATGTCCAATCTGCCATCCCTTTTGATTGATTAAAAACTGGACCCACGTTCTGTACGATTTCACTTTCTCCCATAAGAGAACCACTAAGAATCATCCATAATGGTATCCATACCAATAAGGTAAGCCCTATTAATAGAGTAGTTTTTATTTCTTCTCTTAACTTATATTTCAAAGAATCTCTTCCTTTCTTACTATAATAAAACTTTTATAAATCCATCATTCTTCTTGGGTCTTATCTAATAATTTAAATAATAGAATCAGAATAAGAAACACAAGCATTGTTAACACTGCTGCCGCACTCATTTTCTGAATGTCTAATGATACAAACCAGTTATTTAGAATATGCTGCAACATATAAATACTATTATTTGGATAATCCCCCGCGATTAAATAAGCTTCTCGGAATACTTTAAAGGAATTAATAAAGGAAAGCACTCCAATCATAAAAATAGTTGGTAAGAGATTAGGAAGCGTTATATAATAAAACTTCGCTACTCTCCCAGCGCCATCTACGCTAGCAGCTTCGTAATATGATTCATCAATTCCATAAAGCCCTGTTAACCATAGAATCATATCATACCCGGCATTTTTCCATATATAGGTGAACACCAATATATAAAAGGCTTTACCACTATTGATAAAGTTGATATTTGATATATGGAAATGATGTAGTAAAACGTTGATTAACCCATTCTCGTGAAATAAAAGTTTCCACAGTACCACTACAGATGCAACTGGTATGGACATCGGTAATAAAAATGAGATTTTTAAAAACTCTTTGTGCTTTTTCTGTTTATATAACAACAACGATAGTAGAAGCGTTAATACCAGTAATAATGGTATACAAGTGCCTAAAAACCTAACTGTATTCTTTACCGCTTTAATAAAAGCTTCATTTCCTAAGATAGAATAATAATTAGATAATCCTACATACTTTTTATTCATTGCATCGAAAAACGACCTTCGAATTACATCTACAAATGGTATGAGCACAAAGATTGAAATTCCTAAAAGACTTGGTGCTAAGAAAAATAATGCTTTTTTAAATTCACTATTTTTCTTATACCTAAAATACCTAAGATGTATATTTTTGATTTTTAATTTACTTAGCATACATTGAATTCCTCCATACTCATCTCCATTTTCTATGTATAGAATAGCAAATATATCTCTAAATAATCTCTAATATTGTAATTAATTCCATCTCTTTTCACTAAGTGTATGAACAAAGAGTTTGCTATGCAAACTCTCGCGCCAAGCGCGGTCGCATTAGCGACATCTTCCCTTCGCGCTTGTGTGCATCCTGCACGGAGTACTTTTTAAATTTATAGGAAACTCGAAGAAGTTTCCTATAAATTTAAAAAAGCAGGAAACATATTCCTGCCTTTTCAGTATCACTACGATTGAATTATTCCTCTAAATAGGTATTTACCTTTTGGATTATTATATCAACTGCCTGATTTACATTATTTTTACCTGTAAAATAAGGAAGCGCATTCTCAAGAATCATATTATTAATAATTTGATTTACCTGCATTGGTTTACTTAATTCTTTTATTTTTTGCATAAATCCATTAATCTCAGATTCTGATGCTGTACCAAAGGAAAATTCCTTACCCCCTCTTGAACTTATTCCAATCGTACCCTTAGCTTTAAGCATACTCTCTTTTTCTTTGTCTAAAGAACTTTGTATTACTGGTAATCCATCAAATGTATTCGTATCTTGTACATCACTCGAAAGTATTATTTTAATAAAGTCTTTTGCAATCTCTTTATTTTTACTTGCAGCATTTAGTCCAATTTCGCCTATTGGTACGAATTGATTATTGATCGTATCATAAGTTATACCTTTTCTATTCTTAGACATGCCCATGGTAAAGTTAAACATAGTTAATGAATCATGTCTTAATAAAGCAGTTTCATAATCTTTATCTAAGAAACCATATTTATCACACATAAATAGATTATTGATATCAAAATATGGTTCTTTGCTTGCTTTCCTGCTATTACCACTCTCATCGAACTCTGTTGCCTTAGTATTATCTGCTATAACTTTTAGATTCGTTAAAAATTTCGTTAACAGAGTTTTATCTACTCCTTTATCACTCATAAATTCATCACTATACAAGGCTAGATTATCACAAATTAATTGAGCATATGTCATGGTTGGACCATATATTTTTTGTGTATCATTGATATATTTTACAATATGCTCTGTACTATCTGATACATTAATTACCTCTTTACTGCCTAATAAGATTGGTACAGTAAAACGAGTTGGCATACAATATATTTTATTATCTTTATAAAATGCTTTTGAGATATTAGTAAGTATTCCATTCTTCTCTTCCATAGGCTTAATGATATCCGATAGATCGGATAGAACTCCCTTTTCAATATAAGAATCCATTGGTAATCCATCTAACACTAATACATCTGCTCCATTACCAGCTAATAATTCTGTGTTTAATGCTCTGATATAATCAGAAGAATTTCCCTCCTCTTCTCCCATTCCAACTACATAATTTACACGAACATCAAGATTTTTTGCTTGGTAGAGAGCAACCGACTGCCTTATTGTCTTATTTTCTTTCAGCGAATATACATTAATTTCCTTCTGTGGAACACTGGATATATTCTTATCAAATGTATAATGCATTAATTGTATATCATTATTATCCGAATAATAAGATACATAAAATTCTTCACCAGAATTATCTGAAACGATTAGATTATCAATCCCAAGGGAAGGCATACTCATGGAGTTCAACTGACCATCTACCACAGTCTCCCAAAGGGTTCCATCCTTTTGTAACCGTTCAATTCCTTTATTATCACAGATAAATAATGTACCATCCTCTTTAAATGCATAAACAAGATTCATACTCTCAAACATATCTGATGTAGTAACTTTGTAATCAATTGTTTTATCAACCTTCTTTGTATCTGTATTGAAGAAAGAAAATCCAGAATTATCTTCCTTAATACTGATGACATCATTATCAAAAGATGCTAAATGTTGTTCTCCCCCAATGGAAATGTCCTCTAGTTTCTTTCCATCCTTTGAGAATACTAGTAACTTATTTTCTTTAAACCCATCATCCAAAATAAAATTACCATTTTTCATCACTTCCATTTTCCGAATATATGGATAAAATGATTGTTGTCCTACTTTTATTTTTTGATTGAGATAAGGAATATTTATCATTGTAGATTCTTTTGTTTCATCTGTTGCTTTAATAACAATTGCTTTTTGTGTATTCCCTGCATAGGACAAGTATAGTGCATAGTAATTTCCATCCTTACCTAATAGAATACTTTCAATACTAACTGAATTATTGTTCACTTTACCATCATTTAACCATGTTGGAGTACTTTTCTCCCATTTACCTGGTTCCTTTTGCACATAAGAATAAAAATGAATGCTAGAATTCTTTTCTTCCCTTGTATATACCTCTATTTGCTTATTTTTATTCTGAATCATTTTGAATACATTTTCATTAGTAGATAGTTCTGGTAACTGAACCTTTTCTTCTACATAGCGCCCCATCTTAATATTCTTGTCTTTGTCCTTCTTTGTAGCGTCTTCCCCACTTTTAGCAGTCGTTGACTTGGTTTCTTTACTATCTTTATTGCAACCAATAAGACTAGCACAAACCAAGACTAAGACTAATAATATTGCTACTATTTTTCTTCTCATTAAAAATTCCTCCTTCTTCCACTTTCACAAATTTTTTTCTTCCAAATAATAGAATAACAAATATATATCTAAAAAATCTCTAATTTGGTTTAAGATTAAAAACATTTTCTATATATTTGATTGACTCTTGTGGCATATTAGTTCCTCTATACAACAACGGATGCAATTGGAATAAACATTGATAATAAATTGTTCCAATAGAAAAAGCAGGAAATTTATCCCTGCTTTTTCTACTAAATTCATATTATTCTTCTAAATAAGTATTTACTTTTTCCAATATTGTATCAACTGCCTGATTCACATCAATTTTACCTGTAAAATATGGAAGTGCATTCTCTAGAACCATATTATTAATTACTTGATTAATCTGCATTGGTTTATTTAATTCTTTTATTTTTTGTATAAATCCATTTATTTCGGATTCCGATGCTCCGCTAAAGGTAATTTCCTTTCCACCTCTAGTGCTTGTTCCATACGTACTTGTATCTTTTAACATATTTTCTTTTGCTTTGTCTAAAGAACTTTGTGTTATTGGAAAACCATCAAAGGTATCTGTATCTTGTACTTCACTTGATAGCATCATTTTAATAAATTCTTTTGCTATATCTTTATTTTTACTAGCAGCATTAAGTCCTACTTCACCAGTTGGTATGAATAGGTTATTGATTGTATTATAAGTTGAACCTTTTCTATTCTTGGACATAGCAAGGCTGAAATTTATCATAGTTAATGAATCATGTCTTAATAAAGCAGTTTCATACTTATTATCTAAGAAACTAGATTTATCAGACCTAAATAGATTATTCATATCAAAGTATGGATCTTTGCTTGCTTGTCTGTTATTCCCACTCTCATCGAACTCTGTTGCTTTTATATTATCTGCTATCGCTTTCAGATTTGTTAAAAATGTCGTTAATTTAGCTTTATCTACTCCTTTATCATTCATGAACTCATCACTATATAGTGCTAGATTATCGCAGATTAATTGAGCATATGTCATAGTTCCACAATATACTTTTTTCGTATCGTTGATATATTTCACAATATCATTCGTACTATCCGATGCATTAATTACCTCTTTACTGCCTAACATGATTGGTACAGAAAAACGAGTTGGCATACAATATATTTTATTATCTTTATAGAATGCATTTGAGATATTAGCAAGAATTTCATTCTTCTCTTCCATAGGTTTGATGATATCAGATAGATCTGATAGAACTCCCTTCTCAATATAAGAATCCATAGGCAATCCATCTAATATCAATACATCTGCTCCGTTACCAGCTAATAATTCTGTATTTAATGCTCTGATATAATCTGCTGAATTGCCCTCTTCTTCTCCCATACCAACTACATAATTGACACGAACATCAAGATTTTTTGCTTGATAAAGAGCAACTGACTGCCTAATTGTCTTATTTTCTTTCAGTGAATATACGTTGATTTCCTTTTGTGGAACACTTGATATATTCTTATCGAACGCATAGTGCATTAATTGTATGTCATTATTATCTGAATAATAAGATACATAGAATTCTTCACCAGAATTATCCTGAACGATTAGATTATCAATACCAAGGGCTGGCATACTCATGGAGTTCAACTGACCATCTACTACAGTCTCCCAAAGAGTTCCATCTTTTTGTAATCGTTCAATTCCTTTATTATCACAGATAAATAATGTACCATCTTCTTTAAATGCATACGCAACATTGATTGTGTCAAACAGATCAGATGTTGCAACTTTGTAATCAATTGTTTTATCAATCTTCTTTGTATCTGTATTGAAAAAAGCAAATCCAGAATTATCTTCCTTAATGCTGATAACATCATTATCAAAAGATGCTAGATGTTGTTCCTCTCCAATTGAAATGTCCTCTAATTTCTTTCCGTCCTTTGAAAATACTAGTAACTTATTATTTTTAAACCCATCATATAGAATGAAGTTTCCATTTTTCATCACTTCCATCTTCCGAATATATGGATAGAATGCTTGTTGTCCTACCTTTACCTTTTGATTTAGATAAGGAATATTTAATAGACTAGATTCTTTTGTTTCATCTTCCGCTTTAATAATATTAGCTTTCTGCCCATTTCCTCCATAGGATAAGTATAGTGCATAGTAATTTCCATCCTGCCCTAATAAGATACTTTCAATCTCATTAGACGTTTTATTTACTTTACCATCATTTAACCATTTTGGAGTACTTTTCTCCCATTTACCAGCTTCCTTTTGCACATAAGAATAAAAATTAACGCTAGATTTCTTTACTTCCTTTGTGTATACCTCTATCTGTTTATTCTTATTCTGTACCATCTTGAACACCTTTTCATCAGCAGATAGTTCTGGTAACTTAACTTTCTCCTCTACATAGCGTCCCATCTTAATATTTTTGTCCTTGTCCTTCTTCGTAGTGTCTTCTCCGCTCTTAGCAGTTGTTGACTTGGTTTCTTTACTACCTTTATTACAACCAATAAGACCAGTACAAGCCAAGACTAAGACTAATAATAATGCTACTATTCTTCTTCTCATTTTAAAATCCTCCTTCTTCCACTTTCATAAGAATTCTTCTTCCAGAAAATAGAATAGCAAATATATCTCTAAAAAATCTCTAATTTGGTTTAAGAAAAAAAACAGTTTCTAAACATTTGATGAGCTGATTTTTGAAACCGGGAAATGAATCATAAATGTAGCCCCACCGCCTAAGGTATCCTTTACATGAATATTACCTCCCTGAAGGTGAACTAGTTCCTTCGCAATACTTAATCCTAGTCCAAAATGATTTTTATCATTTCTGGATGTATCTACTCTGTAAAAACGTTCAAAGATTTCTTTCTTCTTCTCCTCGCTTACCCCAATTCCATGATCAATTACTTCAATAACAAGTTGATTCTTTTTACTATAACTTTTAAGTATAACTGTATCATTTTCTTTTGAGTAAGATAATGCATTATCAATTAAGACTGCTAATATCTGTTTTATTCTTAATCCATCTCCCTTTAACTTGGGAAGAACATCCTCTTGTAAGTTAAGTTCTAATTCCTTCTTCGCCTGCTTATATAATGGAGAATATAATTCATACATTTCAATCATGATTGTATCCATATCCACCCATTCATTTTTCATCTTCCAGTTCTTTGCATCTACCATAGTTAGCAATAACATATCTTCAATTAGGCTTTTCATTCTCCTACATTCATTTTCGATTCCCTGACTAAAATGTTCTGCCTTTTCTGGTTGAATAGTTAACGCTGACGCATTTGCCTGAATAACTGCGAGTGGTGACTTAAGCTCATGAGAAGCTGCCGCTATAAATTCATTCTGACGCCTTCTGCTCTCCTCCACTTGCCTTAAGGACCTTGCAACTACAATACGACTGATGATATAGAATCCTAAGATTCCTAGGATATCAAGTAAGATAAATACCATATTATACGGAAAACTAAGTATTCCATAATTTCCAATGGATTGAAGGATAATAAGCGTACGATACCCCTTTTTTTCCGGTACCATTAAGACAGCTCCATAATACTCTTCCTTTTTACTCCCTTTTAATTCATATATGCTACTTTTCACTTCATTTGTTGAACTAGGACTTATCTTAGTATTGATATGATCTTTTTTTGCTAAATTCTTTATCTTCTCTACCAGTACATCTCGACTAGTTTCATACTGAACGGCACCAGGATATGTAAGAGCTACTCCATTTTCTTCAATATGTATAATCAGATTATTCTTTATTTCCATTTCAGATAACCATAGATGACTTACGATATTATCCATCTGTATATTCTTAGATAAATTGAAAAAAACATTTTGAAAATTTTCTGTTTTACTTTTAATTAATTGTTGTCTACTTAGTAGTATTGCTAATATCATAACAGTAGTTAAAATAAGCCCTGTTGTAATTGTATAAAGTAGAATTAGCTTTCTTCGAATTGACTTAAACATCTCTATCCCCTTTTATCTCCAATCGGTATCCAATACCATGAATTGTTGTAACAACAACTTTTTTGCTGATTGCTTTTAATCTTCTTCGAATAAAGAATATATAGTTATCGATATTACCATCCTCCACAAAACAATCTTTTCCCCATACACGGCTTAGAATCTGTTCTCGTGTAATTATCTTCTCTTTATTGATTAATAAAAACTCTAACAATGCACCTTCCTTTTTGGATAAAGAAACATTCTGTTTCTCATTAGCAAGTACGTGGGTATTGGTATAAAACATAAGATCAGAATATTCAATACAATCAGCGTTCTCCATTTTCCTAGGTCTTCGAAGAAGTGCTCGAATTCTAGCCAAGAGTTCTTCCACTGCATAAGGCTTTACAAGATAATCATCTGCTCCACTGTCTAATCCATCTATTCTATCATTAATTCCATTCATTGCTGTAACCATAATTACAGGAGTCATATTACCCTTTTCTCTTATTTTCTCTAATATCTTTATTCCATCCATTCCTGGTAACATTCGATCTAGTATAATCACATCATATGCTGTATTTTCCAAATAATAAAAGGAATCTTCTCCATTGTTACATATGTCTAGTTCAAAACTTTCTTTTTTAATATGTACTTCAACTGCTTCGCATAATTCTTTATCATCTTCTATTAGTAATAATCTCATTGTAATCCTCCATTAAATTATAACATTCATTTTTACCATATTTTACATCCTTATTATTATTAGTTATAGCTTATAAAATATTAAAATGCAATATAAACAGGCAATTATCCGACTTAGATAATTGCCTGTTATACTATTATGATCAAGTACCATCAAGTTTCTTTCCACTAATATGAATATAAAAACGACATGAAAAACTTAGGCATGTTTATGTGGTATGCTTATTCTTACCTTTGCCCCTTTATGCTCGATTGAATTGGATAATTCTACACTACCATGATGTAAAGCTACAAATGATTTTGTAATATATAATCCAATTCCATAATGATCTTTCGAATTTCTACTCTTATCCCCAGAATAGAATTGATTCGTAGCTAATCTAAGGTCTGCCTCCGAGAATCCCTTCCCATTATCTTCAACTATAAAAATTATATCATTGTGATATCCACAAACTGTTAGGAAAATCATTCCCTTATGCACTTTTTCACTTGTATATTTGCTTTCCAGATTAGAATCATTATTTCGATAATATTCATTAGGATTGCACTGTTCAATAGCATTGGCAATTACATTAAGTATTGCGCGAAATAGTAGTTCCTCATCTCCATAAAAATATTCTGGTAATGAACTATTTTGAACATTTACATAAATCTCAATCTCTTTATCCAGAACTAATGCTTTCGCTTTTTCCTCTAATTTTAAAATGAAATTAATTAGTTCTATCTTCACTTGATTTAATATCATAATTTCATCTGATTTATTTATATCAATAAGCATTCTTATATATTTTTCTATTTCCTCTGAACTTTTTAAGATATAATTATTGCATTTAATCTGTGTTTCATCACTGCTTAATTCCTGATTTAACTCTGCATTACCTTTAATGATTGTTAACGGAGTCTTAATATCATGGGCTAGTGCAGCTATTTGATTTTTACGGGTTTGCTCCATATTCCATTGCTGATCTAATGATTTACTCAATGCACTCTTCATCTGATTCAATGATTCAATTACTTCATTGATTTCTATTATATCAGATTCCTCAGTTTGAAATTCTAGATTCTGATTCTGTATTTCTTCTGTAACTCTCATAAGTTTTTTCATTTCTATTGAAAATCTTTTACCAAAGCGTGAGGATAAAATAATGACCTCTATTATGAATAAAAACAGAAATGAGCCAATCAATAATAAATCAGGATTTGCTATATATCGCCTTAAGAATCGATTCGTAAACTTCATCTTAAGCGAATACTTCACAACACATACCTGGTTTTCACGTTGATATACCTTATAATAATGATTCCATCCCGATACATTTTGATCAGACTGAACTAACCTCCAAACCACTTTTGCTTCATTCTTGTTAAAGCTACCATTAAGCATTCTTCCACTTTTATCATACACTCCATAGATACAATCTTCAGGAATCATATCCTTAGTCACTACTTTGGCCTCTTGAATTATATCTCTCATCTGCTCAAGCTTCTGCTCCGTATAATTAGCTGGTAACATAATCTTAAACTGAATGCTATAAAAAAAGATTAGATAGTACATTAGAACAAGCATTATTGTAGACAAAATAAATGTTACCATATAGCGAATAAAAATATTACGTAGGCTTTTCTTTCTTCTTATATCCATTTGTATCCAATCCCCCATACCGTAATAATTGGATTACAATTTACCTTTGATAGTTTTGCCCGAATATTCTTAATATGTTCAACTATAGCTGAACAGTCGCTCTCCGTGTCATATCCAAATACTGCTTCTAATATTCTATCCTTTGAGAAAACCTGTCCATGATTTATGGCAAGAAATTCACTAATCTCATATTCACTTTTCGTAAAGTTGATTCCTTCATTGCCATAATATAATTCCTTAGCAGATAAATCAAATTTAAGACCTGAGATTACAAAACTATTATGTCTCTCTCGTTGCTCTCTTCGAAGATGAGCAGCGACTCTAGATCGTAGTTCGCCGATTCCAAATGGCTTTTTTATGTAATCATCAGCACCGATTGCTAAACCTCTCATGATATCCTCTTCCATAGTCTTTGCAGTAAGAAAAAGAATAGGACAATCCACTAGCTCACGAATTGTTCTACATAGTTCAAATCCATCGATACCAGGCATCATAACATCTAGTAAAATTAAGTCAAATCTACTATACCCTGAAACATCAAAGCTTCTAGGATCCTTTACTGTTACTACATAATGTCCTTCTCTTGATAATGCAGTCTTGATTAGATCAAGAATTCCTTGCTCATCATCCACTGCTATTATATTTGCCATCTTATCACCTCTTTGTTTTAGCCTTTAACACTAGTTATTACTGATTTTACCATATAAATTCTTTTTTGTCCCTTTTTATCAAAGAATGCTTCTAGCCTTTTGTTTTCATAATTTCATAAAATAAAGCTTTTACCCCCAATATCATAATAGATATTTATAAGGAATCTATAAGGTTTAAATAAAGTAAACAAATTAAAAACACCTATAAAGAATCAAATCTTTATAGGTGCAATATTATAATTTATCTATTAACGATATAATAAATAGTCTTCATCGTCATCATCATATAGACCGTTCTCATAACCCTTCGTCCAGTCCACATTATTACTTCTCTTCATTTTTTTCTGAGGTTTTTGAGACTTCTCAACTTTCTTTTCATTCTCTTGGCTTTTCTTTTCAACTGCCTTTTTTTCTTTTTCAAGTCTTCTTATTGTCTCAAATTTATCTGGTTGCTGTTCTTTCTCTTTCCCTGCACCAGTGTCTTTCATTCGTTGGTTTTTGCCGCCGCCATAACCTTTTTTTGATCTGTCATCATCATCTTTGTCTTTATTATAGCCACCATTCTTAAAGTCCTTATTATATCCTCCACCAGTACGATTATCACGTTGTGGTCTTGCATCCTTATTATAAGGCTTTGCATCTTTATTATAAGGTCTTGCGTCTTTATTATAAGGTCTTCCTTCTTTATTGTAAGGTCTTGCATCCTTGTTATAAGGTCTTGCATCCTTATTATAAGGTCTTCCTTCTCTTCCCTCTTTATTGTACGAATTTCTATCTCCTGATTCGTTGCGGAAAGATTTATTGTCTCCACCTTCCTTATAAGAAGATCTATTATCCCTATTATCATTGTTATAAGGTCTTCTCTCACTACCACCTTGACTATTTCTTCCGTTGTCTTGGTTGTATCTTGGCTTATAATTATTTTCCTTAGGTCTGGCCTCATTGCCACGATTTTCTCTTGGTCTGCTATCATTAGCATTGGTTGTAACCACTGAATGTTCTCCTCTCTCAATATAAAAACTTTAATACCTCTTTTATTTTATGCTATTTTATGATAAAGTCAATATTTTTTTATAGTTTTTTTTCAAATTAACATTATTTTTACTACCAAAAACTATAAGATTTACTAATTGATTTTTATCTTCACTTTCTTACTACTAAAGCTTATTCCAAGAAGTCTTTTTTAGAACAATATTATTAATCTTATTTAATATTTTCCTTTTCTATAGAAACCACCTTGCTTTTTTTTATATTATCTGTTACAGTCATATTATCTATGATGAAAGGTTATTTATGGTTATTTTTCAATTAGATGAATGACTATTTTATTTACCGACATTAAGATAAATAATTTATGAAAAGAGGCTGAATAATGAGCGAACACAAATATGATAAATGTGAATGTGGAGATAACTGCGATTGCGGACACGATCGTGTACATGAAGGTGAACACACTACAGTAACATTAACACTTGATGATGGTAGCGAGGTGGAATGTGCTGTTTTAACTATACTCACAGTAGGTGACAACCAATATATCGCCTTACTTCCAATGGATAGCGAGGAAGAAGAAAGCGAAGTTTATTTATATCGTTATAATGAATTAGAAGATGATGAAATCGAACTTCTTAATATTGAAGAAGATGAAGAATATGAAGCAGTTTCTGAAGCATTCGACGAATATTTAGATTCTGAGGAATTTGAAGATATGTTAGATGAGGATGAAGACGAAGAGTAATCTTCTTACTGCAAAAAGGCTTAAAATCATTGATTTTAAGCCTTTTTGTTATTTACAACTGTTAGTAGCTGATTAGCCAGACAGAATTTTAGATCTACAACACGGTCCTTACGTAGGCGTTCAAAATATATAATCAACTTTCCATCTTCATTCTTTTTAATCTTACCTGGTCCATACATCTTATGTTCAATTAATGTATTTTCTTTTAAGTCTGTTGCATCAATTAGGATTTCACCTACAAATCGAGAGATTTGCAATTCTTTATTATATCTTTCCTTAACTGAATAAATATGAAGCTTCTTCTTGGCTCTAGTCATGGCTACATAGAACATTCGTCTCTCTTCTTCTAGATCAGCATCTGTTAATGCCTTTCTATGTGGTGTAATGCCTTCATTGGCATCTACAATAAATACTACTTGATATTCTAATCCTTTTGAACTATGCATGGTAGCCATCTCTACAGCATCAAATTCTTTCTTATTTCGATTCTTCGATTGCTCTTTTAACTCATTCCCATATTCTTCAATATGTGAAAACCACTCATCAAATGTTTTGAATTTCTTTGCACTTTCTTCAATTTCATTTGCCGTTTCTAACAACTCTTCAGATTTAATTCTTCTAAAGTTCGCATATTCAACGAGGTATTCATCATATCCAATTCCTTTTCGAATATAGTTAATTGCTGCATATGGATTCATCTTTTTTAGCATTGTTAGGTCATATTCTAATTTCATTATACGATCTAACATCCATTCTTTATCGGAGTAGTAACTCTTAATCTCCTCCATATCTACTGCAGGGTTAGTGAAACATTCCCTGCTTATATAACGTTTTGGGCGATTGATTATCTGTAAGAAATGTCCTCTATCCCGTCCTCCTAGAGCAATCTGAATATAAGAGAGGATATTTTTCGCAATCCAGTGTTCATATATATTAGGCATACTATCTTTCATTCGAAAAGGTATATTATATTCCATCATTTTTTCTAACAAAGCCCTTGGCTGAGTATTTGTTCGAAATAAAACAGCTATCTCGGAATATGGGATTCCCTTTTTCTGATACTCTAATATCTCTTTTACTACCTGTTCATTTTGATCATTCAACTCTTTAAAAGTAAGTATTTGCACCTCATCACCGACATCATTCGTAGTCGTTATGTTCTTTTCAAATCGGTTCTTGTTATTCTTTACGACTCTCCCAGCAGCTTCCACAATCTTCTTGGTAGATCGATAGTTTATCCCCAAAAGAATCTTTTTGGTATCTTTATAATCTTTTTCAAAGTTTAACATTATTTCTGGTTTTGCACCACGAAAGCGATAGATAGATTGATCATCATCCCCTACTATAAATAGATTATTTTTTGGTTTTGCTAATAATGTGATGATGTCATATTGAACTTTGTTGATATCTTGAAATTCATCAATTAGAATGTACTCAAAACGGTTCTGCCATATCTTTAAAATATCTTCTCTCTCTTTTAATAACTCATAACAAAGAATCAGCATATCATCAAAATCAATCAGATTTGCTCTCCTTAATCGATTATCATATTCTTTATAGATCTTCGTGAAAATATCTTCCGAGCAGTTCATCGAATAATAGTGCTCAAGATCCATTCTCTCACCTTTTACCAGGCTTATTTCACTCATAACTCCAGAAATAAAATCTTTCTCATCTTCAATCTCTAGGTCAAGCTTTGCAATAATCTCTCGAAAATATTGCATTCGCTGTTCTTCACTAATTATATTACTACTGTTATAATTATACGCATATTTAAGTATTGTAAAAAATATTGCATGAAATGTTCCAAAACTAACTGCTACTGACACATTTCCCATTAGTTTTAGAAATCGCTCCTTCATCTCACCTGCTGCAGCTTTCGTAAAGGTAATTACCAATATTTTTCTCGGATCAATACCATACTCTTCAATCAGATTCTTCGTTCTTCTTGTTATTACAAGTGTTTTACCAGAACCTGGACCCGCTAGAACAAGCATCGGACCATCTTTATGATGAATTGCTTGTCTTTGTGCTTCATTGTAATCCATTTATTATCTCCTTCATCCCTTAAGTAACTGTTTCTCCATGAATCCATTACTATAATACATATACACTTTTATAAGATTCTCAAACATCCCAATTAAAATCTATACTACCATACCTATATATTCTTCGCAAGACTCTCTATTTTCCTCCAATACAAAAAGCCCTATGAATTAAGTAGAGTAGTAAATTCAACGGAATTTACTACTCTACTTAACTTAGAGCTTTTAGCTACATAATAACCTTTATGTCATCTTATTTACTTAATTTTTCAATACCGATACGGATACGTCTTAAGCTTTCTTCTTTTCCTAAGATCTCCATAATCTCATAAGCACCACCTGGTGATGATTGCTTACCAGATACTGCAGTTCTTAGTGGCCATAGACCTTGACCGTTTTTAATACCTTTTTCACCGATATAATTCATACATAATGTATTAAGTGCATCAACTGAATAATCTTCTTGTTTTTCTAATAATGGAAGAAGATCTTGTAAGACTTCTAAGGATATCTCATCATTTGTCTTCATCTTCTTATGAGTATACATAGCGATATCATAATCTGGTAATTCTTCAAAGAAATCAATATGATCTTTTACATCTAGGAAAGTCTCAATTCTAGTCTTCACTAATTCAGCAATTTTCTTAAGATCAAGATCTTTTGTTACAGTTTCTTTGATGTATGGAAGTACAAGATCATAATATTGATCAAATTCCATTCTCTTAATATATTCACCATTCATCCATCTTAATTTCACCATATCAAATACTGCAGGTGACTTGTTGATGTGATGATAATCGAATTCTTTCACTAATTCTTCTAATGTGAAAATTTCCTCATTGCTTGAAGAACTCCAGCCTAATAAACAGATAAAGTTAACAATTGCTTCTATTACAAATCCTTGATCAAGTAAATCTTCAAAAGAAGAATGTCCACTTCTCTTTGATAACTTTTTATGTTCTTCATTCGTAATTAATGGGCAATGTACATATACTGGAATCTCCCATCCAAATGCTTCATAAAGACGATTGTATTTAGGTGTAGAAGATAAATATTCATTTCCTCTTACTACATGTGTGATCTTCATTAAGTGGTCATCTACTACATTAGCAAAATTATAAGTTGGGAAACCATCGGATTTGATAAGAATCATGTCATCTAATTCTGAATTATCAACGGTAATATCTCCGAATACTACATCACTGAAAGTAGTCGTTCCTTCTGTTGGATTGTTCTGTCTAATAACATAAGGAAGGCCTTTTTTTAGATTTTCTTCAACTTCTTCTTTGGATAGACTTAAGCAATGTTTATCGTATCTTATGATCTCTTTATCATCACTATCAGATACTTTACTCTTTAAAGTTTCTAGTCTTTCTTTGGTACAGAAGCAATAGTAAGCTTCCCCTTTATCAACTAATTGTTTAGCATATTCTAGATAAATACCTGTAGCTTGTCTCTCACTTTGTACATATGGTCCATATCCACCATCTTTATCAGGTCCTTCATCATGAATTAGACCAGTCTTTTTCATTGTATTATAGATGATCTCAAGAGCACCTTCCACAAATCTTTCTTGGTCCGTATCCTCTATTCTTAATAAAAAGTCTCCACCTTCATGCTTTGCAATTAAATATTCATATATTGCTGTTCTTAGATTTCCTACATGCATTCTACCTGTTGGACTAGGTGCAAATCTTGTTCTTACTTTACTCATGATATCACTCCTGTACTTTATTCTTCTTGATTAATAAAAGCATTATATACCATCTTTCCATTGTTTTCAACACATTACACGTAAGTATTTCATATCATTCCTTATTTTTTCTTATTCTAGTAAACAAAATCTTATTAAATATACTCACAAATTTATTTAAAGTCTTCCCAGTAATTTTTAATATATTACTGTAAAAAAGACTCAAAACAAAGCACTAAAAACTTAGCCTCTATTTCAAGTCTTTATTATATTGAATTCATCTAAATTAATTTATCAATATTAAATAACGATATGGCAACTAACCAGCTTTGTGGAAAGAACTTCATTATCGTCCAATAGCTTGCTCCTTGGAAATTATATTCGGGTACTAATCTAAGTTTTGCTTCTATACTCCTTGCATCCTCAAACCATACTTCATGATCGCTACCATCACTATCCTTATATTTAAAAAATGGTGCTTGTGAAGTCTCATCATACTGGATGGCTGCGCCTACTTCTCTAGCGAGATTAACAGCTTCCACATTACCCAAGGATTTAGCTTGAGAAGTACCTTTTACAAATGGAAGTTTAAAGTCATATCCGTAGTTCGGTACACCTAAGAATATTTTCGCTGGATCAATTTCAGTTACTGCATAGTCAAGAACTTCTCTCACTTTATTAATTGGTGCTACTGCCATTGGTGGTCCAAAGGTAAATCCCCATTCATAGGTCATTAGTAGTACTTTGTTCGCTACCTCTCCAATTCTCTTATAATCATGAGATTCATAGAGTAGTCCTGGTTGTGTAGCAGATGTTTTTGGAGCTAAGGCAACCATAACTTCATATCCTTGTGGATTTAATTTGGTTGTAATATTCTTAATAAAATCAACATATGCTAGTCGATCTTCTGGTAGGATATATTCAAAATCAATGTCTAATCCATAATAATTTTTTTTCTTCATATTCTCAAGTACGTTATTTATTAGATTATTCTGTGCGGTCATATCATTGAGTATTGCATGTGCAAGTTCATTGCTGAACACTCCCTCACTTGTTAAAGTTGATATCAGCATAAGTGGTGCAACACCAAAGTTTCTTGCGGTATTTATTAATTGCTGATCATCAATAGGTATCAATGTACCATCTTTTGTAAATCCGTACGTAAATAATGTTGTATATGTTAGATATGGGAGTGTATCTAAATATATTTCACTTTTTATAAATGGATATGCATAACCATTTAATGCGATATTCCCAAGCTTTTCACCTTTAAAGCTTATTACCACTTCTTGCCCTGGAGCAAGTTTCGTTTCCATTGTAAGCCAACTATTATTCTGAATTAAATTTATCACAGATACATTATATTGTTTTGCGATACTTACTAACGTATCGCCTTCCTTGACAATATGTATCTGCTCTGGAAAAAGGATAACAACTGTCTGACCTTCTACTAATGGTTGGTTTGGATCTAACATATTATCCTGTGCTAATCTTGTTGGAGATACCTTATATTGACTTGCAATTGACTGAATGGTATCCCCTTTCTTTACTACATGAATTGTCATTAATCTACCCTTGCCTTTCAATTTTTAATGACCTATTCCCATAATGAATAGTGAATAGCAAGGTTGACGTATGAAAGAATTCCCACAATGAATTCTATAAACATATACTTTCACACTTTATTATTTGAGCAAGTGTGTTCAACCTTTCTATCATAGTATATGATATAGTAAGTTGAAAAGTTACCTTTTATTGATACAAGGTATTATACACTTGCCTAAACTCAGGACTATGAAGAACAGATGCCAAGCTGTAGAATATCATAATTGTAAAAAATAAACTAATGATAAGTTGAGCTCTTGCCCAATTCTTCTTTGTTTGTGCTACATTTCCCCCAAAGGACCATTTTAACAGCATAAAAAGGTAAACAAAAAATCCAACGAAAGGGATAAACATTAGTAGCATACTTCCGAGCCAATTTCCAAAGCTAATTGGTTCCTCTACTTCTCTATTTTCATGATTGATAATACCATAGTTTTCATTGGGTAAACGATATTCTTGTTTCGGTGCTTCTCGATATGAAGTTCCACAGTATTCACAAAAGTTAGCGCTTTCAGAGTCTGTATGTCTTCCACACACTTTACATTCCATAATTTTTCTCCTTTACATTAAGTAGCTCCTTTGTGAAGCCTCACTCTAAGATTATAACATATAAATTCCCAAATAGTATCCAACTTTTAAAACATTACATTAGAATTAACGTGCTCCTTTCTAAGTATCAAGTAATATAATAATACTTGATACTTAGAAAGGAGCACGTTAACCAGACTCTCTTTATAAATATTTTTAAGCTAATTCCTTAATAAATCTTTTTCGATATTCACTTGGTGATATTCCTTCCATTTTTCGAAATACATTAGAAAAATATTTTGGTTCAGAATATCCAACCTTATATGATATTTCCGAAATTGTGAATTCTCTTTCTTGCAGTAGATCTTTCGCCTTTTCAACGCGAATTTTCGTTAAGTATTCACAATAATTAATATCAAATGCTTCCTTCATTAGCTTTGATAAGTAATACGAACTAAATCCCACATAATTTGCTAAATGAACAAGTGAAATTTGTTTATTATAATTTTCACTAATATAATCCTCTATTTTTTCAACATAAACTTCGCTTAACATAATATCATCCTTTCATCTACACTACCGATAATTTTTTGATACTATAAAAGTCTTTCTCCCCATCAATTTTATGAATATAGTTAATATTCATAACACTTATTGTAATAATCTCCATTAAGGTAATTACTACTATTTCCCACACAATAAATTTATACCAAAATTTATTTTCGAATAAATTGTAGTTGAATAATGTAAATAACTTGATTGGTACTATTGATCTATCTCTTGTATCAGATATTAAGTTAGAATCACTTTCATTATCATCTTGAATAAATTTAAATGCTATAAATGTATTCTTCTCCACGTCATCTAAAAACGTATGCGAGATATATGTACTTGTTTTTACTCCCGTCAACTTCTCATGTATAGGCAAATGAAAGCTTATACTATAATTATTACTAATTCGGTTTTTCTGTGAATCAGTAAACACCAAAATACTATTGTTTAAAAAACTATAGTTTAGCATAATAAAAGAGATTAGAATGAACAATAGTAGAGAATATAATTGAATTCCTTGCGCCTTATTTCTACATAATTTATAAAACATCATAACCTCCTTACTTATTTTTACTCATTATATTTATTAATAAAATCATATAAAACAAACAAATAATTTTATAATGTTTTTACAATTAATAATATAAAAAGTAAATCTCCCCTTAAACTACTTCTGATAAATATAAATGTTTTAAATAAGACTTGCCCGTAATTGTTCGAAAGATTCTTTGATTAACTTCTTCTACTTCTCTCTTTAGAACATTATCCTCATAAATATTCACAATAAAATCAGCTTCTACTAATATTTGAAAATCTATACCATCAATCTTATTATATGAATGATGATTACCAATGATATAACAGATTCTTGCTAAAATATCGTCTTCTATATTTAAATTATTAAGCAATGTTTTAACAATATCTGGTCCAAGCTCTTCTTGTAACTTTCCACTTGACGATTGATATTTTTCTTCTGCCAACTTTATTCCAACATCATGAAGATATCCGCAGATTTCTATGATTAAAAGCTCTTTTTCGCTTACCCTTTCTTCCAAGGCAATACTTCTAGCAAAGGACGCAACTTTCATTGCATGATTAATTCTTCGGACATCATTTTCAAAATATTCAATTAAACAACGCGAAATATCGCCCATCATGTATTCCATATATTTCTCCCCCCTATTTAAATGTATATTTATTAACACTTGACTACTAAACATACTAATTTTATTAATTATATAGTCTATTCCATATTTCTTCAACTAGTTTTTTGCTTATAATGTAAAAGTTAATATAATTTTTATACATAATTTCTTTTCATATAGAAAAACATATGATACACTTAAGATAATTTAGTTTTTTATCCATAAGGCTGAACAATTTTTACTTAATTAAATGATTTAAATAAGAATAGGGACAAAGAAATGAGGTATTTTCATGGCAAAAGAAACAAGATTGGATGAATCCGCACAAATATATCAACCAAGAGATAATCGAACAGAAAAACAAAAATTACATGACATGACCTTTCATGAAAAACTCGAACATATCAATGCTTATTATAAATATAAAATAATAGCAGTTGTTGTCGTTGTTATTTTTATAATATCCGTACTACACACTGTTTTGACTCCTAAAGATGCAACGATATTTAATGCTGCAATTATTAATCAGTCACTCGATTCAAATAAGAAATCTGAATTCATTACTGATTTTGGGAAATATATTAATATTTCCAAGAAACAAAATATTGTATTAGATGATTCTTACTTTATGTCAGACAAAGATACACCTATAACGGTATCTTCTGCTGCAAGAGAAAAATTGCAAACCTATGTCTATGCTAACCAAATTGACGTTGTCATTGCTGATGAAAGCGACTTTAAAGCTTATGCAAATGCAGAATATTTCGATAATCTAGCCGACCGATTGCCAACTGACCTTTATAGCAAACTAACGGATAAACTTTATTTCACCAACACAGAAGATGATAAATCGGAGAAAGCTTACGGAATTTATCTTACCGACAATCAAGTAATTCGAGATCTTGGTATACTAGCGAAAAAGCCGGTGCTTGGAATTGTAAGTAACTCTAAATATAAAGATAACTCCATTTCTTTTCTTAAATATATTAACAATCTAAAATAACGAACAACCATACTTGTTCTATGATAAAAGAAACACATTTGATACTTGCTCAAATGTGTTTCTTTTATTTTTAACTAATTAATTCTTAGGAGTAATATAACCTTGTGCTTTTAATAATTCTGCACTTAAGATTGCTCCACCAGCTGCGCCTCGAACTGTATTATGTGATAATCCAACAAATTTATAATCATATACTGAATCTTCACGAAGTCTACCAATTGTAACGCCCATACCGTTTTCATAATCAACATCTAAGCTTACTTGAGGACGATTATCTTCTTCTACATAACGGATAAATTGTTTTGGTGCACTTGGAAGTTCTAATTCTTGTGGTAATCCTTTAAATTCAGCCCAAGCTTTTAATATTTCTTCTTTTGTAGGTTTTTTTTCAAAGCTAACAAATACTGCTGCTGTATGACCATTTAATACCGGTACACGAATACATTGTGTTGTAATAAGTGGAGCTGATGCTTTTTCAATTTTGCCATCAACAACCTTACCCCATATTCTTAGAGGCTCTTGTTCGCTCTTTTCTTCTTCCCCACCAATATATGGTATAATATTTTCAACCATTTCTGGCCAATCTTTAAATGTCTTACCTGCACCTGAAATAGCTTGGTAAGTAGTTGCAACTACTACTTTTGGTCCAAATTCTTTTAATGCATGTAATGCAGGTGTATAACTTTGAATAGAACAATTAGGTTTTACTACAACAAATCCTCTAGTTGTTCCAAGACGTTTCTTCTGAGCTTCTATTACTTCAAAGTGTTCTGGGTTAAGTTCTGGAACAACCATTGGTACATCAGGAGTCCATCTATGTGCACTATTATTAGAAACAACTGGTGTTTCAGCTTTAGCATAAGCGTCTTCAATCGCTTTAATCTCATCTTTACTCATATCTACAGCACTGAATACAAAGTCTACTTCTTTACTAACTTCTTCAACTTCATTTACATTCATAACTATAAGTTTTTTCACTGATTCTGGCATAGGTGTAGTCATCTTCCAACGATCACCAACAGCTTCTTCATATGTCTTACCAGCGCTTCTTGGACTGGCTGCAACAGCTACTACTTCAAACCATGGATGATTCTCTAATAATGATATAAATCTTTGTCCTACCATACCAGTACCACCAAGGATACCTACTCTTAATTTGTTACTCATTCTCATTCCCAGCCTTTCAAATTTTTGATGACCTATTCAAAAACTCCCATAGGCCTAATTAACAAAGTTGAAATAATTTTTTTCAACTTGACTCATCTCGTATTAATGTAACATATGATGCAAAGCACGATAGAAAACATTCCAAAGTATTTGTTCTCCTATCACGTACATTTGTCTTTCTAGTAAAATACTACACTTTTTTTCTTGAAAAATCAACAGTTTTTTCAATCCAATTTCATTTTCGTTAAAATTGGTGAAAGCTCTCAATGACTTTTACGATTGTTTGGTCATTTTACACATTACTGTATTATCAATTCACCTTGTTAAATTGAATGTATTACTTACTGACATTGCGTATTTTATATATTGCATTTACTTTATTGCATTCTTTAAATCACTGAATTATACTTTTATTATACTATATTATTTATACTACAAAATTAGTTATAAATAAAACGGTAATCACATGAATTTTATCTATAATTTATCAATCAACAATAGGAGATCATATGAGAATTGTAATACAAAGAGTAAAAAAAGCAAGTGTTCAGGTTAATGAAAAAGTGATTGGAGAAATTAATCATGGTTTATTAGTCTTATTAGGTGTTGGACAAGATGATACCGAAGAGGATTTGAATTATCTTGTTAATAAACTAATTGGAATGCGTATTTTTGAAGATAATGAAGGCAAAATGAACTGTTCGATACAAGATGTAAAGGGAAGTCTCTTAATTATTTCACAATTTACGTTATTTGCTAATTGCAAGAAAGGAAACAGGCCTAACTTTATGGAAGCAGGGGATAGAGAACTATCTTTTAAACTTTATAAACAATTCATTCAAAGATGTAAGGATACTGGTATTCCTACTGAGCAAGGCGAGTTTGGCGCTGATATGGATATATCGTTAATTAATCAAGGCCCTGTTACAATCACACTGGATAGCAGAAATCGTTAAGGATATAAAAGTCCCAACTTATGTATAAATACTAATACATAAATTGGGACTTAATATTAATTTACTGATCAGAGAATCTCAATTTAGGTAAACCATTCTTTGGTTTTTCACCGATCTGATACTCGTCAATGTGTAATTCTTTTTTCATTTCACTACTGAGTGATTCCGCGCATTCACGACAATATCTTCCATATCGAATGCTAGTTCCACATAATTCACAATTTAGGAATATTGGGGATGATTCAGGAATCATTAGCCTACCTTCTCTTAAATATGTCTTAATTCGATTTACTCTTACTCCAGTGTCTTTTGAAACCTGCATAATAGTAGCATCAGAATTATTATATACATACTCTTTTACTTTATTAAATTCAGCCTCATCTTCTTCTTTACACTTATTGCATATAGCTTTGTCAATACCCATGTAGCAAAACATTTTACCACATCTAGGGCATACTCTAATTTCTCCTGTCGTATTATTCATAAAACTCTCCCTTGTTAAAATATAAATAAAAATTTCATTTATAATTGCTTACCTTATCATTATCATTGTACAAAATATTATATTTTCGCAAATACCTTTATCATGAGTTAATATAAATTCAAAACATTCCTAAATCCATTATATCTTAGATAAACTAATTGTCAAACCCAATTAGACATTTCATGAACTTCTTTGTTGTTGTAGAGCTACAAGGATTTACTGAAACACTTCATCTTCAATACATGATTACAATATTTTTGTTATATAATATAATTATAAAGGATAATAGGTCATTTTTTAACTTTAGTTTATTATGAAGTAAATTAATTTTATACATTTTAATTTAGTTACTAAATTAAAACGAATCTATTGCATATCCAATATCAATCTGCTATTATGTGACTGTTTTTAGTGAATCTTAGGAGGTTTAATTTCATGTTTCATAAATCTAATTGTTTAATAGCTCAATCTGGAGGCCCTACGGTTGCAATAAATGCAAGCTTAGCAGGTATTATAGAAGAAGCCTTGAATAGTCCACAAATCGATACTATATATGGTGCATTAAATGGTATATTAGGTGTTTTAGACGAAAAACTTATAAATTTATCGAATACGTTTTCCAAAGACAAAGAAGCTCTTGATCTGTTAAAGAATACACCTTCTATGTATCTCGGCTCATGCAGATATAAATTACCTGAAGCAGGCGATGCAGATAGTGATTATTTAGAGATATTCAAAATATTTCAGAAGTATAATATTAAATATTTTTTCTATATTGGTGGAAATGACTCTATGGACACCGTTTCAAAATTATCTAAATATGCAAAGAAAATTAACTTTGACATCTCAATTATTGGAATCCCAAAAACTATTGATAACGATTTAAGACATATAGACCATACCCCTGGTTATGGTTCTGCTGCTAAATATATTTCAACCTCAATTCTTGAAATAGCTCACGATGCCTATATTTATGATATACAAAGTGTAATAATAGTTGAAATCATGGGACGTAATGCAGGATGGTTAACTGCTGCATCCGCTCTAGCAAGAAATGAGTATAATACAGCACCTCATTTAATCTACTTACCTGAACTTCCATTTTCAACAGAACAATTTATCACTGATGTTCAAAAAGAACTTTCTACTCGTAAACAAGTTATTGTTGCTGTATCCGAAGGAATCAAAGATAGCACAGGTGAATACATCTCAGCAAAATCTGGACAAGTTGATCAGTTTGGTCATGTCATGTTAAGCGGTACAGGTAAATATCTTGAGAATCTGGTAAAAGAAAAAATAGCTTGTAAAGTTCGCTCAATTGAATTAAATGTACTACAACGTTGTGCAACACACATTAGCTCTCTTACAGACATTAATGAATCCTGTATGTTAGGAAAAACCAGTGTACCACTAGCATTAGAAGGCTGCTCTGGTAGAATGGTATTATTAAGACGTGAAAGTAACTCGCCTTATACCGTTTCTTATGACAGTGTATCTATTGATGAAATAGCTAACAAAGAAAAATATGTACCAGTTGATTGGATATCAGAAAGTAAGAATGATATTACGGAGGAATTTATGGAATATATGCGTCCTCTGATTCAAGGAGAGCCAAAGCAAAGTTATAAAAATGGACTTCCTTCTTACCTTTCCGTGAATCACTTAATTCATGATTCTAATCAGGCTTAATTTACTAGATTAATAATATCAAGTTGTTTGATCATATAATTTATAAGCTAAAAAAGATACCTAAACATATTATTAGGTATCTTTTTTTCTATCACTAATTGTTTTACTTTTTCATGGATTTGTTCTGTTTATGAGTGATCATGAGTTAAGTCGTTCGATATCTCATAACATACCTCTAAGTATTCCTTCATCAATATTTCTAATTGCTCCATAGTATCAATCTCATTAACACGGTTTCTCAACTTAGATGACTTTGGATATCCAGTGGTATACCACGCAACGTGCTTTCTCATTTCACGAATTCCGATATACTCGCCTTTAAATTCTATCTGTAAGATAGCATGACGTAATATCATTTGTACAACTTCCTCTATGGTAGGTTTTTCTAAGATAATACCAGTTTCTTGATATTTCTTTATTTGTTCAAATAACCATGGATTACCACGAACACCTCTACCAATCATAATTCCATCACATCCAGTTGTATCAATCATATCTTTTGCATCTAAAGCACTAAATATATCTCCATTTCCAACAACCGGTATCGACACTGCTTCTTTCACTCTGCGAATGACATCCCAATCCGCTTTGCCACTGTAATATTGCTCTCTTGTTCTAGCATGTACAGCGACTAAACTAGCACCACTAGCTTCAATTACTTTAGCTATATCTACCGCATTATCGTCTTGATTTGTAAACCCTTTTCGTATCTTTACCGTTACTGGTTTCTTTATCGCTTTTACAACTCTTGACACAATTTCTGATACTAACTTCGGATTATTTAATAAGGCAGAACCCTCTCCATTATTTACAATCTTAGGAACAGGGCATCCCATATTGATATCTAATATATCAAAATTTAAATGTTCAATCTTTTTCGCAGTTTCACTTAATATTACTGGATCTGATCCAAAGAGTTGAAGTGACACTGGTCTTTCTTCTTCTTTTACAACAAGAAGACTTTCTGTATTCTTGTTATTATACATAATTCCTTTTGCACTAACCATCTCTGTATAGATTAAATCAGCACCTTTTTCTTTACATAATAAACGGAATGGAAGATCTGTAACGCCAGCCATTGGGGCTAAAATCAGATTTCCTTTTACATTTATGTTTCCTATCTGTAAACTCATTCTATTACCTTTTCTAATCTTATTATTTATTTTTTACACTTTTCATAAATAATTCGTAATCCTTTTAACGTTAACATTTGATCAAAATGCATTATTTCATCAGTAGCATCAGCAATAATTTTACCTAAACCACCGGTAGCAACAACTTTAATATTATCTAATTTACTTTCTTCTTTAATCTTTCGAATAATATATTCTGTCTGACCAATATTACCATATACTAATCCAGCCTGCATACTTGTAATTGTATCTTTCGCTAAGATGGAATCTGGTTTTGCGATCTCAATTTCAGGCAGTTTGGCGGTACCATTCCATAATGCATTAGCTGCAAGTCTCAATCCCGGACTAGTAATACCAGCTGCAAATGAACCATCCTCTAATATGAGATCATATGTTGTTGCAGTCCCAAAATCAATAACAATTACTGGCCCACCATATATATCATACGCTGCTACAGCATCTACAATTCGGTCTGGACCGATTTCTTTAGGATTGGCTGTAACAATCTTAATTCCTGTTTTGGTTCCTGTTCCGACAATAATAGGCTTCTTATTAAAGTACTTCATGATACCACTTGTAAAGGAATACATGATATTAGGTACAACAGAAGATATTATAACGTCTTCAATTTCACTAACATTGATATTCTTCGTTCTTAATAAGTCTGTAATAAATAAGCCATATTCATCCGAAGTTCTTGGTATTTTGGTCGTCAATCGAAAACTTCCAAGCAACGTTTCTTCTTTAAAAATTCCAAGCGTAATATTGGTATTTCCTATATCTACAACTAATAACATTCTTTCACCTCAGTATTTAAATCTCATAATCTACACAAGATCTGCTTTCTCTTACTTTTCCTATAAATTCAGCAACTTTTAAATGCTCTTCGTGATTGGCATAGATACTTAAGTCATCTAAATGATCAAAATCACAAGTTAAACATAATGTAGCGTTATCACTTGAAGCATTCTCCATATTAATGCCCACCTCGATATTTCTTAATACCGATATCTTATCCTTTAAGCTTAGTAAGGACTCTTTTGCAATCTCAGCATTTTCCAAGGCACTACGACCTTCTGCTTCTTTCTTAAAACCAAATAATACTATATGACGAACCATTATTCATCCTCTCCTTCTATAAGTTCACTCACATCTTCTTGTAGAAAGAATACTTTATAGTAGATTTCCAAAGCTTCTAATAGCTCTTGTTTCGTGTTTTGAAGTTCTTTAATTTTTAATACGCTACCTATCTCATCAAATAGTAAATCTTCTTCATCGGCAGTTACGTTAAACACTAATGTTCCATCTTCTTCATATTCCAATGTAAGAATTCCACCAACATCTTCTGTAAATAAGACGCACATTACTTTTAATTCATCTTTTATCGCTTCTGGCAAAGCATTAAAATCTTCGCTCAAAAAATATTTTTGTTCATATGCACTTGAACCGCATAATACTACTTTATCTAAGTACATTTTCTTGCCTCCATTTTCTATTTAATGTCCATTCCACCTAATACACATGTTGCATTTACATAAAGGATTGGACAAGTTTCATCTCTTGGTGGTACTGCTTTTACATCAACTCCACCTAAGATTGGTGTACTATTTACTACAACCTTTACATTACTAGGAAGATAGATATCTACTCCTCCTAATATACAATTTGCTTCTATTACAACGTCTTTTGTTATAATTGCATTTCTTAAGTCTAGATCCATTCCTCCAAGTATTGAAGTAATGTTCGCACCAAAGAATTCTTCCCTATCTATGCGGATTGTTCTTCCACTTAATATATTGGTATATGTTCGAATTAATCCTTGATATCTAGTATATGCAGTATAATCTTTACCATCTTCTGATTGATATCTTGTATATTCTCCTGAAGCTTGGCTATTAACGTTATTATATTCTGAATT
Organism: Anaeromicropila herbilytica; assembly: GCF_016591975.1. Taxonomy (GTDB): domain Bacteria; phylum Bacillota; class Clostridia; order Lachnospirales; family Lachnospiraceae; genus Anaeromicropila; species Anaeromicropila herbilytica. Next base: position 1,174,607 of record NZ_AP024169.1, on the reverse strand, counting down.
GGTATTATAATTATTTTCAGATTTGTGATTACTGTTATTCTTAGCTTCGTTATAATATTCATCATAACCATTCGCTTGGTTTTGATACTCTCGGTATTGATCAAATCGTTCTCTTCTTCTACTGGATATACTGCGTCCTAGTAAGCTAATGCCAATAACTACTAGAATAAATGGCCCTATTAATCTTGACATAAATCGAATACTCACAAGATGTTGACTAGACAATAATAGCATAATACCAATTCCAAGTCCAACAATATATCTCATCTTATCTTTATTCTCGATTAAGCCAATAAGGCAAGGAATGATTATAAATAGTGTCCAGTATCCTCGAAACATTAGATGAATTTCAAAAATATTCAAAGCGTCTAACGCCAAGAATACCCCCAGTACTACTAGTAATACCCCACACATAATATAAGATATCGACCGCTTCATTTTTAAATCTCTCCATTTCTTATTTTATTTGATACGTCCACATACTACACCACATGGAAGTATATGGTTTATTTTACTTTTACACTATACTAAAAATGCCTAATTTTATCAATTAAAAATAGATTAATTTCATACTAGCCTACATGCCTGCGACTTGCTCGCAGGCCTAAATTCAACGTGTGAAATGCTTTTTATTTCACACTAGCTCCTATACATAATTGTATATTCCACGAACGGAAACTTCTCCAGCTAATACAGTTCGAACATGATCTGGATGATCAATATCATGAATCATTAGTTCTCCTTTTTCATTTATTCCAATTGCAATTGCTTCATATTCTTTACCGTATTCTATAATCTTTACCTGCCTTTTCGCATTTATCAATGTATCATTATATTCCTTCATAAATGGTTGTAACGTTTGTATCTCTAGGAAAACAAGATACATTTCTTCAAACTCTTTCACAACAGATGCTATTAACTCTGCTCTTTGAACTTTTTGTTCTGTCTCAACATATAATGAAGTTGCCATAGAAGCTAATTCGTTAGGAAATGATGTACGATTCACATTAATACCTATTCCAATTACAACATGGTTAATATAGTCTATTTCAGTACTCATTTCAGTTAGAACACCACATACTTTTTTATTATTTAAGATAATATCATTCGGCCACTTTATATAGGTATCCTTCTCCACTATTTTTGCTATACTTTTAGACACAGCAAGGGCTGCAAGGATTGTTAGCATAGATGCATTCATTGGATTTATCTTTGGTTTCAGAATTAGTGACATAAAGATGTCACATCCTTTATCTGAGCTCCATTCTCTACCTCTTCTCCCCTTTCCCTTTGTCTGAGATTCACTCACTACTAATAGACCGTCACTCTCTTCTTCCTCTGCTATTTTTTTAGCCACAAGATTAGTTGAATCAACCTCATCGTAAAACCTTACTTTCTTACCTATGTAATTCGTCTGCATTCTGCTTAGAATTTCACTTTCAGAGATAACATCTGAGGAATGGATTAGTCGATAACCTTTATTAGATACCGCTTCTATCTCGTACCCTTCCTCCTTCAACTGATTCATAACTTTCCATATAGCTGTTCTAGATACGCCTAGATTATTACATAGTTGCTGACCTGATACATAAGTATCACTATTTCTTAATATCTTTATAATTTCCGTTTTCATCTTTATTCTCATTAAATAACATATCTATTTGTAGGTATGTTATTACCACCAACAGTAGCTAAAAGAATCTATTTGTGGCATTCCTTTCTAGAATTATTTTCTCTCAACCCTTATTTCTCTTCTGAAATGTTAGTAAACTAATTCACTTCAGCTTATTAATTGTTACAGCATCTTTTTGCATCCTTTTTTATGCTCCAATTAAAAATACTCCGCAAAATATAACAATTAATCCAATCATAAAAAGACTCAAAGCAATTAGGGGTGTTTTCTTCTGTTTATATATTTTATAACTATTCAATATATTCATAAGACCTCCAATGCCAAATGCCAACTTTAAGAGTATTGTATTTGTTGGATGAATCAATATCAACACTATGAATATTACTAATATAATTCCTAATATAACATTTAACAAATCGAGGAATAAATTATTGTCTTTTATCACTTTTTTTATCTTTCCCATGAGTACCCCTTCCTCTCTTTTATTTTTCTTGTCCTATATTGTACCACATATTCATCCTTCTGGATAGAATTCCTCACATAAAAATCAATAAGAATCATACCTAGTGTGGTCCAGCTTCGCTGGACACACAGAACAAAAAAAGATAGAAAATTCTTAATGAACTCTCTACCTTTCTATTACTATATCTACTTCGTCTCACCTAACGTTGCAACCATAACAGCCTTTATTGTATGCATACGATTTTCTGCTTCATCAAATATTACTTCTGCATGTTCTTCAAAGAGTTCTTCTGTTACTTCATATCCTTTTACTGCAGGTAGGCAGTGTAATAGAATTGTATTCTCTTTCTTGGTTTTTCCCATCAATTCATGATTCACTTGATATGGTCTTAGAAGGCTAACACGCTCTGCTGCCATATCTTCTTCTCCCATGGAGCACCATACATCAGTATATATAGCATCTGCACCAGCTACAGAAGATAAATCTTTGGATATCGTAATTGTACTTCCAGAAGTAGCTGCATATTCCTTACAAGTAGATATAAGTGATTCGGATGGCCATAATTCTTCTGGTGCTAATATTGTAAAATTAATTCCAAGCTTACTGGAACCTATCATTAAACTATTTGCCATATTATTTCTTCCATCACCTACATATACTAAATTTAGTCCCTTTAATACTCCAAATTGTTCCTTAAGTGTTAGAAAATCAGCTAGGATCTGAGTTGGATGATATTGATCTGTTAGTCCATTCCATACTGGCACCTTGCTATACTTCGCTAACTTCTCAACTGTCTCTTGCTTAAACCCACGGAATTCAATTCCATCAAACATTCTCCCTAATACTCGCGCAGTATCCTCAACACTTTCTTTATGCCCTAATTGAATGTCGTTGGTACCCAAATATTCAGGATGGCCACCTTCATCTATACATGCTATAGTGAATGCACATCTTGTTCGTGTAGATGGTTTTTCAAATATTAAAGCTATATTCTTTCCTTGTAAGCTTTTCCCTGTAATACCTTTTTTCTTTTTATCCTTTAAATCCGCTGCCAAATCGATTAAATATTCAATTTCATCTGATGTAAAATCTTTAAGTGTTAAAAAGCTTCGTCCTTTTAAATTCATGTGTTACCTCCTATTAAGCAGATAGATTATCGTTAAATATAATTTAATATTTATACATATTATTGTTTGTATATACATTAACCTTTATCAAAACATTTGTCAAGGAGTATTCTTTATAATCCTATTCTAATATTATTTCTTTTAATATTAGTTAGTATAGCAATTATCCAGTACAATAGCGTACTGCTTTCAAAAATTTCTTACATACACGTAGTACAGATTCTTCGATAATTGTTTTTAATTAAAAAGACATAGTTTCTACAAATAAAAAAAATGCTCTGAAACAGAGCATTTTTTTCATAATTGTATTTTCACATTATAATTATAATAATTTGTCGTTACCAACCTCAGTTAATGACTTAACTAAACCAGCCATTCCTTGAATCTCAGATGGTATAATAATCTTTGTTGCTTTACCATCAGCAGCTTTTGCGAAGGCTTCAAGACTCTTAAGTTGAATAACTTCTTTTGTAGTACCAGCTTCATTTAAGAATTTGATACCATCTGCATTGGCTTGCTGTACTGCTAGGATAGCTTGAGCCTGACCTTCTGCTTCTCGAATGGTTGCTTCTTTCTTAGCTTCTGCTCTTAGGATAGCTGCTTGTTTCTCAGCTTCTGCTTCAAGAATTGCAGATTCTTTTTTACCTTCTGCAACTAAGACTGTAGATCTCTTTTCACCTTCTGCACGAAGAATTGATTCTCTACGTTCACGTTCTGCTTTCATCTGTTTTTCCATGGCGTCTTGAATAGCAGCTGGTGGAATAATGTTCTTAAGTTCGACACGAGTAACTTTAATTCCCCATGGATCTGTTGCAACATCAAGTGATACCCTCATTTTTGTATTAATTACTTCTCTTGAAGTAAGTGTTTGGTCTAATTCAAGGTCACCGATAATATTACGTAAATTTGTTGCAGTAAGATTTTCAATTGCCATAATAGGATTATCAACACCATATGCATATAACTTAGGATCTGTTATCTGAAAGAATACTACTGTATCAATTCTCATTGTAACGTTATCCTTAGTGATAACTGGTTGAGGTGCGAAGTCAACAACTTGTTCTTTTAATACAACCCTTCTTGCCACTCTATCAATGAATGGTACCTTAAAATGAATACCTACGTGCCAAGTATCTTGATATCCACCAAGTCTTTCTAATACATACGCTTGCGCTTGTGGTACCACCTTTACACATGATGCAAGGATTAATAATATTATTATTACCAATGCTATCGTAACTGCTTGCCCTAATTCCATGTTACATTTCCTCCCTTTTCTCTTTCACAATTAATTTTACTCCGACAATGTCAACTACTGTTACTTTCACTCCAGCTTCAATAATCTTCTCATCATCCGCTGCTCTAGCTGTCCATTCTTGACCATCTAAACTCGCACTTCCAGTAGCATTAAAATTATCAATTCTTGTTAGGACTCTAGCTTCCTTACCAATCAAACTTTGATAATTCGTTTTAACTGTTCTATTATTGAAGAACTTTACAGCAACTGGTCGGGTAAAATACAGCATTAATACTGATACTACAACGAATAAAACAATCTGGATAAATACACTTAGCCCAATAAGTGAACCAACAAAAGCAAAGAAAGCTCCTATTGCAAACCAAATGGTAGTTAATCCGAGTGTTATTATTTCTATTACTAATAATGCAGCTAATAAAATTAACCAATAAACAGATTCCATTGTAGTCATCCCCTCTCTTATAATTTACTTACCCTATTTTATCTCTTTCCTAGTTTCATTACAAGCAAACTTCCTTTTAAAATAGCTAGATTTTATATAATTTTAGAATTATTAACTTATTCCTTAATAACTTCTAATCTACTTTTAATTAGGATTATTTTAGAGAGTAGTATTCTTTATAAGATACTTTTACTTTTTAATTATAAATAATTTATCTTATTAAAACCATCGTACTTTCTACCTAAATTAGCCAAGGTTATATTAACCATGGTTACATTAGCCATAGTTATATTAGATATAGTTACATCTACTATCTTACTCTTTTTTGCGAATATACTTCATACATTAGAATCGATGCTGCAATTGCTGCATTTAAAGATTCAACCTTACCTGCCATTGGTATTTTCACATAGCAATCAGATAATTCTGCTGTTTCATCCGTAAGTCCATTTGCTTCATTACCAATTAATATACCAATTTTACCTTGATATACTTCCTCATCGTAGAATTTCTCTCCTTTTAAATGAGCCGCATATATTTGAATATTGTTTCTTTTCATTTCTAAGATAGCACTTTTTATATCTTCAACATAAACAAATGGCATTCGATATATTGATCCCATTGTAGAACGAATTACTTTTGGATTATATATATCTACAGAGCTTTTACTTAATATTACTCCTGTTACACCAGCTCCCTCAGCAGTACGAATTATCGTTCCTAAGTTACCTGGATCTCGTAGTTCTTCAAGAATGATAACCGTGGCGTCGTTTTGTTGACTCAAAGTGGAGAACTCATAAAATGGCTTCTTCACAACTGCAAGTATACCTTGAGGAGTCGTAGTATCAGATACTTCTTTAAAAATACTATCTTGCACAATTTCTACTTGATATTCTTTAATAATATCCCCTAAACTTTTTTCATTCTCATGATAAAAACTCTCGGATAGGTATACTTCAATTATACTATCCTTTGGAGTCTCATAGAACATTTTTATACCTTCTATTACGAAGGCATTTTGTTCTTCCCTTACTTTAGATTTCTTCTGTAATTTTATTAAATTTTTTATTTTATTATTACTTAGGCTACTTATCATTTTCTTTTCCTATCTTGTTACAAATATTTTATTTGAATTATTACATTTGTAATTTTATATTATTTTATTTATAATTTCTTCTTTAACTATTATATCAAAATATTTATTTTTATCAATCTAAGGATAAATTACTAGCTCATATACATTCACCATACAACTAAGAACTGATCTATATATAATCTATTCTCTTTTCTCGACTAAAGGCAATTTTATTAAAGTGATAAAAAGACTCAAACGATAACATTTACCGCCTGAGTCTTTACTATTACTTTATTATTACACCAGAATAGATTAATCCCTATTCTAGTTTTCTTGCATATTACTTAACTTTGCAGTTTGGTCTGCTGCAGTTAAACTATCAATAACTTCTTCTATATCTCCGTCCATAATTGCATCCAGACGGTGAAGAGTAAGCTTAATTCTATGATCCGTTACACGTCCTTGAGGGAAGTTATAAGTACGAATCTTTTCAGAACGATCGCCAGTACCAACTTGACTCTTTCTTGCTTCCGCTTCTGCGCTATGTGCTTTTTCTAATTCTAATTCATATAATCTAGAACGTAGTACTTTTAACGCTTTATCTTTATTCTTTAACTGAGACTTCTCATCTTGACATGAGATTACAATTCCTGATGGTATGTGAGTAAGTCGAACCGCTGAATCTGTTGTATTTACACACTGTCCACCATTACCTGATGCACGGAATACATCAAATTTACAATCATTCATATCTAATTCAACGTCAACTTCTTCTGCTTCTGGCATAATTGCAACTGTAATTGTAGAAGTATGGATACGTCCACCAGATTCTGTTACTGGAATTCTTTGTACACGATGTACTCCACTTTCATATTTTAGTTTAGAATAGGCACCATTACCACTAATCATAAAGATAACTTCCTTAAATCCACCTAAACCATTTTCATTGGAGTTCATCATATCAACTTTCCAACGATTTCTTTCAGCAAATCTTGTATATACACGGAATAGCTCAGCTGCAAATAATGCTGCCTCATCACCACCGGCACCAGCTCTGATTTCAACGATAACATTCTTTTCATCGTTAGGATCCTTAGGTAATAATAGAATCTTTATATCATTTTCAATTGTACCAATTCTTGCTTTACATTCGTTTAATTCTTCTTTTGCCATCTCGCGAATTTCCTCGTCTGATTCTTCTTCAAGCATCATTAAGCTTTCTTCGATACTTTCTTTTGTTGCTTTATACTCTTTATATTTTTCAACAATCGGCGTTAAATCCGTTTGTTCCTTCATCAGTTGACGGAATCTATTTTGGTCATTTACAACACTCGGATTGTTTAATTCATCCACGATTTCATCATACCTAGCTAATATATCTTCTAACTTGTCAAACATTTACAATTCCTCCACTTTACTATTACAAACATACTTTAACTAATTATAAATTTGCAAAAACAACACGGTCAAGGCCTGCTAAATCTTTTAAAATCTGAACAGAATGATAATCTGATTCTTCTAATAATCTCTTTACTTCATCACCTTGATCATGACCTATCTCAAAGAATATCATACCACCTTCTGTCAAATAGTTTTTTGCAACTTTTATAATCTCTCTATAGAAATAAAGTCCATCCTCAAAACCATCTAATGCAGTAATTGGTTCATGGTCTTTTACCTCTGGCATTAACTCATTGATAACTTCTGATTTTATATATGGCGGATTAGACACAATGATGTCGAACCGTCCCTCTATTCTATCAAATAAATTACTTTGTATCAACTCTACATTTACATTATGCTTTTTAATATTCTTTTTAGCAATCTCTAATGCACGTAATGATATATCTACTCCTACCGCACATTTTAAATGGCATAACTTTGCTAAACTTGTTATGATACAACTTGACCCTGTACACATATCTAAGACGGATTTATTATTTGCATATTTCAAAACTTCCAAGATCAGACATTCCGTATCTTGTCTTGGTATTAACACATCTGGACTCACAATATATTCCATCCCCATAAATTCTGCTACTCCAATAATATGTTGCAAAGGAATATGTTTTGCTCGTTCTTTAATGTATCTCATATATTTCTCATATAATGAATCATCAATATCCTTTTTGGGATTCATATAATATTCAATACGATTGATGTGAAATACATATTCCATGAGATACCAAGCATCTAGTTTTGCATCAGTAATCTCACTTTTACATAATAGATTTTCTCCATCCTTATATACATCTTCTAAAGATTTCATAAAAGCTCCCATCTATTTAATCTTCATCACCGTCACTATCATTTTCTTTGATACTTTCAATAATTTTTAATAATTCATCCTCTTCTTCTGCTGCAGCAGTTTCCGATACAGTATTCTTTAATTCACTTTGGTTAGATTCTATATATTCTTTCCAATCAAAAACACTCTCAACAGAAGCTATCGCAACCAATATCATGTCTTCATCTGGTTCCTTCGTAGTTAGTGCTTGTAACCACATTCCAGGTTTACTTAATATGTTAACAATTGCCGATTCACTTCTACCAGCTAATTTTATGAATTCATAAGAAACACCTGCAATAACTGGAACTAAAAGCAATCGAATTACTACACGAAGCCATACAGCTTCCACTCGAATACAGATAAAGAATAGTATACTAACGAACATTACTATAAGCATAAAACTTGTTCCACATCTTTTATGTTGTCTTGATTGCCACTTTACATTTTCAGGTGTCAGTTCAAATCCATGTTCAATACAATTTATGGTTTTATGTTCAGCTCCATGATACATAAACACTCGTTTTATATCATTCATTCTCGATATTAATACTATATAACCAATAAATATTACAATTCGAATTATTCCCTCTATTATAGCTAATATAGTATCGGATTTAATTTTATTTTCTAATATATTTGCAATGAAAAATGGTAATACCATGAATATAGCTATCGCTGCAATAACAGCTATTAAAATAGTAAGCCCCATTAGAACTTTTTCTGTTTTATCTTTGAATATACTTGAAATTGCATTTTCAACTTTTGATGGTTTTGTTTCTTCTTCCTCTTCATAAAAACTAGCCGAAAAAGTTAATGTCTTCATACCTATAACCATAGATTCAATAAATGCTAACATTCCTCTGAAAATTGGTAATTTAAATAATCTATATTTTTCTGATGCACTAACATATACATTTTTCTCTATAACAATTTCATTATTTGGCTTTCGAACGGCTACTGCGTAAACGTCCTTGTTCTTCATCATTACGCCTTCAATAACAGCTTGACCACCGATTCCTGAGGGTTTCACACCAATCACCACTTTCTTCTATATTTAATAATATATTCAAAGTAAATTTTAATTTAAAAATAGGCTGAGATTATTAAAACCTCAACCTGATTTTTATAGTTCCTAAGCATAGATAATTCTATGGCAAAGGTAGCTTTTAAAAACTCTGCTTGTACACAACTAGTAGTACAAGCATTCGTTTCATTCAATTTCTTAGTTATTTAAGCCATATTTACGGTTAAACTTATCGATAGCACCACGAGCTGAAGCAGCTTTTTGTTGACCAGTATAGAATGAATGGCATTTAGAACAAATTTCTACGTGGATATCTTCTTTAGTTGAACCAGTAACGAACTCATTACCACAGTTGCAAACTACTTTTGCTTGGTAATAATCTGGATGGATACCTTCTTTCATGTTTTCACCTCTTTACAAACTTAGTCATATCAAAATTTGATATTTTCATCAATTTTTCAATCTTATAAACAGCTTTTTTATTATATCATAATGTTACATTTAATGCAAGAACATTTATAAATATTTTTAAAAAATGATATAATTCGATATTTCTCTAAATGATTAATTCACGATTTTAGTTTTCTTAATTGTTTCGATGAATTCTGCATTTGTTTTCGTGCGCATAAATAATTCTATAATTTTCTCCAATGCTTCATCCGATTTTAATCCACCTAATGCTTTATGCATCAAATAGCTAGCTTCTATCTCGCTACTAGTTAAAAGTAGATCATCTCTTCTTGTACTTGATTTTGCTAAATCAATCGCAGGGAAGATACGTTTTTCTGATAAGCTACGATCAAGAACTAGCTCCATATTACCAGTTCCTTTGAATTCTTCAAATACAACATCATCCATTCTACTACCTGTATCAACTAAAGCAGTAGCTAATATGGTAAGACTTCCGCCTTCTCTCATATTACGAGCTGCTCCAAAAAATTTCTTTGGCATGTGTAAGGCAGCAGGATCAAGACCACCAGATAACGTTCTACCACTTGCTTGAACAGTAAGGTTATATGCCCTAGCCAATCTTGTGATACTATCTAGAAGAATAACAACATCTTTCTTATGTTCTACTAATCTTTTTGCTCTTTCAATTACCATTTCAGAAACACGTTTATGATTCTCAGGCAATTCATCAAAGGTAGAATAAATAACCTCTACATTTTTGCCTTCGATGGACTCTTTAATATCTGTTACTTCTTCTGGTCTTTCATCTATTAACAAAATAATAAGACTCATATCTGGATGATTCTTTGTAATTGCTTTTGCTACTTGTTTTAATAGTGTAGTCTTACCTGTCTTTGGCTGAGATACAATCATACCTCTTTGTCCCTTACCAATTGGAGAAATTAAATCTACCATACGCATTGCTACGCTTGCGCCTGGAGTTTCTAGATGAATTCTATCATTTGGGAATATTGGAGTTAGATCTTCGAACTTCTTACGTCTGGCAGCCTCTGCTGGATGAAAACCATTTACTTGTTTTACGTATAATAAAGCACTAAATTTTTCATTTTGATTACGAATTCTTGTATTTCCCGCAACAATATCACCAGTTTTCAGGTTAAATCTTCGAATTTGCGCTGGTGATACATATACATCATTTTCACCTGGTAAAAAATTATCACATCGTATGAATCCATATCCATCTGGAAGCACCTCTAAGATACCTTCTTTGGTTTCACCGCTATCTAATTGATCCATATCGGTAGGAATATAATTTGTTTTTTTACTTTCATTCTTTGTATTATCTAATTTTGAATTATCTACTCTCGTATTATCTGTTTTTGTATTATCTGTTTTTGTATTATCTGTTTTTATATTATCTGTTCTTACATTATCCAATGAAGATTTATCGTCTGATTTTGCTGTTTCTACTTTTTCGTTATCTTTGATATCCATATTTTCTTTTCTATCTGAATTCATATGCTCTTTATCTGCAGTATTATTTAAATCCTCAAAATTATTTAATATATCAATGAGCTCATGCTTTCTTAGCGTAGATATATTTTTAATTCCATTTGCTTTCGCTAACTCTTTCAGTTCAGCTAAAGACATGTTTTCATACTGGTTACTCATTTATATGCTCCTTTACTGGTACTATTTAATATAGGGTTTAGTATATTTGTTATTTAGATAATTTTCAAAAGCATTTACTATATAGTTAGCAATGCTAGAAAGTGTCATATGTTTCTATTACTTTTTTTGGTTTTTTTGGAATATTGAAGTATTGAGGAAATCTTGCAAAAGAAACGTTATAATAACGTACGATTCAAACAAATAAAAGTTTGCTACAATGAAACACGAAAACTACTATTAATTTTAGTACTATATCTTACTCTATTTATACTATATAACAGCCTTATCAATCTTGTAAAGACAAATTTCAAGAATTTACAATTTTTGTTTATTTCTATCCTAATACTATTCAGTCAACTTAAGAATTCAAATAGGTAATGAAGTTAATGTCTTTAGAACATTTGTTGTTAACATTTTATGTGCATTAGTTCAATAGAACTGTTGTGACCAAACAGTCACCATTCCTTATGTATACTCGGTTAAGATTATACACCATGGTATAACGAAAAAAAAGACCTATTTTATTTTATCGCAGTTTCTGTTTTTCTTGATTTGCTTTTTACAAAGTGTTATGATTATGCTAGTTTTATTATGTCTTATCCATTATAAATAGCTATTTCAAACGTTTTAGAGTTACTATAATCATTATAATTTGTGATTTCAAAAAAATAATTGAAGGTGAAAATACTATGACTACGAATGAACAAGCATTATTATTACATGAAGAGTGGAATGGTAAAATTGAAACCACTTCTAAATGTAAAGTAACAACCCGAGAGGACCTTGCCCTAGCATACACCCCTGGAGTAGCAGAGCCTTGTAAAGTAATCGCAAACGACAAAGAGGCGGCTTATAAATACACGATTAAGTCAAATACTGTTGCAGTAGTATCAGATGGAAGTGCTGTTCTTGGACTTGGAAATATTGGTCCTTATGCTGCTATGCCAGTTATGGAAGGAAAAGCTGTCCTATTTAAAGAATTTGGCAATGTGAATGCTTTCCCCCTCTGTCTAGACACCCAAGATACTGAGGAAATTATTAAAACAGTTGTAAATATAGCACCAGCCTTTGGTGGTATCAACTTAGAAGACATCTCTGCTCCTAGATGCTTTGAAATAGAGGAAAGACTGAATGAATTATTGGACATTCCTGTATTTCATGATGATCAACATGGTACTGCCATTGTTGTATTAGCAGGGATTATTAATGCATTAAAGGTTACAAAAAAAACCAAAGAAGACTGCCAGATAGTAGTAAATGGTGCAGGCTCGGCTGGAATAGCAATAACTAGATTATTATTAACTTATGGTTTTAAACATATTGTTATGTGCGATAAAGTAGGAATTCTATCAAAAAATACTGACTGCCTAAATTGGATGCAGCAAAAAATGATGGAATGTACGAATCTTTCTAATAAAACGGGTTCTCTAGCTGATGCTTTGGTTGGCGCAGATATTTTTATTGGTGTATCAGCTCCTAACATAGTCACAAAAGAGATGGTTTCTTCTATGAATAGTGAATCTATTTTGTTTGCTATGGCAAATCCAGTTCCTGAAATCATGCCTGATTTAGCAAAAGAAGCTGGAGCAAAAGTAGTCGGTACTGGTAGATCTGATTTTCCAAATCAAGTTAACAATGTAATAGCTTTTCCAGGAATCTTTAAAGGAGCTCTTGAAGGAAGGGCTTCTAAAATCACTGATGAAATGAAATTAGCTGCTGCTATCTCTATCGCATCTCTAGTCGATGAGAAAGACCTGAACGAGAATAATATCCTACCATGGCCTTTTAATCCTTTAGTTGCAGAAGTTGTAAGCGAAGCAGTAAAGTCTCATATATAACTTTATCCTTACAAATCGATAAACAATAGCACATTAAGTGTATCCTAATATTAATTAGCAAAAGAAATGAGGTAGTAATTTGTCGCAACCAAAAACTTGGGCTGATAAGAGATATTACTCATTAAACTATTATTTGAAGAAACATTTTGGTAATAAAGTGTACAAATTATCCTTAAATGGAGGAATGACTTGCCCAAATAGAGATGGTACGTTGGGATCTAGCGGGTGTATCTTCTGTAGTGAAGGGGGATCAGGAGACTTTTCCTCACCAGCTACTTTATCTATTACTGATCAGATTACTGCTGCTAAGCTAAAAGTAAAACAAAAAATCTCAAGTAATCAATACATCGCATACTTTCAAGCATTTACCAATACTTATGCTGATGTTAATTACCTTCGAAAAATATATTATGAAGCAATATCGCATCCCGATATCATAGCGTTATCCATAGCGACACGACCTGATTGCTTAGATGACGATATTATAGAACTTCTAAATGAATTAAATCAGATAAAACCTGTATTCATTGAACTTGGACTCCAAACAGTAAGCGAAAAAACTGCCACATTAATACGCCGTGGCTATTCCTTATCATGTTTTAAAAATGCTGTTTATAAACTACATGAAATTGGTATAGAAATTGTAGTTCATGTAATATTGGGTCTCCCCTTCGAAACGAAAGAAGATATGCTTCATACAATATCTGTTGTCTGTTCATTACCAATTAACGGAATTAAACTCCAGTTACTTCATATATTAAAAAATACAGATTTGGCTCTACTTATGAATACCTTCCATATACTAACGTTGGAAGAATATATTGATATTGTGATAACCTGTATTGAACATATACCTGAGCATATTGTTATTCATCGTATTACTGGAGACGGTCCAAAACAACTACTACTTGCTCCTTTATGGAGTAGTAATAAAAAAAATGTATTAAATCAAATAAATAAGGCATTCCTTACCAAAGACACCTGGCAAGGTAAGTACTATCAACCTTAATAACTATATCAAAAAAGAGTCGGAGGTTTTTATATGTCAAATGAAAGTTTAACTTTATACAAGTTGATTATCTTATTTATATTAGATAAAGTCGATTTTGCAATGACAAATGCTCAAATATCCGATTTTATTTTAGAAAAAGAGTATACTAACTACTTTAATATTCAACAAGCCATCTCCGAGTTAGTTGACTCCGAACTTATTATCCGTCATACGATACGAAATAGTTCTCATTATAAGATAACTCCTTCTGGTCAAGAAACTCTTGAGTTTTTTAATACTAAAATATCAGATGCCATTAAAAAGGATATTGAAGAATATCTTCATGTAAATAAGTATACCTTAAGAGAAGAAGTATCAACGATATCTGACTATTTTCAATCAAAAAAAGATGAATATATGGTAAGATGTCAAGTAAAAGAGAGAGGAACAGCTATCATAGATCTGAGTATAGCTGTTCCCACAGAAGATGAAGCAATCTTAATCTGTAATAGTTGGAAGTCAAAGAGTCAAGATGTATATGCTTATCTTATTAGAACTTTAATGAATCCTGATAATTAGTACGTATTCTTTGGAATCAAATAACTTGTTATTTAGGTAGTTTAGGGAATTTACACAAAGAGCTCACTAGAAATGTCCCTTATTATAGTTTGTGGATGAATATCACTGTATCCATGTACGTGTTGGAATTTCGATTAAAGCAGTATAAGAGGTTCTAAATGAAAAAGGAATTATTCAAACATAATCAGAAGGAGCGAACTCGCAAAAAGCGCTCAAACATCACTCCTTCTGATTATTGAATAATTCCTTTTTCATTAAGAATCTCTAATACTCTTTAAACAAAATCCCAACTCTTACATGGATACAGTGATATTCAAGCTACTTCTATGAAAGGGACATTCTGGTGAACTCCTTGTGCAAATTCCCAAGCTAGGTTATGAAACAAGTCATTTGTCGAGCAGCTCATGTATATCTTTAATTATTAGAAAGAACAAAAAGGAAAAGGTGATTTCGTACATCGTAATCACCTTTTCCTTTTACATTCAGTTTCTACTAATTAATGTCACTTTCTACTTATGTCTTAGATATCATATTTCTGTATTTGTCAAATTATCTATAACTAAATTTTTATAGTTCTGAGCTTTGATCGCCGTCATTATTTTCATTTTGATCTTCATCATCAACGAAAATTGTTTCAATAAGATCCCAGATTTCATCTCTACCCTGTTTTGATAGCGCAGAAAATGGTAATATGGTAGTCCCTGGTTTAGCATTAATTCCTTTTAATATCATTTTTAAATGCTTATCCTTTTGGCTACGATTAATTTTATCAAGTTTTGTTGCTATGATAATAGGATTGTAACCATTATATACAATCCAATCATACATATTTCTATCATTTGCAGATGGCTCATGTCTTATATCTATTAATAAAAATATAATTTTTAGCTGATTGGATTTTTTTAAATAGCGTTCAATTAATTTCCCCCATTTTTCTTTTATCTCTTGATTTACTTTTGCATAGCCATACCCTGGAAGGTCTACAAAATATAATAAATCATTAATATTGTAGAAGTTAATCGTTTGAGTTTTACCAGGTTGTTGTGAAGTTCTCGCATAAGATTTACGATTCATTAGTGCATTTATTAAAGAAGATTTTCCTACATTTGATTTTCCTGCAAAAGCAATTTCAAATTTATCATTTTCTGGTAGGACACTTGTAATACCACACACTGTTTCAAGATTAACACTTTTTACATGCATTTTAATACCCATGCCTTTCTATTTTGGTTTTTAAGAGTCAGATATCTTAGTCTATCATGATGTTTTATTATTTATATTAATTAGCAATAACCAAACTACTATTGAATAGCTCAATTCATCTAAATAAAATATCCATTTAATGGCCTTATTTAATTATTATTTCTATTTCACCTCTTTAGACAAATGCATATGAAATAACTTGTTCCATTGAATCCACAAATTCAATTTTAATTCCATCAAGAATTTCACTTGCTATTTCCTCTATATCTTTCGTATTCTTCTTTGGAACTAATACCACATTGATCTTTGCTGCTTTCGCAGCTAATATTTTTTCTTTTAAGCCTCCGATTGGAAGTACTTTACCACGCAATGTAATCTCACCTGTCATTGCAATATCTTTACGGACTTTTTTTCCAGTAATTGCCGAAAGTATCGCAGTTGCCATTGTTATTCCAGCACTAGGACCATCTTTAGGCACTGCACCTTCTGGTATATGGATATGAATATCATTCTTTTCAAAGAATTCAGGACTTATATTATAATTATCACTAATCGAACGAATATAGGATATTCCTGTCTTTGCAGATTCTTTCATAACATCACCAAGCTGTCCAGTTAATTCAATTACTCCTTTTCCTGGCATTACGTTAACTTCAATTTGTAATGTATCGCCTCCAACACTTGTCCATGCTAGACCTCGAACAATACCTACTTCATCCTCTTCATTTGCTAAATCAAAGGTATATTTTACTTTTCCTAAATATTTTTCGACATTCTTTTCTGTAATTTTAATAACTTTCTTATCATCTGATAATATCTCACGTGCAGCTTTACGAGCTATCTCACCAAATCTTCTTTCTAAACTTCGAACACCTGCCTCTTTTGTATATCCTGATATAATTTTAGTTATCGCTTTATTTGAAAATGTTAATTGTTTTTCCTTAATTCCATTTTTCTTAAGTTGTTTATCTATTAGATGTTCTATGGCAATATGCAATTTTTCATTTTCTGTATAGCTACTTACTTCAATTAATTCCATTCTATCAAGTAAAGGTCTTGGAATTGTACTAACAGAATTGGCTGTTGCGATAAACAGAACTTCAGACAAATCAACAGGAATCTCAATGTAATGATCCGTGAAATTTAAGTTTTGTTCGCTATCTAACACCTCAAGTAGTGCTGCAGAAGTATCTCCTTTATAATCACTACTCACTTTATCAATCTCATCTAAAAGAATGAGTGGATTCTTAACCTCAGAAACTTTTAGTGCATTTATAATTCTTCCTGGCATAGCACCAACATAAGTTCTTCTATGTCCCCTAATCTCTGCTTCATCTCTTACTCCACCAAGACTTATGCGTGAATATTTTTTATCTAAGGATTCTGCAACTGACCTCGCTATTGATGTTTTACCAGTTCCAGGTGGTCCTACAAGACAAATAATTGGACTATCTCCTTTCTTCGTCAATGCTCGAACAGCCAAGAATTCTAATATACGTTCTTTCACTTTTTCCATTCCATAATGGTTTTCATCTAATACTTTTTCAGCTTTCTTAATATCAAGGCTATCTTTACTTTTTTTATCCCAAGGTAGTGCTAATAGTGTCTCAATATAACTCCTACTAACTGCACTTTCGGAAGAGTTCATTCCAATACTTTTAAAACGATCAATTTCCTTTTTGATATAGTCTTTTACTGTTTTACTTGCCTTCAATTTTAAAGCCTTGGAATAATAATTTTGAATGTCATTGATAGTATTACTTTCTCCTAATTCTTCACGAATAACCTTAAATTGCTCTCTTAAAATATATTCCTTCTGATTCTTCTCGACTTTATCTTGTACTTTCTTTTGAAATTGCTTTTTAAACTTTATCAACTCAATCTCTTCTGATATGAAAGCGGCAACCTGATGATAGCGTTCATACAAATCAGTAGCATCTAAAATTGTTTGTTTTTGTCTGTCATCAAAAGGCATATTAATCGCCATTTGATTTATTAGTTCCTCTATTGTAAGAATATCATTCAATTTCTTAATTGTATCTTTACCTAATTTCGTATTTTCAATCGTATATACTTCAAATATTTCTTTCAAGTTTCGAATCATTGCATTCTTTTGAATATCACTTAATTCATCAAGGCTATGATCTTCATCAGTAGTAACCTCAGCCAATAAATAAGGTTCTTCATCTAAAATAGAAGCTAATTTAGCACGCTCTATTCCATTTACTAACACCCGAATTACATTTCCTGGTAACTTCATCATTTGTTTTATCTTTGCAATACATCCGTATGTATATAAATCAGCGAATTCTGGATTAGCTACATCAGGATCTTTTTGTGATACTATAAAAACAGTTTGATCATTATTCATTGCTTCTTCGACAGCATTTATTGATTTGGTTCTATTTATATCAAAGTGAATCAACATATCCGGGAATACAGTAATTCCCCTAAGTGTTAATACTGGTAAGTGTTTTACTTCACTCATATTTCTACCTATTATAACACATCCACTATTCAACGTGTTATTGCCACAATAAAAAGAAGATAAAACTAATATGTGGCTTTCCTTTCTATAAACATTTTCATTTGCAATTAAAAATATATAATTAATCAAAACAGATATACTGTCTAATATTTTCTCTTAAAATAATATTTTTTTATTTAAACTCCAAATATAACAAAAGTCTCCCAATAGATTAAGTCCATTTACTTAGGCTTAACTATATAGCAGACTCTTGTTATATAATATATAATCTTAAGCTATTTCATCTGTATTTTTCTTAGCTGTTCTTTTACCAACAGCTTTTTTAGTAACATTACCTTCTGCATAGATTAGAGTAGGTTCTCCAGTACCTAATGCAGCTTCTTTCGTAATAATACATTTAACAACTTGAGTATCTGACGGAATCTTATACATTGCATCCATCATAACAGCTTCCATGATTGCTCTAAGCCCTCTAGCTCCGGTCTTTCTCTCTAAGGAACGCTTCGCGATTGCACGAATTGCTTCTTCTTCAAATTCTAATTCAACACCGTCTATTTCAAATAATTTCTTATATTGTTTTACAATAGCGCTCTTAGGCTCTGTAAGAATCTTAACTAAGGCTTCTTCATCCAATAAGTCAAGAGCTACACAAACTGGTACACGGCCAACAAACTCAGGTATTAATCCAAATTTAACAAAATCTTGTGGAAGCACTTGTCTAAATAATTCACCTACGTTTTGCTTCTTACCATCACTGATTTCAGCATTAAAACCAATTGATTTTTGTCCAATTCTAGCTTCTACAATCTTATCAAGTCCATCGAATGCACCACCGCAAATAAATAAAATATTTGTTGTATCTATTTGAATAAATTCTTGATGTGGGTGCTTTCTTCCGCCTTGTGGTGGTACACTTGCAACAGTTCCTTCTAATATCTTTAGAAGTGCTTGTTGTACACCCTCACCTGATACGTCTCTTGTAATAGATGTATTTTCTGATTTTCTAGTAATCTTATCGATTTCATCAATATAGATAATTCCATATTCTGCACGTTCAATGTCATAATCTGCAGCTTGAATTAATTTTAATAGAATATTTTCAACATCTTCACCTACATATCCCGCTTCGGTTAACGCTGTTGCATCTGCTATAGCAAATGGTACATTAATTAATTTAGCAAGTGTCTGAGCTAAGAATGTCTTACCGGAACCAGTTGGACCTACCATTATGATATTACTCTTTTGTAATTCAACATCTAAATCTTTCTCAGAAAAAACTCTCTTATAATGATTATATACAGCTACTGATAATACCTTTTTCGCATCATCTTGACCAATGACATATTGATCTAGAAATTCTTTAATTTCCATTGGCTTTAATAGATTAATGTCACTATCTGTTTCAATATCATCAAATTCTTCTGCAATAATTTCTGAGCATATCTCAATACACTCATCACAAATGTAAACATTAGGACCTGAGATCAATTTACGAACTTGGTCTTGAGTCTTATTACAAAAAGAACATCTTAATTGCTTTTTCTCATCGCCACGATTTGCCATTTCTTAATTCACCTCTATTCTTCTTAGTGAAAGAGGACGCATTATTCTGCTCATTGCAATTTATCACAACCTCGTATAATGCGTCCTTGTTTAAGTTCTAAATTATTAACTACTTTCTATTTGTAATAATACTATCGATAAGGCCATAAGCTTTTGCTTCTTCAGCATTCATATAGTTATCTCTTTCGGTATCCACTTCAATAATTTCAATTGGTTTACCAGTATTATTTGCGAGAATCTCATTTAATTTTCTCTTAGTTTTTAAGATATTATCAGCAACTATCTTAATATCAGTTGCTTGACCTCTTGCGCCACCAGATGGTTGATGAATCATTATCTCAGCATTAGGAAGTGCAAATCTCTTACCTTTAGCACCACCTGATAATAGGAATGCTCCCATACTTGCTGCCATACCAATACAGATAGTAGATACATCTGATTTAATAAAATTCATGGTATCATAGATTGCCATACCAGCTGTAACTGAGCCACCTGGGCTATTAATATATAAGCTAATATCTTTTCCTGGATCTTCTGATTCTAAGAATAATAACTGCGCTACTATAACACTCGCTGATACATCTGTTACTTCTTCTCCAAGAAAAATAATACGTTCTTTTAATAATCTTGAATATATATCGTAGGATCTTTCGCCCCTACTAGTTTGTTCTATGACATAAGGTACTAAACTCATGTTAATTCCTCCTCACTTTGAACTAATGTACAATATTTTAAATATCAATGAAAATACTATATAAACAAAGTTATATTCAAATACTATCCACTTTAATACACTTTATTTCACATTAATATATACGATAGTTATTTTAACTTATACGAATCGATCTATCCAAATATTATGCTTCAACAGCAGCTTCTACAGCAAAATCAACAGCTTTTTGTACTGCCATATCCATCTTAATTTGTTCTTTTTCTTTATCGCCTAATAATTCTTTTAATTTTTCTACTTCCATCTTGTACATTGTAGCCATTTCTTCGATTTCTTTAGCGAAATCTTCTTCTGATACTTCAATATTTTCAGCTTTTACAATAGCTTCAAGAACTAATCTGCTTTGAATACGTTTTTCAGCTTGTGGTCTTAAAGATTCAAGGAATTTCTTTGCATCCATACCAGTAAATTGGAAGTATTGTTCTACAGTTAATCCTTGTGCTTGAATTCTTTGACTAAATTCATCTGCCATTTGTCTAACTTGAGTTTCAATCATTGCATCTGGAATTTCCATAGTAGCATTTTCAATAATTTTTTCTACTATAGTATCTTCTTTTTGTGCTTTATTTTCTTTTTCTTTTTTCTCTAAGATTGTTTTCTTAATATCAGCTTTATATTCATCAATTGAATCAAATTCTGAAACATCTTTTGCGAAATCATCATCAAGTGCTGGTAATTCTTTTTCTTTGATTTCTTTAACTGTAACTTTGAATAAAGCTGGTTTTCCTGCTAAGTTTTGTGCATGATATTCTTCTGGGAATGTTACATTAACTTCAACTTCTTCCCCGATTTTCTTACCAACTAATTGATCTTCAAATGTATCAATGAATGAATGTGAACCTAATGTAAGTGGGTAGTCTTCTCCTTTTCCACCTTCAAAAGCTACGCCATCAGAAAATCCTTCAAAATCAATTACAACTTGATCTCCGTCTTTTGTAGCACGGTCTTCAACATTAATTGTTCTTGAATTTTGTTCTGCAACTTTCTTTAATTCAGCTTCAACTTCATCTTCTGTTACATCTAATTCAGTTTTTTCTACAGAGATACCTTTGTAATCACCAAGTGTTACTTCTGGTTTAACTGCAACTGTAGCTGTAAAAATAAAAGATTTTCCTTTTTCAATTTGAACAACATCAATTTCTGGTTGTGATACGATATCTAATTTGCTTTCTTCTGCTGCTTTTTCATAAGCATCTGGAATAATTAAGTTAGCTGCATCTTCATAGAATACTCCAACACCGTACATTTTTTCAATAATAGCTCTTGGTGCTTTACCTTTTCTAAAACCTTGGATTGACATTTTGGATCTATTCTTAAGATAAGCCTTTTCGATTGCTTTCCCGAATTCCTCTGCTGTTGCTTCTATAGTAAGTTTTACCATATTTTTTTCTAATTTTTCTACTTGTAAACTCATTGAATTAATTTCCTCCTTAAGATTGTGAAATGTATAATAAATTCCTTGTTTTTCATTTTCACTTTTTGACATTAGTATATTATATCATAGGTTATAAGTAAATACCATAATTATTTTTTTATCATATTTGAGTATTTACTACAAAAGTTTTATACATTTTTTATCAAAATATCATATATTTTAGTAATATTTAACTATTCAATGTAATATCTTTTTGCTTACTCAATGATATGCTGCTTTCTTTTTAGTACTTCAATTACATCATCTACATACTTTTTGCATATTTCATCTTTTGACGCCTCTACCATTACTCTAATTACTGGCTCTGTACCACTTTCTCTTACTAATATTCTACCTTCACTAGCTAACTCAGCTGATACCTTTTCTACCGCTTTTTGTACGTCAAGATCCTCTCTTGCTTCTTTTTTATCTTTTACTTTTACATTTACTAATAATTGAGGATATATCTTAACTTCCTTTACTAGTTCAGATAACTTCATTTTCTTTTCTAGAATCACTTCCATAATCTTTAATGAAGTAAGTACACCGTCACCTGTTGTTGCATGTTTACTAAAGATAATATGTCCAGACTGTTCTCCACCTAACGAATGAGAATTTTGAATCATATTTTCATTAACATATTTATCACCAACCGCTGTCTTCTCGTATGCGATACCTTCTCTATCAAAGGCCTTATATAACCCTAAATTAGACATAATTGTTGTAACTACAGTATTATTATTTAGTTCACCTTTTTCTTTCATATATTTACCACAAAGGTATAATATTAAGTCTCCATCAATAATATTACCAAGTTCATCCACTGCTAAACAACGATCTGCATCACCGTCATATGCAAATCCAACATCTAATCCATTTTCCACCACATACTTTTGTAGATTTTTAATATGTGTTGAACCGCAATTTTCATTGATATTAGTTCCGTCTGGTTCATTATTAATTGTATATGTTTTAGCACCTAAAGTATCAAATACACCCTTAGCAACGGTTGAAGCAGATCCATTGGAGCAATCTAAACCAACCTTTATATTTTTAAAAGAACGAGTAGCTAAGGAAATTAAGTAACCAATATAACGATGTCTTCCAATCGAATAATCAACTGTACATCCAATATTGTCTCTTTTTGCGAGTGGAATATTGTCTTCGTTTAAATCAATATACTCTTCAATCTTATTCTCAATCTCAGCTTCTAATTTATATCCGTTCCCATTGATAACTTTAATACCATTATCATAATATGGATTATGACTTGCAGATATCATGATTCCACAATCAAATCCTTCACTTCGAACAACATAGGATACACTAGGCGTTGGTGTAACATGCAATAAATATACATCTGCACCACTAGCTGTTAACCCTGCTACTAATGAATATTCAAACATATAACTAGAACGTCTTGTGTCTTTTCCAATTACTATTTTAGCTTTGTGCTCTTTTCCGTAATAGTGACCTAAAAATCTTCCTACTTTATACGCATCTGTAACTGTTAAATCTACATTTGCCTCTCCACGAAACCCATCTGTTCCAAAATACTTACCCATATAAACGCCTACTTTCTTATTAATTATTATACATTCAATGGTAACCATAAAGTTATTTATCAAATTATTTATGTTTATTTTTTATCATGAAATATTGTTAGAATAATGAACAAATAAGATATTATTATTTATTAAACTATGTATATCCTATTTAGCTATTTGACGCAACATTTATATTCTATCATAATCTCCTACAAATGTGAATGTAGTAATTTCTGAATATTTCTTAATATTTCTTATATATATTAGAGAGTTTGAATTAAATAAAAAAACACCACTATATATTTATGTATTACATAGATATTTAGTGATGTTTTTATCCAATATTCAGTTATTCAACGATATGATTTACAATCAAATTCACGAATTGCCCATGACTACTTCATGATTCATAAACCGAAACGAAAATCACATTAATTATTGTTGACTTGTGCCAGAAACTGAACTTGTTCCGCTAGTATATGAAGTAGTTCCAGACATTGATTCTTCTTGACGTTTAATCATTTGTCTTACCATTTCTCCACCAACAGATCCATTTTGAGCACTTGTTAAGTCCCCATTATAACCTTGTTTTAATGGAACGCCGATTTCTCCTGCTACTTCCATTTTAAATCTATTAAGTGCTTCTCTTGCTTGTGGTACTTCAGTACGATTTGATCCTGTGCTTGAATTTGAACTTGCCATTTTAAATGCACCTCCATAATTTATCCAATAGTTAAAGAAATCACTTACTTGTTGTGGTCTCTTTCGATAAGATACTTTCTTATCTAATACATATTATTATCAGATATGTTAGAATATATGTTGGTAATTTCTTGAATTATAGTACTTTTTATCGTTTTTTATTTCTTTGCATACTTTTGTTAAATTCTCATATACTGTACAAAACTTAGTAGGATGGATATTGATTGCAGGAACTATTTTTACAAATTAAAAATATAAATAGTATTGTCTGGGGAATTCCTATGCTATCTCTGTTGTTAGGCACTCATCTCTTTTTTACGTTTCGCTCAAAATTTATTCAAAAGAAATTATTTAAAGCTATAAAACTTTCCGTTACTTCTGATGATAATGGGGAAGGTAATATGTCAAGCTTCGCTAGTCTTACAACAACGCTAGCAGCTACATTAGGTACTGGTAATATCATCGGTGTTTCAACTGCTGTTGCTTTTGGTGGCCCTGGTGCGATATTCTGGTGTTGGATAACTGGTGTATTAGGAATGGCAACCTCCTATGTAGAATGTTATTTAGGTGTCAAATACCGTGTAAAAGATAAAGATGGGACTTACTTAGGTGGCCCAATGTATTCCATAGAAAATGGACTTCATTCCAAATCATTAGCTGTTCTATTTGCTGTTTGTACTATGCTTGCCTCCTTTGGTGTAGGTTGTACGACTCAATCTAATTCTATTTCAACAACAGCGTATTCAATGTGGGGATTGTCTCCCTACCTTATAGGATTTATTACTGCAATCGTATGTGGACTAGTAATTGTTGGTGGTGTTAAAACCATCGGTAATGTATGTATCAAATTAGTTCCTGCAATGGGAGCTTTTTATTTAATCGGATGCTTTATTATCTTGATATTAAATATCCAATATCTTTTTGATGCGATAAAATTAATAACAACAAGTGCGTTTTTACCAAGAGCAATGGCTGGAGGTTTTACCGGAAGTACTATCAAAATAGCTGCAAGATATGGAGTTGCAAGAGGTTTATTTACTAATGAAGCTGGCCTTGGATCTGCTGCTATTACTGCAGCAAGTGCCAAAACCTCAGATCCTAAGAAGCAGGCTCTGGTATCCATGACTGCTACTTTTTGGGATACTGTAGTCATGTGTGCTATTACTGGCTTAGTTATCGTAACAAATATGCTAAAGAATCCCAACTCTATTACTGGGTTTAACTCTTCTGAATATACAACTGCAGCTTTTTTGTCTATCCCCTATATTGGTGACCATATCTTATCTATTGCATTAATTGCTTTTGCTATAGCTACATTGATTGGTTGGTCCTATTTTGGTGAAAATGCAATACGTTATTTATTTGGTATTAAAAGTATAAAACTATATCAAATACTTTATATTGTTATGATATTTATTGGAGCAATAATGTCCTTAGATTTTGTTTGGGAACTATCAGACTTCATTAATGTTTTTATGGCTGTTCCCAATCTGATCTGCATTATTTTATTATCTAAACATATTAAATATTAAGTACTGAATTTTTTGATTTCTATGATCTGTAATGTCATGATGGTATAAATATTCTAATCATTGCGAATATACTGTTTAGACTGATTTTATTATGTATAGTATAGATTTTAAATAGATTGTTTTGATAATTAACTAAACAAAATCCGATTAAATACATTATGTATCAATCGGATTTTAATAAATATATATTCATCGTTAATTATATATTTTCATGTTTTAATTATTTTTGTAAATAATAGCTTCTTTTATTTCATTTGCTTTTGATTTATTAACAAGTATTTCTATAATTTTAAGGCCAAACTCTATAGCTGTTCCAAGACCTCTACTCGTAATAATATTTTCACTCACAACAACGTTATCTATCTTTACATCTGCACCAACTAATTTATCCTCAAACCCAGGATAGCAACTTGCAGCTCTTCCTGATAAGATACCATTCATCCCCAATACACTTGGAGCGGCACAAATTGCAGCAATCCATTTCTGTTTATTATTATGCTCGATCAATAAATTTATCAATTTATCATGATTTGCTAAATGATTAGTACCTGGCATACCACCCGGAAGAATGAGCATATCCACATCCTTATATTCAATTTTTTCGAAAAGACTATCTGCAACGACTTGAATTTTGTGTGCTCCCGTAACCTGTAACTCATCTTGTATTGACACCATAACTACATCTAAAGATGCTCGCTTTAATAAATCAACAACTGTTAAAGCTTCTACTTCCTCAAAACCATTAGCTAAAAAAATACATACTTTTTTCATATTCTACCTCCACTTTATTCCTTTATTAAAATTTTGATTATTATACTTGTATTAACACCATAGTTATAACTCTTAATATCATTAATTTAATTTCCTTAAATTTTACTACCAAATAGTTAAATTAAAATATATCATTTTAATTTAATTCTATTTTTAGTATGTCTTTGATCTTTATAACATATCACAAAAAACCTTGTAAGCTAAATGCCTACAAGGTTTTAATGCGGATAAAGGGACTTGAACCCCCACGGTCTCCCACTAGATCCTAAGTCTAGCGCGTCTGCCAATTCCGCCACATCCGCATAATATTATATTGATAACTTGATATTCTCGCATTATCAAATGAGACATCCGGGGCTCGAACCCGGGACACCTAGATTAAAAGTCTAGTGCTCTACCAACTGAGCTAATATCCCATTGTCAAAGATAATTAAAATTAGCTTTGCTACTGGGCTAGCTGGATTCGAACCAGCGACTGCAGGAGTCAAAGTCCTGTGCCTTACCGCTTGGCGATAGCCCATTATCATTTGTTCTTTATTCTACTTATAAATCATAAAATGCTTGTACAATTGCATTTAAGGTGGATATCGGGATTCGAACCCGAGGCCTCCAGAGCCACAATCTGGCGCGCTAACCAACTGCGCTATACCCACCATAATCTTGTCCTGAAACTCAAATCAAACGTGCCTGAAGGGATTCGAACCCCCGACACATGGCTTAGAAGGCCATTGCTCTATCCAACTGAGCTACAAGCACTAACATTGCTTTAACTAATAAATTGCTTAGTTAAAGCGGGTGATGGGAATCGAACCCACGTATCTAGCTTGGAAGGCTAGTGTTCTACCATTGAACTACACCCGCATGCAAATCGGGGTGACAGGATTCGAACCTGCGACCTCCTGGTCCCAAACCAGGCGCTCTAGCCAAGCTGAGCCACACCCCGTATTAAGTTATTTCTTAATCACTCTTAACGCAAGAATTATTATATAATACGTGGTGTGAAAAGTCAAGATATTTTTATTAATTTATTTATTCGAATTTTATATACAAAATAGAGAATTTTATTTTAACCTAATCTTTTTACTCGATATATTTAAACAATAGTAGTATTATTATACAATCCAAAATAATCTATCTCTTGTAATTCTATAAATATATTTTTACATTTATAGGAAATTCAGAGTATAATGAACTTTATTTTCACTATCTATTTCCATAAGTATAAAAGAAGGTTTTCTTCTTTCTTGTCTTGGAAGTGTAATACTCCCCGGGTTGATTACTGTAATACCTTTTCCTTGCTCGATATAAGGTATATGTGTATGACCATACATAACTATATCTGCATTATTTTCAATTCCATATCTTTTTAAAGTTTCCAAATCATAATGAACCCTATGACGATGTCCATGCACTAATAGTGCTTTATATTTCCCTATCTGAATTAATTTTTCACTTGCTCGTTCTGAGCTATAATCATTATTTCCAGCAACCATTTCTAACCTGCATGGCGCAACAGCCTCAATATAATCCTCACTACTTTCAAAATCGCCTAGATGTATCATTAAGTCAATATTACCAACTTTATTTATTACTCTATCAATATTATCCGTTTTGCCATGTGAATCACTTATTATTAAGATTTTCATAAATTACACCTACTCTCTGCTAAATGTATTCTTTAATTCTTCTTTCATTTTGTCCAGTGCAATTGCTCTATGGCTAATTTTATTCTTTTCTTCAACTGATATTTCGGCAGAAGTACATTGATATTCTGGAAGATAAAAAATAGGATCATACCCAAAACCATTTTCTCCATTTATTTTATATGCAATTCTTCCATTCATAACCCCTTGTGTCGTTAGAACTTTGCCGTTAGGAAAGGCACAAGCGATCGAACATACGAATCTAGCAGCTCGTTTATCCTCTTCTACACCTTCAAGTTTATCTATAATATATTGATTTTTATAACTATAAGGGGTATCTTCTCCTAAGTAACGAGCAGAATAAATTCCAGGATCATTATTGAAGTATTCAATTTCAAGTCCTGAATCATCTGCCATTACTATTTCATTTGTTAATTCCATAATTGTCTTGGCCTTAATAATAGAATTTTCTTCAAAAGTTTTTCCATCCTCAACAATTTTAATATTACAATTAAGATCTTTTAGTGAAAGTATTTCAACATTTAAATCCTGTAATATCATCCTTATTTCTTTTAGTTTTCCTTCATTTGTTGTTGCAAATATTATCTTTTTCATATCAATGTCCGTTCCTTCCAATGTGTATCTATTTGTCTGTAGTTTCTTTAATCCAGATAAGAATATGCTTTTCTTATTGCTTCATAAATACCTTTCGCAATTAACTTCTGATTCTTATGTTGTAATAGAAACTTTAAATCCTGTATATTTGTCATATACCCTACCTCAATTAATGCCACTGGGATCTTAGCATGTCCAATAATATATGTACCATTACTTCCAACAATACTTCTTTTATACCTATCTGCTGTATTGACCAGTTTTTCTAAACATATTTTTGATAAAAGTTCAGAATCCATTGGATCTTTCATTCTTCTATCATTATAAAGAACTTCGACTCCATTAGCATTTTTATTTTTACTTGAATTACAATGAATACTAATAAATAAATCAGCATCAAGATTATTTGCTAAATTAACTCTTTGCTTTAGATAGAGTTTTTGATCTTTTAGCCTTGTATAATAAACTTTTATTTTTTCTTTGTCTAATAACTTTTTTAGTTCTAGAACAATATTTAAATTCAAGTCCTTTTCATAATATTCCATATCAGGAGATGCTGTACCAATATCATTTCCACCATGCCCTGCATCTAATACAAGAATCTTATTGTAAACATCTTTTGGCCTTTGCAAAACTATATATAAATTTTTACTATCTTGAATAATTGTATGTACGTATATTTTATCAAGCTTTAATTTTATTATACAACTTTTTTTATCATTTTTTTTGTAGAAATCAATATTTCTAATAATATCTGTTTGAGATTTTGCAGAAGTATTATAAGTTATACTTTTACTTAACCTATCGATATTGTCATTAGAAAATGTTAAAATAAGCGATTCGTCCATATAACTATCTTCCATCGTCAGAATTGCATCTTGACTAATCCCATTTTTAGAAATCGTTATAAATGGATCTTTTATTTTTTTTATGTTTATATAATCAATATTTTTAATTTTATCATCATACTCAAATGAATCACTCGTTTGATTTATCATCTGGTCTAAAATGTTTTTCTTAGAAAAAGTAAAACTACCTATGTTAATATCATTAATTGTGTCATTATTTTTTATATTATTGCTTTGTGCTTGAATTAATCCATTATTATGATAAGTAAAAATAAATGAAATAATTATTGTAATACCTAAAATAATTAATGACTTTATTGACATTCTATGTAATGATTCTCTATTCACTCATATCTCACCCCTAAGTAATTTTATACTACATTTTTATCTTATATCGACATATATCAGAATCATTCATTATACGCCCATTTTAAATAACCCCATGTATTCAATACCCACTATCTAAAAATTGAATATTAATCTAAGTGTTAATGTAGATGTTAATATAAATCTAAATATATTATTTCTATCAACTATTCTATTATAACATCTTTAATTTTAAATAATAGACTCTATCATATCAAATGTTTCATTGTCTACTTATTTTTATTTAATATAATTGAAATTTTTATACTTTTTTGATACCATACTATAAATAAACATATTTTTCCATTATCACTTTATAGTAAATAATTTTCATTTACTTCATTTATTTATGATCAGTAGTAATAAGCGTAGTTAAGGTTGAAGAAAATAAATATATAATAAATCGCCACTTTACAATTCTTTTAACCGTTTATATGTGGCATAACACAATGATTATTCATGTGTTATTGGAGAAACTATGAATAAAATAATTTATCAAAAGGAAAGCTCTAAGGCTAGCCAAATAATCAAAGAAAAAGAACCACCAAAAAACACTCAGATCTCCATTATCCAAAGTGACAATTATCAAACTCTCTTAAATTATTACCCCTCTACCTTCAAGCCTAAAGGTACATTGTTAATTATTCATGGAATGGCAGAACATAATCTTCGATACCAAAATTTTATTAATTTACTAAATAATAATGAATACGAGGTTTATACCTATGATCAAAGAGGACATGGTATAGACAAAGATTTGTCAGAGCTAGGACATTTTTCAGATAAAAATGGTTATAAAATAGTAATATCGGATTCACTTAATATCATTGATTATATTCAAAAGCAAAATAGAACTTCTCGCTTTTTTATTTTTGGTCACAGCATGGGCTCTATTATTTTACGTAACATTATTCAGGAATTTGATGGCATTGATGGTGCCATAATCTCAGGTACAACCTATCCCAATACCCTTAAAATATACATGGGCGAGATAATCACTGCAATAGCTAAATTAACATTTGGTCCAAAACATATTTCACCATTCTTAAACAAACTTCTATTTAGTAGTAAGAATTATACAAAATTCACAAAAACTTCATCATTTGGTTGGTTAACTAGAGATATGAGTCAAGTAAATAATTATAATATAGATAAATACTGTGGCTTTAATTGTACAACTTCCTTTTATAATGATTTAGTCCTCTTAACAAAAAAAGCAGGATTAAAAAAAAATATAACAAAAACCAGGAGAGATTTACCATTATTCATAATAAGTGGAGACCAAGATGCAGTTAGCTCAAATGGTCAAGAAGTTATTAAACTTATTAATAAATTAAAATCTTTGGGATTCTTGAACATCTCTTATCAGATATATAGTCAAGCTAGGCATGAATTACTTAACGAAATTAACAAGAAAGATATAATGAATGACATAATAAATTGGTTAGAAAATAATGATTAACATTACTTTATATCAATTCACATGATTCAGATATGATTTGTAATCTTAGATTAATTTATAAAGATATCAATTATAATTAATGCAGCATGTTATACGCGCTTAATGTAATACCCTATTTAAGAAGAATATCTTATATCATGTAATATTAATGTAATAGTGAACTTTATAAATAAACATCAATTTATTATAGAATTATATAAAAAAAGAAGTTGTATTAGTGATTACTTACTAATATAACTTCTTTTTTTTAAAATGAGCTCATTTATCTGTTAAAATCTTTTTCCGTTAATATTTTCTTTATTTGTTTCTTATCTTTAATTTTCAAACTCTTTCTTTGGTCTTGGTGGCTTTGGTCCCATAAACTGATAGAAATATGTTTTTAACATACCGTTATAAATTTTACGATTTTTATCAGCTTGTCTACCAATATACTTCTGTACGTCCTCATAACTTGTAATGATATAGTAAGACCATGAATCAAGTGCATTAAATGTTCTTCCTATCTCCTTATACAATTTAGGAAGTTCTTCTTTTTCTTCTAATCGTTCTCCATAAGGTGGATTAGTAATAATAAATCCATATTTTTTTGGATGACTTAAATCACTTACAGAACGTTGTTGAAAATGGATATATTGGTCAACACCAGCTAACTTAGCATTTTCTCTTGCTGCTTTAACGATTTCTCCGTCCATATCATAACCTTGTATATTAAGTTCAACATCTTCCTTAATTAAAGAATGTGCCTCTTCAATTGCAGCGTACCATGTTTTCTTAGGTATAAGGTGTGTCCACGATTCGGATAAAAATGATCGATTCATACCTGGAGCAATATTAGCACCTATCATAGCAGCTTCAATTGGAATTGTACCACTTCCACAGAAAGGATCTACAAGAATTCTATCTTTATTCCAAGGTGTAAGCATAATCAAAGCAGCAGCTAAGGTTTCAGTAATTGGTGCTTTACTTACAAGCTTTCGATACCCTCTCTTATGCAATGAGGCACCTGATGTATCAATACCAATAGTAACCTCATCTTTCATAAAAGTTACTCTAATAGGGAATTCCATCCCACTTTCTTCAAACCAGCTTACATTATATTTTACCTTTAATCTTTCAACCATAGCTTTTTTCATAATTGATTGAATATCAGAAGGACTAAATAATTTACTTTTTATTGAAGTAGCTTTTGCAACCCAAAACTTACCATCCACTGGAATATAATTTTCCCATGGTATTAATTTAGTCTTTTCAAACAATTCCTCAAACGTTTCAGCTTTAAACTTTGCTACTTTCAACAATACCCTTTCAGTAGTCCTTAAAAAAATGTTTGATCTACAAATGGCATCTACCCCACCAGTAAATGTTACTTTACCATCTTCTACACTAACAATTTCATATCCTAGATCTAGTATTTCTTTTTTTAAAACTGCTTCTAAACCAAAGTGGCAAGGAGCCACAAATTCAAACTTATTCATTCTTTACTCCAATCTACATTAATAACGAATAGGTAATATGTAAAAATAAGCATTTCTACATATTACCTTTATCATATATATCTATTCTATATGCCTTTTTATATTCAGTCAACGAGTAAATTTGTTGTTGTGGAAATTTTACCTTTATAATAGTGAAAACCTCCAGCTACATTAATTACATGATATCCCAATTTACTTAATTCTCTAGATGCTAGTAAAGATATACTTCCGCGATCACAATATAATACAATATCTTTATATTTATCCAGTTTTCTCCTGTATCTACTTAGATTTTCAAGTTCAATATTTACTGCATTAGGGACGTGACCTTTTTTATACTCACTATAATCACGTAAATCAATTATAATTGCATTCACATTATTAATATATTCTTCCAAAGATTTTACAGAAATATACTCAATATTCATCTTAATCACCTACATTCTCCTAATATAATATATTCTATGTAGTTAAATTTGGTGATTAGAATCATATATTGTCGTTAATAAAAGGATCGGTTTATTAGATCTCGGTATTTATTTCTAAAAAATTTTTTGTATTTTTAACATGCATGAATTAAAACTACAAAAAAATTGCTTTTTCGGGAAAAAAACAATTTTTTTTTATGTAATGAATAATTTGTTATTGCTTTTTTTTATTAAATGTATTATAATTGTATTTGTGTTAAAGAGTTCACCCTTCAACAGAACTCTAATTCACACACTATATAACCCCTTATTAATTATTTATACTCCCCTCATCGAAACGACCGCTTGGCTCCCCCTCGCGGTCGTTTCACTTTTATTCATTTTTTAACAAAGTAATAAAAATAGCTTAAGTATTTTCTATTTTCTGCAATATCAACGCTTATTTATTTTTCTTTATTATAAATCATATATTTCTTTTAAATCTTTAAAATATTCACAAATATCAACTCTGTTGAGGTATCTAAAACATCCAACATTAAAGTTTTATTTTAAATACGTCTATATAAAGCCTCTTAACATGTAAACCGATCAAAGCTACATTTTAAAGGAGATGTTGTATATAGATTTAATCAAATTGTTATTTTTTGAATTTAGAAGATGTTTAAAGTAAAGTGTGAAGCAAGTATTAGTGTGTATAATCATCTATATTAAACAGATTCAAAGCCTCATATTTATCCTTGCTATGATTGTGCAACTTCAAAACTTCATTATTATCGTTAACTCAAAATTGAAGTTTTATCATCTCAGTTGTATAATTCTTATTTTATAGTCGAAGAAAGGAAAACATGTGTGTTATTGTGGTAAACAATTTTACGATATATATAATATTATAGCCATAATCAGCAACGTACAACACAACTCTCCTTTAAGATAGTTGAATACTACTCAATCAAGAGCATTTAATACGTTGTTTTACAAGCTAATGTCTCAAATAATTATTAACCCTAAGCATAAAAATAGCTCCATTATCCGTGTTTAGTTCGCATGCAACGCAACACGAAGCTAAATACTTGATAAAGAGCTAAAATTGTATATAAAAAA
Organism: Anaeromicropila herbilytica; assembly: GCF_016591975.1. Taxonomy (GTDB): domain Bacteria; phylum Bacillota; class Clostridia; order Lachnospirales; family Lachnospiraceae; genus Anaeromicropila; species Anaeromicropila herbilytica. The sequence continues at coordinate 1,139,917 of NZ_AP024169.1, read as the reverse complement.
ACTTGAAAATCTAAGATTTTCAAGTTTAACGTGGGTTAGAGGATTCGAACCCCCGACCTTTTGGTCCGTAGCCAAACGCTCTATCCAGCTGAGCTAAACCCACAAATATTAAATTACCAATGCCGGCGACCGGAATCGAACCGGTACGGGCGATTAGGCCCGCAGGATTTTAAGTCCTGTGCGTCTGCCAGTTCCGCCACGCCGGCATCAATGGGACCAACAGGGCTCGAACCTGTGACCCCCTGCTTGTAAGGCAGGTGCTCTCCCAGCTGAGCTATGATCCCATGGGAAAATAATAATAATTAATCAATAAAATACAATATTGATACGACCCAGAAGGGACTCGAACCCTCGACCTCCGCCGTGACAGGGCGGCGCTCTAACCAACTGAGCCACTAGGCCAAAAAATATAAATACAATGGACCTTCAGGGACTTGAACCCCGGACCGACCGGTTATGAGCCGGTTGCTCTAACCAACTGAGCTAAAGGTCCCTAAGCCGACGATCGGACTTGAACCGATAACCTGCTGATTACAAGTCAGCTGCTCTGCCAATTGAGCCACGTCGGCATAGATTATATTATTACATACATTATAATAAATCTATGTTTATTAATAATACGAGTGACTCCAAGGGGATTTGAACCCCTGTTACCGCCGTGAAAGGGCGGTGTCTTAACCGCTTGACCATGGAGCCAGGTAGTTTATATTTTTATACTAACATATATTACTAATTTACAATATTTAATTTTAGCTCCCCGAGTAGGGCTCGAACCTACAACCCCACGGTTAACAGCCGTGTGCTCTACCATTGAGCTATCGAGGAATAAGGTATATACCTTAAAAACTGCACATGAATTATTTATCCGTTTATTTTTGGTCAAGCCCTCGACCTATTAGTATTAATCAGCTACATGTGTTACCACACTTCCACCTTTAACCTATCTACCTCGTCGTCTTCAAGGGGTCTTACTTCTAAAAGAATGGGATATCTTATCTTAAGGGGGGCTTCACGCTTAGATGCCTTCAGCGTTTATCCCTTCCAAACTTGGCTACTCGGCCATGCCATTGGTATGACAACCGATACACCAGAGGTTCGTCCAACCCGGTCCTCTCGTACTAAGGTCAGCTCCTCTCAAATATCCTCCGCCTACGCCGGATAGGGACCGAACTGTCTCACGACGTTCTGAACCCAGCTCGCGTACCGCTTTAATGGGCGAACAGCCCAACCCTTGGGACCTACTACAGCCCCAGGATGCGATGAGCCGACATCGAGGTGCCAAACCACTCCGTCGATGTGAACTCTTGGGAGTGATAAGCCTGTTATCCCCAGGGTAGCTTTTATCCGTTGAGCGATGGCAATCCCACTTTATACCACCGGATCACTAAGTCCTACTTTCGTACCTGCTCCACCCGTCGGTGTCACAGTCAAGCCTTCTTCTGCCTTTGCACTCTTCGAATGGTTTCCAACCATTCTGAGAAGACCTTTGAGCGCCTCCGATACTCTTTCGGAGGCGACCGCCCCAGTCAAACTCCCCACCTGACATTGTCCTCTACCCGGATCACGGGTACAAGTTAGAAATCCAATACTACAAGGGTGGTATCCCAACAGCGACTCCGTGACAACTGGCGTCATCACTTCTTAGTCTCCCACCTATCCTGTACAGATAGTACCGAATCCCAGTATCAAGCTAGAGTAAAGCTCCATGGGGTCTTTCCGTCCTGGCGCAGGTAACCAGCATCTTCACTGGTATTTCAATTTCACCGGGTGCATTGTCGAGACAGTGCCCAAATCATTACGCCTTTCGTGCGGGTCGGAACTTACCCGACAAGGAATTTCGCTACCTTAGGACCGTTATAGTTACGGCCGCCGTTTACTGGGGCTTAAGTTCAAACCTTCGGATTACTCCTAAGCTCTCCCCTTAACCTTCCAGCACCGGGCAGGCGTCAGCCCATATACTTCACCTTGCGGTTTTGCATAGACCTGTGTTTTTGCTAAACAGTTGCTTGGGCCAATTCTCTGCGGCCTACTTTCGTAGGCACCCCTTCTCCCGAAGTTACGGGGTCATTTTGCCGAGTTCCTTAACAATGCTTCTCCCGTCGGCCTTAGGATTCTCTCCTCATCCACCTGTGTCGGTTTACGGTACGGGTACAATAAAAACAATAGCGGCTTTTCTTGGCAGTAAGTCCATCAGCTTCCCTACTTATATTTCGGTCCGCATCACGTCTTCCCATTGCCTGGCGGATTTGCCTACCAGACTGGTACCTCGCTTGCACTGGTTTTTCCATTCCCAGCTCTGACTTCCTTCCTGCGTCCCCACAGTTCTGATTTATTGTAGTACAGGAATTTCAACCTGTTATCCATCGACTACGTCTTTCGACCTCGCCTTAGGCCCCGACTTACCCAGAGCAGATCAG
>NZ_AP024169.1:210000-1132500 GCF_016591975.1 Anaeromicropila herbilytica | reverse complement strand
CCACAACGCATGCTTTATATTCATTAACTGCTACAAGTAATTTATTGATTACTTCAGTACTAATAAACGGTCTTGCTCCATCATGTATTAAGACACACCCTGCATCATCTATCATTTTCAATGCATTGTATACAGATTCATACCTTTCCTTTCCTCCTGGAATAATGCTCGTAATTTTATTAAATTTATATTTTTCTTTCAATTCTAAATTACAATATTCTATATATTTTTCTTCTGTCACTAAAATAATTTCATCAATTAGAGAGTTCTCTTGGAAATTTTTAATTGTATAGTACAATATTGGCTTTTGCTCTAATAATAAATACTGCTTCGGCATTTTGGTGTTCATTCTTTTTCCTTGACCTGCTGCCAATATGATTGCGACATTCTTTTGCTTTGTCATATTATCTTACCTTTGGCCTATTTTTAAATTAGGAACTGCATTAAGGTCAAGTCCATGTCTTGTACCTTTTTTATATTCATAATAAGCTGCTGCACCAATCATTGCTGCATTGTCAGTACAAAAGATTGGAGATGGATAAAAGAGAGAAATTTCTTCTTTGGTGCATGCTTCTTTCATTGCTTGTCTAAGAGCAGAATTTGAAGCTACACCTCCTGCTATACATACTTTATGCATTCCAAATTCTTTTGCTGCCTTTATTGTTCTTGTTACTAATACATCTACAACAGCATTTTGAAAAGAAGCAGCCACATCAGCTACTTGTATTTCTTCCTCTTTCATTTTACATGAATTGATATGATTTAATACTGCAGACTTTACTCCACTAAAACTAAAATCATATGGTGCATCATCTATATTGGCTCTTGGGAACTCTATTGCATGCTTATTTCCTTCTTTTGATACTTTATCAATTTTGGGTCCACCTGGATAACCCAATCCAATTGCTCTAGCTACTTTATCAAACGCTTCACCTGCTGCATCATCTCTAGTTCGACCAATAATTTCATATTCTCCATATTCCTTGACAAGTACTAAATGAGTATGTCCTCCTGATACAATTAAGCATAAAAATGGGGGTTCTAATTCTTTATTTTCAATGTAATTTGCTGAAACATGGCCTTCTATATGATGTACCCCTACTAATGGTTTATTTGTTGCATAACTAATCGCTTTCGCTTCTGCTACTCCTACTAATAATGCTCCTACAAGGCCAGGCCCATAAGTTACACCGATGGCATCTATATCTTCTAACGTAGTATTTGCTTCTTTAAGTGCTTCTTCAATTACTTGATTTATCTTTTCAATATGTTTTCTTGATGCTATTTCTGGAACTACACCACCATATAATGTATGAAGAGCAATTTGAGAAGATATTACATTGGAAAGTACCTCTCGTCCGTTTTTAACTACTGATGCTGCTGTCTCATCACATGAAGACTCAATTGCTAGTATTTTAATATCCTTATTCATTTCCATAATCATGCCTTTCTCCATATATGTTTTGTCACTTATTCTATCTTAATTATTATTCTTTCTCAAAATCTAATGTGATGGATTTTTTATCTTTACCTACTTTTGCATTCGCAAATATTTCTTTTGTATCCTCTATATAATCTTCTGGACGCACTAGAGATGGACTAAAATGAGTGAGCCATAATTCATTTACCTCGGCTTCTTTTGCTAATTTAGCCGCTTCATAAAATGTCATGTGTTTATGATCTTTGGCCTTTTCTTCCATTCCCTTTTCCCCATACATTCCTTCACAAATAAACAAGTCTGCGTCTTTCGCATTTTCCCCAATAAAAGGAATTGGTCTCGAATCTGTGCAATATGTTAACTTAATTCCTTTTCTTTCTGGTCCTAAGACCATATCAGGAGTAAATACCTTATTATCATTCTCAATTACTTCTCCCTTTTGTAATCGATTCCAGTATTCCTTTGGTACTTCATTTATAGAAGCTTTCTCCATAATAAATTTTCCCGCACGATTAATTATAATATTATAGCCGTAACATGTTACATTGTGACTAACTCGAAATGCCTCAATCATATACCCATTAATCTCCAGAACTTCCTTTTGACTAGTTATCTCAATAAACTTTAATTCAAACGGTAATTCAGGTGCAATAACTCGCAAAGCATTTACGACCCTCTCTAATCCCTTTGGACCAATTAAAGTAACTGGCTTTATTCGATCCGCATTTCCCATAGATAATAATAGTCCTGGAAGACCACTTATATGATCTCCATGATAATGAGTAAAACATATTATATCAATTGAATGAAAACTCCAGCCCTTTTCTCTTATTGCTATTTGAGTTCCTTCTCCACAATCTATTAATAAACTACTACCATTAAACCTAGTCATTAACGCCGTTAACCAACGATTTGGCAATGGCATCATTCCACTTGTTCCTAATAAACATACATCTAACATCTATTCTCCTCACTTATTCAAAGAATCCTTAATTGTCGATTCTATACACTTCATTTTTCTTAATAATCTTACCATAATTTATTATTATAATCAAATATATCGTTTTTTCTTAAAAATAGGAAAAGCCAGAAGCTTAAAATTAACCTTCTGGCTTTTACAATAGATCATCATTAAAATACTACATGATTAATCTCTTGTCTTATATTAAAGAACTTCGTATTTATTAGTTATCGTAATTGGGATTTTAAAATTTTTAATCATATTACCATAGCATTCTTCACAGATAATAAAATTATGAATCTCTAAGTCTTTATTAGAAAAGTATCCCCAATCTATCGTTGCATCAAATGCACCTTCTTTTATAATACCATTTTCGTATAACAATTGTTTACCACAAACGTTACATCGCTTTATGGTATCATTATTCAAAGGTACTTTTCTCATCTTTCCCATAATTCACTCCCATCTGTGCAGTTGTGCACTTATATAAGAGGTCTTTAAAGAGTTTATCAAAACTAAAGATATCAAGTTTTTCAATCTCCTCTTACAATACCTAATAACTACATTTTCATTATAGTAGTCTTAACTTTAATTGAATAGTGGTAATTAATTCATCACATATGTAGCCACATGATTAATGCATCTTCCTTTGGTTTATCATAGAAGTTTTTTCTTATACCTGCATCTTTAAAACCTAATCGATGATATAACCGAATTGCTCTTTCGTTACTGACTCTTACTTCAAGTGTAAATGCTGTTAGATTTTTCCCTTTTCCTCTTTCAATTAATTCTGAAATCATTAAAAATCCAATTTTTTTATTTTGATATTCTTTTTTAACTGCTACGTTATTAATCTGGCCTTCCCCAGCTACACCCCAAAGTCCACAATATGCAATTATTTCATCATGTTCTACAACTACTAAATAAATATTATTATTATCAACACTAGATGACTCAAAATCATGTGATTTCCAAGGAGAAGAAAATAATATATTCTCTATTTCGCATACTTTTTCTATGTCTTCCAATTTCATTTTACGAACTATCACTCTATTCTCCTCCTGTTATACTTCTATAATGATTTACTTATCTGTTTTTCGTTTTGATATTCTTATTATTTATTTCTCATTTTTATGTTTTTACTTATTATATTTATACTTATTTATTATTTTTCTTTATATACTTATTCTCTTTCTTATTTGTTACTTTTCTCATTTTTTTCTTTTAATTCTCGTTCTGCTTGTGATAATCTTAAATATTCAGGTTGATGACTTAATGCAGACTCTATTTGTCCTTTATCATAATAAATTTTAGCTAATGAGGCTACGGCTCCAGCTCTTTGTTTTGATAGGTGAGCGGGAGCAAATTGGTATGGAACTCTAATCTTGTCAATTATGATATCTCTATAAGGCGTTACACCATCTCCTAGAAATATCACACTTCGATTCATTTCATTAATCTTAGTAATAATGTCCTCTATTCCCACTGCCATCTGCTGTTCTAACGTAATGAACGTATTCTCATTAAACTCGTATAACCCTGTATATACCTGATTTCTTTTAGCATCCATTAAAGGACATATCAAATCTTTCACACCAAATAAATTGTAAGCTAGTCCATCCACTGTTGGTATATGAATAATTGGCTTATCTAATGCTAAACCTAGTCCTTTTGCTGTTGCAGAACCAATTCTTAATCCTGTAAATGATCCAGGGCCACCTGAAACTGCTATTGCATCTATTTCTTTTAAATCCAATTGAATCATTTTCACAATTTCATCAATCATTGGTAATAATGTTTGTGAATGTGTCTTTTTATAATTTATTGTATACTCTGCTGTTAAAGTATCTTCATCTATAATAGCAACAGATGCTACTAATCCAGATGTATCTAATGCTAAAATCTTCATAATAATATTCCTTCCCTTACTGTGATTCTTCTATAATCAAATCCCTTTTCAAGATTTTTTTCTATTGTTATAACTTTTATATCTTCTGGTAAAATCTCTTCTATTAGATTTGCCCATTCAATTAAGCAAACTCCCTGACCATAGAAGTAATCTTCATATCCTATCTCATCCATTTCATCTATATCACTAATACGATATACATCAAAATGATAAAATGGTATTCTTCCTTCTTCATATTCCTGTATAATAGTAAAGGTAGGGCTACTAATTGGCTCTGTTATCGATAAACCATCTGCAAAGCCTTGAGTAAACGCGGTTTTTCCAACTCCTAAATCACCCAATAAGCAATATACCTCTCCGGACTTTGCTTCTCTTCCCATTCTTTGTCCCAACTGATAGGTTTCCTCTACACAAAAAGTTTCTATCACCATAATAAATTTTCTTTTGCTCCTATTCATATTACAGTTTAACTGTAATTAATTTTATTAAATATGTGTCATTTATAATATTTCAAAGATTTATTCTATCTTTAAAAATCAAACAATTATCTTTGATTACCAAATTTCAATAAAATATTATTTTTTACCTAATTTCTTTTATTAACCATAAATAATTATATCAGATTCATTATAAAAAACAATAAGTAAAAAGAGCATTGCAATATATGGCCATATTCATGCCAGATATACAATGCTCTTTTTACTATATATTAGAATCTTGATTTATGATAATACCAATCTTTTTATAAAGTAAAATTGTTATAATTGAAACAATAACACCTTTGATTAAGTTAAATGGAGCTACTGCTAATAAAATAAAAGTAGATAAGCTGTTGATTGATGGATTAACCGCTGTACCCATTCCAACCAATGCGTCAATTGGCATATGAAAAGCTTTTGAATATGCTGGTAGTAATACATATGCATTTAATAAGCTTCCTACAATAATTAGCATTACTGTTCCTACTATTAACCCTATAGTAGCACCTTTTAGGTTTTTCTTTTTCTGATAGATTATAGCACTTGGAATGACAAGAGCACTTCCAATTAGAAAATTAGCTAATTCTCCAATGCCCGCTGTTGTAGTTCCGTTTATTAATAAGTTTACTAAGATCTTAATTAATTCAATGGTTACTCCTACTATTGGACCAAAGGTAAATGCACCAATTAAAACTGGTACTTCACTAAAATCAATCTTATAGAAATTAGGTGCAAACCATAATGGAATCTCAAACAACATAAGCACAATTGCAATTGCTGAAAACATCCCTGTTACCGTTAGTACTCTAGCGCTGAATCTTCCACCTGTTTTTGGGCTACCATGTGTTCCTGTTAATGTTGACATACTTTTTCTCTCCTTTTTAGAAGGAAAATTCTTGGTCTTCGCTTTTCGCAAAAAAACCTCGAATGTGTAATATTCGAGGTTTCATTAATCAATATTGATAATATCCTATCAATACGGATAAATCATATCTTTAAAAAGCTTATCTTCTCTCATCCAGACTATATACTGTCGGTATTGGAATTTCACCAATTCAGCTGCCTTAGCAGGTCACGGACTATAACCGTCGGTCGGGAATTTCACCCTGCCCCGAAGAACTTCCTTATTCAATTTTATGTTTCACTTAATTCTATCACTCAACTCACATTGTGTCAATCACTATATAATGTAAACTGTTGTAGTGTTCATAATTTCAAACATGGTATTTATTACATACTATAACTCTTTTCTTACTATTCAAAACCAAATTGATAATTTTATACACTTATTCAAGAATCATAGTTAATTGTATTCTCTTTTTCTGAACATCCACGCTCATTACTTTAACTTCAACTATATCTCCGACACTAACTACATCAAGTGGATGTTTTACAAATTTTTTGTTCGTAAGCTGGGATATATGAACTAGTCCATCTTGATGAACTCCAATATCTACAAATGCACCAAAGTCAATTACATTACGAACTGTTCCTTTAAGAATCATACCTTCTTTAAGATCTTTCATGTCCAATACATCTGTTCTAAGAATTGGTTTTGGCATCTCATCCCTTGGATCTCGTCCTGGTTTCTCAAGTTCTTTTATAATATCCTCTAAAGTAATTTCTCCAATTCCTAGTTCTTTAGATAACTCCACTCTATTGGCTACTTTTTTACCCAAGTCAGAGAGATTACCTTCTTTGATATCTCTTACACCATATCCTAAACGATCTAATAATAAAGTTGCAGCTTCATAAGATTCTGGATGTACACTTGTTGCATCTAAGGGGTTGCCTCCATCATTAATTCGCATAAAACCAGCACATTGTTCATATGCTTTTGGACCTAATTTTGTTACTTTAAGTAATTGCTTTCTCTCTGTGAATTTACCATTTTCTTCTCGATAACTAACTATATTTTTTGCTATAACTTTACTGATTCCTGATATATATTCTAATAGAGAGGCTGATGCTGTATTAAGATCTACTCCAACTTTATTTACACATCCTTCAACAACACCAGATAATGCTTCACTTAATTTCTTCTGATTCATATCATGTTGATACTGACCAACACCGATAGATTTTGGATCAATCTTAACAAGCTCCGCTAATGGGTCTTGTAAACGTCTAGCAATTGAGGCTGCACTTCTTTGTCCTACATCAAAATTAGGGAACTCTTCTGTTGCTAACTTACTTGCAGAATACACTGAAGCACCCGCTTCATTTACAATTATATATTGAACTGGTTTATTCATTTCTTTTAATAATTCTACTATAACCATCTCAGATTCTCTTGAGGCAGTTCCATTTCCTACAGATATTAACGTGATATTATATTTATCAATTAGTGCCTTCACAACCTTCTTTGCTTCTTCCACTTTGTTCTGAGGAGCAGTTGGATATATTACAATAGTGTCCAATACTTTACCAGTAGAATCAACAACTGCTAGTTTACACCCTGTACGGAAGGCTGGATCCCATCCTAATACTACTTGACCCGCGATAGGGGGTTGCATTAGAAGTTGCTCTAAGTTTTTACCAAATATCTTGATTGCTCCATCTTCTGCTTTTTCTGTTAATTCATTTCTTATCTCACGCTCAATCGCTGGTGCAATTAATCGTTTATAACTATCATCAATTGTATTCTTTAATATCTGATTTGTATATTGATTGTCATTAATGATTATTTTTGTAGATAAATAATTAAGAATTCTATCTTCTGGTGCTGTAATCTTAACTGTTAATATTTTTTCATTTTCTCCTCGGTTTAACGCTAGTACTCTATGTCCTGCAACTTTTGATATATTTTCTTCAAAGTTATAGTACATCTCAAATACAGATTCTTGTTTCTCGTCTTTCGCATTAGATATGATTTTTCCTTCTGCTAATGTAATTTTTCGAATATAGATTCTATAATCAGGTTCATCTGATATACTTTCAGCAATAATATCCATAGCTCCTTGTATAGCATCTTGGGCAGTGTTTACTTCTTTTTCTTCTGATATGAATGCTTCTGCCTCTTTTTCTATGGATTGATTAGTCTTTTGTAATAAAATAATATTAGCTAATGCATCTAATCCCTTTTCTTTGGCAATAGTTGCTCTTGTTCTTCTCTTAGGTCGATATGGCCTATACAAATCTTCAACTACGACTAATGTAGTAGCATTTAGAATTTGAGTTCTTAACTCTTCTGTTAACTTGCCTTGTTCTTCTATACTTGTAAGAACTTGATTTTTCTTATCTTCAAGATTTCTTAAATATACTAATCGTTCATGTAATGTTCTTAGTATCTCATCATTTAAAGACCCAGTTACTTCTTTACGATATCTTGCTATAAATGGAATTGTATTACCTTCATCAATAAGCTTTACTGCTGCTTCTACTTGCCACTTCTTTACTTCAAGTTCTTCTTCTAATTGTTTTATAATATCCATGTTAGTATGCTCCTTAAAATAATAATCTTTGTCAAACATTATATCCATCTTAACAAAGATAATAGCTTAAATCAACTTTTTGTAATAATCCTTAAGATTTACGTACAAACTCTTCTCTACACATTGGACAAGTAATTGCTATTTTACCTTTACCTCTTGGAATCCTTATCGTTTTCGAACATTTAGGGCATTTAAAATATTTATAAACTTTTTGATCTTTTTGCCTATTCAATAATCTTTGAACTTTAAATTTAATAGGCTGATAAATTCTTAGAAATCTCTCATTTTCTTCACGCCTTTTTCCAAAATTCTTAGAAAACATTCTAACATAACATAGAATAATAAGTAATGTTGAAATAAGTGTTAACCAATTCATCTTTAAAAATGGAGATACTATTGATATTAAAACCGCAACTACTAATAAAGCAATACTTAATTGATCTGATCCATACTTTCCATACATTAATCTACGTAACCAATTCATAACATCTCTCCTTTCAAATCATAAAAATGTAACGCGTTAATTTTACTTTGTTAATTATAAATCAATTTATACATTATTAACAATATAGTTTTCAATCATTAACTCTAGTATTATCTTTTATGCTATATTGTCTTGCTATTAATAAATATTATTATATCGTAACTGAAAGATTTTCAAATTACAATATTCTATTTCTTATTTATTATTAATTTCTTCAAAATATTTTATAAAATTTATTATAACTCTTTAAAGTATATAACAAAAAGGACTAAGTTGTTTTAATAAAATGCTCAACTTAACCCTTTTATATTTAGTTCATATTCTTATCTTCTTTGTATAACATTTAAGCACTACATTTTTAATTATAAAGCATTCTACTACATTTATGTAATACTTTACTCTTAATTGTACAATAAATTATATTACTCTGCTAAACAAAAAGCTTCATGTACTGCATTCATGGCTTTTTCTGTATGAACTTCGTCAATTAATACTGTTACTCTGATTTCAGAAGTTGATATCATCTTAATATTTACTCCTACATCATAAAGAGCTTCGAACATTTTTGCAGCTACTCCTGCATTAGACATCATTCCAGCACCCACGATAGATACTTTAGATACTGATTTTTCAATGTCAAGCTTTTGATATTTTATACTATTTGAATGTCTTTTGATTATTTCTACTGCTTCATCAGCATTATCTTCATTTACTGTAAAACTAATATCCTTTGTACCATCACGCCCTACGGATTGTAAAATAATATCAACATTGATATTATATTTTGCAAGATGATTGAACAATTTAAATGCTACTCCTGGCTGATCTTCTAATCCTATTACCGCAATTCGAGCTGTATTTTTATCTGATGCAACGCCACTTACAAGCATTTTTTCCATTTTTACTTCCTCCTTAACTACTGTTCCTTCTGATGTATTGAGACTGGAACGAACCACTAATTGAACTCCATATTTTTTAGCCATTTCTACGGAACGATTATGAAGCACACCTGCACCTAAAGTTGCAAGTTCTAGCATCTCATCATATGTGATCTCATCAATTTTTCTAGCACTCTTAACGATACGTGGATCAGCAGTATAAACACCGTCAACATCTGTATAGATTTCACATGCATCAGCGTGTAATGCTGCTGCAAGGGCTACTGCTGTTGTATCCGATCCCCCACGCCCCAGCGTTGTATAATCATCTAATTGATTGATTCCTTGGAATCCAGTTATAATAACAATTTTATTATTAGCAAGTTCGCTTTGTATTCTATCTACATCAATTCTCTTTAGTCTTGAATTACCATAAACACTGGTTGTATGCATTGCAACTTGAAATGCATTTAATGAGATTGCAGGAACTCCTAAAGCACCCATAGCCATAGCCATTAATGCAACAGAAATCTGCTCGCCTGTAGTTAAGAGCATATCTATTTCTCTTTTTGATGCATTTGGATTAATCTCTCTTGCTTGTTCTAATAGGATATCTGTTTGTTTACCCATCGCTGATAAAACTACGACTACTTGATTTCCTTTTTTATAATCTTCAATACATCTTCGTGCAACATTAAATATTCTTTCTTTATCGGCTACTGATGTCCCACCGAATTTCTTAACTATTAACATAGCTGCCTCCTAATATACTTATTCGTTTTCTGCCTGAAATAGTTTATTAATTATGCGATAACCATCTGCAATATAATTATTACTCTTCTTAGCATGTAATTCATCATAATTCCATTCATTATTCAATAAATTTGTACTATCATACAGCATATATGGCACGGGATCACTAGTGTGCGTTCTTACACATATTGGTGTTGGATGATCAGGTAATACTAGCATTCGGTAGTCTATCCCATTTTGATCGAGTTCTTCTTTTATCACTTTTATTACTCGGGAATCCAAATATTCAATAGACTTTACTTTATTAGATACGCTTCCTTGATGCCCCATCTCATCTGGTGCTTCTACATGAACATATACAAAATCATAGTCATCATCCAATAAAACTTTTACTGCTGCTTTTGCTTTGCCTTCATAATTCGTATGGAGCGTTCCGTCTGCTCCAGGTACTTCAATAACTTTCATATTAGCACCTACTGCAATTCCTTTTAATAAATCTACAGCTGATATCATAGCACCTTTTTTCCTATTTTTTTCTTCAAATGAATCCAAATTTGGTCTAGTTCCAGCTCCCCAGAACCATGCTGAATTTGCTTTATTAAGTCCTTTTTTCGCTCTTTCGATATTTAAAGGATGGTTATTTAATATTTCATAACTTTTTTCCATCATTTCTCTTATCTTAGCTTCCTTCGGTAAATAATCCTTTATCTTTCTTCCAAGGATATCATGTGGTTGAGCTAGATCAATCACTTGCCCTTTATCCCAGATTGTAAGATGGCGATAACTAGTACCCACATAATATTTAAATTCTTCACACTCAAGAACTTCCTGCAACGCACCAATAAGAACTTTAGCATCGTCTGTAGATATTTCACTTGAACTATGATCAATAATTGTTTTATCATGGTATGGCTTTTCATCATCGGACAAAGTAACCAGATTACATCGAAGTGCAACATCTGATTCCTTCATATCTACACCAATACTTAATGCTTCTAATGGGGAACGTCCTGTATAATATTCTTTTGGATAGTATCCTAACACCGATAAGTTTGCTGTATCACTACCAGGTTTCATTCCTTCTGGAATCGTTTGTACTAATCCAATCTCAGACTTTTTAGCTAAATGGTCCATGGTAGGTGTATTGGCATATTCAAGAGGTGTCTTATTTTCCAATTCGGCAATAGGCTCATCTGCCATTCCATCGCCTAAAACAATGATATACTTCATATTATTCCTGTCCTTTCTAGAATGCTACACGAATCATATTCTTTATTGAAAGATTAGATGATTTCTCTTTGTATTCTCTTTCCATAATTTCAGAAGTTATGAATCCATATTCGTTACTGTATTGGTCAAGTTTAATTATTTCAACATCTCCAAATAGTTTATTGACATCCTCTATCTTCACTTCACTTGGTACACGAACAAAATATCGATACTTTGATTCATTCACATCACCAAGTTCAAGTTTTCTACTACTCCAAATTGTCATGATATGTGTATTACCATGCTTTGCAGCGTCTACAATATCTGATACAACCGCACTCGCTGTTGGAAGCTTACCTGCACCACTTCCATAAAACATTACATTTCCTAAGACATTTCCTTTTACAAAAATGGCATTAAATACATTGTTAACTGTATATAATGGATTTAAATCATTAATAAGCATTGGTGCCACCATAGCATATACTTTTCCATCTTTTTTCTTACTTGTTCCAAGCATTTTTATATTTGCTCCAATAGATTTGGCATAGTTAATATCAATATCCGTTATATTTGTAATTCCTTCTGTATAGATATCCTCAAAATCCACTTGCATACCATAAGCTAAGGAAGTTAATATAGCTATTTTTCGACATGCGTCATGTCCTTCCACGTCAGCTGCCGGATTACGCTCTGCATATCCAAGAACCTGTGCTTCTTTTAAAACTGTTTCATAATCAGAACCCTCTATCGTCATCTTTGATAAGATATAATTCGTTGTCCCATTTAATATACCTGATATTTCTTCTATTTCATCCGCAGTAAGCGATTGATTCAATGGACGAATGATTGGAATTCCTCCACCAACACTTGCTTCGAATAGAAAGTTTACATTTTTTTCTTTGGAGATTCGAAGTAGTTCAGCTCCATGTTTCGCAACTAACTCTTTATTGGAAGTACATACACTTTTTCCTTTTTCTAAAGCTTCCTTCACAAATTCATAAGCTGGATGAACACCACCCATTACTTCGACTACAATCTTGACCTCTGGGTCATTCGCAATGATGCTATAATCATGAACAATTTTGTCTTCGATAGGATCACCTTTAAATTCTCTAAGGTCTAAGACATATTTGATATTAATTTCTTTACCCGCTCTTTTATTAATGCTATCTTGATTTGTATTTAAAACCTCTACAATACCAGAACCAACTGTACCATACCCTAAAACTGCAATATTCAACATAATGTCACTCCCTAGCTAATATTTTTAAATAATGGATTCCTTTTAATACTTCAATTGCTTCTATCATGGTCGAAATGCTAACCGTTGATGGTAATATTTCAACACTAAGTGTTATGGATGCAATTCCATTAACGGGTATACTTTGATGAATCGTCAAAATATTTGCACCATTCACTGCCACTTCATTGAGAACACGCGATAATAGCCCTGGTTCATCATCCATCTGAAGCATAAATGTAATTGTTTTACCTCTTGTATTATCGTGAAAAGGAAAAATGTCATCTTTATACTTATAAAACGAACTTCTACTTATTCCTACAGAGTCTGTGGCTTCTTGCACAGTAAGAACTTTCTCAGAATCTAATAGACGTTTTGCTTCGACAACTTTTAGAAGAACCTCTGGAACTGCTTTTTTATTTACAAGGAAATACTTATCTACTTCATCCATCTTATCATCCCTCTTGTGTGTGTATAGGAAATACACTTGTTTTTCCTAGAAAGATATTAACATAGATTATTATGCTTTGCAACCGTTTTAGAAAAAAAATAACAAAATAAAAGTGTAGTATGTATTTAGATAATATCTAAACATACTACACTTTATTCTAAAACATTAATTTTATTATTTGATAATTTTGCTGATTTTATGTTAATTAGCAGGTTGATTCATTTCTAACATTTTTTCAATACTATCTTTTTCAGAATCACTTAAAATTCTACCCAAATCAAGTAAAATAATCATTCGTCCTTCTAGATTAGCTACTTTATCAATATAAGCAGTATCAACACTTTTAACAATACTTGGAGCTGCGGATATATTTTCGTTTTCGATCTCTAATATTTCAGCTACCGAATCAACTTCAAACGCAATTAACATCTCATTTGATTTCGTAATGATAAGTTTTGTATCTTCGTTAGTTTTCTTAGATTGTAATCCAAATTTCGTTCTCAAACTATAAACTGGTATTACATCACCTCTAAGATTAATAATTCCTTGAATGAATTTTGATGCGTTAGGTACACGAACTATATTCGTATATTTTTCAATCGCATTGACATTCATAATATCAAGACCATATTCCTCATCATCTAACTTAAATATTACTTGCTTTGTTTCGTTCATATTATCCCTCCTGCATATTACTTGGTATTGCTTCTAAACGGATGGATTATTCTTAATGCTTACCCATTTTAAATAAGCATTAATAAATACATCAATTCCACCATCTAATACATTAGCAACATTACCAACTTCCTCATTAGTTCTATGATCTTTCACCATAGTGTATGGTTGCATAACATAAGATCTTATCTGGCTTCCCCATCCAATTTCTTTAATTTCACCACGAATATCTGATTCTTTCATCTGATTTTCTTGCTTTTTAAGTAAAAATAATTTCGCTTTTAGCATCTTCATTGCTTTATCTTTATTCTGCAATTGAGATCTTTCGTTCTGACATTGTACTACAATCCCAGAAGGTAAATGAGTAATTCTAATAGCTGATGAAGTCTTATTAACATGTTGCCCACCAGCGCCACTGGATCTGTAAGTATCAATTCGAATATCATCGTCATTCACTTCAATATCTAAATCTTCTTCAATATCAGGCATTACATCACAAGATACAAAAGATGTCTGTCTTTTACCAGCTGCATTAAAAGGTGAAATTCTAACTAGACGGTGTACTCCTCTTTCCGATTTAAGATATCCAAAAGCATTTTCACCATTCACTTGTAAAGTAACTGATTTAATACCTGCCTCTTCACCATCTAGATAATCCAATATCTCAGTTGAAAACCCCTTCTTATCTGCCCATTTCTGATACATTCTGAACAACATACTTGCCCAATCGCAACTTTCTGTCCCTCCAGCACCAGCATGTAACGTCAAGATAGCATTATCTCTATCATATTCATCTGATAATAATGTACTTATTCTTAAATCATCAAGGTCCTCTGTAAATGCTTCCAATGCTTCTTCAATTTCAGAAATTAAAGATTCATCATTTTCTTCGTAACCCATCTGAATCAATATTTGTACATCTTCATACTCTTGTTCTAATCTATGATATCTTTCTATGACATCTTTTAGATTTTTCAATTCTTTCATATACGCCTGAGATTTCTCCATGGAATCCCAAAAATCTGGTGCTTCCATAAGATTTTCTATTTCAATGACTCTTGCCTTTTTATTTGCAAGGTCAAAGTGAATCCCCCACTTCTTTTAATGGTTTTTCATAGGTTCCCAACGTATATTTAAATTGATCTAATTCAACCACCTAAAATCACCTCTTTATCAAATTCTAATAATTTTTACCACAGCAATATTTATACTTTTTACCACTTCCACAAGGACATGGATCATTTGGTTGTACTTTCTTACCAACACGTTTTACAGGAGCATTTGCTACTGAATCATCTTTATTTGTACCTGTTACTTTAGCTACTTGTTCTCTTTCAACATTTTGTTCAATTCTAACATGTAATAAAGCTTTCACTGTATCTTCACTAATTGATGTAGTCATCTCATCAAACATTTCAAATCCCATGAATTTGTATTCAACAAGAGGATCTCTTTGTCCATATGCTTGAAGACCTATACCTTGGCGTAATTGATCCATATCATCGATATGATCCATCCATTTTCTATCAATAACTTTTAATAGAATAACACGTTCTAATTCTCTTAAATGTTCTGCTTCTGGGAATTCAGCTTCTTTCGCTTCATATAATTTAACTGCTTCTTCCTTTAAGCTTTGTAAGAATTCATTTTTCTTAATGTGCTTAATATCATCTTCACTTAACGTGATATCTTCATAAGGAATAGTAGGAAGAAGTAATGATTTTAATTCTTCAATATCCCAATTTTCTGGTAATTGATCATCACTTATAGATGTATTTACTGCTTTCTCTACTGTATCAGTGATCATCTTATAAATAGAATCTCTCATGCTTTCGCCATCAAGAACTCTTCTTCTTTCTTTGTAAATAATCTCACGTTGATCATTCATAACTTGGTCATATTCAAGAAGATTCTTTCTGATACCAAAGTTATTTCCTTCAATCTTCTTCTGAGCTTTTTCAATTGCATTACTTAGCATCTTATGTTCAAGTTGTTCGCCTTCTGGTAATCCAATTGTATTGAACATACTCATAAGCTTTTCAGAACCGAATAATCTCATTAAGTCATCTTCAAGTGAAATAAAGAATTTAGATTCACCTGGATCACCTTGACGACCAGCACGACCTCTTAACTGATTATCAATACGTCTTGATTCATGTCTTTCTGTACCAATAATCTTAAGTCCGCCTAGTTCTGTTACGCCTTCACCAAGTTTAATATCAGTACCACGACCGGCCATATTTGTTGCAATTGTAACTGCCCCATATTGACCTGCATCTGCTATAATTTCAGCTTCTAACTCATGGAATTTTGCATTCAGTACTTTATGCTTAACTCCTTTTTTCTTTAATAATTCACTAATCTCTTCTGATGCTTCAATTGTAATTGTACCAACAAGTACTGGTTGACCCTTTTGATTAGCTTCTGCAATTTCTTTCACAACTGCATTTAATTTTTCTTTCTTTGTCTTATATACTGCATCTTGTTGATCAACTCTTTGAATATCTCTATTAGTAGGAACTTCAATAACGTCCATACCATAAATATCTCTGAATTCTTTTTCTTCTGTTAATGCAGTACCAGTCATACCTGACTTCTTAACATATTTGTTAAAGAAATTCTGGAATGTAATTGTAGCAAGAGTTTTACTTTCTCTCTTAACTTTAACTTTTTCTTTTGCTTCAATTGCTTGATGCAAACCATCAGAATAACGTCTACCTGGCATAATACGTCCAGTAAACTCATCTACGATTAAAACTTCATCTTCTTTAACTACATAATCTTTATCACGGAACATAAGGTTATGTGCACGTAATGCTAAGATAATGTTATGTTGTATTTCTAAGTTTTCAGGATCAGCGAAGTTTTCTAATTTAAAGAAATTTTCTACCTTTTTAATACCTTCTGCTGTTAAGTTAACAATTTTATCTTTTTCATTTACTAAGAAATCGCCATCTTCTTCAACTTCTTCTTTCATTAAAGCAGCCATCTTAGATATCTCAGTACTAGCTGTTCCACGTTCCATTTGTCTTGCTAATATATCACAAGCCTCATATAATTTTGTTGATTTACCACTTTGACCAGAAATAATAAGAGGTGTTCTAGCTTCATCAATTAATACAGAGTCAACCTCATCGATGATTGCATAGTGTAAATCTCTCATTACTAATTGTTCTTTATAGATAACCATGTTATCTCTTAAGTAATCAAACCCTAATTCATTGTTCGTTGCATAAGTGATATCACAAGCATATGCTTCTCTTCTCTCATCATTTTCCATGGAGTTAAGTACTACACCAACTTTTAATCCTAAAAATTCATGTACTTGTCCCATCCATTCAGCATCACGTTTTGCTAAGTAGTCATTTACTGTTACAATGTGAACACCTTTTCCTTCAAGTGCGTTAAGATACGCAGGTAGTGTTGAAACTAAAGTCTTACCTTCACCAGTACGCATCTCTGTTATTCTACCTTGATGAAGAATAACACCACCAATTAACTGTACTCTATAGTGTCTTTGTCCAATAGCTCTCTTTGAAGCTTCTCTTACTGCAGCATATGCCTCAACTAATAAATCATCTAAAGTTTCTCCATTCTTTAAACGATTTTTAAATTCTTCAGTTTTGTTGCGTAATTGTTCGTCAGATAGTTTTTCCATCTCTGGCTCAAGTGCTTCGATCTTATCTACGATTGGGTAAATAAGCTTTAATTCTCTTTCACTATGAGTGCCAAATATTTTCTGCATGAATCCCATTCTATTTCACTCCTGTTATCTTCTACATTTATTATTCATTTTATATTTACAATTAGTATACATCTAATTGCTTATATCAACTGTAAACCAATAATTTATATTGTAACATTTTAAACAAGACTATTCAACATAATTTTTTGTAATGAATTGTAACCCTATTTTCACAAATTAAAAGAGCACTTTTTAATACCAATTATCAATTGTATTGCTATAAAAATTTTATAAAATAGCAATAATAGTGAATTAAAAAATATATAAGTAGCATACAATAATCAAAAAACTCTCTATAAAAGCAAAGGAGCTATCGCTTTTTGCGATAACTCCTTTGCTTTTATTAAAATTCTGGTTCAATCAAACCATAAGTATTACCTTTTCTCTTATAAACAACATTGACTTCATCTGACTCCGCATTACGGAATACATAAAAGTTATGTCCCAAAAGTTCCATCTGAACACATGCTTCTTCAGCATCCATTGGCTTCATAGCAAATTTCTTTGTACGAATAATTTCAATTGATTCATCATTAAGATTATCGTCTTCAACAAAATCTTGGTTAAAATTAACTGATGCTTGCTTTTGTTCAATTAATTTGCTTTTATATTTCTTTAATTGTCTTTCGATAATCTCTTCAACTAAATCGATTGACACATACATATCACTACTAACTTGTTCTGCTCTTATAATATTTCCTTTCACTGGAATTGTTACTTCAATTTTTTGTCTTTCTTTTTCAACACTAAGTGTTACATGAATTTCTGTATCCGGAGTAAAGTATCTTTCTAATTTACCAATCTTATCATATACTGCTGATTTTAGTCCTTCAGTCACATTGATATTCTTACCACTAATAATATAACGCATAATGCCCAACTCCTTTTTAGTTTCTATTTGGAATTACTTCAAAACATAAAATAATTGCCATCATATAAAAAGTAATACTAGTAATCAGGTTATAAATCTATACTTTTTATATAGTAATATTATACCACAGCTTTTCTTTTTTGCAAGAAAAATCACCATTTTGTGTTATAATTTTCATAATATTTTTTTAATACTGCTTTAATTATTAGATTTTTAAATCAGATATTTCTATTTAACTTTCTTATAAATATTAATAACTCTCTTTCATTCTTATTATTCGATATATGATCATAATTATCATAGATTCTATACTTTTTATATGATTATATCTTAATATTTACTGACAATATCCAAACTTTTCACGAAATAAGATAAAATATTTTTTAATAGTTAAATAACAAATATGTCAAGTAACATTCGCTACTATTCTAATATCTTCATAATTTTTATCAGATACACCAAAACAGATGTTTGAACTTGACACTATTTTTCCACTCACTTATATGAACTATCAAGTGTGGATAATGTGGATAACTCGGTGTATAACTATAAATGTATATAAAAACGAGTATTTTAAGTGTGGATAACTTTGCTCTTTATTAACAGTAAATATCTGTATATTCTTTTTTTATAATATTTCTTATTTTTTTTTGTGCATATTGCATATTTTTATTAAAATATAATCCTTAAATGCACTCTCTTCAGCGTTAATATCGACTAAAACACACTCATATAATTCATCATTTAATTAGAATATTCCGACATTTAATGATAAATCTATATTTTTTCATAATTTATTGACAAATCATATATTATTCAACTGTTACACTTCAATTAAAGCAAATATTTATTATTGTTTTAATTCTCCTTTGAATTTTGATATTTTTTCTGCTACATAGGGCTCCATTCCAATAAACTCAGCATTTATCTTATACTCTCCATCGTTCAACTGTATGCATTTATTAATTCTAATCGACACATTAAATTGAAAACTATCCCCTAATTGAATTTTAGAATCAAAATAATACCCTATTAATAGTGGCTTTGTTGATATAAAATGGATTTCTTTTCTTGATACATCAATAACTTCAATGTCACTATCAAATTCTCCTTTTGTCATATCACAATCTTGAAATAATATATTATGAATCTCTAATGTTATGGAATTTAGTAAATTGACATCTTTATAGCTTTCTTTAAGTATTGCCATCACCTTTCCCCCTTTATTAGACTACATCATGACTTTACGATTACTATAACTTTTCATTCTTTGTATATTTTCTTATTCTAATATTATATTACTTTTTGCTCTGTTTTATTAACACTATTAAAATAATTTTTTTAACCTTTATCATATACTATTACATAACTAACAGATTATTATTATATATTGCATTTACCAAGTACTATAATTCAACAACCTTGTAACTAACTTAAATATAAAAAAACCCTATAATTACCTCTTATAAGAAGTAACTATAGGGTTGTATATTTAATTAATGTATAATTCTTCTAGCGCAAATTGGATTTCTGTATTTCCAATTTGAAATCAAGATACCATTGGTAGGATTACTAGCATGAATAACTTGTCCACCACCAATATAAATAGTAACATGGTTGATTCTTCCATTAACACCATAGAATACTAAATCACCTGGTTGCACATTGCTTAAACTAACTGCTGTACCAGCTCCTGATTGAGATCCTGATGTTCTTGGAATACTATATCCAAAATGTGCAAAAATAGACATTGTAAACCCTGAACAATCTGTACCATTAGTTAAACTTGTTCCACCATATACATAACGATTTCCTAAGAATCTTTTTGCATAAGCAATAATATCAGATGCAGTTCCTGATGCAATATTACTTGAGGAACTATTACTTGAGGATGAGTTGTTATTGTTATTATCTGATGATGAATTATTGTTTGAGTTACTACTTGAAGATGAACTACTTCTTGAAGAAGAACTACTGCTTGATGATGAACTATTGCTTGAATTACTACTTTGTTCAGCTTCTCTAACCTTTTCAGCAGCTTTTTCTGCTTCTTCACGTTTTTGCGCTTCTTCTTTTTCCTTTTGTTCCAATTCTTCTTTTATTGAAATAGCTTTTTTAAATTTCACTGTAATATCAACATAATCTTTAGAAACGAAACCAACAAGATCTGAATCGATCTGAATCTTAACCCAATTAGCTTCATCACTTGCTTCTTTTTCTTTATCAGATTTATTAAGAACTTCATATGTTTCGCCTTCAGGAATTAAGGTAAGTACGGTAGCATCTTGACTCATTTTTTCTCTAACTTTAAGTGTTGTTGTTGTAACTGTTGCAAGCTTAGTACCATATTTATCAGCTACTTTTTCAGCTTCTGAACCGATAGCTAAATAGCTTGCCATTATGTATCCTTCTACACTACCTGATTTTACTTTTACCCAAGCACCTTCCACATCAAGAATTTTTGCAGATGATCCTTCATAAAGCTTTCCTAATACTTCTGCACTTTCACTTGGTTTATTTCTTATATTAACATAATCACTTGCTATTGAAATACCCACATTTTCATATGGTGAGACTTGTGTAGTTGTATTAGTAGCTTCTGATGTACTCGCCTCAGCAGATTCATTTGTTGAAGTTAATACTTGTGAATCTGATGTTGATTCATTTAGTGCTGATCTTAATGCTTTAGCACTTTCTGAATTCTCACTTTCTAGCTGTTGAAGTGACTCTTCAACTGTTGCATCATAATATCTATCTAATGATATAGTAATTCCTGCTAATGCCGTATCTGTTGTTGTAGCGGCTTTTGAATATTGAGTGTTAAGTGTGATTAACGCTGCTGCTGTTAAACACATTGATGCTTTAACGATTTTGACTTTCTGCATTCGTCGTACCTCCAAATATAAAACTATATATTACAAATGTTACGAAATTGTTAACTAATCTGTTGACATTATAACAAAATTTTTACGTTATGTCAACCGTCAAAACCATTAAATTCGCATGTTTTTTATCTTGTTTGTCAAAAAGCATTATATTCAAACACATTTTTTTGATGCTTTTTACTAAGAAATACCATTTAAATATCTTTCTACTGAAGTTATGGCATTTGCACCATCTGATGCAGCAGTTATTATTTGACGCAATGATTTCGTTCTAATATCCCCAGCTACAAACACTCCATCGATATTTGTAGTACAACTTTCATCAGCTACAATATATCCTACTTCATCAGTTTTTAATATTTCCTTGAATACATCAGAGCTTGGCATATTACCTACAGCTATAAATACTCCATCCGTGTCAATAGTCTTTTCTTCATTTGTCTTTTTATTTCTAACTTTTACAGCTTTAACTAATTCTTTACCTATGATTTCGTCAACTACAGTATCCCATATAATTTCAACATTCTCCATTTTTGATAATTGAGTTGTTAAAGTCTTGGCTGCTCTGAATTCGTCTCTACGATGAATTACGTAGACTTTTTTACATAATCTTGCTAAAAAAATAGCATCTTCAACTGCTACGTCTCCGCCACCGACTACAACTGTTGTTTTATTTCTAAAAAAAGCTCCATCGCAGGTTGCACAATAGGATACTCCCATTCCAGTTAGCTCTTTCTCACCTTTCACTTCTAATTTTCGATATATAGCGCCAGTAGCAATGATGACAGCTTTTGCTTCATACTTATCGCCATTGTCTAATGTTATTTTCTTAATTGGTCCTTCAATATCATAATGACTCACCTCACCCATTACAAAGGAAGCACCTAATTTTTCAGAATGTTCTCTAAATTTCATTGCTAAATCAAATCCATTTATGCCTGGTAATCCTGGATAATTATCAACTTCATAAGTGTTAATGATCTGACCACCACTAACAGGATTTTTTTCTATTATTAACGTATCTATTTCTGCTCTACTTGCGTAAATTGCTGATGTAAGACCTGCTGGGCCAGATCCAATAATTATAAGTTCGTATTGTTTATTCATAGTTAATTTCCTTTCAAAATTAGTTAAATTTATAGCACATCTATTTGTTATAGCTTTTACTTTACTATATAACCAATGATCATTTAATAAAATTATAGTTTCAAAATTAGTAATATATTATTCAATTTAGGATGGATAATATCATTTTCTATTTATTTTCCTATATACAACAATGGAAGATACATAATACTAACTCTATGCACCTTCCGTTTTTAATTCTAATATTTATTTATTACTACGTTGTAATGCCTAATGTATTTTAAGATATTCTAACAATTACCTCACGATATATCATTAAAATAATACACATTGCCATTCCAATTGTAAGTGGAATACTTAATAACTTTTGCTTATTATCTTGAATATTACATTCCTGTTCTATTATCTGTAACTCTGTATGTTTTTTATAGGTATATGTTTCTTTATCAAAATAATATTCATCACTATTAAAAGAATTACTATTTGTTACTGTCTTATTTCTAAAGTCTAATATATGATTTACATGTTCAAGACGTCCATTCTTCTTTGCTATCTGTTTATATAGCATAAAAGCTAATATTGTTGTTACAACAGAAATAACTGCATAAACACTAATTGCACTCAATAAGTCATCCCTTGTATAATTACCCGTAGATAAGTGATTTGTATCTAATCCAGATTGTCCCTTTTCTGTTGCAACTTTTATTAACTTAGGAGTTACATAAGATTGCACTACAGAAGTAGCATTAATAACGAAATGAACAATCATTGAAGATATAATAGAGTCCGTAGCTTCAATCAATAATGCAAATATCATCCCCATTGCAAACGCATAGATAAACTGATTAAAATTCATATGCAATAGTCCAAATAATAAGCCACTTAATACTATTGCTTTTCTAGTATTGATTTTTCTATATTCGTTATAAAAAATGCCTCTATAAACAGATTCCTCAAGCACACATGGTATAAAAGCAACTAAAAATACGCTTAGTATTAATGGTGAATTATTGACAATATTCCCAATCTCACCGGTAATAAAATTGGTTGAGAATAGCATGGATATTGCACTTAGTAAACTCATCAAAGGTGTTATTAAATATGCAAATATTATTAAATAAAAGATATTAGACATCTTTATCTTACGGAATCTAATTGCTTCACGAATGTCTATTCTATAATAAATGATATAAATTAACGTCGGTATAATCAGTATAAATTGAGAAACAAGTAAATTAATAAAGTAATTTTCTCCGATATGCTGTAAAAGAAGACCAACAAGTGTACCTCCTACACTTGAAACTAACACAGTAGATAAAAATACTACATTAACCCATTTTACTCTGTTCAACAAATACACCTCTTTTCTTTTTATCTTTTCTATTTAATTTTTTTTACTAAAATATTAAGCCATTCTACTTCTTCTCTTGTTGATCTAATATCATTTGTTTTCCATGATTCAATTAACTCAACATTTTCAAATTTACTTAATATTTCTTTCATCACTCTCATTTTATAGTATTGAAAGTACCTTCCATTCCTTATTCCTGAAAAGTCTCCGTATTTGAGTGAAATATATAAAACACCTTCTATTTTTAAACTTGATATTACCTTCTCTAAAATAATCTCTAACTTCTCTGGTACTAAATGTACAAAAGAAGCTGAAGCCCATACTCCATCAAATACATTCAAGAAATTCATTTCTTCAAACTTCATGTTTAATACATCTTGTCCAATATGTATCTCAGCAAGTTCACAAAGCTCCTTTGAACCATCTAATGCAGTAACATCAAATCCTTTTTCAATTAAATACAAACTATCTCTTCCTGAGCCACACCCTAAATCTAGAACTGACGAGCCCTCTGGTAGTAGCGATATGAATTTCTCAAGTTGATCCTCCATACTCAGATCTTTAGTAGCATCGTAATACATATTCGCATTCTTACTATAATAGTCAATCGGGTCCACGAAAATATTCCTCCTTTCAAATACGTTTATTATAACAAAATACAATTAAAATTGCACTATATTTTTATAAACTTCCAATAAAAGAGTATCATGTTACCAATACCTACATTCTTTAACAACTAATACAATCGAATTCTACATTAGTGTAAATTAAAAAGTATAGCTAATAAGTAGATAGCTTATGGATCTTCAAAAAAACCCTAGGTTATTTTCTCAAATAATGATATAATAAGTAAAATGTGGGTATTTAACAATATCAGTAATGTTAATTTTATTAACCATTCAACTACATTTCTATTTAACCTTAAGAAGATTGGAGTTTTTTTATGTATAGTTTTACCAGCAGGGTACGTTATAGTGAAGTAAATCGCAAGAAGCAATTAGAGTTTTCCTCAATAATCAATTATTTTCAAGACTGTAGTACATTTCACTCAGAAGATAATGGACAAGGAATCGATCTATTGGAGTCCAAAAAACATGCTTGGATTCTAAATTCATGGCAGATTGTCGTGAATCGTTACCCAGATTTAGGTGAAACTATAAAAGTAGGAACATTAGCATATGACTTTAAAAGTATGTATGGCTTTCGTAACTTTATCTTGCAGGATACCAATGATACTACTTTGGCCGTTGCTAATTCCATCTGGGTTCTCATGGATACCACTACTATGAGGCCAATAAAAATTACAGAGGAAGATATATCAGGTTTTCAGATCGAAGATAAATTGGATATGGATTATGCTCCTAGAAAAATCACTCTACCAGAGGATTTTAAAGATAATAAAACTACAAATAGTACTGGGATTTACAACGAGTATCAACCTTTCCCAGTAATAAAATCTAACATTGACACAAATAATCATGTGAATAATAGCCAATATATAAAAATGGCCGAAGAGTTTTTACCTGCGAAATTTATTATCAAACAAATGAGAGCAGAATATCGTATGGCAGCAGTTTTAGGTGATACAATTATTCCACAAGTTCTTATTGATGAAGAAATATGTACCGTAGTATTAGCAAATATCGAAAAAAGACCCTATGTTATTATTGAATTCATAAGTGCTTAAGTGAACTATTATATTTCTGAAAGCAATACTTAACCAAGTTTAAATTGAATGTATAAAACAATGTTTTTGCGAACCTATATTAATTTCGCAATTACTCAAAATGCAAAACATATAGAAAGGAATTAATATGATAGAATTAGGAAAAATACAAACCCTTGAGGTTATTAAAACTACTGATTTTGGTGTTTACTTAAGCAGTGATTCAAAAGATAAAGTACTGTTACCAAAAAATCAGGTTGAAAACGGAACAAAAATTGGAGACAAAATAAAAGTCTTCATTTATAAAGATTCTGAGGACCGCCCAATTGCAACAGCAAAAATGCCAGCTTTAACACTTGGGGAACTTGCAGTACTTAAAGTTATTGAAGTAAGTTCCATTGGAGCTTTTCTAGATTGGGGCCTTACTAAGGATTTATTATTACCTTTTAAAGAACAAACTGAACGCGTACACGAAAACGATCAGATACTTGTTAGTTTATATATTGATAAGAGTGAGCGACTTTGTGCTACTATGAAAGTATATGATTACCTAGAGACAAACTCATCTTATCATCCTGGTGATAAAGTTATTGGTATTGTATATGAAGTACTTGATGAATTCGGAGCTTTTGTAGCAGTTGATAATCAATATTCTGCGCTAGTTCCTAATAAAGAACTTTTCAGGACTTTAAAACCTGGTGATAGCATTGAAGCAAGAGTAACTAGCGTTCGTGAGGACGGTAAATTAAATCTAAGTTTACGTGAAAAAGTATATGTTCAAATGGGCTCTGATGCCTCATTAATATTAGATTCATTAAAGGAACATAATGGTTTTTTACCTTACAACGATAAGACTGACCCTGAGATTATTAAAAAGGAGTTTGGTCTAAGCAAAAATGCTTTCAAAAGAGCGATCGGGAAACTTTTTAAAGAGAAAGAAATCACTATTTTGGATGATGGGATAAAATTAAACTAGTATTTTCTTTTATAAAATCATTCAATGTTACTTTACTCTTAGATCTAAGTTAATAAGATAATAATAAAAGTGGTTTATCATTGATAAACCACTTTTTATTATTATCTTTTAGTTAACAATTCGAATGTAGCTAATAATAATCCTGCTTCAATAGGCTTTGGAAGTAAATATTTTAATCCAATGCTTTTCACTTCTTCTAATGTACCATTATCACACAATGAACTTAACATGAGAATATTGGCATCAGCATCCAAGTTGAGTATTTCTTTTGCTGTTTCCATTCCATCAATTCCTGGCATAATGATATCCAAAGTTATAATGTCAGGATGTAATTCTTTGAATATCTCAATTCCTGCCTCACCAGTTTTAGCATGTCCAATAACCTCATACTCTGTATGAGCTGTAATCTCTTTTATCTGATTCACAACAAACGGCGAATCATCTATAACAAGTATTGTCTTCTTCATTTTTTCATCATTCCTTTCATTCCCTTTAGATAGTTTTGTTATTTTCTTATCATGAAGATGAAAATGTATATTCCATGTTCACCCTAATCAATCCATACCATGAAGAAAAATTAAATTCTATCATTTGTTCATATTCAACTTCTTCATTCTTCTGATATGGTCCTTTTATAATTACAGGAACAGATAGTCTCGATGCCTTACCTGCTAGATTATTTATTTGTGTTAATGCATTGCCACATACTATGTTCAGGTATTCACCTACATACAATTCTATATCTTCGCTATCTACTTTTTTGCCATTATTCATACCCTTGCTTATTTCTTTCATAACTGATTCGTGCATAGTACAAATCAATATTGAATTATATACGCCGTTTGTTATAATAATCCCTGAGTATAAATCCTCGATTTCACTATGAGTAGGTGTTTCCTCTATGATATCTAAAAGAGCTACTTTTTTTGTTATGTCAACAAAAGATTGATTAAATATATTCTCTATTGTTGACATTGTCACTATACTATTCTTCAATTTCATCACCACCTAAACTCGATATACTTTTATCTTACATTATCTATCCGAAAAACGTATTTTGGCATTACCAGTATTGATTTTGTCCTTAGTCGAGATTGGTGAATCCAAATGATAAACACTATTTAACGTATTTGCCATATTATCTTTACATTTTGCACAAAATCTACCCGTCTTAATCATTGCACCACATGATTCACACTCAATTCCAGATGCTGAATCCTCAGCAAAACAAAGTCTTTCTTCACGTATCCATTTTTTTATTTGATTTAATGGAACATCCATTTCTTCTGATACTTCTTGCATACCAACTCCAGGATGTTCATATATGTATTCTTTTACTGTGGCGAACTTATCATCCATCGTTTTCATACAGCCCTGACATAAAGGATCTCCACCAATGTAATTGAATATTCGACCACATAATCTACAATTTCTAACGTCCATTTATTGCCTCCTAAAAACCTTTACCAATGCAAATACAGATAAAATACACTTCCTTAACATTATTCTCTAATAAGATGTTAGTACATGCCTCTATAGTACTTCCAGTGGTATAGATATCATCTACCAAGATCACCTTATCTAATTCTAAATTTTTATCCATCTGTTCTTGATCTAAAAAACGAAAAGCATGACTAAGATTATCTAATCTTTCCTTATCATTTAGACCTTTCTGTGGTAATGTCTTCTTTACTCGTATTAATGTTTTATCTAATATGGGGATTGACAGTTTCTTTCCTATTCCTTTTGCAATAATCTCAGCTTGGTTATAGCCTCTAAGATTCTGTCTTGATTTATGTACTGGTACAGGAATTAAAGCATCTGGTGCAATTTTAAGTATTTCTTCTGAATATCCTTTTAATAACTCCTCAATATAAAAGTCTGCATACTCTCTTTTATTATGATATTTAAATGATGCAATTGACTTTCTCATGTGATTATCATATACCCATAATGCATATCCTCTGACAAAGTGAAATCTTTTATTTTCACAGTCATAACAATATTCCTGTACCTCATTGATTAATGGTTTGCTACATTTTTTGCATCTAGGCTCTTTAATGTAGTTAAGTTGTTCTTTACATAAAGGACAAACTTTTTCACTTTTGGGAGTGATGATACCTCCACAAATTGGGCATCGTCTCGGATAAACCATATCGATGATTTTCTTAATCATTTATATACCCGTGCCTTTCAATCTGCATAATATAAATCAAACCTTAACGATCAAAAAAGTCGAATTTATACCAATTAACTAACCCTTATTCCTGATATATATTTAAAATAACTTTTCTGGGTAAATACCTTCTCTAACTAATTTCTTAAAGGATTTCATTACGTAATCCCTATCTTCTTTATAAGTGATCCCAAACCATTTATCATTTGTCTTTAATACTGTAACTTCTGCTTTTGAAGTCTTGATTAGATTCGCTACTACTTCTGGCAAATAATACTCTGCTTTGGATTCATTTTCTTTAAGATTCTTCAAAAATTCATAAAAATAAGCTTCTAATTCTAATAAAATCTCAGGTGTAAATCCCCACATATTCATTGATACTGAACTATTTAGATCAATTTCCTCTTCACCATTTTCTAAAATAGCTATGCCCTGATTTCCTTTTTTCATAATACCAGTGGTTTCAATAACATCAACAAGTTTATTATCTTCACTAATTTTACATACTCCACGAGATACCGTACCATTTTCACTTAGTGTATTGCCTAGAACAAATCCTGCCATGCAAAATTGATATTTAGAATTAGCTTGTCTACTAGAACCGTCCTCTAATTGAATTCTGTTATTTTCATTCTGTGTTAAAAATTCATTTACTCTAACAAAAGCTTCTCGTCCATAGAAATCGTCTGCATTAATAACTGCAAATGGTTCTTTCACTTTATTAATACAGCTTAATACTGCATGACCAGTTCCCCACGGCTTTATTCTTCCTTCGGGCACTCTTAAACCTTCTGGTATATTATTTACATCTTGTATTACATAATCAACTTCTATTAATTTAGATATCCGATTACCAATCACTTCCTTGAACTCTTTTTCTATATCTTCACGAATAATAAATACTACTTTTTTAAACCCAGCTTTGATTGCATCATAAATGGAATAGTCCATAATAATCTCACCACTTGGTCCAACAGCTTCTAACTGCTTCATTCCACCATATCTACTACCAAGCCCAGCTGCCATGATAACTAATGTATTCTTACTCATCATGAACCTCCCTTAAATATTTTTCTAATTATTGTTATTATATATCAATTTTCTTACATTTGCACTAATTTTTTACAAACAACTCTTGAATTCTCTCATCTAAACTTGAATATCTTCTCTGCTCACTAACATTGTCTATCATATGCATAATCATATCCTTACTTCCTACAATAGTTACGCAAGATTTGGCTCTTGTTACTGCTGTATATAATATATTACGATTAAATAACATTCTAGGACCTGTTAAAATTGGCATAACCACTGCAGGATATTCACTTCCTTGCGATTTATGAATTGTAATTGCATAAGCTAATTCTAATTCATCAAGTAAACTAAATGGATACTCCACAATTCTTTTTTCGTCAAATTCAATGATTAAATTTTCAGCAAACAAATTAATTTCTTTAATGATACCTGCATCTCCATTAAAGATACCAGTTCCACTGGTAAGCGTTATGCCATATTGGCTCTTCGTTTCCCATTCAATCTGATAGTTATTTTTAATCTGCATAACTTTATCACCTTCACGATAGATGACACCGTTATACTCTTTTTCTTTTTTATTCTTATCTTCCGGATTAAGATATGTCTGTAACATTTGATTAAGTCTTTCTACACCTAATTCTCCTTTTCTCATAGGCGTTAAGACTTGGATATCATATGGAGTTGCGTTTACATACTTAGGTAATTTTTCTTTAATCAAAGCAATCATTACTCGAATGATAACGTTAACATCATCTCTTTGCAATAAAAAGAAATCTTTACTTTTATTATCTAATTTGATAGATTCTCCAGCGTTAATTTTATGCGCATTAACTATAATATCACTTTCTCTTGCTTGTCTAAATATTTTTGTCAACATTACTACATTAAATTGATGCGATGTAATAATATCATTCAGAACATTTCCAGGTCCTACAGAAGGTAACTGATTAACATCACCCACTAATATAAGCCTTGTACCAACACTAACTGCTTTAAGTAATGCATTCATTAGTTGTATATCAACCATAGACATCTCATCAATAATAACTGCATCTGCTTCTAATGGATTACTCTCATTCCTTTCAAAACTATATCTACCATCAGTCTGTCCTGCGCCTCCTGACAATTCCAAAAGCCTATGAATTGTTTGTGCTTCATATCCTGTGGTTTCTGACATACGCTTAGCTGCCCTTCCAGTTGGTGCCGCCAATAGAATATCTAGTCCTTCAACTTCAAAAAATTGAATAATAGTATTTATTGTAGTAGTTTTTCCTGTACCAGGACCACCTGTTACAATTAATACTCCATTTCTTGCTGCCTCAAGTACTGCAATTCTTTGCATCTCATCTAATTCAATTTGTGATTTTTCTTCTATTCTTGTAAGTCTTTTCTCTACTTCTTCTACTGATAAATCATACTTAATATTTAGATCACATAACATTTTTGCAACATTTAATTCAGTATAAAATAATCTCGCACCATATATTACTCTTTCGTCATTCAATTCTTTTACGATAATTCGTTTATCAATTACCATGTCCATGATATGTTTTGTTATGTTATCAGGTTCTATCATTAAAAGTTCAGCAGTATTTTGTAGTAAACTACGTTCTGGCAAATATACATGTCCATTGGAACTTGCTTGTAATAAGGTATAGAATATTCCAGCTTTAATGCGAAAATCTGAATCTGAACCAATTCCTACCTTTGTAGCAATTTCATCGGCTAACTTAAATCCGACACCACTGATATCGTCAGCCAATCGATATGGATTTTCCTTTATTACATCGTATAGTTTTGGCCCATATTCATTATATATCTTAACAGCAAGGTTCGTTGATATCCCATATTGTTGTAAGAATATCATAGCTCCACGCATTTCTCTTTTTTCTTCAAATTGTTCTGCTATCTCTCTTGCCTTTTTTTCACTGATTCCTTTTACTTCGACTAATCGTTCAGGTTCTTCCTCTATGATTCGAAAGGTATCTTTTTTAAATCGTTTTACAACTCGAGCTGCTAATGCAGCACCAATCCCTTTAATAGCACCAGATCCCAAATACCGCTCTATTGAAAATAGATCTTCTGGCTCTTTTATCTCATACGTTTTCACTTGAAACTGTTCACCATACATTTGATGCGTGGTATATTCGCCTCTGACTTCAACGAATTCCCCTTCACTAATAAATGTGAAGTTACCAACACACATAGTTTCATCGTGGTCATCTGTAAGGCTAAAGACGGTATAGCCGTTCTCTTGATTGCGAAACACAATTCTATCAACATATCCTTGCAGTATATCTGCCAATATTATCACCTCAAACCTTTTAATTTAAAAAAATAATTACTCTTATTCTTTCATTTATTGAAAATACTTTCTTTCCTCTAAATGAAAGAATAGGAGTAGCTAAAATACACTACTCCTACCGTAATCTCTAATGGAAATTATCTTTTCATTGATTCATATAACATCTTGGCAATACCTAACCCTTGACCTTCTGTCACATTTTTTGCATAATTTTCATATAAAATATCACCAAAATTCTTGAGATATTCATTATTTTCATCTTCATTCTCTGGAACAGTTTTCTTCATTTCTTTAAATACCTGTTCTACTAAATACGATTCAAATTGCTTACATGATTCTAGCAATTCTTTGTCCGAAGAATTACTTTTATTAGAAAGCGAATCCTCCAACTTTGTTGCAGTCGTACTATTTAGGCTCGTATTTACAGTGGAATTTAACAATGAATTAGATCCTATTGATATGCTCATCCTAATCTCCTCTATATGTCAAACATTTTCAGTTTACTATCTTCTTAAATTGTTTGCTTGTTGTAGCATCTCATCCGAAGCTGTAATTGCCTTTGAATTAAATTCATAAGCTCTTTGAGTTACAATTAAGTTAACCATTTCATCAACTGCCTGAACATTGGAGCCTTCTAAATATTTATTTACAACTTTACTTGGCTTTAAACTTGTATCTATTCCTTCAACTCTAGGTTCTCCCGAAGCATCTGTTGGAGTTAGAATACTATTATCTTGTTTATTCAGTCCTGCTGGATTATTAAAATTAGCAACACCTATTTGAAAACCTAATTCTTTTGCATTTCCTTTAGCATCTGGATATAGCAATTTACCGCTATCATCAAACGTAATCTTAGATGTTCTTAGATTAGAATCCAGAACAATTGGATTACCATTACCATCCAATACTGGATAACCTTCTGAGGTTGCTAAAGTCAAGCCATCTGTTCCTTCAGTTAATTGGAATGAACCACTTCTTGTATAACCAGTTGATCCATCTGGTAATTTAACCATAAAGAATCCGCTTCCCTGGATTGCAAAGTCAAATTGATTACCTGTCTCAGTTAATATTCCTTGTGTAAATTGAGGAGTAATGGCTGAATTTCTTACTCCCAATCCTACTTGAACTCCAACTGGTTTCGCATTACCTTGACTATCTGTAGATTTATCTTGTATCGTTTGATAAAGTAATGATTTGAATTCTGCAGTCTCTCTCTTATAACCTGTTGTATTAACGTTCGCAAGGTTATTTGATATAGTATCTATACTAACTTGTTGAGCTGTCATCCCCGATGCAGCTGTCCATAATGAACGCATCATAAATAAGTCCCCTTCTTTCCTTTGTATCTACGTTATGCTCTGAATTGAATTAATTATATTATACTTTACCCACTGAATTAACAGCCAAATCTACCATACCATCAACACTTTGAATTGCTTTTTGATTTGCTTCATAAGCTCTTGTTATGGTAATCATCTGAACCATTTCTTTTACAACATTAACATTAGATTGTTCTGTATAACCTTGACGAATTGTAGCTGTAGTATCAATTTCATTTGCTCCATCTACTGTTTCGTAAAGATTATCACCGGCTTTCTTTAGATAATCGTAATTTTCAAAATCTGTTAATTTAACCTTATCTAAATATTGTCCATCAGCGTAAAGTGAACCATCTTCTGTTATAGACACTTGGGATGTATCAACCGGAACTTGAATATCTCCACTCTCCCCTTGAAGACGATTACCGTTCGTATCAACAATATATCCCTCACTAGTCATCTTAAATGATCCATCTCTTGTGTACTTCATGGTCTGATTACCATTGGCATCCGTAACAGCTACTTTAAAAAATCCTTTTCCCGAAATAGCTAAATCATACGTATTACCTGTTTGTCTTAACGATCCTTGTGAATAATCAGAGTAGACTTCGCCTAGCTTCACACCATTCGTCATCTTACCAATATTTCTGTTATTATAGTACTCTGATTCATCTCTTACTTTAACTGTCATTACACTATCAAAAGATTGATTCGTAACATTTTCCTGCTTATAACCAACCGTTGTAGCATTGGCTAGATTATTACTTATAACATCTAGTCTCTTTTGTTCATTAAGCATGCCGGTATATGCAGAATATAGCCCTTTTACCATTATTTATCATCCCTTCAGGTTGTCTTTTCCCACTGTATTATACTCGATTTAATGTTATATCGACAATTTATTCTATAATATTTATAGTAAAACAACTGTAAATAATTACTTTCACCTATTATTTAGTCTCTTTTCCCACTTAAAAATTCAACGAACTTTCCAGTTCCGATAGCAACTGCTGTCATAGGATCTTCTGCAGTCATTGTTGTAATTCCAGTTTTCTCTTCGATTAATTGTTCTAATCCATATAATAAAGAACCACCGCCAGTTAATACAATACCTCTATCTGCAATATCTGCTGCTAATTCAGGTGGAGTCTTTTCTAATACTGCATGAACTGCTTCTACTATTTGTGAAGTTGTTTCTTTTAGAGCTTCTTCTGTTTCATCAGAAGTAACTGTTATTGTCTTAGGTAAACCAGTAACTAGGTTACGTCCTCTAACATCTAAAGTTTCAACCTCTGGTCTTTTATAAGCTGAACCAATCTTTATCTTAATGTCTTCTGCTGTTCTTTCACCAATTAATAGATTATGTTTTTTACGCATATAACGAACAATTGCTTCATCAAAATCATCACCAGCTATTTTAATTGATGTGCTTACTACTGTACCACCAAGTGATATTACTGCGATATCAGAAGTACCACCACCGATATCTACAATCATATTTCCACATGGTCTTGAAATATCAATACCTGCTCCAATTGCTGCTGCGATTGGTTCTTCAATAATAGAAACTTCTCTAGCACCTGCTTGGTAAGTTGCATCTTCAACAGCTTTCTTTTCTACTTCTGTAACCTGACTTGGTACACATACGCTAATTCTTGGTTTTCTAAAACGTTGTTTACCAACTGCTTTTTGTATAAAATATTTTAGCATTTTTTCAGTTACTGTATAATCAGAGATAACGCCTTGTCTTAAAGGTCTTACTGCAACGATATTACCAGGAGTTCTTCCTAGCATTAGTCGAGCTTCTTCTCCTATTGCTTTAATTTTATTTGTATCACGATCAAAGGCAACAACTGATGGTTCTTTTAAAACAACACCTTTTCCTTTTATATATACTAATACACTTGCAGTACCTAAATCGATACCAATATCACTGCCTGCCATAATTTTTCTCCTTTCAATTTTACATTTCACTAATAGAACTTTTTTTAATCCAATCTATTTCACTCTGTTAGCCATATAATCTACTGTTACTATTTATCTAATTTTTCCATTTTTATGTTAATTAAACACATCCTATCTTATTATATACTATAATCTAATATTTTCAAAGGAAAATTTATTTTTTCTACAATTTTCTATCTATATAATACCGCTAAAATCTTATTTTCAATTTTATTATGAAAAATTACCACTTAAATATAATCTATAATAAATTTTTGTTATTCATTTATAAGTATTCTTTATATATAATTTTAAAAATAAAAAGAACTGTTGCATTACCACTCGTTTTGCAACAGTTCCTTTTATTTTTAACGCTAAAGTTTTATTTGAATATCAATATATATTAAAACCCCTAACATATAGCTAATTCTTAATTAAACTTTATATTAATCTGCTTTTACAATTTGATTTAATAAATCTTGTAATACTTGTTTCTTAGTTTCAACAGCTTGAGAAACTGTTACGCTTCCATCCATCATACCTAGCATTTCTGGACCAAAGTCAAATCCAATACCGCCCCACATATCTGTTGCAGTCTTAGTACTGATGTCCTTAATGATGTTAAAGTCTTCTTCTGATTGGAAGCATCCTTCTGCCCATTCAGTATCATCACGAAGAGAAGTATCATCTCCATACCAATCCCAGTATTCTTCAAGTACTTTATATACTTTATCTGGATCCTTAACGCCAACTGGGATCATATACCAGTTACCTGTTACTGTAGTCATAGCTTTTCCATCACCGCTTGGTCCTTGTGGATAAGGAACAACATGGATTTCATATTTTGTATCTGGGAATGATGATTGAACCCAAGCTTGAGTTCCCCAGAATGCAACTTTACCGTCTGACCATGCATTTAAGTTATCATTCCAATCATCTGCATTCCAAGGTCTAGCTGCTTTGTCTTTTGTATATAGTTTATTGATAAATTCTAAAGCTTCTTTTACTTGTGGTGAACTTAAACCTTCTGTTTTAGTACTTGCAATTGTACCACCATTAGATAATACGAATTGTGGAAGAGTGTAAGTCCAAATTGAACCATAACCATATACATCGGTAGTTCCATCACCATCATTATCCTTTGTACATGCTTTAGCAAGTTCTTCGAACTTATCCCAAGTCCATTTTCCTTCTTTGTATAATTGTTGAGGATCTTCAAGACCAAGTTCATCTAACATAGTTTTGTTATATGCCATACCAATACCATTTGTATCAATTGCTTGTGAAGTAAATAAGTAATCTTTATCCATACCAAATACATTTAATTTCTTAGCAATTTTTTGATCCTTTAGTACATCTGAATCTGCTGGTAAGAAATCTTCTAGAGCTTGAGCTAATCCAGAAGCTGCTGCTTTTGGTCCAAATTGTAAATCAGTCATATAAACGTCACAATCAGGAGTACCAGCTGTAATTGATGTATTAATACTTTCCATAGTACCATCCCAAGTTAAGTTAACGAATTGAATCTTACAATTGTATTTCTTTTCAATTCTTCTAACATTATCTAATTGCATTTGAGCTGTTTCAGTGTTTGATACATTTGGATTGTCATTGATTGATTTATGAGTACTATCATAATATACATCAAACCAAGTACCAATCTTAATTGTTCTTCCACCAAGATCAAATCCTGGATCTTCAGTAGCTGTTGCTTCTGGAGTAGCAGTTTCTTCTTTTGGTTTCGTTGTTGCTTTATCGCTTGATGTTTCTTTGGTTTTTTTACCACATGCACATAGTGATAAAATCATTACAAATACCATTAATAAAGTAAATACTTTTTTGCTTGTTTTTTTCATAACAAGACCTCCTCATTATAATTTATTTTTAGGATTGTATTTTACGAAGCTATCCAACTATACCGCTTCGCTCCACACCTTCCATAAAATACTTCTGCAAACCAATGTACATTAATACTACCGGTAAAACGGTTAATACAATACCTGCATATAAATAAATTTGAGCTAATTTTGGATCTGTAATCTTATCCATATTCTGAATTGTGGCTTGTAACGTTGATATCTTTATACTCATTGAGTAATCCGCTTTTATAGAAAATAATTTACTGTAAAACATATCATTGTACTGCCAAACAATCGAGAATACAGATACTGTGATAATGGATGGTATTGCATTTACCAACATAATTCTAAAATATGTATAGAATGATCCTGCACCATCAATGAATGCAGCTTCTTCAATCTCTTTTGGTAATCCCCTAAAAAATTGATTGAATATATAGATGTATAATCCAGACCTAAGTCCACAACCAAATATGGTCATAATATACATTGGTACTCTAGTCGATAAAAGATTGATACCATCTTTTCCTGTAAACAGCTGAACCAAACCAAATAGATCAAATTTACGAAAATGCATATAGATTGGTAGCATAATTGTATGTGTTGGAATTATGATTGTAAAAATTACACATGCAAACAATAATTTTTTAAATGGAAAGTTAAATCTTGCAAAACCATATCCAACCATCGAACATATAAATAACTGTATTAGCATTAATGAAAGAACATATATAATGGTAGAAGTTAAGGTTGATACATAACTCATTCTTGATGCAGCTAT
Source organism: Anaeromicropila herbilytica (assembly GCF_016591975.1). Taxonomy (GTDB): domain Bacteria; phylum Bacillota; class Clostridia; order Lachnospirales; family Lachnospiraceae; genus Anaeromicropila; species Anaeromicropila herbilytica. Next base: position 1,094,587 of record NZ_AP024169.1, on the reverse strand, counting down.
TCTAAAATTCTCTAGTGTTGGATTAATTGGAAGCAGTAACACTAACGGATTATACACGTCTTCTGCCGAGAAAAATGATCTACTAATTATCGTAATCAAAGGCGATAGTATTATATAGGAAATACCAACGATTAAAATAAATCTCAAAACATTTAGGAGTATTCTCTTGGTTTTACTTAATAATTTCTTCTGTTCATTAACCCTATTAGAGCTATTTGCAAATAATTTAATACTGTCTTTTGATTGTTTCATCTTTTCAATAAGTTCCAATTTTACTCCTCCTTCTAGTTATAGTAGAATGTCTTTCTCGAGACTAAGATACCAACTATAATTAATACAATACTTACTACACCAGTACTTAATAAGCTCATTGCAGAGCTAATACCATATTTGTGATCTGTAATTGCTACTTTATATGCCATATCTACTACATCACTAGTAACAAATGAATCAACGATGGTATAAACTACATTTGTTAAAATCAATGGTGTAACCATAGGGAATGTTACTTTCCAAAATGTTTCATATGCGGTTGCGCCTTCAATTTTTGATACTTCATATAATGATCCAGGCACCGATTGAAGTGCCGCCAAGAATATAATAATCTGAACACCAGATGCTCTAACAATATCATAAGATCTTGAAACTGCTCCAATAATATAGTCAATCAATCCTCGTGGAATTCCTAACTCTGAAAATGTATCAAATAAGAAATAAACATTAACTCCACTAGATGATGTACCAGCATCTGATGCAACAGCACTTAGACCTCCAGCAATTAACTGTCTCGCTAATTCAAGTGCATCATTGATTGCTCCCGCATTCATAATAACTGGAATAAAAAATATTGCTCTTACAATTGTTCTTCCCTTAAACTTCTGATTTAGTAAAATTGCCATGAACAAACTAAAGAAGATGATTAAGGGCATATCAACAAGCATTCCTATTACCGAATTGACCAAAATCTGGTTAAAGTCAGCATCTTGAAATAATGCATACTTAAAATTGGATAACCCTTTAAATGCCAATGCATAACCACCAGTGTCAGCTACACTTACTTTACACAAACTAAATTGTATTGTTTTAATTAAGCTGACAAGGTAGAATACAATAAATCCAACTAACCAAGGAGAAATGAAAATCAGACCTGTCAACGCCCTTTTTTGCATGAGTGTAAGTTTCTTTGATTTCATTATTCTACCCCCTTGACTACATAACTTTTTGCATTAACTGTGATACCATCTGCTGCCACTGACTCATTACCTTTGTTAATATAAATGATTACTCCATTGTCGTATGTAACTTTTACTAAAGAATTATCTAATATTTCATGATTAATAATATTACTATTCTCAACATTTTTTAAAACTTCATTTACACTTATATATATATCTTTCGCATCATTAATCCAATTCTTGTAATAAGTGGCATACATATCATTTGTACCAGTATATTTAATATTACTTGAACTCTTATAAGAAAGAATAAAATGTGGTGCTGCTCCATCTTCAATCATTTTCAAAAGAATGTCTTGCTTATTATAACTATCATTCAAATTAATAGAACTACCAGTATAATCAACACATCCATGAAGCACCATCTCATAGAAAGGAACTTCTTGATCAATGATATAGAATTCATTCGCACTTGTTGGTACGTCTGTTAAATCAGTAGCATATCCAAGAGAATAATAATTACCACCTTTTATCATCAAATCTTTATTCGTTTCTTTTAATGTATTAAGTTCATTCTTCACAACATACTTTGCTTCTTCACGGTTGATAATCTCTGTTCTTCTCTTATCTGATTGTAATACATCTCCTAAATCTCTTAATGAAACACCTGTTACATTATAATTCTTAATTTTATTACTAAAAGAATCTACATAACGAACCAGGAATTTTGGTGACATAACATAATATAACAATTCACTATATCCACCAAGATCACTTGTTTGTCTTAACGTTCCTGGATTAACCTTGCCATACATAACAGCCCTACCTGTATAGTATCTTGAAGCTTCAAGCATATAATTGAATTTACTTGATGAATAAGTTACATTTTGGAATGCTGTATCTACAAAGAGTTTACCGCCTTCTTTTTCAATATAGTTAGTTAAGTCCTCAAGATCACTTTTTCCGCCAAGTTTTTTCATTACTTTTATTTTGTTCGATACTGAATTATAGTAACCTCCATTGAACCAACCTTTATAGTTAACTCGAAGATTTTTAATGTCTGCATCATAAAATTTATCTATTATATCTTTTGCCTGATTAAATGTAGTCATTGGATAAACCGTGTTATGAGGCACACCAGCAATAAATTCTTTTTTACGAACCCCACCAAGTATATCTAAGTAAAAAGGTAACTTACTGTCATTTTGTTTCTTAGATAACACTCCTTTTTCGATTAACTCATTTCTGTAATGATTAGCCATTCCAGAATAACTAGCTTCATCTTTCTTTAAAAATGAGTATTTTACTGTTAGATCTAATTTATAAAAGTTCTTTTCAACAACTGGAAGTTCTGATGAAGCTCCTGTTGTACCAAACATCGATAATTTTTCTCCTTCTCTAATATGGAAGGTTGGATAAACATAATTGTAACTATTTAGTTTACCCGATACATCTGCGATGATGTTAGAAACAGTATCTCCGCTTTCAATTGAAGCAAATATTGCTGAATTATCTCTTTTTATTCCGAAGATTGGAAGTCTTGCTTTCTCTGTACTTTCTACAACGGTATATCCCATAGATACTGGATCCATTCCATATACATATTGATTATATTGTTCATTCTTCTTACCATTATTAAAATTAATTAAAGAACCCGAACCATTAGGAACTAACATATAACCATTTTCATTTGTTCCTGCCGCACCAAAGAATCGGAGCATCTCGATATTAGCAAGCTTAGCCTCACCTGTTTCTTTAATCTCTTTGGTTGGGACTGTTACTACCAAACTGTCACCATCCAAACGATATTCTAGTGGAATGGTAAATGTAATATTCTCTTCACTCTCACCAGTTGCTGCTGCTTTATCTTCGTTATAATCTTTTTCTGTATACCCTGCTTTTGTAAAAGCATCATTTAATTTTTTCATACCAATTTTTGACTTAGTAGCTGCAGTATTTAATTCCAAGTAACCTTTTACTGTTTTTGATTCAGCAAACTTTCCTTTTACAAGTCTTAAATCTGATCCAGAAAGTTTATCAAGAATTAAACTTTGCAATCTTTTTTCTGTGATATACTGAGGTACAATACCTGTTTTACTTGATAAATCACCAAATGTATATGTATATCTAATACCGTTTTTTATTGATTCAGCTTTAAATTGATTATTCTTTGTTGATAAGTCATAACTATTCATTGTAACTATAGTACGTGTCTTATCATAATAATCAATTACTAATTGTGAGTTTAGTAAAGATTTATTTGTACCAGTTGCCAATTTGTCATTATCTTTATCGATTGGATTGGAATATGTAGTTTCGCCAGTTCTCTTATCATATACAGCAATCTCAGTAGTCGTCGGATTAGTATATAATTTAAGATCATCATTTTCTGCAACTAATTCCATTCCTGCTACATTATTTGTAGTATCTGATAAACCTTTATATTCAGTACCTTTTTCATATTTGTAAGTAGGTAATGCTTCTTTGTACTTATCATAGAAAAAGAAATGTAAACATAAATAACTAGCATATCCAATGGCTGCTAATAAGATAACGGCTATTCCGATTAGTATATATCTAGTTTTTTTCTTCATACCACCGTCCTCCTATACTCTAAACAGTAATTCTGTATATATACTTTCAAAGAAAGTGTATACTTGTTGAATTAATGTCATGATTAGCAATATTATAAAGATAATAATTAACATTGCAATAAATGTACAGATTAATGTTCCTATCATCTTCCCAAATGTGAAATTATGCACTGTCATAATCCCTATAAAAATTAGAAGTAAGAACCAAGCGATTGCTATGCCTAGCACCAAATAGTAAAATGCTTCTTCATTTTCTGCTATTATCTGAGAAAATAAAGTGGCTGGAATATAAGCTAATACTAATGGTAATGTTGCATATCCTACAACCGTTACAATATCTTTTAATCGACCTTCTCCTTCAACAAGGCAAGTAATCGACCAATTTGCTACACAAAAAAGAAAAAACAGAGCAAATATACCTTTAAAATCCTGAAAACTATTTACACTTAATGGATTGATATCATTTACTACAAAACCTGCATAACGCTTATTTATACTAAATGATATACTAAATAGTAACAATATCAACAATGAAAGAGGAACACTTCCTTTTTCCCTATGCCTAACTTCGTAAAAGCCATCCATAGGATGTGTCAATATATAAAAAGGATAAAGTAATTTTTCTTTTGACATTAATTCTGCTCCTCTCTTTTATGCTTCTTCACACGGGATACAACGGAATATCCAGCTATTATAACAACAACTCCCGTAAGGATATATCCTAGATTATCTTTTAATATATCATTTCGATATCTTTTAAAAGCAATCGAATAATATTCTTTATTCATTCCTAATTTTAAGTATTTCATAGCAAGCTTGTTCTTACCAGCTGCAAGATAGGACTTTCCAATACCAACATAAGCTAATTCGTAATTGGAATCCAATTTTAATACTTGTTTCCACTTCTCAACTGCCTTAGTTTCATCTCCATCATATCTTAAACCAACTGCTTCATTAATTAATTTACCATACTCTGTTTCTGAAAAAGTTAGTACTTCAGCATTGGTTGAATCCAATACAGCTATATTATCATCAATTTTTTCAATTGCTGTCGGCATCTTAAAGGTACCCATTTGACTTCCCAATCCACCAAAGATATATAACAGATTACCTTCATGGTCATAAGTGAAGATTCTTCCTCTTGTTGAATCGACCACACTATAGATTCCCTTTTCTCTAACCACGATGTCTGAAATGTGTGATGCTCCTGAATAATCACCCATCAAACGGAATATCAAATCTCCTCCAAGTTTATACTTATCATTTTTATCTATTACGTCCTGCCCTTTTGGATTTAATCTTCTAACAGCTTGTGTACCCTCATTATCAACATTTGTCGCAAAGACAAATCCATCACTATCAACATCAATTCCTGTAAATTCAGTTGGTATGAACAAAGATTGTCTTGATCTTTGTGCCTTTGTTGAGAACTTTCTCCATATCTTTTCTAGAGTTGTTATCTGAACATTTATTGTTCCACTAAAGCTTGTAAAATTACCCGTTTCATCAAATGCCATAATTCCTTGGAACATACCCTTTGCGATAACATATACACGATTCGCATAATCAACTGTTACCTTTTGAGGTGTAAATACAAAGTTATCTGCTAATACCTCTGATTTAGGATTACTAATAATTTGATAAAGTGATCCGTCATCTTTAAGTGCTACAACTCGGTTATTATCTGTATCTGCTATATATACTCTTTTATCCTTCGTTACATAGATTCCTGATGGTGATTTAAATCCATCTTTTTTTCCATCATTCATAAACTGATCTATAACTTTAACTAATTTCCAATCTTTTGTTGTTACAACAATTCGATTATTTCCCGTATCAGCAACATAAATATAACCATCGTCTGTCACGTAGAAATCCTGTGGTGTAACAAAATTCCCAATTCCAAGATCTGCACCTGATAGATGCTTTTCTGGCACATATGCTGCAGGTGTATATACAATATCTCCCCAAGAATCATAATTATATGTATCATAAGGTACATCATCTGCGTAAGCGATTGTATTAAAAGTAAGCATTAATGCAATCATTAAGGGGATAAATAACAATCTCTTTTTTCTCATTCTTATCCCTCCTATTCTTTCATACCTGATGTAGTCATTGTTTCAATTACATTACTTTGACAAACGATAAAAAATGTAATTGGAATTGCTGCAATAATAAACTGAACTGCTGCCGAAGCTCCTGCTCTCGCTGCACCACCTGCTACAATTTGCTGTAAGGCATATTGTAATGGTTTTAACTGCTCACTTCTAAGGAAGGACGTTCCTGTGTTTCCCCATAAAGTTTGGAACTGAAATATTGCTAATGTTAACCAAGCTGGTTTTACATTTGGCATAATAATTGACCAAAAAGTCTTATATTCACTTGCTCCATCTAGTCTAGCGGATTCCATTAGCGAGTCTGGAAGTTGTTCAATAAACTGTTTCATCAGATACAAGCCTAATCCATAGGAGAATGCTGGTAAAATAACTGCTAAATATGTATTATTGATACCTAACCAAGAGATAATCATATAGTTTGGTATTGCAGTTACGTTATAAGAGAACATAAGAGATAGAACTACCATACCAAATAAAAACTTCTTGCCCGGAAAATCATTTTTTGCCAATGGATAAGCTGCTAGTGAAGCAAATATTACATGCCCCACCGTACCTACTCCGGTTATAATTAAGGTATTAAATATATATCTACTAAATGGAACCCATGACCCAGACATTAACACAAACAAATCTGAAAAATTAGTTATGGATGGGTTTCTAACAAAAATTCTTGGAGGATAGATAAAAAGTTCATCTAGTGGTTTTAATGCATTATTAAAAATTAAAACCAGAGGCATAACCATAAACACACCACATATGGCCATGAGAACGAACAATGTTGTATTTCCAGCTTTGGAACGATTTAACTGTTTTTCTTTATGGAAAAATCGACGTCTTGGTTTCATGTAATCTCTTGCCATACTACTGTCCTACCTTTCCAAGAATCTTTTGAACTAATTTATTTGTACCTATCATAACGATAAATAATACTGTTGCTATTGCAGATGCATAACCCATTTCAAATCTTGTTGTACCATAATCCATTAAGTGGGTTACTACTGTTGCACCTGAATAGTTAACACTCGGATTACCTGCTAATTGAATTGATATATCAGCTACTGCAAATGCTTGTGTTATCTGCATAACCGCACCGAACATTAACTGTGGTTTCATAGATGGAAGTGTAATAAACCATAATTCCTGCCATCTATTCTTAATTCCATCCATTGCACCAGCTTCATATAATGATTTGTCTACCGTCTGGAGACCAGCAATAAATGTAAGGAAACCAGTACCTAATGATAACCATAACTGCACAATTATTAGGAAAGGTAGTACATATTTTGCAGTTTTCATCCATTGGATTGGTGCATTTAAGAATCCCCATTTCATTAACCAGCTATTTAAATAACCATATCTATCACCAGAAAGAACAAGATTCCAAATTAGATAAGCATTACCTGAGATAGATGGTGCATAAAACACTAATGTTAATATTGCACGAAGCTTTCCTTTGAATTCATTAATAATCCATGCAAATATTAAACACATAAAATAACTTACAGGTCCTGTTATAACCGCAAATATAAATGTATTCTTTATAGCCAGCATAAAGATATCATCTTCCAGAAATAACTTTAAATAATTAGACCACCCTGCAAAAGTCGGAAATTCCAACATATTAAAATGCGTAAAACTCAATACGATAGAAGCTAACACTGGCAGTACCGTAAACAAGAAAAATAGTATGAAATAAGGTGCTAACATTATGTAGGAAGCTTTATTTCTAATGATTTCATTTTTCAATGAATAGCTATTCTTTTTCTGCAATTTTCTGTTCCCCTCTTTCCTAATTATCCGCTAATGGTAAGCCAAATTCATCTCGTTTATTATTTATTTCATCATTGATATATCTTACATATTCCATTAATGCTTCTCTAGGAGCCATAGAATTTTCAACTACCACCTTGTAAAAAGCATTATTCACGTTTCTCCAAGAATAATATCCACCCGGTACTTGTGGAATACCTTTTACTGTTTTGAATTGTTCCTTAAGAGCTTCAAAATCGTCTGTTGGCCATGGTAGTTCCGAAAATGCTTCAATATTTGCTGTAGGATATCTAGCTGCTGCACCCATTAAGCCTTCAAGTTCTCTACCATAAAGTGTCTGTGTATCAGCGGATGTCCACCATTTCATGAATTCCCAAGATGATTCTTTATCTTTCGCGCTATCCATCATAACGCATCCTAGTCCTGTACTAGATACCGTATGATCCACACTACCATCTTCTTTCACTGTTCCAGGAACCGTTGTGAATCCCCATAATCCTTTAATATCGGGTGCAGATACTTGGAGTGTGTTATAAACTGTGTAGTCAGCGATGATAATAGGACATTCACCAGTACGGAATCTATTTTCAACACTTGTTTCTCTATCTAACTTATAGTCTGTGTAGAACTCAGTATATTCTTTAAATGCATTAATAGCTGCATCACTGTCTAAAGCTGACTTTGTTGCATCTTTGTTGTAATATTCACCACCGTTTTGATAAAGTAACATTGCAAATACTTGTTCAGCTAACTGTGGAGATAAGTTAGTTGGCAACATTCCTAATTCCATCTGATTCTTACTTAATACAGACATCGCTACTTTCATATCATCCCAAGTTTGTGGTACTTTAAGATTTAATTCTTTTAGTATATCCTTACGATAGAACATCATTGGGAAAGTCTGTGTTTCTGGTAATGCATAGGTTTTTCCATCAAATTCAAACGGAACCATAGCACTATCGTAGAACCTTTTCCTTACCTCAGCCAAATCTGAAAATTGACTTAAATCCGCAACAGCATTACGAAGTCCATAATTCATAGGCAAATCATTACCTACTTGAATTGCTACATCTGGCCCTTGTCCTGCTAGAGTTGCTTGAAGTAATGTACTCATATCTACCAACATAACATTTACACCAATTCCTGTTTCTTTTGTAAATGTCTCATCGATAAGTCCCTTAATTGTATTTGCTTGATCACGTCCCGTTCCTACCCACAACGTAATAGACTTAGTTTCCTTGTCACTTTTTGTTACATTACCTACTTTATTGTAATCGATAATAAATGAATTAAATAACGCCTTTGCTTCATGTGTTAACTTATCCCAAAATGAGTCATGCACTTTTGGAGCCTTATAATTAGGCGAATAAATATAAATCGTATCTAGTTGTAATGGTTGAGCAATTACCTGAGTAATCCAAGTACCTAATGCAGTTGTATTGATTTTATAAGAGCCTACTAATTTCGTGAATTTTTCAACATCTTTAATTAAAGTATCTAATTGATCTCTCATTGTAATTAATACAGTTTCCTTGTCACTACCCGCACCAGCTGCAGCTTTCAATCTACTTATTACATCATTTAATCGATCTCTTTGAACCTTTAACTCATCTGCAAGACCTGGGATACTAGTTGCAATTTGATAATCACGAAATTCATCAGGAGCAACCCCTGTAATTCGTATTACTTTACGATAAATGCTGTTAAGATTCATCATAATATCCTGTACATCACTTACAATTGTTGAAAAATCGCCAAGTACAACTTCCATTCGGATCGTATGTTTTCCTTTTTCCAAATAAAATTTATACGCTTTTCCATTTTTATCTGCAAGCTTTTCCATTCTCCAGTTACCTGTATATTTAAAACCATAATCACTCAATTCCTGGAATGGAACTTTCCCATCTATTGTAATTTTTCTAGATGTATAAATACCTTTTACAAAGTTTTGCTTATCATGTAGTGATATGTTATATAGTCCGGATTCTTTTACATTAAAATCCCATTCAATCCATTGGCCAACCAATCTCCAGTTGTTTCCACCTATTGTATTATTCTTTAGTTCTTTGGAGTCATATGGTGTTACGGATGGAGAAGATTTATCCTGTACTGGGTAAAGCATTTGAGATGATTTGCGATCAGCATCTTCTGCATTAATCTTAATCATTTTCTTTGATGAATTCTTATACCCATTATCTTTGTATTCTTTTTTTACTTCTTTATATTTTTGAATTTCTTTTTCATTCTTCAAACTAATGCTTCTAAGTAACATTGGTTCTCTTTGTGATACAAGAGTAATGGTATGTACACCTTTTGTTAAATAAACTGGAAGAGCATCTGTTACATATCCTTGGCTGTCATATAAATAACTCGACATCCAATCAGGTGCCTCTATTTGTTTAGGTTTCAAATCATTTCCTTGATTATCTACTTCCCAAGTTTTTGTTTGATTTACCCAAATTCTTTGAAATTCTAAAGTACTAAATTCCTTATATGGTAGCTTTCCGTCAATGAAGATACCCCTTTGAATTGCAGCGCTCTTTCCTTCAATTGGATAGTATAGCAGTGACATATCATATAAGCCTTCTTCTTGAACATTAACTTCATATTCAATAAGACCTTTCTCATCTGTTAAAACAGAAGTTCCGCTAACTCCCTTATAATCATTGTAGTAAGATACATTCATACCCTCTACACGAACAAAGTCTTTGGCATTGATAACATATTCTGAGGTTGGTCTAATATTGTTATCATATTGTTTTATATATTCGTTATATCCAATGGAATCACTATAAGAATCCAGATCTTCTTTATATTGATCTAATGAAGTATCTGTTTTTGCTTTCAGTACAGAATGATTCATTAGTAAACCACTTAAAAGGAATATAAAAACCGCTATGAATATTTTATTTCTTCCCCGTTGCAAGCACCTTAACATTTTGCTCCTCCTTATATTGCATTTTTAACTTCTTAATAGTGCATATATTGTTTATTTATCTTACAATTATTTTATTAAATTTTTTCCAGTCTGTCAACCATTTTATGCTATTTACACAACATTTTTTATATAAAGCATCTAATTTAACTTCTTTTAATATATTTTAAATTGTTAAGCCCTTGATATTTTGTGAATAATAACTATACATCATTTTTTTCAGCAATTTCTTTTGTTTTTATTACTGCACAATTTCATACAACATTTTCACATTTTTAATTTTGCATTTTTATTCACTATTTTACATTTTAGGACACATTGTTTTTAGAAAAAATAAAAGCATAAACAAAAGGTTAATTCCTTTTATTCATGCTTTTATTAATAATCTACTTTTTAATTTATTCTATTTTCTAACAGAAGATTCGCGAATGATAACTTCTGTATTAATAATTACAACTTCTTTTGGAAGATCACTATTTTCTATTCTCCACATTAATTGTTGCACTAATCTTCTTCCCATTCTTTGGTTTCCAATATGCACAGTTGTTAGTGAAGGAATCATAACTGACACTTCTTCTTTATTATCAAATCCTGTTACCGCAACATCCTTTGGGACTGATAAACTATTGTCTCTTAAATACTTAATTACATCTTTTGCTATATCATCATTTGCACATACTATCGCTTCTGGATAATATGGCATACTCTTTAATGCTGCAACGACCTCTTCTACACGGTAATATTTATTTGTTACATGATTTGTAATTACAATTCTATCATCAATCTCAATCTCCGCTTCTCGCATTGCTTCAAGATATCCTATATATCGATCTAGAATTGTCTTACAATAAGTAATGTCTCCAATAAATCCTATTTTTTGCATTCCTTGATCAATGAGGCTCTTTGTTAGAACTTTAACACTATTACTGCCTTCAAACAATACCACATCTCCAAGAGAAACAATATCATACAAATCGCTTGGACCATCCAAAAACACAACTGGTACCCTCTTTTTCATAATAAGATTTATATATTCTTTTTCAAATACACTAAGCATAATAATACCGCTTATATCCGACTGCATATCAATTGGAAGAATATGATCCCTTTCATCATCTTCACTAATAAAATTAAATTGCAATTTGCAATTATTCTTATTTAATTCATCTGATATCCCCATAATAATCCGATTCCAAAATGTTGATAGTTCTCTTCTAGCCAACACCACGATTGTTTTCGTCTTTTCCAGACGATCTTTAATTTTAAATTCACTTAATACAGATTGAGATAATTTAGAATATCCCATTTCATATGCTTTTTTAATTACTACATATCTAGTCTCATATGCTACCGTATCGCTATTATTAAGTGCTTTTGCCACTGTATTTCTAGACAAATTAAGTTCTTTCGCCACCTCTTGTATTGTAACTTTTCTCATCATTTTACCCATTGTATAACACAGCTATATCAAGCTATGTCACCACCACAACAAATTAGTTGAAAGAATCACTTTGTGGTATTCCTTTCTATACTTTACTTTCTTTCAACCCTGTATGCTATCCACTTTAAATACTTTGTTTTAAATCAGATAACTCCAAACAAATTGCATGCAAAAATTGAATTCATCTCAATAAACGAACAATATACAGTACACTAATGTCACTTTTTTTAGCTGACAAAGCTACTTAGTCATGTACTAATATTGTACAATAATTGCACGATTTTTTCAATATAATGTTAAAAACTTTTCAATAACATCATGCATTCTTTCTTTTAATCTTTTTATCATTCTTCTAATAGATTTTTAACTTGACGTTAGCCCTTGGAAATAATACACTTAAGAAAAGATTTTAAGTTATTTAAAACCATTTAATACAGTAAAATATTGGAGGATAATTCTATGGGAATTTTAACAAGATTTAAGGACATAATGGCCAGCAACATTAACGCACTATTAGACAAAGCAGAAGATCCTGAAAAAATGATTGATCAATGTTTAAGAAACCTAAACAGTGACCTAGGAAAAGTTAAGTCTGAAACAGCTTCTGTTATGGCAGAGGAACAGAGAACTAAACGTGAATTGGATGAATGCACTGCTGAGATCAATAAAATGCAAACATATGCTATGAAAGCTGTTCAATCAGGTAACGACGATGATGCAAAGAAATTTCTTGAAAGAAAAGCCACTTTAACCGCAAAACAATCTAGCTTAACTCAGAGTTATCAACTAGCTAGCCAAAATGCTGCAAACATGAGACAAATGCATGATAAGTTAGTTGGCGATATCAATCAACTAGAATCAAGAAAAGATATGATAAAAAGCAAAATTGCAGTTGCCAAAACACAGGAGAGAATCAACAGTATAGGTTCTTCCGTAAATAGCGCTAACAATTCCATATCAGCATTTGATCGAATGGAAGAAAAAGCAGACAAAATGCTTGACAAAGCCAACGCTATGGCTGAGTTGAACAAAGGTCCTGTCGATGATATGGCAGACTTAACTGCCAAATATTCGGATACTTCTAACATAGATGATGAGTTAGCTGCACTAAAAGCTTCTTTAAATCAATAAAGACTGTCACGCACATTTACTATTTTGCCTTCACATTTTCATTGTGAGGGCAAAGCTTGTGTATACTACTCATTATATATAGAAAGGTCGCGATTCCATAAATGGTTCTTCATTATAAATGTCCAAGTTGCGGAGCAGACATGATCTTTGATAGCAATTCTGGCATGCTGACTTGTGAAAGTTGTGGACACCAAGAAAATATTGATAATTACCAAGAGAAAGATGACAATATAGAAAGTTCTTCAGATACAAACGAATACCACTGTAAAAATTGCGGTGCAATCATTATGACTGATTCTGATACATCAGCTACCACTTGTAGCTTTTGCGGCGCTGCTGTAGTAATAGCGGAGCGTTTATCTGGAAAGTTAACCCCCGCTAAAGTTATTCCCTTCAAAATTAGTAAAGAAGAAGCTCAGATTGCTTTTAAAAAGTGGTGCAAAAAAGGCTTACTCACTCCAAAAGGTTTCATGAGCGCAGACCGTATCAAAAATATTACCGGTATATATGTTCCGTTTTGGTTATACGACTTGAAATCAAGAGCTATGGCAGAAGCTTCATGTACGATAGTCAATACGTACGACGAAGGTGATTATATCGTAACCGAAACTAAGCACTATAATGTTTTTCGTGATGTTGATCTAACTTATCTAAAAGTTCCAGTTGATGCTTCGGAGAAAATGAATAATACTCTCATGGATAAATTAGAACCTTTTAATTATGAGGAGCTAAAAGATTTTAAAACTCCTTATTTGGCTGGATATATTGCAGAAAAATATAATATGGATGATAAAGAATTATTCCCACGAGTTAAAGAAAGAGTTGACCAATATGCTGACTCTTTTCTTCGTTCTACAATCGAAGGATATTCTACAACCTCCATCATTAACGAGGATATTGATACGAAAGAAGTATCCTCTTACTATAGCTTGTTTCCTATATGGATGGTATGTTATGATTACCACAAATCCGATCATATTTTTGCTATGAATGGGCAAACAGGTAAAATTGTTGGGAATCCTCCACTAAGTAAAGCTAAAATATTCACATGGTTTTTAGGAATAAGCACTATATCATTTCTTATCATTAATATTATTTTATTTTTGGTAGGAGGTGAATTCTAATGAAGATATTACGTCAATCTGGCAGCAGAAAATATATTATACTTTTCATTATGTTATGTTCATTCTTAATCTTGTGGCCAAATCATTCTAAATCAATTGCAGCTAGTACGTTGCAAAAGGTATATGATAATGCTTCCTTGCTCACTGATGAAGAGCGACAAGACTTAGAAAAAATGTGTGACACTTATGGCGATTCCAATAATACTGACATAATAATTATCACAGAAGATTCCATCGGTAATCAAACAACAAAATTATACTTAGAAAAGTTTTACGATCAAAATATAAAAAAAGCCAGCGCTTATGACGGCAACTGTGCACTTTTATTAATCACTATGGATGAAAGTAATAGAGGCTTTCAAATACAAGGTTATGGAGATAATCCTAACTCCACACAATATTATTTAGATGGTGAAAGAATTGATCATATTATTAGCAAAGTAAAACCATTACTATCTAACGGAAAATATTATGATGCGATGAAACAATATATTAATATGGTTGACGACTATGTAGGAATGAAATACCAACATATTTATAACCAGCTTTGGTTTCAACTACTAGTGTCCTTAGGAATAGGTACTATTGCTGTCAGCATTATGATATTTAACTCTGGCGGTAAAGTTACAGTAAATTCCGGTACTTATCTTGATCAGAATCATTCCAAAATATTAGACCAAAGAGACGACTACATAAGAACCACAATAACAAGAACAGAGAAACCAAAGAATAACGATAATGGCGGGGACTCCTCTGGGACTTCTCCTGGCGGTAGCTCACACAGTGGTGGGGGTAGCAGTTTCTAGGTTATTCACACTACATACATCAACGAGAGGAAGGAAAACATATGGGATTATTTAAGAATCAATTTGCAAACGTTGTAGAATGGGAAGAGTTCAGAGAAGATATGATCTTCTATAAATGGAACAACGAAGAAATAAAAAAAGGAAGTAAATTAATTATACGTCCAGGCCAAGATGCTATTTTTCTATGCAATGGAAAGATTGAAGGAATATTCACGGACGAAGGCGACTACGATATTGAATCTCAAATCATACCTTTTTTATCAACACTAAAAGGTTTTAAGTTCGGTTTTAACAGTGGAATGCGTGCAGAAGTTCTTTTTGTTAACACAAAAGAATTTACTGTTAAGTGGGGAACCAAAAATGCAATTAATATTCCTACCCCATCACTTCCAGGTGGAATGCCAATACGTTCTAACGGAACATTTAACTTCAAAGTAAATGACTATGTAGCATTAATCGATAATATTGCAGGTGTAAAGCAAAGTTACCTTGTTGAAGATGTCAAACTAAGAATCACGGCAATTCTAGACCAATTATTAATGAAGTGGATTAGCAAAGAAGGAAAAGATATGTTCAATCTACAAGCGAACGCATTCGATATCTCAAAGGGTATTCAAACAGACCTTGATATGCAGATAATTAATATTGGTATGACCATCACCGGTTTCAATATCATGAGCTTCACTTATCCAGAAGAAGTTCAAAATATGATCAATAAAACTGCTTCTCATAGCATGGTTGGAGATATCGGACGTTACCAACAAGTATCTATGACCGATGGCATAGCTTCTGGCAACATTAGTGGAGGTGGTGCCGCTTCTGACATGGCTGGAATGATGATGGGCATGAATATGGCAAATCAAATGATGCAGAATATGAATAATTATAATAACAGCAACGTAGGAACTGCTTCCACTCCACAACCTAACACAGCAGCAAATAATACATCTGCCAATCAAACCAAACCTAACTTCTGTCCAAATTGTGGTCAAAAAACTACAAATGCTAATTTCTGTCCAAACTGCGGTCAAAAATTAGTATAAAAAACAGTAATTATACGTTATAATAGTATGCAACACAATGTGATTGCAAAGGAGACCATTATGATCAAATTTAACCACTTCAACTTTAATGTTCTTGATTTAGAAAAAAGTATAGAATTCTATGATAAAGCACTAGGCCTGATACCTGTTCGCGAAAAGCTTGCCGGCGACGGAAGTTTTAAACTTGTATATCTAGGTGATAGTGTTAGTGAGTTCACTTTAGAATTAACCTATTTAACAGAAAGAACAGAACCTTATAACTTAGGGGAACTCGAATACCATTTAGCTTTCACAACAGATGACTTTGAAGCAACACATCAAAAACATAAAGACATGGGCGTAATTTGTTATGAGAACGAAGCAATGGGTATCTATTTCATAACAGATCCAGATGGCTATTGGATTGAGATTGTACCTGCTAAATAAACTTTATTTTATTTATTATGTTTGTAGGTCAAAAGCTACAATATGATCTAAGAAGGCATATCTATATAATTATAAATTATAAAAAATGCAACTCAATTGCGATACTTTACAATTAGGTTGCATTTTTTATAAAGACCTAAATTTCCATTTACAATCCGTCCTAAGATATCTTAAGTCCACTTAAGATGTCTTATTTTATTTGTAATCTTATATCTTAACCTTAATACCTAACGTATTATATTTTCATATTAAATATCCATATAATATTTTCAACATACCATATAGTTTTATATTCCAATCATTTATTTAACTTGAAACACTTCATCATGAACTAAATGGTCTAATTTAATCTTCGCATCTTTCATCGTATCACCCTTTACTCCAAAATAGAACTTAATCTTTGGTTCTGTACCAGATGGACGAACTGCACACCAAGCATCTGAATTTAGTTCAAAATATAGCACATCTGATGTAGGAAGCCCTGTGGTTGTCGTTTTCTTCGTCCCCAGATCAGTAATGGTATCTAATTTATAATCGCGAACTTTTAACACTTTATAATCTCCTGCTGTCATAGGGGGATTTGTACGGTATCCATTCATAATTTCTTTGATTTTTTGCATTCCTTCAACACCCTTTAAAGTAACCGATACCAAATCTTCTCTAAAGTATCCATACTTATTAAATATTTTTTGCATTTGCTCATAAAGAGTAATTCCTTTTTCCTTATAGAAAGCTGCTGCTTCACATAATGTCATTACAGCTACTACAGCATCTTTATCTCTAGCATGTGTTCCAACTAAGCAACCATAACTTTCTTCATATCCAAAAATAAAATCATTTGAGTTTGTTTGTTCAAATAGTTTAATTTGTTCCCCAATATATTTAAATCCTGTTAATACTTCAATCAACCTAGCATTATAATTCTTTGCAATTTGATCTCCAATATTTCCCGTAACAATAGTTTTAACTAATGCTGCTTTATTAGAAAGCTTTCCTTGTTCATTCTTCTGAGAGAATACATATTCAGCGATTAACGCACCTGACATGTTACCTGTCAACAATTCATATTCTCCATCAATATTCTTTACTTGTACCCCTAATCTATCTGCATCTGGGTCTGTTGCTAGAATAATATCTGCATCAACTTTTTTTGCCAACTCAATTGCTAATGTAAATACCTTAGGTTCTTCTGGATTTGGATACCCGACTGTTGTAAAATCCGAATCTGGAAGTTCTTGTTCTGGAACGACGTATACTTTATCAAACCCTAATTCTCTTAAGATTCTACGCACAGGAAGATTTCCAGTTCCATGGAGTGGAGTATATACAATTTTTAATTCTCTGCCCTTATCAGATATAGGATTTACAACCAATTTTTTTAATTCTGCGATGTATTTATCATCAATCTCTTCTCCAATCACTTGATATAAAGACTGCTTGATTGCATCATTCTTATCCATTGTCTTTACTTTTTTATAATCTGTAATAGCGTTAACTTCACCAATAATCTCTACATCCTTAGGATATGTAATCTGTGCACCATCTTCCCAATAAACTTTATATCCATTGTATTCAGCAGGGTTATGACTTGCTGTAATTACAATTCCTGCAATACATCCTAATTCTCTAAGTGCAAAAGAAAGTTCTGGAGTCGGTCTTAATGACTCAAATACATAAGCTTTTATTCCATTTGCATTCAAGCATAATGCTGTATCCATTGCAAATTCTGGCGACATTCTTCTAGAATCGTATGCAATTGCAACGCCTTTACTTTCTCCTCCTTGTTTCATAATATAATTAGCAAGGCCTTGAGTAGCCTTACGCACTGTATAAAGATTCATTCGATTCGTTCCTGCACCAAGAACTCCCCTAAGCCCTCCTGTACCAAATTCAAGATCTTTAAAGAATCTATCCTCAATTTCTTTTTCATTGCCTTCTAAATTCTTTAATTCTTCCCTAGTTTTTTCATCAAAATAACTATCATTTACCCATTGACTATATTTTTCCAAATAATTCATTTTTCTTTTAATCCTTTCCTTTAGCATATTCTTATAAAACAGAATGAGCTTTTATCTTATCTGTTTTATCTTATCTACTTTTATCTTATTTCATTCTAACATTTAAAACCAATTCATTTTTATTATACTATCTATTTTACCAAATTTTATCTGCTTTACAATCTATATTTTATACCAATTATTAAGGACATTTCAATACCTCAAATTAACAAACTGGGTGGATAAAAATCATCCACCCAGTATTATTCAATATCATTTAATTATTCTATATTATTCCTATAGTAGCATCATCCGCATTATCTACATGATGTTCTTTTACATATTCTACAATCTCATCAACCGTAGTAAACGCCATACCAACATAACTATCTGCTGCTCCATAATAAATAGCAATACGACCTGTTTTTGCATCTGTTAATGCCGCACAAGGGAATACTACATTTGCTACGAAACCTCTTTCCTCATACCACTCTTCTGGAGTAAGAATAAAGTTCTCAGAGCGATATTTTACGATTGATGGATTCTCAATGTCTAAGATAGCTGCACCCATACTATATACATATCCATTACATGTACCAGTTACACCGTGGTAGAACAATAACCATCCTTCACTTGTTTCAATAGGAGCTGCGCCCCCACCGATCTTAAGTGATTGCCACCATTGACTATGACCTTTTGTCATTACATGTCTGTGTTTTCCCCAATATACTAAATCTGGACTTTCACTAATAAATATATCACCAAATGGAGTATGACCACTATCACTTGGTCGTGACAATAATGCGAAATTACCATTAAGTTTTCTTGGGAATAATACTCCATTTCTATTGAATGGAATAAAAGGATTATCTAGTCTTACAAATGTTTTAAAATCAGTCGTCTTTGCTAAACCAAGAGCTGCACCATAGAAATCAGTACACCAAATAATATAATATGTATCTTCAACTTTTATTAAACGTGGATCATATGCATATCTTGGCATAAATGGTTCACCAGCTTCATTTACAAATTGGATCTTTTCTTCTTCATATGTCCAATTAATTCCATCCTTACTATATCCTAAATATAAATGTGGAACACCATTTACTGTCTCAGCTCTAAATACACCAATAAATTCTCCTTTATAAGGAACTACTGCACTATTAAAAATACGTGCTACTCCCTTTAAAGGATTGCGATTAATAATTGGATTCTCACTATGTCTCCAAACTGGTCCAATTGCACCCTCTGGCTTTTCTTGCCATGGAATATTAGGTAGTTCATCTGCAAAAATCTTTACATTACTCATATGTTTTCTCCTTTTTAATGTTACTTGTTTTTACAATGCTTCAATGCATTAAAATTCTTGACAATGTTTCGTTGTTTTTTCGATTGCATTCCTTTACTTTTTGTGTCTATATTGCAAAATGCAATTAATAGAATTCAAAAACGTTGCGGATTGAATTTTTGATGAAATTACATATTTCAGGCGTCCATCAAGCATTTCAACGTGCAATTTATACTTATATTATATATGAATGCATTGAATAAGTCAATTATTTTTTTGCATTTTTGCTCTATTATATCGTATTTAATGGTGCATTTATGGTGCATTTCTTTTTTCTCTTCTTAAGCATTCTTTTCAAAACAATTGATTCACCTATTACTTTTGATAAAAACATATTACATATAAAAAAAATAGAAGGTTCCTAAGAACCTTCTATTAAGTATATCTATTATTTACTATATATAATTCAATTATGCTTGGTTAACTGAACCGAATAATTCCATTTTTTCTTTAACAGTAGCTTTTATAGCTTCAAATCCTGGAGCTAATAATTTACGTGGGTCAAAACCTTTTCCTTCAAGATCTTTACCAGATTCGATATATTTACGAGTAGCTTCTGCAAATGATAATTGACATTCAGTGTTAACATTGATTTTAGCAACTCCAAGAGAGATTGCTTTTTTAATCATATCTTCTGGAATACCAGTACCACCATGAAGAACTAATGGCATATCACCAGTTTTTTCACTAACAGCTGCTAAAGTATCAAAACTTAAACCAGCCCAGTTAGCTGGGTATTTACCATGAATGTTACCAATACCTGCTGCTAACATAGTAACACCAAGATCAGCGATTGCTTTACATTCATCTGGATCTGCACATTCTCCAGCACCAACTACACCATCTTCTTCTCCACCGATTGAACCAACTTCTGCTTCAAGTGAAAGACCTAATTTTCCACAAGTTTCTACTAATGATTTAGTTTTTTCAATGTTTTCTGCGATTGGGTAATGAGAACCATCGAACATAACTGAAGAAAATCCAGCTTCGATACATTTATGAGCACCTTCAAAGCTACCGTGATCTAAATGTAATGCAACTGGAACTGTGATCTTAAGTTCTTCCATTAAACCGTTAACCATTCCAACGATTGTTTTGTATCCACCCATATATTTTCCAGCACCTTCAGATACTCCTAAAATTACTGGTGAATTATTTTCTTGTGCAGTTAATAATACAGCTTTTGTCCATTCTAAGTTGTTGATATTAAATTGTCCTACTGCATATTTACCTGCTTTTGCTTTGTTAAGCATATCTTTTGCTGATACTAACATTTTAAATCCTCCTTAAATTCTCTATTATATTATTATAAAGCTATCTAATGAATAACTTTTCTTCATACCAAATGTTCTTATGAACCTTGAAAATGAAATATAATATTATTTTGTGTAATTTTGCAATAAAAAAATACATGTTGTACTTTTTTATATTTGCATTATAACCTATATTAAGCAAAAATGGAACATTAATTTAAAATTTCTTTTCTTTTAAAATAAATATCCTATTTTAGGTAATTATAAAATTATATATTTTCTAGAATTTAAGGAAGAATTAATAAAATTCTATTTACTAAGAACGTATGTTCTGTTATAATAAATATACTTACTCAAGTATTTAATCATATCAAGTTAATTATTTACTTGTTTATTATTTCATGTTGATTCAATATTTTAATTGGAGTAATTCTATGTATGATAAATTAATCTTTCATGTTGATGTTAATTCTGCGTTCTTAAGTTGGGAGGCTGCATATCGCATTCATATCCTAGGAGAAATATCTGATCTTAGAGATATTCCTTCTGCTGTCGGAGGTGATATTAAGAAGCGCCATGGTATTATCCTTGCTAAATCTACTCCTGCAAAGAAATATGGTATCCAAACTGGCATGACGCTTTCTGAAGCATTAACAAAATGTTCAAATCTAACTGTAGTGCCACCTCATTATGACCTCTATGATCAATGCTCCAAAAAATTACTATATATTTTGAACCAATATGCTCCAATTATAGAGCAGTATTCCATCGATGAAGCATTTTTAGATCTAACTGGTACCTCTTATTTGCATAAGAATCCAATTAAGCTTGCTAATGAGATTCGCGAACGTATTTATTCTGAACTTGGATTCACCGTTAATATTGGTATTTCCACGAATCGGTTATTAGCTAAGATGGCATCTGATTTCAAAAAACCAAACTTAGTCCACACCCTATTTCCAGAAGAAATCCCAAGTAAAATGTGGCCATTACCTATCCGTGACTTATTCTTTGTCGGAAGGGCAACCGAAAAGAAACTCTTATCCTTGGGTATCCTAACTATTGGTGATTTAGCTCAAACTGACTTATCTATTTTAAAATCACACTTAAAAAAACATGGTGAAGTAATCCATAGTTATGCCAACGGTATTGATGCAACACCAATTGCTTCAACTGCGCCGGTTAATAAAGGATATGGTAACTCCATTACCATTCCCTATGATATTACGAACTACGAAAATGCAAGACTTGTACTACTATCACTATGTGAAACTGTATCGACTAGATTACGTTCTCACAACGTTCAGATTCAGTTAGTAAGCGTAGAGTTAAAAGATTGTAATTTCAATTATTATTCGCATCAACGTAAATTATTATCAACTACTAATATAACGAATGAAATATTTAAAACCTCTTGTGGGTTATTCAAGGAACTTTGGGATGGCGTTACACCTATTAGGCAACTTGGTGTGAGAACTAGTTTAGTAACAGATACCGCAATTCGCCAATTAAATTTATTTGATATGAACAAATACGAGAAACTTGCAAAGCTTGATCAAACGGTAGACAATATTCGCCTCAAGTACGGTGATAATTCCATTATGCGTGCAAGTTTCTTAGATGGTAATATCAACCATATGAGTGGTGGAATCTCACCCGAAAAGAAAAAGCCAACAGCGGACGGTATGATCCTTGATAATTTTGCACATAAATTTTAACCATATTGTTGCTTGTTGGGATACTGATATACAAATAAAAATCTCAAAGTAGCTATATCGTTATCTGTACTTTGAGATTTTTATTAGATTACCTTTATGAGTAAAATACTATTGTAAGTTGCATAAGACTTCTTCGGCCAGCTCTAACCAATCTCCTTGTAATTCTTCAATGGCTTCTTTATCGCAAGCACTTGCAATAGATGGATCAATTGGTATCTTTCCTAGTACTTTTAGTCCAAATTTTTCAGCAATTTCATCCGTATGACTTTCACCAAATACGGATATTTTCTCATGACAATTGCCACAAGTAATATAGCTATAATTCTCTACAATTCCAAGAATAGGTACATTCATTGTATTTGCCATATTTACTGCTTTGGATACAATCATTGACACTAACTCTTGAGGTGATGTTACAATAATAACACCATCGACAGGTAATGATTGAAATACTGTTAATGGTACATCACCTGTTCCTGGTGGCATATCCACAAACATATAATCTACATCTTCCCAAAGCACATCGGACCAAAATTGTTTTACTGTAGAGGCAATAACAGGTCCCCTCCAAATTACTGGTGTATCCTCTGAATCTAACAATAGATTTAACGACATAATCTTAGTTCGATTTTTACTAAGCTTTGGAATAATTCCATCTGAATTAGCCATTGCTTTTTCATGTACTCCAAATACTTTAGGAATAGATGGTCCCGTTATATCAGCATCTAATACTGCTGTTTTATATCCCTTTCGATTCATCAAAACTGCTAAATACGAAGTTATTAACGATTTACCTACTCCCCCTTTACCGCTAACTACACCGATTACTTTTTTAATATTGCTTGTTTTATGTGGTGGTATACTAAAATTATTTTTTATATTTTTCTGTACTTCATCAACGCTCATATTACATTCTCCTTATTTTGTAATTTATTTAGATTATCTTTCTTAAGATTATCATTTATCATCCTATTTAATCTTCTGTAACTTAAAGATGAGATGTAAAAGAATAAAATCATTTTATCACTCAACCTATAAATCAGTATAATCCTTTATCTTCAAGCTTGTCAACGAATGTGTTATCCATACCTTTCCAGTATTTTTTCTATTATTAGCATTTTTAATACATTATTTGGACAATATACTACATTGTTATTCTAGGTAACCTGTGATACATTAATTTCAGATATAGTTTTGTTATAAAACTATACAAAACTTAACAATTGATATGTATTTGAAATTTAGCTATTTCATACTAGTTAAGACTTGAATTTCGAATAACTATTCGCAATATGTATTAGGAGGATGTTAGAATGAGTGAAGCTTTAAAAGCATTTGAAGCACATATGGGACCAGCTAAATGTGCTGTTGATCTTGGAGATGGTAGTGAACGTGGAGAATATGTTAACCAAGACTATATCCTACATAAACTCGGAAGACCACATAGAGCTATTAATTTAATGTATTGTTATTATCCACTTGATAAAGGTTGGCCAGGAAGAGCTAGTGTTGTTCATGCAAGCCCAGATGTAAGCTTTGCATGGGATTATCCATATGATGATTATTTCACATATAAAGGCGGATTAAATGGAAATAGAGATGACGAACCATTTACTTACATGCGTGATGTTAGAAGGCATGGTCAAGATGTTTTACTTACACTAACAGTAGACCCACATGTAACAGATGAACACTTAATCGCTATTGCCCATGATTTAAGAACCTTTGGTAGAGTACAACTAAGAATTAACCATGAAGCTACAGGTGATTGGTTCTCCTTCAATAGAAGATGTTCTTATCAAGAAGTTGCTGACTTCTATGTTCGTTTTCATAATATTATTAAAAAAGAAGCTCCTAATGTAAAGACAATACTATGTATCGGTGGAATTGAAGATCTTAATGAAGAAGAAATATTGAAAGAAGCTGAATTTTCAGAAGCTGTTAAAGCTACTGATATTTGGTCTGTTGATAAATATATGTCGTTACACTGGGGTTGGCCATATGATATAGCTGAAAAAGGTGGTACTTCTCATAAACGCGATACCGTGAAAAATACTTATGACATGACAAAAAGAAGTTTTGAACGTTTTAGCTTCCTAAACAATGGAGTTACTAAACCAATGGTTATGTCTGAATTCAACTCTGATGGTGATGTAACAGGACCATATGATCAAGCTTCCATGATTAAAGAGTTCTGTGATATGTTAAAGAACGAACCAGCAGATTGGTTTAGCGGTTTTACTTTCTATCAATTTAGAGATCGTGGTCGTCTTGGCCTTGAAATCGAAGATCCTAATAATGCGGATGTAGGTATTGAACAACCAGCATTAAAAACATACAAAGAAATTATTCACGATGATTACTTCAAACCATCAATGGATCAAGGAAGTGAATTAAGTCTTCCTGCAACACTTCGTTGGGGTGGTTCCGAAGATGCTACTGGCTTAATGATTCCTTTACATTTTGAAAAATCTCCAGTATTCTGTGAAGTAAACTTTGATGACGAATTAAAAGAACTTAACTTAATGATGGAAATCAATGATACTTGGTTCTACAAAGCACCTGGCGTTACAACAATCGATATGATGTCTGCATTCTTTGAAAAACCACTTGATGGTGCATGTGATATGACATTAAAGATTTTTGCTCCACCTGCATCTGGTGAAAATGATCCTTCACAAGGCGAAGATTGGACAGAAAATTATTACACTGTAATTCCTAAACTTCCTAATGTTCGTTTACGCTTTGAACCAATCGAATTATAAATCCTAAAAGTAATATAAATATAATATTTCTAAAAAGCCATGTGTTTTACCACATGGCTTTTTGACATTCAAATCATTTCTCTTCTTTTTAATATATCACCCATAATATAACTTTCTATAATCTCATAATTACATCCTGGATAAATTATCCCATGGCCCGCTTAGTAACATTTTATAATTATTATTTCATAATTTTTATTGTATTTGCACAAAATGATATATATTGATAAAATACTATAGCTTTCTTCATCTATCTATGATACAATGTTATTTGGTGACATTTTTGCCCCCTTAGAAACTAATTACAGTTTTTTAATAAACTTGGGAACACTCCCTGAACTTAAGTAGTTGTGAATAGTTCCTATTTTGTCGAAACTGACCTAAATAGAACAAGCCTTATGGAGGAATATCTATGAACGAAGCAATTAATAATTTTGAGGAACGACTAAAAGATCTCGTTGCATTTGCACACAAGAATAAAGGTGTAATTGAAATTGAAAAAGTAAATGACTTTTTTAAAGAATTAAATCTTGAAGTAACTCAAATTGACAAAATATATGAATATTTAGAAGCTCATAATATTGTAGTATTGAATTTAACTGATGATGAAGATGAGCCTGATGATGATATTCTTCTTGAATTAGAAAGTGAAGAAGATACTAGTTTAATTGATTTCCAAACTTCTGGAGCAATGTCAGATGACCCTGTAAAATTATATCTAAAAGAAATAGGAAGTTATCCTCTTCTATCGATTGCTGAAGAAATTGAATTATCAAAAAAAATAGAACAGGGTGATGAAACTGCTAAAAAAACATTAGCAGAGTCTAATTTACGTCTTGTTGTAAGTATTGCAAAACGTTATGTAGGTAGAGGACTATCTTTTCTTGATTTAATTCAAGAAGGTAATCTTGGTCTAATTAAAGCAGTTGATAAGTTCGATTATACAAAAGGATATAAATTTAGTACATATGCAACTTGGTGGATTCGTCAAGCAATCACTAGATCTATTGCTGATCAATCAAGAACCATTCGTATACCAGTTCATATGTCAGAAGTTATTAATAAAACTTACCGTGTATCAAGAAGCTTACTTCAAGAATTAGGAAGAGAACCTACAGAACAAGAATTATCCGATGCTATGAATCTACCAATTGAAAAAGTTAGAGAGATTCTCAAAGTTTCTGCGGATCCAATCTCACTTGATATTCCAATTGGTGAAGAAGATGATAGTCATCTTGGTGATTTCATTAAAGATGATTCCATTGTTGGTCCAGAAGATGCAGCTGCATATTCAGTTCTACAGGATCAAATAGCAAAACTCCTTGATACATTAACAGAAAGAGAACAACGAGTTCTTATTCTTCGTTTTGGTTTAAAAGATGGTCGTACTAGAACTCTTGAAGAAGTTGGTAAAGAATTCAATGTAACTCGTGAGAGAATTAGACAAATTGAAGCAAAAGCATTAAGAAAATTAAGACATCCAAGTCGTGCACGTATGTTAAAAGGATATGAAGGATTATAATTCTTAATCTTACTTTTAATTAGATACTATTCATAACTTAGATTAAATTCTATTGCTAATTTACACATAAATAAAGAAGGAGAGTTGACTCTAATAATTTAGAATCAACTCTTCTCCTATTTATTATATCATATTTTTTATTCTCTCATTTCCAAAAATAATGATGATAAACCTTCTACTACGTAAACATCTTTTAATTAGAGTTTATTTGCTGTTTCCTCTAACCAATTTTCCCTGATACATAGCCTTTGCTACTATATTAATTCCATATTGTTTCTGATATCTTTTCACGAATTCTAGTTCTTCCTTCGTCACAATCAAAACACTTAATCCTTTGCTATCATTACGTCCAGTTCTACCTGCTCTATGAAGATAATCCATAGGCTCTTCTGGTATACTTACGTGAAATACTACATCAACACCTTCAAAATGAAGTCCTCTAGCAGCTATATCTGTAGCAATTAAGTATTGTATTGTACCATTGCGAAAATTCTCAATAATTTTCTTTCTATCTGTCTTGATATTTGCACCATGAATACAATCTGACTTAAATTTATGGTATTGTAACTTCTGATTCGCCTCTTCAATATCATTTACACGATTAATAAAAACCATAGCTTTTTTCGGTTTTAATATTCTCGCTAATTTTCTTAAAGTCTCTATCTTATCTCGTTTCTCAACTATTACATAAATATGACTAATGTTCTTTGGGATAGAATCTTCTTTTTCAGATATTATAACTTCTGGCTCTTTCATAATTGTTTTAGCTATTTCAATTGTAGGCTTCGTCATACTTGCTGAAAATAATAATAATTGTCTATCTCTCATTGTACATTTAATTACTGCTTTTACGGATTCTATATTATTCTTATCAAATAACTTGTCTGCTTCATCAACAACAATACTCTTAACAGTATGTGCAGCAATTTTCTTTAATTTGATAAGTTCGTGTATTCTTCCCGCTGTTCCAATAATAATCTGAGGTTTTTCTTTTAATTTAAGAATTTGTCGATCAATATTAACATTTCCCATGACTACCGCAGATTTCACTGGAAGATTCGAATTCTTCGCAATAGCCTCTGCTTGTCTAAAAACTTGCATAGCTAATTCATGTGTTGGTACTAAAATAATTGCACAATTGATTTTCTGCATTTCTTGATATTTTTGAAAAAATGGTAATAGATAGGCTAACGTCTTTCCTGAACCTGTCTTTGATTGAACAATTAAATCTTGATTTGATAGAATTTTCTGAATGACATCTTCTTGAACTTTCGTAGGATTGGTGATTTTCTCAACTTCTAATGCTTTAATTATTTTTTCATTTAAATCTAATTGACTAAAATTCATTGTAATGTTCCTCTTCGCTTATTATTCCGACTATGTTTCTATATCTTATATTTGATATTTTTATATTTAATATCTTAATATAAGATACTAATATTTTATATATCAATATTTAAAATCTATATTTATATTCCTATAGTACTGTATCTATATTCTATAGTCCTACCTAGAAACGATATCTTCTTAATATTATACCTTATCCATTACAACTAATCCATAAAGATTTATAAAGTAATAACTTCTTTGTAGGATTCGTCGTGAAATTCTAGTCCAATATTACCATGGAACAATTCAAAAAATACGATAGCGGAAGCACCCCTTAATGCAGATTCCGTTTTAAATGTCGATAACTTTACTTCTGTTTTTTTATTACTTCTTCTAATTACATGTTGATTTATTCGATCTTCTAATAAACTAATATAAGATTGAGGGAAGAGAGCGCCTTCATGACCAAAAATGATACATTCTGGGTCAAAGATATTCACAAGATTAGTTATAGCGATATCCAAGAAATTCATACATTCCATTAAGACCATATTGGTGAGTTTATCACCATTTAAATATTTATCAATCATTTCTTCCATAGAAGTTGATTGTGATTTTTCTAGTAACACTGGGATACTTGAATACAATTCTAAACAACCTCTGTTACCACATCTACATTGTTTTCCATTATAATCAATAGACATATGTCCTGCTTCTGTCGCAAATCCACGGCTTCCTGTCATAATTCTACCATCTGCAACAATTGCTGTTCCAATACCTTTACCAAAACCCAAATAAATAAAATCTTTAAGCTCTCTTCCATGTCCGTATAGTTGCTCTGCTAGTATTGCTCCTTGCATATCATTATTAACGTAAACAGGATAAGAGAAAGCATTTTCTAAAATATTTTTTATAGAAAAATTTGATATATTAGGTAAATCAGGAATTCTAGTAATAACACCAACATTGCTATCCACTAATCCCTCTGATGCAACACCGATTCCTATAATATTACTCTTATATTGCCAATTTTTATCTATAATATTTTTAATACCCGATAATATCTTTTGCTCAATAACCTTTTTATCATCTTCTTTATTGACTACTATTTTATCAGAAGATAGAATACCCTTTTTAATATCGGACAAACTAAATGAAATAACATCACTTGTAATATGTACTCCAATAGCTAATATCTTATTATTAACAATTGATAGAAGCATTGGTTTGGGACCTGTTATTGAATTATCTTGGTGCACTTTAATTCGAGTTTCCTTAACATATCCATGAACCATTAACATTGTTACAATATTGGTTATTGTCATCTTAGAAAGACCAATTAATTTTGATAAATCAATTCTTGATGCTTCTCCAGTCGTTGCTAAAATCTTTAATATCTCATTCGTATTTGTTTCTCTTAAGTACTTTAAATTCTTACCTTTTACCGTCATATTACCCATGTGTTTTTACCTCACCATTTTCTTAAATTAACCAATAACGATAGAATGATATCCTTATATTTACAGTTTATTTTATTATATACCTTGTCCAACATCCAGTCAATACTTTTTACATTTTTAGGCAATTTCAACAGATAAACTACCTTTTTTTGGTAATATTATCAATTAAATAAGGGTTTTATAGTGATTATAAGGAATGTCATTAATCTTATAATTCATCATTACATATGTGTTTTTTTATTACCTATTTTGGTATATAATAAGTATGAAAAGAAAATGATAAAGCTAATTTTTATAATTTATTTAGTAACTAACATTAATTTAATATTTATCTCTTTAAATTCTATAGCTAGAAAGGTAATTATATGAAAAGAATTTTATTAATGATACTTCGCTTAATCGTATTTGTTCCATATTGGTTCTATAAAATAATCAAATACCAAAACGTAACTAAGTACAATGAAATTACAAGATATGCATTTTTAAGACACGTTACTACAAAGGCGAATAAAGCTGGTAATGTTAAAATAGAATGCCATGGTACCGATAATCTTCCAAAAGAAAATGGATATATCATGTTTCCAAATCATCAAGGACTCTTTGATTCGCTTGCTTTTTTTGAAACACACGAACGTCCCTTTTCAATTGTATTAAAAAAAGAACTTAATAAAAACTTTTTTCTCAAACGAATTATAATTCTATTGCAGGCTCAGATTATTGACCGTGAAGATATTAGACAATCAATGAAAGTGATTATGAAAATGACCGAGGAAGTGAAAGAAGGTCGTAACTATATCATCTTTGCAGAAGGAACAAGAACTAGAGAAAAGAATAAAATACTTGAATTCAAAGGTGGAAGTTTTAAAAGTGCAATTAATGCCAAATGTCCAATTGTACCAGTTGCTTTACTTGACTCCTATAAAGCATTTGACACCAACTCAATTAAAAAAGTAACAGTACAGATTCATTATCTTAAGCCTCTTTATTATGAAGATTATCAAAATATGACTTCAAAAGAAATTGCAAATTATGTACAATCAGAGATAAAAAGCACAATTGAAAAAAATGAAAGATAGGAAATAAAATAGGAAACACTTTAAGACTGCTTGCATATTAATATTCATGGAGATAGCTATATTGATAATATTATTATTACGATATTTAATTAGTAAGAACCTCTCATAGAAGAGATGCAAGGAGGAAGTAAATGGAACCACCGATTCAAAATATTTTTGAAGAAGTTTTACCACCCATTATTCATAAAGAAATAGAGAAAAAGATTGCAATAGTCGGCTCCCAAAATGTAGGGAAAAATAATCTTTTTCATGCTCTAACAAAAGAAAGAATAAAGATAAAACAATATGGGTCCACTTTTTGTTATGGTAGTTTACACTATCAGAAGGACACATACATATTTTACGATCTTCCAAATGCTAATTCATTATTAGGGAATGATTCTGTGCATTCTAATGCTTCTTGCATTCGTGACTTTATATGTTTATCAAGCCCTGATGTTGTTTTATTTATCTGCGATTATTACACACTTGAAGAAAATCTACAGTTCTTATTTCAAATATTAGAGATTACTGATAATATTGTTGTTTGTTTAACTGAACATAAATTTTTTTATAAGAGTAAGCCCTCAATCAATATTGAACTATTATCAAAAAATATAGGTTTGCCTGTTCTTGAAATCACATTAGGAAATAAAGCTTCAATTGAATCTTTTATCACAAATTTACATCAATTTATTCATAATCCTATTGTATTTAATCCTATTCATACGGGCTACCCTTTACCTTATGAAAACGCAATGTTACAATTAGAGACTTTGCTACATGTATTTTCATTTAAAAATATGAAGATACGTTGGCTTTTTCTAGAACTTTTAAAGAACAATATGAGCTTTTTATCTTTAGATAATCACTCCTTTGATAAGATGTTGCAAGAAAATACTGAGTTAAAAATACGTCTTGATGATATTCAAAAAGAACTTGAACATGAATTTCCAAAAGAACATTGGATTGATGACATTTTGTTTAGCCATCTAAAACGTAGTCAAAAAATATTTGAAAATACAGTAAATGTCTCATCTTTGTCTATTAAGAAAAAAGAGCCCTTCTTTCGACGTTTCTTTCGGAATCGATAGATTTATAATGTACTAACATCCTTATAAATTATAATGGACATATCAACTGTTAAATGATTCAGTGATATGTCCATTTTTATTCTATTACTTTTTAACGCACTAACACTATAAGATTCGCCCGACAAATGATCTGTTTGGGCAAATCATTATAAACACATAATTATGACACTTTCCATTCCTTAGCTAGCTTTTCATAAGCATCTGCTTCTTCTATATTACCTATTCTACGATAACACTCGGATAATCTTCTTAGAGAATAATCTCCTTGATAATGTATATTCATTTCACTTTCAGCCTCATGAACAGCATTATAATACCATAGAATTGCTTCTAGATAATCTTCTTGTTGATAATAATATTCTCCTATTTCATAACTCATCTCTGAACTAGCTTTATTGGCTATGTTCTTTAAGCAAGCTTTAAAGAATTCATGATGGTCCCCTAATAATCTTGTGCAACGAGCAACCACGCACTGTGCTTGCTTTAGCTCATCCATTGTCTTCGTCTCATCCATTAGTGATCTCTTAAAGTATTCGTAAGCTTCTAGAAAATCCTTATCCTCTCCTGAAATATATAATTCTTTTGCATACATGGTATGCAAACGTCCAGACAAAATAGATTTTTTTCTTAGAATACGATGAAATGAATAAAAATCACGTTCAGCATGACTTTCAATTGGCATGTGTATAATCTCAATCTCACTATCATAGATAATTGGTTCTATTTGAATTGTTTCATGGATAGGATCAATCCAGGTAAAGTTTCGGATTCTTTTAAATAATTTTGGTCGATATTCCGTATCGTAATTATAGGTAGTTCCGAAATGAAGTTGATTGGTATATTTCATCTGAACTATTTCAATATCTTCTATCATATTCTGCTTTATGTCAAAAAATTTCTTCTGATTTTCTTCATCTATTATTTCATCTGCATCTGCAGTGTATATATAGTCCATACTGGTTTTTGAAAATGCATAATTTCTAGCTACTGAAAAATCATCTACCCATTCAAAATCATATATTTTATTAGTATACTGAGCAGCGATCTCTTTGGTTCGGTCTTTGGAACCTGTATCCACAATTACAATCTCATCGACTATATCTTTTATACACTCTAAGCATCGACCTAATAATGCTTCTTCATTTTTTACAATTAAACATGCACTTATTGTAATCATTAATTTTCCTCTCTAAGTGTGAACAATTTGTTATCTAACTTTTAGCTACCCAAAAAGTTAGTTTATCATTACTATACTCTAATTTGATATGTTGTTGTTCAAAGTATTGATTGATAAGTTCATAAGAATTCTCATCAATCACTGCCTTCTTATCATCACTCAAATCTTCTATCCACATGGATTGCTTTCCACAAGCATCTCTTAAATGAACCTTTAATGAGATCTGATTCTCACTTAGTATACGATTAATCTCAATAATCATAGTAATTGATATAATAGTCATAGTATTCCACCTTCATTCTAATTATTTTGTTTACAAGCTCTCGCCACCACTTATATCTATTTTAGAATATGCAATTCAAATAATCAAATAAATTTTAAACAGAAAGGCTATTTTAATTACAAAAAAAGTACAGATATTACTATCTGCACTCCTTCGAATGAATATTCCAATATAGTATACTATTTAAAAATACCTATCATGACTAATGTTCTAATTCTCATAGATAATATAAGCGTGATCTAGAAAAATGAATCACAAAAACCATTAATAAATGCAAATGCACTTTTACATATATCAAACATATCCCCTTTTGAAAAATAGCTTAATTCATAAGCATTTCCAGAATATCCATCAACAATGGCTACAAATCCAGCATATTGATTTTTCTTATAGCTCTTTATTCCACGAAATACTTTGTAATCGATAAATCTTTTTGCCAACTTATCATTTTGTACATTCTTCGTAACATCTTGAAAGTGTGAATCTTCAGTATAATTCAATATCGTATTCTGATAATCTATTTGACGAATTCTAAAATAATGTTTATCATCACTTGCAAAATAATCTTCTTTGGTTCTTGAAATTAGTCGATCTTTCGAGAATTCTAATCCATTACTATCAACGAACATAACTGACCATTCCTCAAAAAAGTTAAGTAACTTAATATTGCAATTCATAAACTGTTCGCTCAAAACGGAATCATCTTTCTTTTCTTCCATGATAACAGCTGCTTTATTTCCATCCCAATAAATATTCTTTCCTTCTTGTAGAAATGCTCTTTCCATTAATACATGAAAAACTCCAATCTCATTTTCTTCTTTTTTTGCTGTTATCATATATGTAGTATTTTCAATCATGGTTACGCTATCATAATAATTTTTCATTGCTATCCTCTCCTATATGACTTTTTTGGGCTTACCTTTACGATTTCCTAATTGCAACTATTTCTTTTCAATCTTATTAGTCACTTTCTATTAATCTAGTTATAGCACATTTCACATAAAAAAGGGGCAATTCCTGACAGACAACATGTTTTTCGGACAGACAACATGTTTTTTGGTTAAATATGTAATTTTCATCGTTGATTCGACATCTTTTTCCTAGATCTAATGTAGCTTCATATCAATAAATATTAATCTATTTTATACTTTGTTGGTGTTAAAAAACTTATTTTCATTTCCTTACTTCTCTTATTCAATTGTACATTCATCGCTTTATTTTTCTTACTCAATGCTTCTGAATCTATGGAGCCTATCATATTTTCATCACAATAATTCCATACTGGATTCTTCTTAAAGCCGTCGAACCCTGCTAATATAGCTTTCTTAACAGAGACTTTTACTAATAGCTTTAGCAACATCATTCCAGTACTATCCGAAACATCTATAGACGAATTTAGTAGATCAGAATAATTTACAATTCTTGCATTTTCTGTTCGCTCCGTGATGTTGGAAGTTAGTAATATATTGTAATCGCCTAATTTATCCTTCATCAACTTATACCTTCTCTCACTTCCAATAAAGACAAGATCAACTGGATATTCTGGAATGTTGTTAATTGCAATCACATAAGGTTTATTTTCTTTTATATATGATTTAATTGCCTTTTTCTTCGATTTGATACTCCTACCAGGCGCTAACACTAGAATCTCTCTTCCAGCTAGTTCATGTCGTAAATATTCTATTTCCTCCATATCATTCACATCATGTTCTTGATACTTCTGATAGATTCCTTCAATATACTCTTTATCATACGTTTTTCTTCTATCCTCTGGTATCTGATCCAGTAGGCTTCCAATAATACGCACGGGAACAGTTTGTTTTGCTAATAAATGTGATGCATAATTTGGGTGACAGCACATTGTGGAGGCTAAGAAATAGCCAACGGAGTACCCCCATGGAGTTTTACTGTATATTGGTATTAGACACTCATCTACGATTTCAAGAAGAGGAATGACTTCATACCTTTTCTCGATAGAATGATTGATATAATCCGTTATTAGTTCTGTACATAAGTTACCCGCTCCTCTACCCATTCCATATACGGAGCAGTCCATTATAATATCCCTTTTCATTGGAAAACGCATCATTTCCTGCGCATTGGAGAAGGCAAGTTGTAGATTATTATGAGAATGATAACCTAGAACGATACCATCATCTAGGTTTTTATCAATGAGAGATAGCATATGCACAATATCGTTTTGATACATCGTACCTAATGTATCTACAAAATAGAAAGCATATGGTTTTAAAGAATTCACTTCTTTGATTAGAGTAAGAAGATTACCATCACTATAATTAGAGGAACCTACTGGCTGTATAAACACAAGATATCCTTTTTCCATAAGGATTTTAGCATATTCAAATGCTTTCTTCTTTTCATTCAAATGAAAAGTAAGACGGATTCCTTTTATTACAGAATCCTTCGCTTGTGATAATCTCTTTGGATGTATTTCTTTTTCTCCTATTGCAATCATTGCAACATATAATGTATTTTCATTTTTATTTACCAATAGGGGACTGATGTCTAGAGTGTCGGAATACAAGGAATAGTTTTCTTCATATATTTTATCTGTTAAAAATCCACATTCAATAATATCTAAATTGGATATGGATAGACGCTTAAGAATGCTTTGTATTGTCTTCTTACCAAACTTCCAATTGTTTACGTAACCGCCATCTCTTAAGGTACAATCTAAAAGTTTTATCCTATTCATACGACTCTCCTCTAGTTTCTCTAATTACTTGAATAATTTCACGACGTTGCTTCTCCTTGAATATAGCATCCGCAATCTCAAAATCAATAGGTTCATTAATATCTGTCGCTTCTATCTTATCAACTACTGCAAGATATGGATGATCTCCTGTCCTTCTCTCCTCATTCATAATTAAATCGTGAGAATAGATATATAACCCTGTTGTCTCAGAATATATTGGATCTAAGTCCTGTGTTTTTTGTACTTTGCTTCTATCAAAATTCATAGGCTTATTCTCTTTCCATAGGAACTCTTTCAATTCAGTGACACTTAGTGCTGAATCATATTCCCCACTTAACACCATATCAAGAGCCTTTTGAATAGTATCTCCTTTTAAAAAAGGAGCTGTAGCATGAGTTAATACATAATATTTCGATTTCACATCCATAGCAAATGACTTTAGAACTTCTAATATAAGTGTATCTTTACTATCTAATAATTCACTACGCTTTAAATACTTAACACCATTTGGTAGATAATCCTTAATCATCGGATTACTACAATATACATAGATTTCATCAATTCCTTTTACTTCTAATAAAGATTCTAATATATAATGAATTAGAGGTTCACCATTTGTAAATGTCTTGGTGTTCTTACCCTGTAATCTTTCGTTATTCATCTTGATAGGCACAATTGCTACTACGTTATTCATATATAATTCCTTCTTCCTCTAATAAGATTCGCTTTATCATTTCTTCTTCTTGATATTGTTTTATTACTTCTTTCATCTTATTTAAAACAATATTTTGCTCCTCATTTTCTTTTTGCTGCAGAGCATATTGCATTGCTTTCATCTTGCCATTTAGTATCATGAAATAGGTTGCTTCCTTGCTACTAATCTCCACCTCAAGGCCAGAATATTTCAACGTCTTTCTTTCCTGCATATCCAATATTCTCCTCCTCTCTTCCTCTTTCTCACAATACACCCAGATATCATTTTTTAGTACTGATTTTAAACCAACACCTGTTTCTTCCTCTAGTCCATAACAAATATCTTTTGTAGAAATACTGGAATGTTTTATATCAACGGATATTACAATAAAATTATTGGTTTGTAACTCCGTATTCATAAAAAATTCATATCGTTGTCTATAATTTAGAAAGATTAGAACATCATTTTTTTCATTTATTAAATATTGTTTTTTGCATGCATCTCCTACCGAATAATGACCTCCATCAACATAGATATTACCTGATTTATCTAATTCAAATACTGCTTCACTCGGTGAATTGATTTTAAACGTTCTAGAATACATAGATAAAAAATGTTCTAACTGTATGCTTTTTATATTGTGTGTAATAATTACTTGTTCCCTATAGATTTCATTAATTATTTTTGCTACTGCATACATCAGATGTAGTCTCTCATAGTGATATTCAACATCAGTTCCAAAACTAATAGAATTCTTGGCTACATATGCCATACCACCAATTGAAGTAGAGCTGGCGGTCAGAACTAGATCTATTTTTCCTTCGAATACAAAGGGTAAAAGTTCTGATGGAAGATCCCTTTCTAATACATATGCCTCTGGTATGAGACCTGGATAATCAATCCAACGATCTTTCGGATGAGGCTTGATAATCACTCTGGAATCCTTTGCAAAGTAATCAATTAATAATGTTGTAATAGATTCTTGTACTTTTAGGTTCTTTATTGTGAGCGTTCTTAAGAATTGCGTCATATAGACCACTATTTGCTCGCTGTCTTCCAACCTATACCTCTTTGCACCATACAATTTTAATAAGTCATTAATTAACTCCTTTGGTAATTCACTTACAATATGATAAATAGAGAAATCTACTGCTTTATCATCTTTGAATCCATTCGGTTGATTTCTTAGATCACACAACTTGCTGATTACATTATCACTTCTTCCAGCACCTTTTAGATAATTTCCTAATACATAGTTCGTAAGATTAATCTGGCGTATTATGTTAAGATAACGTTCCTCATCCCCTAACATGCCGCTCGCATCTTCTAAATAATGATATGGAATCTTGTGATATAATAAATAAACTCCAACAGACCATTGATCTGAAGCTAGATAGATGTCTCGAAATCTAAGAAATCCGCTTTTATACCATCCATCCACTTCATTACAAATATTATGGATCACCTCTAATATCTCATTTTCACTACTGTCTATGTTTAGTGGTCTTCCATGGCATAAACGGATAGAACTTTCTGGTACGGATATTATCTCTACAAACCAATCATATTCTTTTATTTTATTCATAAATTGCTCTAATTTTGCTTTTGGAAGCATATGTTCTACTATCATTAACACTGCCTCATCCTTTCGGTTATAAGCCAATTTATGTACGAGACAACATAATACTTGATACGCTGTTGAAGCATGATATAATATCATACGGCTCCCCCTCCTAGTAATTCCTCTAATTGAATTAATCCAGCCATTGAATACTCTAAGATCTGGTTCATATCTTTTGCGCTTATCTCTACATTATTGTTTCTTCGTTCATAAGTTCGAAATGCTTTACAATAATCGTCCAATGCTCCATAAATGGTTTCCTTTTTTACCTCATCAAGGAATTTTGGCTGTATAAAAGTAATTTCCCTTGTCAGATAATTATCCTGTCCTCCACATTCTCCATATATTCCACTAATATAAGGCGTATCCATTTGTAGCACCTGATGAAGAATATTAAGTTCTTTTGCGCTCTTTTTCAGATAACTACTTAATGCTATCTCTTCTAACTCGATATGT
This sequence comes from Anaeromicropila herbilytica, assembly GCF_016591975.1. Classification (GTDB taxonomy): domain Bacteria; phylum Bacillota; class Clostridia; order Lachnospirales; family Lachnospiraceae; genus Anaeromicropila; species Anaeromicropila herbilytica. The sequence continues at coordinate 1,055,534 of NZ_AP024169.1, read as the reverse complement.
TCATCTATTTCATGTAGTGATTCTTTAAAAGTATTAATCGAATATAATCCTGGCATAGGGTCAACAATCACTAACCTCTCATCATTTTCAAGATAACTCCTAACATACTGTTTTATATCAGCTTTCTCTTTTTTCCTTGCTTGTACCAATGCCTGTTCAATAAAATCTTCACTACAATTTCTTATCATTTGACTTCTATATCCAAAACCTAAGGAATATGCCACACGGTCAGCAGGATAATTTTGAATAATATAACAATCTTCCAATAATTTTTCCCATTCTATTCTAGTTCGTGCATTTGTTCCAAAAAGTCCAGACCATGGAATTGGCGTAATGTTTCCATAATAACGTTCATAAAGCGTAATAAATATACATTCTGTATCACAAAGTGCAATTACTTTACCACCATTCTTCCTAGCTTGTATGTATGTTTTTTGCAATAAAGTGAATACAATAGGTGCTAAATATAGATATGTTAACTCATAAATATTTTTGTGATTATATTGCCCGCTAAAGAGTTCCATACCTACAATTGTTTGATATAATTTACTAAATTCCTTTGTTAACTCAGGTAAAGGAATACTATCCATAATCTCTTTTGGTGATCGATAATAGATAGGTACTAATCCATATCTTCTAATATGTTTTAGTGCTTTATTATAATTTGCGCTAACAATTGCAATATCATCTACTTCACTATTACTATCTACATTATTTTTCATTTTCCAAAAAGAATCCCTGTATTCTAATATCATTTTCCGTAAAGATAATTTTCGCTCACTTGAGACTATAATATCCGATAATTGTATACACACACTAGTTAATATATTTTGAATATCTTCTCTTGAATAGCTTGTTTCTAAGATACCAATGATTAAAGTTCCATTATAAGATGCTATTTCAAAGGCTTTCTTTAAATATGGGTTCATAACAATATGACGTTTTAACATATCCAATTCAATATCCTTTGAAATCGACATGTTACACCTTCTTCCAATTTCATCATATATATCCTCAATAGTTTTATATGGACTATCTAATTTCTTACGAAGTACTGCAAAACCTGGAATCTGATACTCCTCTTCAATCTTGCTGTATATTTCCTCAAACTCTGCTGTTAGTTCTAATAACGAACCAAAAACATCTGTTATAATACAAGGATAACGCATGATTGCAGTAGCATATTGATACACCTTGGGCCGTCTATGAATTCTTGCAATACACTTTTTCCCTGGAACCAACCCCTTAATAATATATTTTTTAAATGGAAGTCTACAATCAATATTTATCTTAATTAGTTGAATGGCAAAACGTATCGGTTTCTTCATTACCCACTCTTTATTGCTTGATAAAAAGGCATCCGTATAAAAAGCAATATCCGCATTACCACCTGACAATATATGATATATTTTCTTTTTTATATTAATTTGTATATTATTCTTCATAGAGGCTCCTTGTCATATCGAAGTATCTTTTATTGTTTTAGTATAGCTTTCCTATGTTAAAACTTTATCTATAGATTGTTAAATTCAGTGAAAGTTATGTAAAGTTAAGATAAACCTTAGTTCTTTGAACACCTGACGAATATTATCATATTATAGATTAGTAGGAATTTTACTTACTGAATCTATTCTTATATAGAAAAGCTATTGTTATCTCCAGCTAATTATGTAGTGAGATACGTAGCAGATAGGAGGCTCTATGTATACTGAATTATCTCGTGACTATGAAAAAGTAGTTACCATCGATAACCCGATCTATCAATCATTTCAAGGTAGATACTTTCTTGGTCAATCTGAATTAATAACCTTTGGGCATGATACTTATGCTTTTGGTTCTTTATATAATCCGATACATTCTGGTGTAAATTTGTTTATCAGTGTCTCTACTATTACAAATACATCAAAAATTGCATTTAAATCACGTCCTTATATGAATGCTAGAATACCAAGTGGTGGTAGTATTGTAGAAAATATTACTCCAGCTAACCTAGTAACAATTCCACAGCCAGTATCTAAAATCAAATTTATTACAGGACAATTTAAAGAACCAATTCAAGGTGGAGTAAAAGCTTACACAAGAATGATTCCCGCAGAATCTACTCTAGCGAACGAAAAAGATGGTAAGTTTGTCATTCCTCCTGGTAGCAATTTTATGCTCGTTTTAGTTCCACCTACTGATACTGATATCCAAGCTGATATTGCTTATGGATTTTGGACTGAAAAATATACTTGTAAACTATAGTTCTACTTAATAAAAAAACCTCTAGATTGTATTCTCATACAATCTAGAGGTTAACCTTATTATTAATTATACTTGCTCATCAAGAGCGATTCCTTTAATATCTTCTAATAACATTTTGTTATTCTTTACAACATATTTCATTTCTGTTTGTAGTTGCTGTAGTGTGTTATCTATATTTTGTATTTGATTTGGATCGTTAGCGGGATTATTATTCTTTACTGCATTATTATTTACTAGATTATTATCTTCTTGATGAGGCACATTAGGCTTTTGTATTGTTTTATCGTTACTAGCCTCTGCTGTCTTTCCTTTTTCATCTTTGACATCATCTTTCTTATTAGCTGTATCGTCCTTTTTATCCTTATCTTTATCATCTTTGTTCTTAATCTTGTCATCAAGCTTATCTTTTGCTTCTTTATAAAGATCTCCGAGTATTTCTTTGTTAACTTTATCTATAATATCTGCTGCTTCTTTTTGGCAATCAAGCATCTCATGAGTCTTAAGACGCCCAAGTTTGATCGCTTCAATTGATTTTCCCTCATTAGCTCTTTCATTGAGTGCATCATCTGCTCGCTTCTGCCATATTTGCTGCATTGCATCATACTCAATTGCATTTTTTTGATACTCAGTAAGTGGCCCCATCTGTTTTAACTGATTCATTTCATCGTCCGTTAATGTCTGATTGGGATCCATGCTCTTTTCAAGTAGTTCAAGATTTTTCTGTTCAGGACTGTCATCCGCTACTTGATACGCATCTTTTAATTGCTTTTTCAATCCATCTATTTTATCAACTTCATCAAGATTCGCTTTTGCCTCATTCGCTAATTCCGTTCTATGTTTCTCTCTATTTGATAAATTATCATCAATCTTTAATTCTTTTTTATTTTGATCCATAATAGCCTTAAGTGCTGCTTTCTGTGCTCGAACTTTTTTCATGGTGCTATTCTCTTGCTGGCTTATGTTTAAATCACCTGCAAATATAGTTCCACCTTTCACTTGCTTTTTCTTATTATTAGAACTATTTCTTGCTCTTAAGTTATTATGACTTTCACTATTACTTATATAGATGTTAGAAGTGTCTTGATTTTGTGTATTTCCAATTTTCATGTTTTACCCTCCCTTGTTATCACATGACCATTTAATCTCATTCATCCATGATAATACTATATTATACCAATTTAACATTATTTTCAATATGACAATTTTCTACTTCCTTTTCCAAAAAAATATACCTCTCTATTAAGTTAAATAAAACACTTGTATTATATTGGTTATCTTTGGTATTATATATGTGTATTTATGTAAATAACAATAAGTGAGGCAGGTAAAATGAAAAAGAAAAATAAGAATATTTTAAACCGTAAAATAATACTTAATACTATTGTTATAGTTGCTTCTTTATCAATAATTCTTCTATTAGTATGGATTACCGTAGGCAAATCCAATGAGAATTCCAAAAGTATCACAGCAAGTGATACCTCTGCTTCCTTAAGTCCTACAGTAAGAAAAGCGCAACCTCAAAATGAATCTTCAAAAGAAACAGATAAAAATTTAACAAAAAAAGAATCACCAACTCAAAATCCAACAGAAGTTACCAACTACTATGATGGTTTATACAAAGTTGGAACCGATATTCCAGCCGGTGAGTATGTAATAATCTCTAGTGATGGTGCTAATGCTCATATGATACTAAGTAAAACTGCAAGTGACAGCATGGGCGATATTATCTTAGATGAAACTTTTAGTAACAATACCATAGCTACAATAGAAGACGGAACTTTTCTTACATTAAAAGGTGCTTATGCCAGACCAATAAGTGAAAATATCGAACTTGATACAACAAAAGATGGTATGTACAAGGTAGGGCTTCATATTCCAGCAGGTAAATATACTTTAATTAATAATGGGAATGTGGAAGGCTATGCTTACGTTGAGATTACGAAGGACAGCTTACATAACACTGACTCTATTCTATCAACCTATACCATTGATAAAGATCTTGAAGTAACGCTAGAGGAAGGACAATATATTAAACTAATCGGAGCCAGAATTAAATAAAATAAAAAAGTCCCTAGCTTATTCTGAGGTCACTGAAAAAGTCCCTTTCAAAAAGTATAATGAATATTACTGTATAAATATGCGTGCAGTATTTTTGTTTTAAAGAGTATTAGAAAATCTTAATGAAGAAGGAATCCTTCAATAATCAGAAGGAGTGCTGTCTGAGCGTTTTCCAGCGAGTTCACTCCATCTGATTATGTTTGAAGGATTCCTTCTTCATTTAGATTTTCTTATACTTCTTTAACGAAAAACAGCACGCATATTTATACAGTGATATTCAAGAGTAAACTACAATAAGGGACTTTTTCATGTTAGCGCCTATCCAAAGATCTCTTTTAATTCAATACGACTATTTTCATCTGCTAATGCTAAGATATCATCATCTACCAATATCTGTGTATCACCTTTTGGAATCAATGTAGAATCTTCTCGCGTTATTGCAATCAATACGGTCTTCTTTGGAATCAAGAGGTCTTTCAATAACTTATTTGTTGCTTTCGCATTTTGTTGAACCTTAATTTGAACGATAGAATAATCTCCACGACTTAGTTTTAATAAGGTAAACATATCTTCTAGATTCATTTCTTCTACTGCAAAATGTGCCATTAGCTCCGCTTGATTTACCCCAACATCAACACCCATTCCACTATTGAATAACCAGGTATTCTTAGGATTGTTTACACGTGCAACCACACGTGACACACCAAATTCCATCTTAGCTAGAGTAGATACTACCAGATTAATCTCATCAGCACCAGTTACTGCTGCTACTACATCTGCTGAATCAATACCTGCTGCTTCTAGCATCTCAGGGTCCGAACCATTACCTAATAGAATCGTTCCCTCTGGAAATTCCGTCTCTAATTTATTAAATATATTTTCTCTATGCTCAATTACTTTTATCTCATGACCATTCGAATATAATAAGGATGCAAGATATGCTCCTACCTGACCGCCACCAATAATTATAACTTTCATTCTGATTCCTCCCCCTCTATCCAATTAAATCCATCATGGATTTTAATTTATCCGTTGCAGAAGATATCACTGAAATATATAGAATATCCTCGGCCTCAAGGATTGTACCGCTAGTAGGGATAAATGTCCTATTATTACGACTGATTGCAACAACATGAATCTCTCCAATTGAAATAATCTCGTTAACACTACGACCTACCAACAGAGATGGTACTTCAATTCGTACAAGATTCACATTGCCATTCCCCATTTCGTAAACACTATCTAGTTGATGATAGGATAGAATCTCTGTTGCTCTTTCAATCCCCCAGGTAGTAGTTGATATGGTCTGTATACCAATTCTTCGATAAATATCTGCTTTTCTGGAATCATAGAGTCTTGCAACAACACGTGGCACGCGGTAGATATTTCTAGCAATACGTGCAATAACAGCATTTGCTTCATCACTTGAGGTACAAGATACAACCGCATCCACCTGATCAATTCTAGCCTCAGTTAATACTTCTCTGTCGAATCCGATTCCTACTATTTTGGTTCCATTAAAGTTCTTCCCTAATTTTTCAAACGCGCTTGGATTGGAATCAATCACAGTGATTTGGTGTCCCTTTTTCATTAAGTTAAGCGATAATCCAATTCCCATCCTTCCTAAACCTACTACAATTACCTTCATAATGATCACCCTTCTTTAACTTTAATTGCTTCTTTATTACGAACAATTCGTTTTCTTAGTTCCTCGAGTAATAAGATTAGTGGTGGCCATATACATAAGAATAGCCAATCGGTTAGATCAAGGGCTGCAGTATGAAAAACAGATTGAAGTGGTGGTAAATAAACAAAAAGGAATATCAGCATTATTTCAAATACAATACCAAAGTTAACCCTCTTGTTGCTAAATAAACCAACTTTAAATACTGACTGCTTCTCAGTACGACAATTAAATACAGCACCAATCTGAGTAAATACAATTGCTGCAAGTGCCATTGCTGTAGCTTTTAGATAAATATCGCTTCCATCTCCTGCAAGTGGTACAGATGGCCATCCATTTTGTATGTTAACAAAGAAATAAGATATTGTTGATCCTATTGATCCTAATAATCCATACCATAGAAATGCTTTAATTATTAGCTTTTTATGTAATAAAGGTTGATTTTGCTTCCTTGGTGGTTGGTTCATAATACCCTCTTCTGGTTTCTCTGTTCCTAATCCGAGTGCTGGTAACATATCTGTACCTAGGTCTATGGTAAGAATCTGCATTACCGTTAGTGGCAATGGAATAGCACCTTTCGAGAATAAATAAAGTGCTGATGGAACCGCTTCTGGCATATTAGAGTTCAATATGTATAACATAAATTTCTGTATATTACTATAAACTGCGCGACCTTCTTCAATTGCATGAACAATGGATGCAAAATTATCATCAGTTAATATCATATCTGCTGCTTCTTTGGCCACATCGGTACCAGCAATACCCATCGCAACACCGATATCTGCTTTTTTAAGAGCTGGAGAATCATTTACACCATCTCCAGTAACCGCTACAATCTCACCCATCTCTTGTAGGTTTGTAACAACTCTTAATTTCTGTTCTGGTGCAACACGTGCAAAGATAATCTCATCCTTTAGATACTCTTTTAGCTGCTCATCTGTTAATGCTTCTAGCTCTAATCCTGATACAACTCTTGGATGCTTTCCTTTTACTATTCCAATACGTTTTGCAATACTTTCAGCAGTAAGTCCATAATCACCTGTTATCATTATGATACGAATTCCAGCTCTATGGCATTCTTCTACTGCACTTGCTACTTCTGGTCTTGGAGGATCTGCCATTACAATTAAGCCAACAAAGACTAATTCTTTTTCAATAATCTCAGGAGTATAGGCACTCATATTTTTGGGAACATCATCATTTTTGTGAATCAAACGATAAGCTACTGCAAGTACACGAAGCCCCTTACGAGCATAATTATCATTAGCCTCCATAATCTTATTACGCATTTCCTCTTCCATTGGAATAATGGTTCCATTTACACGAATGGAATCGCTTAGTTTCATAACTTCCTTTGGTGCTCCTTTTACATAAGCAATACGATTCGTACCCTCCATTGGCTTCTCTAATTGGTGAATGGTAGTCATTCTCTTACGACGTGATTCAAATGGTAACTCACGAAGTCTTGGAGTTAATTCACTTTGTTTTTTTACATCTATTCCAGCTTTTTCAGCAACTACACCTAAACAAGCTTCGGTTGGATCTCCTAGTACTGTGTACCTGGCAGATTCTTCACCTGGAGGTAATAACCTTGCATTACTACATAATGCTGCAGCAGATAATAATAATCTTAAATCCTCATCCTCACTTGCCATTACTTTCTTATTGCTCAGCAAAATATCACCTGATGGTGCATATCCAACACCTGATACGCTAAATTGCTTTTCTGCTAACCATAGGTGACTAACAGTCATCTCATTCTGTGTAAGGGTACCAGTCTTATCTGTACATATTACTGTGGTACTACCTAAGGTTTCAACAGAAGATAATTTCTTCACTAAAGCATTTCTCTTAGACATACGTTGTACTGCCATAGCAAGCGCCAATGTTACAGTTGGAAGTAATCCTTCTGGTATAAATGCAACTACCATACCTAATGCAAAGATAAAGGAAGCTGCTACCGATTCTTTCACAAGGAAAGTAGACGCAAAAAAGAAAACAACTCCAAATGATATAGCAATGATAGAAACTTGCTTTGTTACACGATTCAATTCTTTTTGAAGAGGACTATTTTCCTTTTGCATGTTTTGTGTTAAATATGCAATCTTACCAAATTCCGTATGCATTCCTATATCCATGACAACGGCTTTACCATTACCCTCAGCAACACTGGTACCTGCAAAAATGAGATTTGGTATCTCTGCATGCGTTAAATCATCTTTTAGTATCGCATCTTTCGTCTTTCTAACTGGATTCGATTCTCCTGTTAGAGTAGATTGGTCTACTTGAAAATCACTACATTCAATAATTCTGGCATCTGCGGATATCTTGTCGCCTTCTTCTAGTAGAATAATATCTCCAGGAACTAAGTCTTCAGATAATATTTTTTGTTCTTCCCCACTACGAAGAACTCTGGCATAAGAAGGTAACATATTTTTTAAAGCTTCGGTTGCTTTATCCGCACGACTTTCCTGCCAAAAACTAAATACTCCGTTAATGACATTGACTAACCAGATTGCAACACCAAGTTGTGGCATATCAGCCCAAAATGCAACTAGACCACCAACCCATAGTAAAATAGCCATTAAATGAGTAAAATTTGCTAGGAATGTAAGCAGAGCTGACTTTTTCTTAATTGTTTCAATAATATTTTTACCATGTTCTTTTTGCCTTTGCTCTGCTACCTCTTTACTTAACCCACCAGGGGTAGTTCCTAATACTTCATATACTTTGTCTGTTGGTAATTTATAAATATTATCTTTCGTTTTTGACTGTGTACTTTCTCCCACTATTGTCCAAACCTTCTTTCTAAAGATTTAAAAACTTCTGTAACTCCAATCGTAAACTATATTTAACGAATTAAATATATTCTTGGTTTGCTTTGATAATACTATGATTTAATATTTTACCTTTTAGACTCATCTCCTTAACTCTATTGTGTAAAGTATAATACACTTGGTTGTGTGTATTATACACCTACTTACCTAAAAATTCCATATGGTTAATTTCCTATTTTTCTGCTTTTTTCTTGTATCGATCGTGTTATTTCATACTGAGTCTTACTTCTAGAAATTAATAATTTCGTGGTATTGGTTTCTTGACAGATAATAGCATTAGATTTAAAATAGCTAGGGTTTTATGAGTGACTTAATGTTGATTTTACGAAAGGCGAGACATAATTATGAAGAAATCAAATCATATTGCTTATCTTTACTTATTATTAGTTTTTGGTATATGGGGAAGCTTATATGTAGTTAGTAAATTTGTATTAGGAAAAATTCCAACGTTTACGATTCTATTTTTAAGATTTTTAATTGCTAGTATTTCATTATATTTTATCTTAGGAAAGAAAAAACTAAAAAGAGTCGAAAAAGGTGACTATAAATACATTGCTTTAGTTGGAATAGGTGGTTATTTTATATCAGTCAGTGCACAATTAATTGGCACTAAATTATCTAGTGCTTCTTACGCGTCTTTAGTAAACTCTTTAAATCCAGTAGTAATAATGATAATGGCGTCAATTATATTAAAGGAAAAACTAACGCTTAAGAAAATCGGAAGCATTGTTCTTGCATTAATAGGTGTCTATCTGATTATTGGAGGTGGTGGTGCCAATGGACAGATTGTTGGAATTGTCTTTTCAATATTCTCTGTTCTTACTTGGTCCTTGGTTTCTGTCTTTATGCGTAAGGTTACACAAAAATATGACTCCTTACAGATTACTCTATATGGCTTGATTATCGCAGCACTATGCAATCTACCAATCAGTATAAGTGAGATGATAACTTCTAATAGTATACATATTGATATTGAATCAGTCATTGCGCTTCTATATATGAGTATTATATGTACAGGCGTTGCATATGTCCTTTGGAACAAGAGTCTTTCCATATTGGAAGCTGGAACTTGTTCTGCATTTTATCCAGTACAACCTCTTGTCTCCATCCTGCTTGGAATCGTATTTTTAGGAGAAACCATTACAACAAATATCGTGATTGGTGCAATTTTAATTATTGCTGGGGTATTACTTAGTTTGTTAAAAACAAAGTAGCATCAGACTCAAGCAATAACTTATATCTATTGTTTATAAAATATTTAGAAGTTTATAAAATATTTAAAAGTTATCACTTGACGAAAAAAACAAAAAATTGTATAATAAAAATATCAATAATAGTATTCACTATTAATGTTGATACTCCCCCTTCCAAACACACTCTTTCTCCCAAAGAGTGTGTTTCATTTTTATATTCTTTAATCACACATTTACAAATCCTTGTATGATTATCTAAATTAAAAGTCTGATTGACTCCCTATATCTATAGATTTCAACATAGTTATCCACAAAATGTAGATAACTATTAACAAACTTGTGGACAAGACTTTAAAATATAATGTATCGCTAGATATAGATGTTTACATTATTTGTATTAGGAGTTATTATTTATATAAGTTAATTACTCATTTAGAGTGATATTAGTGATTTCATCTGCGATGAATATGCAAGAGGGAGGCTTCAATCATGCGACACAATATCGTAACACCTTTTATTCTTTTTTGCTCCATCTGCTTACTACTAACTGGCTGTACCATCCATAATAAAGCACCATCACAAAGAAAATATGGATTTCAACCACCTATGAAAGAATTATATTGGGGAATGTCATTAGAAGAAATTGAGAAAACTCTTAATATTAAGAATGGGGTAGATGGTGTAACATATGATTACGAAAAGCCAATTACTATAGTTACACTAAAAAATAAAATCAAAGAATTCGGTTATAATGCTACTGTTTCATTAGAAATCTGTGATAAGCCTAGTGAAGACTGGTTTCCCTACAAATCAAGCTATCTTACCTATGTAAGTCTTACCTATAAAAACGTGGATGGTAATAAAATAAAGGATCATATTAACAAATTGTATGGAACTGGTAATGACTGGGTGGATATTAGAAAGACTACCTGTACCACTTGGCTAAGTGGAGATAAGATTAAAGATATTAAGCCAGATGTCAAAAAGAAATTAAAGAATTACTGGGATCTACTTGCCAAACATTTAGACTATCCTAAGAATGGTTCCATATCACCAGTCAAAAAATCGAATGATGCTGTCAATTATATTACCTTGAGATATTCAAAAGAAGGCGCTGGAGTATCCTTCTCTGGTGATACCACAGTTCAGATTAATCAAATTACTCATAAATAAACAAGGGGCTGTTTTAATACCAATGTCTTAAGTTAATCTTGTACATTGATATTGAAACACCCCTTATTCTATTTAACTATAAATATCTATCACATTCTTTGCTGTTCTAATTTTCTCTTTAAATTCATCCGGTGTTAAATAAACTCTTTGATATGATTCATCATAAAATTTTTCAAATCTGTTAATCTCATAATTAATTACATCCGTCAAAGCTTGATTTCTACCAATATTTATAACTCCAAAGGATTCGCATACTGGCTTAATAAGTCTTCTATATTCTTGCGATGCTTTTTTAAAACTATCAATATCAGTATAATCGACATTTTCAAAAGTATCCATTATTTTTCTGGCATACTCTGTATTAGTTGCCGCTTGTGTATTCTTAATAGAATAGAACTTATTGTTCTCATCAATAATCTTATCTTTTAAGTAGTTTGGATTCACTTTTTCTGGTACTGAATTAATAATTTTTTCTACTCTTGCAGATATTGTTGAATTGAGTAGATCTTGTTGTTCTTTATTTAAATTCTGTTCAGCAAAAGTTCTTACTTTACCTTTTGCTATTCCCATATCTCCAAAATTCATATAATCTAGTCCACTTCCGGTAGTAGGAATCATTGATGTTGCATAATCCATTGTCTTTTTAGAGTCCATTAATTCCTTAATGGTAAAATCAACTCCATTCACCGAAAATTTTGTTTTTAGATTTCCTATCTCATTCGAAATTCCAAGTGATTTATTCTCTTGCATTTCAGATACAAGATCACCAACTCCTTTTTCAATAGATACTTCATCATTTTTCACACTACTACTATCACTAAAATCTTTTGTGATATCAGTAATAAAATTTTTAACATAATATTCATAATTACTAACATCCTTACCTTGCGCTTTGGATGAAAATACATCCATATAGTCTCTCGTAAGATTCTCATTATTCATCTTATAATATCCAATTGGCACGCTGAATTCTTTTCCATCCTTACCAATAGATACCTGATGCTTCATGTCCTCCCAAGGTATGTAAGTTATTTTATCCGCTGCTCTGTATTCTTCACTAACACTAGTATTGGTATTCCTTATTGCTTCACTTGAATCAAATCTAACTTGCGACAAGTCTGTTACACTAGTAAGTTTCATCATTCTACCCCCTTCTTCATATTAACATGCTACTACTGCTTTATCCCTAGTCAGTCTATAGTAAAACTTATTAATGCATAGTTAAGGCCATGAATATTTCCAAAATATTCTCTTTATTTCTATATAATATCAATTAACGACAATTTTATCAACCTATTATAAGAATAAATATGCTGCTACTATTGAATCACACAAACAGTGTAACTAGTACTTTTCCCTGTAGCACATTATAAAAAGCGCCCAACACACGTTAGGCGCTTTTTATTATAGAAATATAATTAAGAATATTCGACGCTATATAATAAACTCAGATTACTATTTACAATTCTTTGCTGAATCGAATTCAGGGTTAAATGCATAGAAGTTTCTTGAATCCAATTTATCTTGCGCAACGCGTAGAGCTTCACCAAATCGTACACTTGGAAGCATATTTTACTAATACTAAAAATTCCATGTAATATCTATATTGTCATCTTCTATGTATATTATCTTAATTAATGAATCTACAACAATCCTCTTATCTTCAAAGGTTAGTTCTTCCCATTTTTCGATGTGATTTGAAATAGCCTGAACTGAGTTGTCTTCTGAATTAAATGAAAAACTTAAAATTTCTTCCTGTAATCTTTTTCTTTCTTCATCAAGTTTCTCAATTCTTTCATTTATATAACCCATTAATGTATCATTAGCGCCTATTACTTTTTCAAGTAAGGAATTGATTTCATTTTCAACATTAGTAAGTTTAATTTTGTCTTCATTAATTTTGGGATTTAACTCTCCCCTATCTTGTTCAGTTAATACATTAAACTCAGTTAATTTTTGTTTTATAGCTTCAAGCATATATTCTTCCAATAACTTTGCATATACTGTTTTACCAGTTCCATTGCAATTTTTCAAAGTTGCTTTACCACTACAAACAAAGTATCTTTCCCACTTAGTATTCGACTTCTTAATAGTTAATGCATAGCCACATTTTCCACATTTCACTTTACCAACAAGCCATGAGTTCTTAGCCTTACTATCGATTGTAGCTTGTCTGTTTTGTAAAAATCTCATTCTACATTTTAGCCATACATTTGAAGAAACAACACCTTCATGAGGTGCTAACACTAGTTCTTTATTAGTTAAATCACACTGCTTTCTAGTCGAGGAGATTGTTCCCTTGTACAAATAACAGCCATTATATCCAGTAAAATCTGAGATGTTATTATAAATATTAGTTCCTTGACTTTTAAAAAAAGTATATACATCAGCATCAGCTCTTACGTAAACAGGGTTGCGTAACATTTCACTTATCCGAGCTGTACACCATGCTGCACCACGCAAATTTTTTATACTATTCTTATTTAAATATCGAAGAATATCTCCTAGTGAATTCTTTTTATCTGAATACATGGCATATAAAAGTTTAATCTGTTCACATTCTTCTGGTATTTGAGCATACTGAGAAGTTTTAATTCCATCAATTACTGTATTTTCAACATTAAATCCATACGGAACTCGTCCCCCCATATAAAAGCCTCTTTTACTTCTTGAATAATATGCATCTATAACTCTCTTTTGTATGGTTTCTCTTTCTAATTGTGCAAACACTATACATATATTAAGCATAGCTCTGCCTATTGGTGTCGAAGTATCAAATTTTTCTGTTGTGGATATAAACTCAACTTGATATTTTTGAAACATCTCCATTAAATTAGAAAAATCTAATATTGATCTGCTTATTCGGTCAAGCTTATAGACCACAACTTTAGAAATTTTTCCTTGCTCAATATCTATAATCATTTCTTCAAAAGCTGGTCGATTCGTATTTTTACCGCTATACCCTCTATCAATATATTCTTTATATTGATCACCATGGGTTTCATATTTGCAATATTCAATTTGACTTTCTACTGATATACTATCTTTTTTCTCAATTGATTGTCTAGCATAAAGTGCATACATTATTTACACCTCCATATGTATGCATAAAAAGAGTACTGCACCATAAATTATAGCAGTCATTTTCTCTTTTTGCAATTAATTACAATATTTTTTAAAGACTTTAAATAGTTCACTCTCAATTTTTTCTTTTGCTCTATCCGTTGATCTTGGTCTCCGATTAATAACTGTAAATCGAATTGAATGAGCATTTATTTCAGTTTTTTCTACTTGATATGTATCATTCTTTATCATTAAAAATCCTCCTTATTTCCTCTTTATAAAATATGGTGCTTGTTTGTCCAATATGTACTAAGATAACAAAAAAGCTGTTATACATATTAATAACAGCTTTTTTTAGTTAATTTATATGTTTATTAACTTTTAATAAAACATAATGAACTAAAGGATTGAGGGGAGGATAAGATCATTTAGTTTCATTATGTTCTATTAAAAGCTAATAAATTATTTCCTAGCCACTACAATATCTAGAAGTGGCTAGGACTCTATATAAATCATTGCCTTTATATTTTAATAAAGACATGCAAAGTGTTCAAGGAGTCCGGTTATGACATTTTGTCTTTTCTCCATATCACAAGAATTAACTTCTTGGATCTACCCATTCCTATGGATAGCTGTATTTATCATACAGAAGTATCATTATCTCATCTGGTGGTCATCGCGAGTAGGCAACCACTCCTACCTAGATAGAAACCATTAACCGCTTACACCTTTGGTGGTCATCGCGTGGCCTATCACCGCTTAGCCTTTCGGGCACATAGAAGTTAATCCATGTGAAGCGTATATCTTTTACCATTTATTAAAAGAAAATTCACGCTGCTTACAGAATAACTTCACAGCTGAAACGTCAAGAACACTTTTATTTAATTTTCAAGGTTCAATTAAAGATTGTTTTATCAATCTTACGATAAGGCATTAAATTAATGCACTATCGTAAACAGATAAAGTATTTCATTTTGCTCTTTTGGTATCTTTCATAATAACTTGTAAAATATGCTTTTTATCTTGTTCTTCTAGAACTTGTAAGGCTTTAATTATTTCAAATAACTCTGTATTAACTACCATTATTTTTTCTTTCATATGTAATCCTCCATTTTTCTTAACGCCGCCAAGTTATATTTTAACTATGCCAATATTATACTTGACTATGCTAAGTAAGTCAAGGAAATTATGCCTATATTTATTGACTAAGTTTATTTTTTTTGATATCATCAATACGGAAAGGGTGAAAAAAATGAATACAAGATTAAAAGCAATAAGAAAAGAATTAAAGATGAGCCAAGACCAGTTTGGAGCTAGATTAGGTGTCACTGGAGCAGGTATATCAAAACTTGAAAGTGGACAACGAAATTTAACAGACCAAATGATACTATTAATCTGCAAAGAATTTAATATTAATGATACTTGGTTGAGAAACGGAATAGGTGTGATGTTCCTTGAGAAATCATCTGATAATCTTGATAAACTTGCACAGCAATACAATTTAGATGAATTAGATAAAATGATAATTAGCGAATATACTAAACTTGATGAAGTAAGAAGAACAGCGGTAAAAGATTATATTATAGGAATTGCTTATAATTATATTTCAGTCAATAGCAATAACTCATTAGATTCATTAATTACTAATAGAGATCTAAATAATCACTTGTCTGATCATTCAAGCAACAATAAAGAGGCTCAGTAAAAGATACAAATAATACTACATTTTATTTTCAACCTATATTTTAGAAATTATTAATACACATCATATTTACTAGTGTATTAATTTAATGTTAAAGTCATCATGAGGTGAACATATATGAATACTAGAATAAAAGAGTTGCGGAATACTTTATATTTATCTCATGAACAATTTGCTAAAAGCATAAATATTAGTCTTAATAATCTAATACAAATAGAAATAGGGATAATATCAATACCTGAATCTATTGTAGATATTATTTGTAAAAATTATCATGTAAACGAGCAATGGCTTAAACAAGGAATTGGACCAATTTTTGATCCTTCGATAACTATTTATGAGAATTTGAAAAGAAATAAAATAACACCCTTACAAAAGATTATTATTAATGCTATTATAAATCTAGATCCTGATTTACTTAATGAGATAGTTTATAAGTTACATGAAGAATTAAAATTTTTAAAGCAATATTTAGATATACCGGAAAAACAAACAGAATCTATAGCAAATACTCCGAATAAAAAAAAGATAAAAATGTTATTAGCTTAAGTGAGTATATAAATAAGAAAAAGAGAAAAACCTAATTAAAATATCCAGAATGTAGACTATATATCTACATCTGGATATTCTAGTTTTAAGTACTAAATCAAACACTTCAAACTAATCTTTTTAATGTTTGATTTACTTCTATATTTTACTTAATTCTACATTTGAGACTGAGGCATAATTCCGTACATATAGATTAGATATGCGATTATACCTATTACAACAATACCAGCTATTATACTTAATATTTTAATTTTGTTCATGTAAAACCCTCCATATAATATTTACTTTTGTATTACTACATTTATATAATATGAATTTTATATGTAGAAAATATGTAGAATAATATAATAATTTATCAATTTATAGATAAATAGTTCAATATAATTAATTCAATTAACTTTAAATTTATACTAATTTATAATGAATAATTAATAAAAAGCAACTCTGTTTGACAAGCTAAGAGTTGCTTTTTATATATAAATTATTTATTTTTTTTAAATCTTAAAATAAAAGTAGTTCCGACATCTTCAATACTTTCAACTTCAATAGTTGCTGAATGCAATATCATTATTTTTTTTACTATAGTAAGTCCAAGTCCAGTTCCTTCTATTTCATTACGACTTTTATCTCCCCGATATAATCTTTCAAAAACAAATGGGAGATCTTCTTTTTTTATTCCTACACCAGTATCTTTAATGAATATATCAATATAATGATTGTCTTGTTTCATAGAAACTAATATTTTTCCAGAATCTCTATTAAATTTTATAGCATTAGATAATAGATTAATAAATACTCTTTTTAAATCATCTTTGTTCCCTAAGATATCATATATATTTTTTTTAGCCTTAAATTGTATCTCAATATTTTTCTTTTGTGCATGAATCATAAAATCTTTACATGTATTTTCAATAAGAGTATATAAATTAATATTTTCAAAATTGGTCTTTGTCTGTTCTTCTTCAAATTGCTTTAAAACATCTAGATTATTAAGTAATTTTCCAAAACGTATTACTTCTTCATTCAAACTATTTAGTCTTTCTATTGTTGGTGGAAATATTCCATCAATCATTGCTTCTAAATTATTTTGAAATATATTGAGAGGGGTACGTATTTCATGGGATATATCTGAGACTAATCTTTTGCGTAATTCATCCTGATATTCTAACTTCTCTCCTAATATATTTATACTTTTGATAAGACGATTGATTTCTATTACTTTACTTATTGTCTCAACTTTTGCTTTATAGTTCCCTTCTGATAACTGCGCAGAAGTTTCCGATACTGACTTAATTGGATTTGAAAATTGCTTTGAAAAGTAAAAGCTGATTAATATTGATACTATGATAGTTACAAATACACTTATACCAATATAAAAATTAATGGTATTAATAAAATTTTGATCCTCATCTGATATCAAAATAGGTTGATATTGCCCTATCATAAGATACCCAACAACATTATCTTTGTAGTATATTTTAAAAGTAGTAGTTCTATATTCACCTCCTGAACGTTGTGAAGTCATCGTTTTTAATTCTTTAGGATCCATAGCCCAAACTTCTTTTTTATCTTTATCAAGTAAAGTTAAGCAATAATTACTCATATAACCTTCATGTTGAAGTTCTTTTCCTGTATTTGTTGTCCATTTAAGATCAGTACTATATACTTCTTCAAAATATTTTACTAATCGTTCATTTCTCTTTTGTTGATTATTTGATACATAATTTTTAAATGTTTCTGTTATTGCTAAGTTTACAAAAAAAGTCGATGATATAACTGTTATAAAACAACACAAAACAAAAAGATACATCAATCTTCTTCGTATACTATGCATAATTTTCACCACCGAACTTATATCCAAGTTTTGTTACTGTAATTATATATTTAGGATATCTCGTATTTTCTTCAATTTTTTTTCGAATATTCTTAATATGAACATCTATCGTTCTATCAGATCCTTCAAAACCGAAATCAAAAACTTGTTCGATTAACTGTTCGCGGTTTAATACTCGTCCTTTATTTTTTGCTATTGTATATAATATATCAAATTCGTTTGGTGTCATAGCAACTTCTTGACCTTTTAGTGTAACAACTCTTTTATCTGGATCTATCGATAAAAGTCCATCATTTGACAAAATCAAGTTACTTCTACTAGATTCTAATCTGCGAAATAATGCATCCACTCTAGCCGTAAGCTCTCTTGGACTACATGGTTTTGTTATATACTCATCTGCACCTGCATTTAAACCTTCTATCTTATCGGTAAGTGAAACTTTTGCTGTAAGCATAAATATATGAACATCTGATTTTCTCCTTAATATTTTGCAAACTTCCTCACCACTAATATCCGGTAATAATAAGTCTAGAATAACCAGCCTGAAATCTACTTTATTAAATAGTTCAATACCTTTAATACCATTTGTAACACAATAAACCTTATACCCTTCTATTTCTAGATAAGCTTTAACTACTTCTGATACTCTTTCCTCATCTTCTATTATTAAAATATTATTCATATTTGATTAAACCTTCCATAAATTATGACTTACCATTTAACTTTTCTATAAACTCTAGCATTTTATCTGTATCATTTAACACATTAAATAGTATATCACATTTGTAAAAATAAGCACTTTACCATTGAACTTATTTTTATACAGCTATTAGTACTTATCATTTTGAATAATGATTTTTTTCCATATCTCCATTAAATTAATATGTTAAATTACCAAATCCCACTATATAAACCATCCATTATTGGATTTACTATATCCATAATATATTCAACAATCTTATTTTCACTATCTATTTTCATGTCGCTCTCATACACATATTATGGTAAAACTATATTGATATCACAATAAAAAGATTATATGTAAAAAATAAATCGTTATATAAATATAATAGACAACTAGCAAATGTTCGTTGTATACTTCGCTAGTTGCCTATATTCTTAAATAGCAACCTGATTACTTTATTAAAATAAGTATTGTGAAGATTACATTCCCATACCCATCATACTCATTCCACTCTGACTGTTTCCACTCTGACCTGAGCTCATATTATCATCATCCATCATTCCCATGCTACTAGAACTTTGCATATTGGAACTAGAATTCATATTACCACTCATATTTCCATTCATATTCATTCCAGTACTCATATTAACATTTCCACTCATATTTGTGCTTATCATTGCACTGTTACCATAACTATTATAGTATTGATAATTGCTAAATTGTTGTATACCCCAAAGTAATGCAAAACTTACTAATAAGCCTCCAAATGATACTGTTGCTAATTTAAACCATGGATTTTTCATATGCTTCCTCCTTTTCAATAACGTCAATATTAGATTCTACTCCACAATATGGGCAAACATTCCATTCATCCTTCAAATTTTTACCACAAGAAAAACATGTTTTTTTCTCTTTGCTATTTAACTTAAAAGAATTTTTTATTGTAGACAAATCCTCTGCAGTAAAGATATAATTCTTTGCCACTATAAACAACGCAACTAACAAAGAAATGATAAATGCAACAACAAAGAATTTAATTAAGAATACTAGTAACATTGATATAGTTCCAAGACCATTTCCGACATAACCATTCATATACATGTGTATACCTCCTTTTAAAAGTTTTGAATCATATAGATACTGTTTTTGTAATATTGTAATCTTACTTCCTACAACACAATTATGTAGAAATACTTATTACATATTTAATTTTACAATCACCCCATTCAACGAAAGCCAAAATTAATTACTTTTTACATCATAGGCATGCTCATACTACTGCTACTACTATTACTATTACTATTACTATTACTATTCATACTGCTATTGCTATTACTATTCATACTGCTATTATTGTTCATACTTGAGTTATTTAATTGATTTTGTAAATTATAGATCTGCTGTTGCATATTATAAAGTTGTTGTTGAATTGTGCTCAAATCAGATGATTGTGAATTCATTGACGCTTGTGTGCCCATAGAATTTTGCATAGATGTACCTGTCATGCCTTGCATGTTCATACTGTTTTGAGTGGCCATCGTTCCATTTGTGTACATGGTACTATTCATTTTGTTACTACTCATGCTTGGTAAAATACTTAGTATTGCTACACTCACAAGAATACCCATGAATGAAAATACTGCTAACTTAATAAAATTGTTATTCTTCATATTAAAACCTCCGTTTTCACACTTCTTTTTTAGTTTCGATTTTAAATCGATAACTTCCTTAACACTATCTTTTTTCTTGAATATAAAACTAATACTTGCCCATATAGCTAGTCCACTTCCCAAAATTAGTAATACTAATAATACAAACGTATATAATTGGCCAATTGACCCTAATATATCCACTTTATCACCTACTTTATCCATACAATTGCTAAAATAATAGATCCACCTAATATAAGAGGAAGTAATCCAAAAATAATAACAGTTGTAATAATTCCTAACGTTTTAGTTTCAGAACTATCTTCATTTACTTGGTTACTAGTTTCTTTAGTTATATTTTGATCAGAATTTATAGATTCCTCTTTTTGTAATAAATCATATACTGTGGAGTTCTCCAAATGCATACCGATAGCCATACTACTCATACTTTTATTCATCATAGTAGCCTTTCCAACTGGAGATACCCATAAAGCTAATAATGTAATAATAGTAAATGCTGAAAAAATAAAAAATAATCTCCAATAATTAAGGTTCTTTTTATTGATCATTTTTCACCTCACTATTCTTTCTCCGTAAGACAAATCCAATAATCAAACTAAATATTACTATTATTGGAAACAGAATCAGTGTTAGTAAGAAAAAATTCTGAAGCAATTGATTACTTTCCATACCCATCATTACACCCATGATTGAACTTTCCATTGCACCCATCATTCCACTCATATATTGCATCACTTCACTTTCAGATGGTCCAGGTTTCAGTAAAGAAATAATTACACCCGAGGCAAGGAAGAAGAAAAAAGTTGCAAGGAACCATATGAAAATTTTAAACCAAGGCTTTTGCACCATATTTCTCACCCCTTTATTTATTATTTATATTTACTGCTTTTTTTTTGGGCCAGGCTAATATGTGAGTTTTTTTGTAAATATGCCATATAACGCTGCCTAATGCTACATAAGATATATACTCATGAACCGTTAATGCTAATGCAAGAGCTTTAAAATTAAATTCCATACAAATCCATATTAAAGCGCCACTTACAATTAGAAGTAAACTAACTATAAAATTAAATAATTGGTAACCACTACGACCGATGATAAACCAAGGCTTTGTTTTATCATCATTTTTAATTTTTCTTATCACTTCATAAATTATTGATATAAAAGTGATTAAGACGAATAACGCTGCATTAATTCGATGTATCATATCAGCCATTTTAAAATCAAAGCCAATCATCCATCCAAATTTTGCACTAATTAAAGAAAAGCCACTAATCGCTAATAACGCCCATATAATCGCGTAAATCCAATGTATTACAAAATCAAATCGTAAATTTTTCATTACTAGACTCCATAACCTGATGGATTGTTTTCATTACTTGTTGTATCACTTCCGCAATTAGGACAATATTTCCATTCTAGTTTCAATGAAGAGTGACAATCAGTACACTCAAGAGTTGTTTTTTCATTCATATTATAGCCTTCGTCTTTTTTTCTCGTTTCACTATAAGAAAAATTCTTGATATACATTATCATACTAATTCCTAAACCAATAAATAGTAGTAAAACAAAAAACTTGATAAAGAAAATTACAATGGAAACAATACTAAATGCTGGATAATAATTACTCATCATAAAAGTGTTGTAACTATTATAAAAAACACTTTTTCCAATCCAAAATAGAATAATTAATACAACAATAGAACCACTTATCAATAATGTATTTTTTATAATCGGATCTTTCAGTAAAATGCTATTTTTATTATCTTGTTGATTACCGATATTTTTTCGTATTGTCTGTACTATCCAGTATATAATCCCAATTAGAATAGCTACAATTACAAATTGTATTAATAATCCTATGATGATTTCTAATGTATCTGATAGAGAATAACCACTTTCCATCATAGTTCCTTCTTCCCTACTGCTTCCTGATCCAAACATAATGTTAAATGCTAAACCAAATGCCAGAACCCCTAAGATAGAAACAACTATTGTTTTTAAAAGGGGATATTTTTTTATATTTTCCCACATCTTATTCACTCCTTTCAGTCATAATAATTACCACTTTCATCCATGGCAGGTTTACTTGATTTAAACATTTTTAAAACACTTGCGAATAAACTTATTACAAAGATTACAGCACAAATGATTAAAATTATAATAAAGATTGTACTAATATTAATATTACTTAATAACCCACTACTCATGTTCACAGACGTCATTTGCGATTGGCTATTAGCATCTTGTGCTAAATTAGCTAGTTGAACGGTTTGATTAATTAAGTCAGTATTTAATTGGCCAAGCTCTACTACCGCCTCTGCATAATTACTTAGACTATCATGTACATCATTCATATCTTGATAATCATTAGCTAATCCATTGGCATCTACAAATGGATTAATATTTAATAACTCAATTGCACTATTTATATAGTTTTGAGCTTCTGATAATAGATTTTTGCTTTGTAAAGTCGCATTATATTGAGTTATATAATATTCAGTTTTACTAGCATTATTTATACTTGCTTGATCAATCTGTTTATCAATATTTTCTGCAACTTGATTTAAAAGTTGTGTACCTAGTGAAGCTTTGTAAATTCCGTTATGAAGGCTTTGCATCTTATCTGAATCATAAGTTTGTCCAGAATTTGATTGATTTTGTTGTATTGCATCCCCTGCATAAATATTAACTGTTGTTGAATTTGATGTAGAAGAATCTAAAGCTTTTTTATCATTTATATCTTTTGTCTTACTTTGCTGATTTGAATCTTTTTGATACGAATCTATGGGCATTTGCTTAATTGATGCTTCAATTGTATCAATAGCTTTGTTAAGCAACTGTTTGTTCTTAGATAACTGGCTAATTTGATCTTCTATATAAGTTTTGTTATTATCTTCTGTAACCTCCATATTTCCATTTTGATTTGGCATATTCATTGTGTTAGAATTTGTTGAATCTGTATTATTTGTACTGTCAGTACTATCTGTGGTAGTATTAGTGATCATATTCATATTCATTTTTCCTTTAAATATGATGTTATATCCCAGGAAACCAACTCCTCCAAAAATAACAATTACTAATAGGAAAACTATGAATCCACTTAAAATTCCACCTTTTTTCTTCATATGAAACCTCCTTGCTAATTTATTTTGTAACCTTATAATATCGTTTTGTTATGTAGATTTTATAAAGAAAACTGATGATTATAAAACTTTTTAAACCATTTAGAAGAAATATTTGATAAATTTAATAATAACAATCTTATTCTTTTTATCCAGTAACATAGACTTTTAAAAAATGAATACCTTTTATTAATTAATTTAAATCCATATAACTGCATGACTAGTTTAGATTACTAAACAGTAAAGAAACGAATGAAGTGTAGTAAAAAGTATATGTTCTTATTTCTACTTTTTACTACACTTCGTTTTTATTGTAACTATCGCGTGTTCTAATGTTAATATTGGGTTGTGTACCATCATTCTTGGACCAGAGTATTTCATTACAGTTCGAATCCTATCACGCATTTCAGTTTTATAACAATGTATCTTACAGCTACTGCAATATGTTTTGCTAATAGATATAGGACAAGAAAGAATACGTTGATTTGCATATTCTAATAAAACAAGACAATCTTTGCATAAACCTTTTTCAGAATGCTTATGTCCATGACAATATAACTCTATCATCCTTCTTATTATATTCAATTCTTTTTTCTGTTTCTTACTAACTTCTGACACAAATCACATCCTAATCAAAAAATTTTATATCATCCAATACCTCATTCTTCTAATGTAATTCTCTTTGTTAATAAATATTATCAGCAAATTAATTTGAATACTTAACTAATTCTACTATAACAATTATTATAGACATATTCTAATAAGTTATATAATGATTATAATATTTTGTGAGTCTTTTACTCACTCTTCTCTTTAATTGCAAAAACTTCCTTAGCTTTTGCAGTACTATTGTTATTATAACAAATTGCATTTGTATGACATTTTGCTTTGCAGCTTCCACATTGGATGCAGTCATAAGAACTAAGTCTTTTTCCTCTATACTCATATGGACTAAGTCCCATTGGACATTTTCTTTCACATTGCTTACAAGAATTACATTTATTCGTTACATGTAATACAAAATTTTTATTACTACTTAAATAAGTTACTACTGCTCCGGTACTTCCCATTGGACAAAAATGACACCATGTTCTATGATGATAGATGACTGTTAGAAACGTCCCTATAATAATAGCCTCTAAAATCATCTCGTAAAAAATCATTCCTGTCATGATAGGATTACCAAAAGCATTAATCATTTCAAACACAAACATAGACATCATCAGTATTGTAAAAAGTATTCGAATTATCTTTGATTTTAAAAATTTAGGAGCTTTTTTATAATTACTTATTTTTATGGTTACATGATCAAAAAAGTTTCCAATTGGACATATATTTCCACACCAATATCTTCTAGTAAACACTCCTGTTAAGGAAGGGCCTAACATGCATATAATAAATATTAACATTATTTTAGGATAAATTAAGCCTATTAACATAATAATTATCATTACTATATATGAATATTTTTTCCACCAATTTAATAATTTTCTCATTTACAGCCCCTTTATCATATGACTACATCATTCCATTATTATTGCAATACATTATTTACATATTTTCTGTTTTACTTAATATTTAAAGATAAGTGTAATTACGAATTTATACTTCATTTTACAACTCAGAATTATCATCTTTCGTGTTTTTGCAACATTTCATATCCTTTTTCCTAAACATCATAATCATCATCCCACCCATCATAATTGGACAGATAAACGGTGCTATTATTCCTAACAAACCGGATAAAGCTGGGCTATATCTACTTATCAATGGTAATGAAAATACGATTAAAATAGGTAAGCCACAACACAATATCATGTGAATAAGATGATTTATAGGATTGTGTATATGCATTCTACGTTGTTCTTTATTTTCTTTATTAAAATTCATATAAATTATACCTCCAATAATAATTTGAATTTTAAATATATAATAATTAAAAGATATGAAGAAAATATGTAGATGTAAATTTTATTTTATATCTAATATATAATAGATGGATACTTTTACCTTGCATTTTACTTAGAATATATTTAAGAATTATTTGCTCATATGGTTTACATCCAGTAACCAGGATAACTTTATTTCTCTACAATACTAATATTCAAGTCAGTTATCCATATTAATGGCCTTAAAGATAAGTTTTGACATATCAAAGAAACTGATAAACTACTTAAATACGCTAACTGTTACATAATCAAAAACTTATAAAACTAGCATATTGGCTCAATATTGCTATTTTATTTGTAAAAACAAGTATTCCCATTGTAATTAATAGAATTCCGCTTATGATTGATATTAAATGATAGTATTTTGATATTTGCTTAAGGTAATTACTTATTGTCCCTAATGCCATAGCCGTCAAAAGAAAAGGAACGGCAAGTCCAAGTGAATACATTCCTAAAAGCATTACACCTTTTCCTATGGAATCGGTACTTGTTGCATAAATTAATATAGAAGATAAAATTGGCCCAATACACGGAGTCCATCCAGCAGCAAAGGCCATACCTAGTAAAGTGGAACTTAAAGTACCATGTATCTTTTCTACTTTTAGAAATCTTTTTTCACGATATAGAAAAGTAAATTTTACAAAACCCATTGTATGGACACCAAATAATACAATTAGAACTCCTCCAACCTTTCGAAACATATCTTTATTGGTAGTTAATAATCTCCCAAGTGAGGTCACAGATGCTCCCATTAAAATAAATATAATTGAGAAACCTAGGATAAATCCTATCGCCTTATATAATGTTAATAGTTTTGGTCTTTCCTCTTTAAGCTCTTTTATTGATGTACCTGTTAAATAACTAATATATGCAGGAATCATTGGTAAAACACAAGGTGATAAAAACGATAATAAGCCTGCAGAAAAAGCCAAAAGTATCGATATATCCTTCACAATTAATTAACCTCCTGTTCATTGTTTTTATATTTTATTATAGTATAGAATAATTGCATGTAGTTTTAATGGATTATCGTTAGTTGTTAATTTGTAAAAAATAACAGTAGAATCAACCAAAACCATGTTTATTGATTCTACTGTTATTTTATAAAATATCCAATATAAAATCTGTGTTAATAAATCTACTAATATTTTTAAAAGTTACATCATACCCATTCCAGAACCACCTGAACCTGAGGAACCGGATGGCATACTGCTTGGATTTCCAATCATCTGCTGAATTTGATTTAATTGCATTTGCATCTGACTTAATTGCTGTTGTATTTGAATATATTCATAACTAGATCCGTTCATACTACCAGAAGTACTCATATTGCTCATTCCATTCATAGCACCATTATTATTCATGCTACCCATTCCATTCATATTAGAAGTATTATTCATGTTACTCATTCCGCTCATACCAGACATACCACTCATTCCGGACATGCTGCTCATCCCAGATGATCCACTCATATTCCCCATACTCATCATACCACCCATACCACTAGAATTACCTGAATTATTCATTCCTGCCATTCCAGTCATATTATTAGAAGAACCCATATTCATAGAACTTCCATTATGACCATTACTGTAACTATAACCATAAGTTCTTGATATATTAGTTGAAGAGATAAAAGATAATATGAAAGTAGAAACGATAATACCCACTATAGAAAATAATGACAATTTCAGCCATCCATTATTTTGCATATTTTGCCCCTTTCTAACGAATAGTAATTATTTATATAAAGATTCAAATATCCAATGTTTGTTCTTTAATTTTATATTTTTAATTTTATTTATTTAAATATTTCCTGTTCGTCAGTAGCTTTTGGTATATTGGTAAAATTGTTATGATCTTGCGAAGTTGATTCTGATGTACTATTATTCATAGCTTGAAATAAATGAAAATCATTAATTCCAAACAGATTTATCATATAAGCTATAAGACTTACAACTAAAGTAATAATAAAAAATAGAATTAATATTTTAAATAGAAATGTAATAATTCCAGTAAAATTAAATATAGTACTAACATTACCATACCCTACCATACTACTATTACTTCCTATCAGATAACTGAAGAAGAATAATAATAGAAATAAAATTAATAATGCAGCTGCAATTCCGAATATAGCTTTCATGATAGGATTTTGATTTATAAATTGTGATAAATTTGTATTCTTAAAAAAATTATTCTTTATCCAAATAGCAACGCCAATAATAATAGAAATAATTATAACAATAAAAAGAAACTTAATTAATAAACCTAATAATCCAGTTAAAAATCCGTCATACGAAGAATAATTCATCATATTTTGGGTATTCATATCATCCATATTACACCTCCCTCATTTAATTTCACATAAAGAAAGAACTACATTGATATTGATTCTATATTATATATTTACCCTTCTTAACTTATTTAATACAATACCGATAAAAGATATCTTCCCACATATGGTAGTAAATGGAAGTTTATCCGAATGATATATCCATTAGTTACTCTTACTTTTCACTGATGCTTTGGATGATTGATTATTACTCATATTTTGCATCATTAGTTGCAATTGATTCATTTGATCTTGCATATCTGTTAATTGTCGTTGTAATTGATAATTATTGGTAACTGTATTTGTGCCTACTTTTTTATTCGTATAATTCATACCAGACAATTGATATGTCGTTGATGTTCCTTGTGAAGACATTCCAGATAAAGATGCCGAATTTTTAATAGGAACTATATTCGCACCAAAACCATTTGGAGAAACAAATGATAATATTACAAGGGATATAATAATACCAAAAAGAGAATATATAGATATCTTTAGCCAACTTATATTTTGGGTTTTCACTGCCCCTTTACTTTTACCAGCATTACTAGATTGTACATTTAATAAATAATTCAAAAACCCTTTTGCAATCATTCCAAATCCAATAATTAATAAAATTATTAAAAATAACATATATAGCACACCGATATTACCTAAAAAGCTCATCTTTATTAACTCCTTATTAATAACATATTATATATCCATAGAAATTTTGAATTAAGATTTATCAAACCAAATAATCACTAAAAAAATAGTTCCTGCTATGATAAATGGTATTAAAGCTACAATAGTAATTGTTGTAATATTATGAATTAACTTTAATAAACCTTTTCCAGAATCATGATGACTTGCTGTACTATTCTTAGATTGATCAATATTACTTTTCTTTTCTTGTACAAGCAGATCTCTGATTGTAATATTTTTCAAATGGTTTTCTCCCATCATATCTCCCATACTTTTACTCATCATTGTTGATTCCTGGTTATTCTTACTATAACCCCATGAATAAAATAATGAAGTCATAATAATTATAATAAATACAATAGATAATTTAATAAATGGCATCTTCTTTTTAGCCATTCTTTTTCCTCCTATATCCTCGAACATAAAAGCCTGCAATAATACTTGCAACTATTAATATACTTGTGATAGAGGATGCTTTAATTAAAATTTGCTTTAATTCAGTATCTCCTTCAATCGTCATTGAGAGACCCATTAGAGAATTCTCCATAGCCTTCATCATGCCAGACATGTATGACATAGACTGCTGTTCTGATGGATTCGGGCCATAAGTAGCAATTATGATACCAGCGGCAGCAAAAAACAACGCCGTTGATATAAACCAGATAAATAATTTGAACCATTTCTTCTGCATCATAATGATTATTCCTGCCTTTAAACAAACCTATTTTTTAATTTGCGTGGGAGCTGCTGTTTTTTTAGGCCATATAAGTGCATGACATTTCACATAGATATGCCATATTAAGCTACCAACTACAATATAAGTTAATTTTTCATGTACATAAAGCGCGAATGCTACAGCAGCCATATTAGTATCCATACATACCCATATAATAATACCTGTAATTATAAATATTAATGTAGTAATAAAAGTAAATACCTGATAACCACTTTTCCCGATTATCATCCAAGCTTGTTTTTTATCATTATTCTTACAACCGCGTATCATCTCGTGAATTATAGTTATTAATGTTAAAACTACAAATATTGCTGCTAATACGCGATGTATAATATCAGCAGAAGCAATATCATTATTCATAATCCAACTAAACCTTGACCCCACCATTGTAAGTCCGCTTAAAGCAAGTAAGGTAAAAATAATTGTCCAAATCCAGTGTATAACAAAATCAAATTTAACATTCATTTTAAAACTTCCGCCCTTATTCATTAATATTAGGCTCAGGTTTATTTTTCTCATTCCCTGTTACCTTTTCTTCATTCTTAATAGCTTGATTACGAACATCATGTTCTGTAGCACTATTTATTATTTTAGATATATGAAAGCCACTTTCATTTAATTGTTTCTTTAAAAATGCCAGCAAACTAATGATGAGACTAATAATAAAAACATAAATTAATATCTTAACTAAAAATGTAATAACACCAGTAATTCCCAAACTTCCACTAAAACCACCTACATTGCTTACTGATGAGATATTCGATGTAACTACGTTAGCGGAATATCCAGGGGTTGGATTGATCACATAGTTTGATACGTAAATCAGAAGAAACAAACCAACTATCGCACCTGTAATACTTAGGATCTGTTTCATTTGTGGATTTTGCTTCATATACTTTGACAGATCCACATTGTTAAAATAATTTTTCTTCAACCACATAAAAACAGCTATTATAATTGCTACAAGAAGAATGATAATCAATATCTTAATGAGTAAAACCATTAGTCCAGTTACTAAATTATCGAGAGAGGAAGTTGTATTCACAATCATATTAGATGAATTCATATCTTGCATACCGGTTCCTCCAGTAATTAAATTAAAAGCCATTTGAAATAGAATGATTCCTAATAATATGATGATAAAGCTTCTTATTACCGGATCTTTATTCATTATGATTCTCCTCTCTATCTGGATATCCACCTTGAGGTTTATTTCTAAAAAGTTTTAAAATAGTCCCAATAATTCCTATTATAAAACCTATAACAAGGATAACCAAAACGAAATTTAATATCATATTTATGCTTATATTTCCAAATAAACCAGAGCCACTTCCACTCACTCCGCTCATATTCGCCATTCCAGTACCATAAGCAAGATTTTGAGCACTCATTGAGGCAGAAGACATCTGACTAATGAAATCTGTCTTCAAACTTTCTAGGATAGCCATTCCCTGCGCTAATTTATATACACCTTCATTTAACTTTTTCATACTGTCTTTATCAATTTCGTATCCACTATCCGAGGCATAAGGATTAACATTAATCAAGACTGATGCACTATCAAGTAAGTTCATTATATTTTCTAAATCTGTTTCATTCTTTAAACTATTATTGTATCGTAAAACATAGGTTTGATAAGATAATGGCTGTTGTTCTAATGTCATTGATTGATCCAATAAACTGTTATTTAATTGATCAATTGCTAACATTCCTTGTGCCATCGTATAAATACCGTTATGGAGTTGTTGCAGTTTTACTTGATCATAAACGTACTTTGTGTCCTGCATATTCTGGGTGTTCTGTTTACTCCCTCCCATATTCATACCAGTCATTGTAGATTGTGTATCAGTTGTAATCTTAGTTGAATCCTTAGGAGTGATATTTACAGAGCTGTTTTCACTCGGATAAATATTTATAGTACCCGTTCCTTGCGAAGTCATATTGCTATTCATTTGCATATTAGAATTGTATGCTACTGTGGCATTGGAATAAGGATCTATAGTAATCTGATCCATAGCTTTATTAATTAAATTAATTGCTTTGTTTAATTTTTCCCTATTTTTGGCATCTTGTGGGTTTGGTACAGATGTAGTCTGATTCATGTTATCTGATGAACTATCTGATATATTCATATCATTTGACATATTCATACTATCTTTATCTTTATCACTATTATTTGTAGTTGTATTTTTAGTATTATCCGAAGCCATGTTCATACTGTTTCCTGACATCATCTTACCAAAATATAAACTGTATGCCAAAAATACTGTTCCTCCAGCAATAATTACAACTAATAAAAAAACAACTAAACCTTTAAAAAATTTCACTTGTCTGCCTCCTTTTCATATGTGATTTACTCTACAATAGTTATTCCATTAGGACCCTTACCAACTGATATTGTACCAATCACCTTATTAGATGATGTATCGATCACTGATATACTATTTGAATCGGTGTTTGTAACAAAAACATTTTTTCCATCTTTTGAAATAACTACACCATGCGTTCCCTGCTCAGCTGGAATATAGTTAATAACAGACATTGAGGAATTATCAATGACACTTACATTATTTGAACCTTTATCAGCAATATATACATACTTATTATCAGAGGTAGCAAAGTCTTGAATTGGACTTTTACCTACAGGAATAGTCTTTATTACATCCATGGAGGTTGCATCAATAACAGCGACACTATTTTCTTCATTCAAAGTTACAAAAACATACTTGCCGTCTTGAGTAGGAGCAACTTGTACTGGTTTCTTTCCAACATCAATCGTTTTAA
The DNA here is from genome assembly GCF_016591975.1 of Anaeromicropila herbilytica. Classification (GTDB taxonomy): domain Bacteria; phylum Bacillota; class Clostridia; order Lachnospirales; family Lachnospiraceae; genus Anaeromicropila; species Anaeromicropila herbilytica. The sequence continues at coordinate 1,023,229 of NZ_AP024169.1, read as the reverse complement.
TTACTTTATTGGTTGAAACATCAATAACCGATACATTATTTGAATCATTATTAGCAACATAGATATATTTATTATCTGGAGTCATTCGGAGTCCATGTGGCATATAACCTACTTTAATTTTTGTAACTATATCACCCTTTGCAAGATCTATAACATATACATTACCATTTTTTTTCATTCCATTCATATCACCTGAATCTATCTCCTTCATTTCAGAAACAGCTACATAAGCTGTCTTTGAATCAGATGAGAATATAACATGACTTGGATTCATTCCGACTTTGATGGTATTTGCAACAGAATAGGTGCTTGTATCAATGGCAGTGACTGAGTTATTTCCACTTTCTACAACATATACATATTTACCATCTGGGGTAACCTGAACATTGTGTGGCTTTGAACCAACACTAACATTTTTTATTGTCTTCATAGATTTCATATCAACAATTGAAACGGTCGAATCATTTTCATTAGCTGTATAAATAAAGTATTGAGCCATATTCGTCGTGTTTCCCATATTTTCAGATGAATTCTGATTATTACCGTTTTGTTCCGGTGCCATTGTTGGACTATTAGTAGCTGGTTGTGTTGTGGTAGTATTATTTGTTTTCGGTGCGCATGACCAAAGAAATAATGTAAAGAAAATGATAGCTGAAATACTAAGACTTTTTTTCATATATGCCTCCTGAATAATAATGTAATAAATAGTTTAAAAGTAATATTTTTAATGTATAATATACCAACCTTAACATTACTTTCTAATGATATTATTGTAAATAAAACAAATATTATTCATGCTTTGGTACAAATATCAGCACACTAACATATATAATTTTTCTTAGTTTAATTTGTACCCCAAAGATTACTTTACGCAAATGCTAAAACAGAAACCTGGAAACTATTGTTATAAATATTTTGTATATTTTCTTATATTATTAAACATAATAAATTTGTTGTTTAAAAAATTAAATTATTCTAGGAGGTTTAATATGGGATTATTCACTATGGAAACAGGTAAGCACCAATCTTGTATAGATGCTTGTAACAAATGTGCCCAAGCTTGTTATGAATGCTTTCATGCTTGCTTAAATGAGACTGATTTAAATGCTAGAAAGAACTGTATTAGCATGTTGGTAGAATGTGCTATGATGTGCCAAATGTCAGTTTCAACGATGGCTATGAAGGGTCAATATTCAAGCGAACATTGTTCACTATGTGCTAAAATCTGTGATAGTTGTGCTAAAGAATGTAACATGTTTGATGATGAACATTGCAAAACATGCGCACAAGCTTGTCAAGATTGTGCTGATGAATGCAGAAAAATGGCTAGTATGTAAACGTATATAAAAAACACTGTCTATTTTTATTTTTCTACAATAATTTACTGTTATAAATAAAAACCTTCAAACTTAGTTTGGAGGTTTTTATTTATAACAAGAAAAATATAAACTAATTAAAGTGGCATTTCCTGTTATGATTCTTATCTCTCATCTGAAAAATATTTTGAAGAATTTGATTAGTTGCAAGTTATTCTATGACATTCCATTAAATAGTATTTATCCCTGTAGCTTCCTTGTCATTATTCTTTAAAAATCCATAAGTTCTTCACAAACCTTCCCTATACTTTATATGAGGGAGGTGATTCTATACAAGAATATATTTTGAGGTTTTATGAATTCCTAGGATATATATATAACATAATCGATGATCCTATTATGTATTTATCAAAATCCATAAATATACCTATTCTCGAAGTATTTTTATTAGGTATATTAGGATCTACGGCTCCATGCCAGATTACTACTAACTTAGGGGCTATCGGGTATATGGCTAAGGAAGGTTCAGTAAGAAAAGATCTGATTAAAAATATGACATTGTACTCAATAGGAAAAATAGCAATTTTCTTACTTTATGGGTTATTAATAACTGTATTCCATATAAAGCTACAAAATGTTTCAATCCCTCTATTCAGTGTAGTTAGAAAGTTCATGGGCATTTTAGTAATTCTTATTGGTTTATGCATTATTGGTGTAATTAATCTGAAAGGTTCCATTGGTAGCAATGTTATAAAAAATCAGAAAAACTCATCTTGAAATTTCCTCAGATTCATCCATCGTTTCTATTGGGAGCCATCTTTGCATTATCATTCTGCCCTACTCTATTTTGGCTCTTTTTCGGATTGGTTATTCCACTTAGCATGAAATCATCATTAGGCATCATCTTTCCATCAGTTTTCGCTATTGGAACATTAATCCCACTTTTATCAATTGTTATATTACTATACTTTAATAAACAAAATAAAACTATAGATACGAAACAAATCAGAAAATTACAAAAAGTTATCAGAATATCAGGTGGAACAATATTAATTTTATTAGGTATTATTGATACATTTATTTATTGGCTCAACTGATTAAACATAACAAAATAATTATGAATGGAGATTCAAATGAAAAAATTATTAATAATTTGTGTTACTAGTATTATATTAGTCTCAATTTCCTTTATAGTAACAAACAAATATAATAAAAATTCATCCGCTGCCGCAACTTCAAATCAAAGTGACCAGCAAATATCAAATGATAACTCAGCTATCAAAGCTTCTAAATTTGAAAATGAAATAGATTTTACTCTTAAGGATTTAAATGGTAACGATGTAAAGTTAAGTGATTATAAAGGTAAGAATGTATATCTGAACTTCTTTGCAACCTGGTGTCCTCCTTGCCGAGAAGAAATGCCTGATATTGAAAAAGTATATCAGAAATACAAGAATAAAGATTTTGTTGTTTTAGCCATTAATTTGGGTGAAGACAGAGACACTGTAAAGAATTTTATTACTCAAAATAAATACAACTTTAATGTATTACTAGACTCCGATCAAAGTGTTGCTACACAATATAATATAACTGCTATACCAGTATCGATTTTCATCAATAAGGATGGCCAAATCGTTTCAAAAAAAGTAGGTGCTATGTCCGGAGTTGATATGGAATTAAATATTAAATTGCTTCTTCATGAATAATGGATGTTTTTAAGGACCTGAATCACCTTTATGATTCAGGTCCTATTAATATACTACAAAACTTTTCCTTATACTTCTAAATCGATTTTTTGACCTCTTACCCCGTCAGATATTTTTTTTATCTGTTCAGGTTGACTTACTTGAACTTTCTCAATTTTATTTCCTTCATTGCCATGCATACCTGCCATGCCACAATTTTGTGGCATATTTGATATTGTTGATAATCCATTGATTCCCATATGTTTTTATCCTCCTTATAAAAAATATATAATATTGTTACTATTTGATTATATGAATTTTATATGTAGATTATATAAAGAAGTAAAATGACTACCAGATTAATTTAAATCATTCTCAAACCTCAAATTGTCTTTAATAATTAACTTATTTTTTTATATAATGAAGAAGTTAGAGTGGCTCTGCAACTTGGAATTAAACATCCTGACTATTCATATTGCATTTTATTGAGTGTTACTACTTCAACCTTTAATCTTCCCTCTAATAAAATTTTATGCGTAAACGGTAAACCACATGTCTACCTATAAAATTTAAGCCACCTCATGATGGCTAATTTCTAAGCATTATGTTTTTTACATTCTTCTGGTAGATTTGAATACCATGGAAGCAGTTCTTCTAGAAACTATGTATTTTTTTCCATGTTTTTAGTAATCTCTTCTAGGAGTTCTACTACCTCGAAGGTTACAGGGTGAAAATCAAGTTTTTATAGACTTTATCAGTGAGTCTGTGATAACTACCATCAAAGAGTTCCTGTAACTCCTCGTCTGAAAGAACATGTTCCTCTACACAAATAGGTATTCCTTTTAGATTTACATCACGTTTACTTTGTGGCTTAATACGACGTGTATGTCCAGATACAACTTGCTCGATAATTGGCTCTGCTATTTCTTCTGCAGTAGCAATGGTAACTTCTGCTTCATTGAAACAGAAGTGAAATTGCTCTGGAATCTCTACCTCAATCTTTTCAGAAGAACTTCCAAACCTTACTTGATTGGAAACCTTTAACTGTTCTAAAAGTATCTCCATGTTTTTATTAAGGAGTTCAATTTCACCACGAAAGAGCGTTACATCCTCTTGTTGTCATATTCGGTTAATGAAATCAATCCATGAATGTAATCTTTTAAATAAATACCTTTTTTCAAATTAAGCCTCCTACTTTTTTCTATTAAAAGTATTTACGCTCATATTCTACTAATTCAGCCTATTTTCTTATTCAGAGAAACTGTCGCATATCAATAATGTAAACGGTAAACCACCTGTCTACCGTTTACGGTGATACTGTGAGAAGGGCTATAACAATATGGCAACCTTATTACGGTTGCCACATCATCAAGTATTATAATTTTCCATTTTCAATCCTAAATAATTTATCATCTTGAGATAGTTCCACAATGTAATATTCTGCTTTCTTTAACTTCTCTGGCAATTTATCTTTAAGTATTGATGCAACAAACTGTATATTTTTATCTTTAATATAGTTTGTTACTTTTACCAGTTGGTTATCGTGCATTAATTCTTTCTTATCATTCAGTAGGAAGTGAACACATGGTATATTTTCATTATCTGCAAACTGTACATAAGCAATATCAAAACATAAGATTTCCCCTTGCTTTTTCCCAGAACTCATATTTGCATTAAATGCAGAAAATTTATACAACTGTTGCTTTTTTTTATTGACTTCAATTTCATACTTTATAGCATAGGTTTCTCCATATAATTCTTGGGAAATCGCTGAAAAATATTGATTAAACTTGTTAATTTGATTTTTAACTACCTTTTCATAATCCTCTGAAAAAATCTTTCCATCAATCTTTTGTAATTGACTATTAAATTCTTTCAGATTATTATCCACTTCATCTAACTGACTAATAACACTTTCATATTCACCCTTTTTACGGTACTTTTCATTAATCTCAGCCATTAGTTTTTCATATTCCGCGAATGAATCGCTCTTCGCAACAATTGCAGAATATTTTTTTTCATCTTCTAGTAATTGACTTAGTCTAATATTTTCTTCTTTTATTTTATTCTCTAAATCCGGTAAATCTTTCGAAATAAACTTAACCTTCTCAATTATCATCTTGTTATGGTATTCTACTAGTTCTTCAAAAGTCTTATGCATCTTCTCCAACTGAGTACTAGCTTGCATATAGATTTGACGTAATTGTTGTATATCAATGTGAGATGTATCAGAACTCATTTCTTCTTGTATTTCTATAATTAAACTCTTTCGGATTTCATAATTACCTATTTGTGCACTAACCTTTGTAATTTCATATTTAATTTGATTTAACTTTGCCAAATCATCTTCGTAATTTTCATTTATATTTAGAAATCCTTTTTTTTCATTAAGTTTTTCTATTTCTCTATCTATAATAGCTAATGCTGCTTCATATGCATTTTTAGTTTGTTGCTTTTCAAGCCTATCTTTATATGATGTTTCTTGTCGAATTTTTAAAAGAATACTTTGTTTTTCTTCGCCATTCTCAAACTTGCAACCAAACAAATATAAAAATAATGTTTCATACTCCGCATCAGAAGTAAACCTATCCAGTGTTTTTAAAGTATTACTAATACTTCCATCAGTATACCTAATACTATGAGAAAGAATTTGTCTCAGACTTGGCTTACCATCTTCCAAATCTGGATATATAAGCTCGCGAAGTTTAACTTCAAATTCATCTTCTTTATATCCTTTTCCATTAATAGTTCTTACTATCCTATTTCTTGCTAAAAAGTTTCTTGTAATAACTATTTCTTCTGATTTTTCATCATCCAAATCACGCTTTAATATTAAAGTAATTAAGACTTTATTGTCAATCAAAAAATCTTTTACAACGTCATAAGTCTGTTTTCCACCCTCTAAGTCCGCATATATACCTTTTGCACTTGCTCCAAAGCAATAATCTATAAGTTTTAATACCGTCGTCTTACCAACATTATTTCCAGTCTTCAATTCCATATTGGGTTTACTGTCAAGTAAAGGGGTATTATCTATAATAAGATTCATTCCTTTGTGAAACTGAAGTTCCCTAATTACAGTATTATCACTTGTAATTTTCAAAGTCTTTATGAACATAATTCAATTTCCCCTTTCTCGTTAAATTTTGCAACATCTATTAAATATAACCAATCCAAAGATAGTGTAAAGATAGAAAAACTCATATCATGCTTTTCCTTTACACTTTGATACAAATCAATAATTAACTGCACAGAATTATTTTGAAGCTCTTCTAACACTAATGCTCCATTATAATATATACATAATTCTGGTTGTATATTATCTGGTAATAACATAATTGTATCCCTCCGGGTTCTTAAATATTTTACAGCGAATAAATGCATCCACTACTAAAATACTTACACACACATCTAATTCTTCAATCGCAATTTTTTGGTAGTTGCTACTATTTATTATTATTTCTTTTACTTCATCAATAATACCCAGAAATAACTGATCGTCATTTTCATATTTCTTTTTTGCAACAGCATCAATATATATTTTTCTCATTGCTTGTAAAACAGCCATGCTCTTATTTAGACCGAGTTTATCAAACTCTTTATACTTTTTTTCTAAATTATTATGATACAGTTTATAATCTTCAATAATTAATGCTGCTACATCTAAATTATTAAATGTAATTTTCTTATCAATTTCAAAACTATTTATATTATTTATCTGTTCATTATTTGATAAATCTAATCTTGATAGAATTATGATTATTGACGTCAAGTCTGAATCAAATTTAATTACATCTGGTATCGTACCTAATTCATCCTTAATAAAAGTATAAACGTTCTCCATATCTGCTATATCCATATTAGAGATATAACTTTCTATTGAAGCCACATCCAAAATATCATTTATTGGGTTAAAAACAATATTAAATGGATTTTTATAAACCATTTTTCTCAAGTCATCTGCGGGTTTAGATATTGATACAAATTTAAAGCAATATCCTTGTTTTTTATAATCCTCAAAGCTTTTTTTATTTAGTGTATTTTCTATCTTTTGCTTTGTAGAAGTCGCAGAGACTTGAATAACAATTTTATTCGTTTCATCAATTAAATCTATAGCCTCAACGTTTTGATTCTCTTGATTGGCATTTTTCAAATTCCAACCATATACTTTATTCAATAAATACATATAAAAATTTTCAGAGTGAATGTGAAGATCAAGAATATTTAGCTTTCCCCTTGAATTAACTCTTACCTGTAACACCGCAAATCTTTCATTTATGTAATTCGTAAATTCTACTCTTTTCACTATGTCATTCCTCTCCTATGTATACTTGTTAAATATCACAAATTAATAATTTTTATTTCCTCTATTCCTTTACAGATTATAAAAATTCTGTCAACATTAAAATACAATTATTTACCCGAAAGTCCTGTATTATATCATATTATTAATTAAAATTCAATGTAAAAATATTGTAACACTTAAAATCTAGTTTTACAATCACAGTTTTCTAAAAATGTCAAGTTTATAATTCAATTTATTTTGAATAGCGCTTTTTATGTAACTTTTTAAATACTCTATGTAACAACTATTTTTACTCTTTATAAATTACTACTTTCTGTACTATAACTATTCAGTTATCTTTTCAAAATGAATTATATAATTATCTTTTATTTCATTTATTTTTATAAATTTAAACTCTACATTATCTTCATATCGATGATTCTGTCCACATACAACATAATCATCATCTGATGCATATAATATGTAATACTTTTTGCTTTTAATACTATTATACTCTTTATATTCTATCCAACATACATTCCTAAATATTTTTCTATAGCCTTCTACATAAATCATCATCACATAAACAGTTGCGCATGAATATCCTACTGCAAATATAAGATAATGAAGATTTTTCATATAATCTCTACCATTAATATTCCATAAAACAATCATTATTACTGATCCAAATAAATAGAAAATTAACATAATAAGTGCTTGTATACTTTTATCATAAAAAAATCGAGTTATTCTATTTAGTATTTTATTTAGTCTCACTTTTTTCATATTTTGAATGCTTAGTATAACAAATATTGAAACTATTAATATAAAAAATAATACTACCATTAATAATAACACCACTTTATAACTATTTAAATCTATCTTAATATTGTTTATAAGTGGAACGTTGTAAATAAAACACACTTCACTCAAAACCATGACTAATGCACTCAATATATTTGATAGCACACGCTTCTTAGCATTATAAAATATAGTTTCAGTCTTATTAGCTGTAATTAAATTGAAGCCACTAATTAAAAATAAAGTAAATCCTATTAATATCGTAAGAGTTTTATATATATAATTAATCATTTTCTTCTCCTTATAATTATAATATTATGCTCGATATTCCAACTTTAATTTTATTATTATTCTAAAACTACTTATTGTTTATTGTTATAGAATATGCCCCTCTAACATTATCATATTCTGAAAATTCGGAAACAGACATATAGTAAGTATGATTTGCCTTTAATTTAAATGTTTTACTACTTTTTGAAGTAGTAAATACATACATATCTCCTAATACTTGTGTTACATCCTTCTCACTATATATTTGGGTTGATATTAAATCATTTGCACTCTTGTTAGCTAATGTTAGTGTATATGTCCCCTTCTTTGAAGTTTTAAATTTAAAAAAGTCTATATCTCCGTCCATATCTAATTTATAAGTCTTTTTTTTATTCAATGGTATACTAACACATTTATTGAACGAATCAGGGGCATCATCTTTTATTTCAGAAATTTTTAATTTATATTTTCCTTCTACTGAAGTGTCCGTATCTTTCTGTACAATAAGATAATATGTATGTTTTTTACTTAATTTTAACCCTTTTGACGCTGAAATTGACTTTGAAGCATAAATCCTAGTTAACTCTGTAGTTAGATCATCACTATAATATAACTCAACTCTTATTTCATCATTAGCTTCTGAATTCGAAAGTTCTATATTATAAAATGAATCATTCTTCGTTGTTTCAAATTTAAAAATATCCGTATCACCATCCGCATCTAAAGTATATGTTTTCTTTTTATTCAAAGGAAGACTTACACTATCTTTGTAAGTGTCTGGTACATCATCCTTAATTTCATTAACCATTATTTTATATTTTCCAATTGACGAGCAATATATATCACTCTTAACCACTATATAGTAGGTATGATTACGTTCTAACTTCTGAACATTCGAGTCAATTCCACTTTTACTAGCACTTAAGTAATATGACTGAGTTGTACTATCATTTTCTGAATACAAATATAAATTGACCCCATCCGTAGCTTCTGAATTTCTCAATTCAATTTCATAAAATGAATCATTTGATGTTGTTGTAAACTTGTAATAATTTATATCATCTATAGATTTTAATTCACCTGTAACCTGCTTATTCAATTCTAACTGACTAGATAAATTATAATTTAATCCTTCTGCTGAAACGATATTATAAGGAATAATAGTTACGATGAGTGACATTATAATTATTATTCCTAAAGCATTCTTGTATTTTTTATTCATTTTTTTCCTCCAATGTAAAATTAGTTATCTAATTATAGGTAATCAAATTTTTAAGTCTACCAATTAAAAATTCACTCAATAAATGACTTAAAATCTTCTGCATACTTTGTAGGGTAAAATTCTAATAAATCATAATTTGCAATTCCATTTTCATAAAATGGATCTTCGCTAATGATTTCATTTACCTCTTCCATATTTTTTGCATTGCATATAATAACCCCACCAGTTCTAGGATTTTTTCGCCCTGAGCAAATAAAATTACCTCTTCCATAATATTTATTTAAGAAAGTAATATGCTCAGCTAAATACTTTTCAACTTCTTCTAATGGCTTAATATACGTTAAATTGACTATAAACATTTTCTTTTCCTCCAATTATAAAATCATTTCTAAAGAATTTTCCAAGTTTCTTTTATCTTTATTTTGTATATCTAATCAATTCCAGACAACTCGTCCTTGTTTGGCTTCCTTACATAAGAAAGCATTGTTCTCTCACAAGCACCATACTCTACAAAGTTACATTTTGCTTGCAATAAACTAACATGATTGGCACCACCTTCATAAGTTTCGTCGTCAAACTGAATCGGGTCGTCTTCCCAGAAACAAACTTCACAAATATCATAGGAGCCGTTTGGCTTTTCATCAAAAGTATAATATCCACAACATGGACACCTGTATTTCATCTCCCCACTCCTTTATAAATAATATAAGTCCTATTTTACATTTTACTGAAATAAATATAATGGAAAGCTCAAATACTAACAGATTTGAATTTGTCACTGAGCTACCAGGCGGGTCTTCCTCCTAATTTTTTTATATTATCAACTAATCTATCAAATGTCACAATCTTAGTGTTTATTTTTTCATATATACTTTGACATCTAACATCTAATGCCGTTTGATTCATAAAATCTCTTCTGCTAACAACTAGATAATAATATATTCTGTATACTGGAACATCTATCCCTTGTTGAAAAAGTCCTATGTTTTTTAAGAAATAATCCCTATTACCATCAATCCATCTTTTCCAATCTTGTATTTGTGTCAATCCCTTTCTTACACTTTCACTTTCTGTATTAGCTGTATTAATAAGATATTCTGTGTTCGCCTTTTCAAATTCGACAAGGACGATACTATAACCATCAGAATTCTTTCCTACTAGCATATAATCAGCAGCATACTCATTTCCCAATTGCTGTTCTGGAAAGAGATATGCATCATGATGACCAAAATTATAATCCAAGAATATTGAACCTGGTATAAACCACTTTCTATTTTGCTTAATATATTGTTGAATTTTCAACTCATTCTCTGCAGTATATATTACATTTTGAAATTCTATAGCTTCTAGCTCAAAATCCAAATCCTTAAATTCTCCCAAATACAAGAAATTATTAGGGAAAAGAGACCTTTTATGCCAGATAAATTTTCTTATTTCTTTATCTGGATGGGAAAATCGCGGAAAATTGCGAGTATTCTTTAGACCTTTTTTTAATTCATATGTAAGTTCCGATTCATATGCCTCTTGTTCTTTGTCATTTAGTATCAATTCATAGTTCCTATCTTGTAACTTCATTCTCTTCCTCCAAGTATTATACTTTCCGTTTCTAACAAAATATAAATTTATCAAAAAATCAAATAAATTTCCATATTATTGTAATAATTTTATTATTACCTTGAGTTAAATTGGCTCGAAGTAACATTTATCTGAGCATTTCAGTAGTAATAATCTCCCGACCACAGTAGTATTCAATTGGCATATTGGCATTGTCAAGAAGACGTAAAACTAGATTGTCGTGATCAAACATATACTTAGGATTTGTATTAAAGTATTCAAAAAGTCTGTTAATTAATTGAGTTAGAAAATAGTGAACCTTTTCATCTTGATTTAACTTGTCAGCATTATCAAACAGTACAAATTCTAGTGGAGCACAATATTCAAAACAATAATATGTGCTATTGGCAAAATAATCTTGTGCTATATCTGGCCTTTTTAAAAATGCAGACAATTGTGTAATAAATTCTGGACCATGATAAAGACTGTGAGCATAAGTATTTTTATATACTAAGTCCTTAAAGGCAAAGCCATTAAAGCAAAAATCTTCTCGTCCAATATTGTAACCGAGTCTGCTTCTCAAATAGCAAACTCCATTTTCATAAGTATTCTCAAGAGAAACCAGGATTCCATTTTCATAAATTTCTAAATGTCCATTTCGTTGTGAAAATGCAACATTGTGCTCTCTCAAAAAAATAGACAATGGTGTTACTGTCGTCAACAACTCCAACAAATTATTCCCCGTTAATGTATCTTTGATATTTAATCTACGTCCTAAATGAAAGAACAAAATTTCATCAATATACTGGTTGGTCGTATGCTGTTGAATGAATGTATCGATTTCAGCAGCTAAGATATTCCCATTACAGCATTTATCTTGGATACATTTATGAGCTGTTAGACTAAAGAATTCTGAAAGATTAGACGGTGGAATTGTGAAACAATCACATGTTCCTTGAAGCATTGTATCGTAGGAATGTGTATCTATATACATTTTTATCCCCTTATATGAAGCGTACATATTGAAAATTTCAACTGTATCCATTTATTTTTGTGCTCATACTTATGTATTAGCAGTGTAGAACTATGCATTATTCCGCTTAGATGTATCTTGTAATCCTATAAATATGTGACAACACTCCTCTAAAAAGGAGTTGAGCTAATACAATCAAAAAATGATATCATTTCATACATTCCTTTCATTATATATTTCAATGTCAAAAAAATACTAATTCATCAAAACGTAGTATTTAATACTTCCTATCGTAATTATTCGTTTTTGTACTATTGGTACATCCGTTATTGTAATCATTTTTTTTGCAAAGTGAAACATTCGATGGTGTTTTGGACAAAGAATTAAAACGTTTGTTTTATCCTGGCTACCATCCAATGATAATTGCCTAATATGGTGAGCTTCACAGTAATAATTTCCATTATCCATCAAAAAAGAATCATTGCACAATTGACACTTATATTCATGCTTTTTCTTTAATTCCTTCACAATACGTTGATATCTTATTATTCTTCTTATTGTAATTTCTCTTGTTTCATTATCAGTAATAGTTACATCTTCTATAAAGTCATGTTCTATTGCTTTGTCAATTTCCTCTGGTTCAACTTTATTTATCGTTCTTTTTGGTATGTTGACAAAGTATTCATCCAAAAAGTCCTTTAATTCATAGATTTTCTCAATTTGCAAGCCCTTTACACTCCTTACATGCAATATACTTATTATTATCATCCTCAAATTTAACGATAATCCAATTTTCTATGTTAGCATTTTTCTTTGCACCACAAAACGGGCAATTAATAAATTGAGAATCACCTACTTGTTTTTTATTAGATAAAAATTCTCTTATTTTATCAATGCAGTATTCTTCAGATCTATCATTTGTTCTGTTTTCATATTGAATAGTTACGCAACGAGTAACGTCAAATCCAGTCAGTTTCGATACTAAATATGTATCAAGTCCATTATCCAACATTTCAAGAATTTTTTTTGATGCAAAAACTTCGGCTTCGAATGACTTAAAATTTTTTATTATTAAATTATAAAGTTTCCCATATTCTCTAGAACCATATGGTCCACCAGTTATATAACTAACTAACAACTTTTTGTGAATGTTATTGTAGTGTGTTACCAATTGCTTCCTTATGGGCATATATATTTTTAAAAGTGCAACTAAATCCGAGTTAATAGGTAATAAAATCCCATTAATAATTATATTTCTATTTTCTAAATCAACCTCATTTACATTTAAAGATATAATTACATTATATTTTAGTCCATATACCATAAGTAATTTAGTTGCTATAATAGATATGAAATTAGGATAATGCCATAGTTTATTTCTTCTATTAGATATAAGTAAGTTTATTTCGTTGCTTAGTTCGGATTCTATATCATCATGTTCTTCAAGAAATAGGTCAACACAATTAACTAGCTTTTCAAAATCATCATCTGTTGCAATATCTTTGCTTACTGTGCTTCTTAACTTTGAAGTAACTTCTTTTGTTTTCTCCATAAATTCTTTATGTTTATCAATATTGGACAAAATGTTATTTTTAGTACCATACTTTTGCTCAACATGTACTAATAATTCATAGACAGCTGCTACAAACGTATCAGCTGTGTTTTGTGCTGAAACATTATTTGCTTCGATATAACAATTTAGACCTCTTATAATAAAGTCAATATCAATTTCTTCAAAAATATATACATCTATACCTTCATTAATATTCTCAATATTAAATTCGTTACAGAGAAATTTGTTAAACTCTTTTATTTTCGTTGCTTTATGGGGTTCTATCAATTTACTATATTGAATTAAATTAATTAAACTCATTTATGATCTCCATTCATGCTAATAATATAAAATATCATTTATAATTTTGTAAATCACCTTTATTGATTAGTCTTTTAGATATTCAAACTTGCTACTTCCCATTGGAATAATATATAGTCACACCAAATATTATTGCACGCTTTTCTTCCAGAAATTATACCATATAATTACATAAAATACCAGTATTGCGTATTATTAATCCTTTATATAATTATAATTTTATTCTTCAGTATCTAAAATATTGTATAATTTGGGTGACACCATGACACCCCTACATGAAAAAAATAACTCATAACTACCTTTTCCTCATTCTTTCAAGATAGCATTTATATATATTTTCAATATCTCCATAATCTAGATACCATTCCCAAAATTGCTTGGCTTGTTCTCTGTTAAATTTAATATGTAACTTAGGTTCTTTTCTAGTATGAATATATCTTCTTATGATCTTAGCTATCTTTACTATTTTCTTATTAACAACTACCTCTATATACTTTATTTCTTCTATATTTCCTTGATTAACACTTTTCTTTATAATATTCGTATTAAATGACAATGTAGATTTCTTTCTCCAATTATTAAATGATTTGCATTCTGAGTAAAAAGTACCTTTAACATCTTGATCTACTTCTTTATAATTCTCTTCTACATACTCTTCATTCGATTCAATTATAAGTATCTTTGTAATTTCATTATCCAATAAATCATAGTCAGTTACTTCAACATCTTCATAATCACTTTCCCCTTTAATATCAACAACTTTATCCACAAGGTTATCCACATTACTACTATTTGATGTTGAACAATTCTTTAAATACTCGTCATCAATTTCTTTTTCTTCCTCAACTTCAAAAAGATCTTCATATTCAATAACTACATCTTCAAATTTACTTTCTTTTTCAACTATTGCTTTATTTTCTTTCTCAACTTCTTTTTCTCTCTCTAGTTCTGCAATAAGCAAAGTATTTAAGCAATATTGATTAGATGTCTGTTTTCCCTCTACATATCTTTCTATGATAGATATAAAGCCCTTCTCTTGCAATTTCTTAGTTGCTCTCTGAATCGTTCTTTCACTAGCTCCACACGCTCTTGCTATTGTATAGACAGATGGATAGCATTCCCCTGATTTATTTGATTTATATATAAAATATTGTGCTACTAGTTTTTCCTTTGAGGATAAATCACAACTTGCACAAATAATATTTAACATCTTAAATTTTTTCATACTCATTTGTTTCGTCTCCTTTTCTCTATATACGGAAAAGTAATATAAACAAACTGCACTAACTACAGCTTCTTTTGTCATTGACATTATATTACATTTATTGTATGATAGATTTGTTATTAGATTATTTTCAATTTAATTAATTTGACCAGTAACTCTATCACCCTAGAGTTCCTGGTCGCTTTTATTTTCAATCTTATTCAGTACGGTATTCTTGAAGTATTTCTGATATATTATCTAACCAATTATTTTTACTAAATAGATCTGTTTCATTCTTATACTCAATACATTTCACTTTATCTGAATTGTATAGCATATTCATTTGTTCATATTCTTCTAGAGTGGCGTTATTACATAATAAATGAAGATTTTTACCTTGTAATTTACTTAAAGCATATTTAAGAGCTTTCTGCTCATATGGTTTACATCCAGCCACCAGGATAACTTCATTGATAAGTTCCTCTATGATTCTAATAATCCAGTCAGTTCTTTCATTAATAGCTCCTAAGTCAAATAAAATAAAATTGTATTTCGCTTCTATATCAAATTTCTTATCTAAATAGTAGCTAACTGAATTCTTATAGTAATGATCTTCTATCTGCTCCATGATATACTCATTTGCTATTAGCTGTAGGTGGTTATGCGTATTTGTTTCTGTATACGACACCTTAGCGCTCGTTGCTGCTAATGCATTGGCCATTTGTATGGAAGCTAATGTAGTTCCTACTTTTCTTTCTGTACCTACAATTCCTATAAAAATGTTATTGCACTTCCAATTGATTGTTTCATCTTTATCTTTACAATTCTTTAATAGGTATTCATCTAGTGTAATAACCTTATTTTTCTTTGGTATATTTATCACTTCTTCCACTACCTTATCATTAACAACTGATTTATATTGATCTTCATTCATCAAGCTATTGTTTTTACTAATTGCTTGACCATCATTTGTTTTTACTTTTACGTTTGCTTTATGATATAACTTGTCTGGAGAAATTCCTTCCGGTTGACTATCCTCTATTTTACTTGATTCCTCTTTCACTAATTGAGTAGATTCTTCTTTATTACTTTTAGTAACTTTCTTCTTAATCTGAGTTCTTTTTACTGTCTCTTTGTCATCATTCTTTAGCTCTTCTGATTGATTATCAATGACTAATTCTTCAGTACTATGATTTAATAACTTAAACATCTCTTCTTCTAAGTTTTCTTCCTGATATAGAAATTCATATCTATTATTACAGTACGTTCTCCATACTTCTCTTCTCTCCTCATCCTCGCCAACTGCTGAAATTACAATCGTTCCTTTTTTATTTAAAACCTTAAAAGCTTCAATTGCTTCTTCTATCATCATTGGTTCATCTAGTTGTAACACCAACAAATCAATAATCAAATAATCAACTTCTAAATTCCTTAACTCCTTTTTTATAAAATTTAAAAATAGATCTGCTGTTATGTAAGGTTTTATACCTTTCTTAAATACTTGCTGTTCGTTGATAAAGTCATATATATTTTTATTGACTTCACCCGTTATGTAAAAAACCATTTATTGTACCCCCTCGATATGTGGATTATTTTCGCTTCCATCATGAACAATTACATTAGATTTCTGTTCAACTGATTGCTTTGTTTTATTGTCTTTTGTATTATTTTCTCCATTAATAAATACCAGTACTATAATCACAATAACGAGTCCAATCCCCCACATAATAGTGGCCATAATTTTTTTCTTTTTCTCTTCCATGATATTAACCTCTTTTCTTTCTACGAAAGTCACATTTCGGATAATTCTTGCATCCATAAAATTCACCATATGGTCCAACTTTTTCAACTAATTGTCCTTTACATAATGGACAAATTCCATCCACATTATTTATTATTTGACTTGAAATCTCTCGTCCATTATTCTTAAGCATTACTTCAATCAACTTATTTCTATCCCACAATTCAATCTGATTTGCTTTCGCAAGATTAATTGCATTTTTAGTAAAATAGCTATTGGTAATAACCATTCCTTTCATTCCCTTATAGTACCTTATTGCTCCAATAACTTCTTGTATTGCATTAATTCCAATTCTACTTTTATATCTTTTCGCTTGAACTACAATTATATTTCTCTCTTTTTTTAGTATTAGATCTGCTCCATAATCATTGGTTGTTTTAGTCGTTTTTACATGATACCCTAATCGTTCAAAATGAACCTTAAGGAATTCTTCAAACTCTATACCCTGCATTTTATCAATGTCAGATATACCACTATCTAAATATCTTTTTCTCTTAAGATTATTTTTTATTGCGTTTCTCATATAAGGTAATATAGTAAAAGTAATAACGACTACAATCATGGAAATAGTTATCACAATTTTAAACATCACTTACAACTCACCTCTTTTAATTCTTAGAACTACAGTAATTAAAATTCTGTAGTTCTTATCTTTATGTATATACTTATTAATTACTAATCGCCCAGAATGGCCCGCCTGCGCCTGCACCGTTTCTCGATTCATTAACCACAGTGGCAATATCCCATTCCTTGTTCGTCCGAGATCGGCTAGCACAATCAGCAACTAATACCTTACCTTCTTTTGTGACGCCTCTTAATACAATAAAATGGCCACCACTTGTAAAATGACCTGGTCCCATAATAACTACAATCAATTTTCCTTCTGACAGAGCTTGCACTATTTTATCTGCAGTATCGTTCCCTTTTGCTATTCCTTCACAAGACAATCCATACTCTTTTGCTAGTGCTGGAACTAAAGCATGGCTTGACATTGCATAAGGAACTCCGTTGTTATATCCTTGTACCAGGTATCCATTTTGATATGACCAATCCGCTGTCATTTTAGGTGTTACTTCTTTACCAGTAAATGTTGATATTACAATTGCCATCGATGTCGGACCACATCCACTCTTTGCTATTGTCTTCAAAGTTCCATATAACATAGTACTCCAGGGTTTCTCACCTTGATTGTAATACACAACCTCTGTTTCACCTGATTTTATAGTTTGTTTCTTATAAGGTCCTGTTACTGTAGCTCCATTGACTGAACTATTATAGTTTTCTTCATAATCACCAACCTCTGGTATGTTTTTAAAATCATTTACTTTACTACTGTAACTTGATCCACCAATTCCAAATCCGTGTAACAGAGCATCAATTGGAGATGTAACAAAATAAACGACGATTGAGAATAAAAATAAGCAACTAATAATTGGAGTTAAAATAATTATTAGTAAACGTCTTCTCTTTTTTTCATCTGTCAAATTATCAAAAGCTACCTTTGCTGCCTTAATTGCTAATTCTACCTGCATCTTATCTACCTCCTGCGTTGCCCATATACGCAAACTTATATTCAGGAATTTCAAAGTTCACGTGCAGACGTTTGGAACCAATCATCATAAGTGCATGTTTCTTTTTCTTACTTTCCAATAATTCCTCTTCTTTATTTGTAAGTTTATAAAGATCTTTTGTTTCTTTCAGATTTGGCCCATCTGTACCAAATATTATTTTGTAACTAGGTGCATCTAATAATGCTTGTCCGTACATTTTGATTGATGGATCTAAGAAATCTACTACACTATGTGAAATGATGCCAATACCAGCTTCATATTTTCTACAACGTTTTGATGTATTTCTTAAATGTGCTAAGCACTGAGGTACTTTTGGATCAATCATCAAATAAGCTTCATCATACCATGCTAATACTCTTTCATTTCGATCTTTACTCATTTCTTGCCATACCCAACTATTAATATTAAAATATTGTGCTCTTTTTATATTATCTGTTGTATTCTGCAAATCGTTTGTATCAAGGCATATAATCTTAGAATTTGTCTTAATTGTTGTATGCCCATTCCATAGCGCTTTATCTGATCCATTTGCAACATCTTCTAGAAGAGTTGATAGTTTTTTATATATATTAGGATCAGAATCTTTTCTAACCTTTTCTTCTTCAATTGCCTTCTTGCATGTGAGGTTATACAAATCTGAAAAGATTGGGAAATCTGTAGGTTGTAATTTTGTGATATCGGTATCCCATGTAATACCAAACTGACCATACAACTCAATTAATGTTGCTTTTAAAACTGCTTTTTCCATATCGTCTAAGCTTGGCAAATATAAAGAGAAGAATACTTCTAAATGCTTGATATAAAGTGCTAGATCACCCATTCCATTTCCATCATCCGAATAGACTTTGTATTCGTCTTTTTCATCCTCATCGTCTCTTGGTACCGGGCGTATTTGTAATGGATTGATTCTTCCATTCGAACCTCCTCCGGCATTAATCCAATCACCACCTAATCTTAAGCATAAGTCTCGATATTCACGTTCAGGATCAGTAAATATCTGTTTTGTTCCACGCATATATTCGCCAATTGCTATATGTTTTACCGCAGTCGATTTTCCTTGCCCTTGAATACCCATTACAACAAAGTTAGAATTAGTTCTATCATTGTCACGTAACCAAAAGTCCAATACTACAAGACCTCCTGTTGCATCTTTCGCAACATAAAATCCATTACCATCATTTAAGCCGCTACTCGCATTGGCGAATCCACCCATAACACTTGATAGTGGTGCTATTCTATCTGTAATTAACTTTACATCTGAATCTACGGTATACATTGGGGTTATCTGCCTTAATCCTTCTTTCTGTAAATCAGATAGCAGACGGCACTTACATTTCGACGCCATAATTGTACTGGTTGTTTTTCGACTGACTTTATTAAATACTTCTTTTTCCGTAGCTATAGGCATTATTATGGTACTTAACATTCCTACTGCTTCTCCATTTTGGTCAATCTGTAATAATAATTTTTCGCCATCATCAGCAGCCTTTTTTGCTCTCTGCCTTGCAACTGTACTTTTTGTATCCTTTTCAATTCCTCTTTGTACACTTATATTCTTATTTAATGCTTCAACGAAATCACCATTTTCAATTGGTGTAAATGTAATACTGGCAATTGTACTTGGTATATTTGTTATTTTAGAGAGCCAACCATAATCTATGTCCGATGGATATTTTGTAATTCCAAATATTTTACCTAAGTTCTCACCTAGTACTAAACTATTCTTTTTAAACTCTAAACCAATTGGTGAAATTACATTTAGCAGTGCATTATTAATTCCAGTACTTTCTTTTTTCTTCATCGTATTACCTCTTTCCATAAAAAAGGCATACAATTTGTTGATGTCAAATTATATGCCTTTCAAACTATTCACTTATGCTACATGTATGAGTGGTATTGTTACTTCAACATTTGTATCTTCAATTGCTGCAAATGCAGGATTATTTACTAAATTACATAGTTTTATAATCTCTGATTCTTTGAGAACTTCGCAAATTATGCCTGCACTATCAATTCGATTTGCTAAATCTTGAACTCTTTTACGTAATTCTGTCTCTGCGTACTCGTTCTCTTTTTCCCATATTTTATAGTAGAACTCACGTTGTACAACTTCCCCTGATAAAGAAAAATCACTTATTATTTTTATCTCATTTCTAAGTATTTCTTTCTGGATCGTATTGCTTGTACTACTTAATAATTCAGAATACTCCGTAATTAATGGGGTAATATCTACTGGACGACTTACCGCCAAGAAGTTAAATGGATTAAAGTTATCTACTAATATTTCTGAAAACTCTTCCGTTAATCTTCTAGCTAATGCTTTTTGCTCTCCTCTTGTTAATAAATCAAACGATATAGCATGTACCTTTATGTAACTAATTAAATGATGATCTCTTGTGTATAGAAAAATATCTTTGATATCTTTCACATTGACAAAGTCTTGTGCTGTCTGTTTTAATTGCTCTTTTTTCTCATTATTTTTATTCTTATTTTTTTGACTTCCTTTATTCATAAAAAAAATCATCGCAATCAAAGCGATGATACAAAGTAAAATCATTATAATAGGTAATATTAATTGATTCAATTCAATCCCTCTTTCTCTTATTAATTAAATGGTAATTCTTCATCCAGGTCTTCTGGAATATTCATAAAACCATTAGCATCTGCTTGACCAGGAACTGGTCTAGAACTGCCTTCTGTATTTCTAGCGTTTTTACTTTCTGCAAACTCTTGTTCCTCAACAATTACCTCTGTGGTATAAACTTTCACACCCTCCTTATTTGTATAACTTCCTGTTTGAATTCTTCCTACTATTGTAATTTTACTTCCTTGACTAAAATATTTTTCAGCAAATTCTGCTGATTTGTCAAAGGCAACACAAGGAATGAAATCTGCTTCCTCTTGGCCGTTATTTTTTCGAAATCGATTCACTGCTATAATATACCTTGCAATTGCCATTGATTTTGTGCCTTGTGAATAGCGTACTTCTGGATTTCTTGTTAAACGTCCCATTAAAATCACTTTATTCATATCTCATTATTCTCCCTTTTATTAATCGTAAACTTCCATTTCTTCTTCTAATACATTACTTTGTAACGCATTCTTTACTAATGCTTCTAGCTGCATCTCATTAAGATTTGGTCTTTTCTCCATCTTATTTTGAATCAAATTTTGTTGAGACAAAGAAATATAGGACAAACCAGTCACAATAATATGATCATATACATAGATTGAGAGAGGCTCAAATATCTCACATAATTTTTGGGTCATTTTAATATCTTCATTCGATGCATGATTGGTTCCTCCTGGATGATTATGAGCTATGATGATTGCACTACAATCACAAGCAAGAGCTTCTTTTACAATATCTCTTGGATATATATTGATTCCTGATACAGTACCTTCTGCTATTGTCGATGTATGTATGACATTACTTCCATTATCTAAAAAAGCAACCATAAACTTTTCTTTGTCCTTAATACCACTTAGTAAAGGTACAAAATAAGCTCCTGATTGCTCTGGTGTTGCTAGCTTTATTCTATTTTGTTCTTCGTATGCTTTTAATACATTATAAGATACTATAAATTCATTTATGAGATTAATTGTTTCTAATTGTTCTGGACTTGGATTTATAATACTGGGATGTTCTATAATATTGCATATAGAATTCTTTTCTGCATACTGTGTTAATGTATCAATTGGAATACCTGTTAATTTATTTATCCCATTGATAAATTTTTCTTTATATTTTATATTCTTCATGTTCTTTACTCCTATGAATTATTCTTGTGATTTTTCTTTATTAAAAGCTTCGATTATATCTCTTACACTAATCACTTTTTTCTTAATATCATCTGTAACTTCTAACTCTTCAATCTGTTCAATGAAATATGTAATTCCATTTTTATTAATGATGTCTCTTACTTTTTGAAATTCCTCTTCATCCGTTTTTAATAATCTCTCTAACATCAATATTGTTTCTTTTGAACTCACACTATTGTTTCTTATTTCATCTTTCATATCCTTTTCCTCTCTTTCTTATGGTAAATTTGGTATAACTCCAATATGCCAATCGTCCCAAAGGGAACCTTTTACCTGGATACTAGCAGTTGCTTTATCACATATCATTCCTGCAGGCGTCCATGCATCTAATGATTCAATGTATACCTTATATTCTTTATCAGGAAACCAAATCGGTGTAAAATGAACAGGGTTCTTATAAATAGAATATTGGTTTATTGGAAATTGAATGGTTGAATTTAATGCTGCACCTGGAAGCTTTCCTATTCGTCTATATTTTTTGTAACTGAATTCAGGAAAGTATACAACAGCTGTCTGAATACCCGTTGTGTCACTCGAACTTCCAACGATATTTGAAGCTACATTTAATTCAATACCGTATCCACTTTTAACACTACTCACAGTTATATTTGACTTCTTAGTAGTGTTATCTGGTTTTAATTTTGTATTTGTATCAACTAAGGATGCACTATAATGATTGGTTGAAAATTCATATACCGTTTCGTATATTTTAATTCTATTTCCTGATCCATCTAGTATATATTTTCCTTTTGCATCTGTATAATATTCTCCATTCCATACCGACTTTTTAGTGCAAGTGTAAGTATGCCAGCTTCTTGCTGATACTGGAGAAGAAAACTTTGATAATGCCCCCGTTTTAGGAAAAGTAGGTAGTATATCGTCTGACCAGTTAATTGGTTTATGATCATCTGCAGTAGGATTTGGCGGTTCTTTCTCATCAATTGGACTTATTACTATTCCAACTGATGCTGAACTTGCAGTACCACCTCCGACAATTAAAGCATGAATAGTAGTAGATGTCTTTGTTTTCAAATTAGGAGTATGCCACTTGATCCAGACTAATCTGCTCCCATTTGGTGGTATTGTAATGCCCGTCACCTGAGTCGTAGTTATCATATCTCCACTAAATTGAACTGTAATAGGATTATCGCAAGTTGCTCCATCTCCTTCTGATCCTACTGACACATCAATAGCTGTAATCACATCCGTATCTGGTCTGTATGTATAATTACCTGCTTCTATATCAGTTTCAACTTCATCAGGTTTAAATGACAAAATACCAATACCCAAGTATTCTAAGATCCTACCATTATTTACTCTTTCTGTTTTGCTACCAGTCCATCTCTTAATACCTAGCTCTTTCTTTTTTAAGAATATAGATAGTGGCAAATTTTTATGAGTAAATGATACAAATTTCGCTCGTAGTTTACCACCAGTTGTAGTTGTTCCTCCAAGAGCCATATCTAATTTAGCTGCTTCATGTGCTGTCATAGCTATATATCTAGTTTCAAATGTTATATATATCATTGGTTCGATTATTATTTTATAGTTTCCACTAATTAATTGATTATAGTTTATTCCAACTCTTTTTGCTATTAGTTCTAATCTTGTAGAATCATTAAAGTAATTTTTAATTTTTTCAATACTTGAATTACTTGATGAATTACTTACTATTGTTGGCATATCGTCTACATTAAATGCTGTATATTGCCCATTTTCATTTTTATTATAATCATCACTTGATTGTTTCAAATCAGCTTGTGTAGGATATCCTCCAACCCCCATATATTCAAGCTTGCATACCTTTCCAAAATGAAAAACAGCGGTTTGTGTTTTACCCGGTTTTCTATAATAATCTATTGAAATAGTTCCTTCTGCTCTTCGCTTTGTTTTCATATCAACAATAGTTATTCTAACCCCATCATCTCCAGTTGAATAGAAATTACTACCACTTCCTTGCTGAGTTCCGCCACCTTTTCCACCTCCATCCATATTAGGATCTGCTTTAACAACCACATTAGAATTAATAATATAGAGCATAATAACTCCAATAATTATAAAATATTTGTATATTTTATTCATATAACCTCCATAAAAAAAGTGTAGTCATTTGACTACACTTAATAAACTTAATCCCATGTACCAACTTGTTCACCACTTGCCTTGCTATCGCCATCAACATCCTTTCCACCACTTGGTTTTACATTACTAAAAGAAAATTCTTTAACTGTTATTTGGATGATTTTAGTTGATTTATGTCCTCTGCTATCTGTTACACTATATATTACTTTGTATTTTCCTACTTTTGATAAATTTACTCTCGATTTATCCACTCTGATTTTGTTAGTAATATTTCCATCTCTATCATCATATGCTTTAACACCAGATAGATAATTTACACTACTATTAAGATAGACTGTTTTATTTTTAACACCTTTTATTACAGGTGCCCTATCTTTTTTAACAGTCAATTTCATTTTTGCAATCGTCTTATTTCCAGAGCTATCTTGCACTGAATAAACCACAATATAATGTCCAGCCTTTATCAAATTTGCTTTTTTGACAATCTTAATCTTTTTAGTAATATTTCCATCAATATTATCTTTAGCTGTAAGGTTAGATAAATAATTTAATTTATCACCTATGTAAATACTCTTATTTTTTATACCATTCAACTTAGGTTTAACATTATCTTTAACAACTTTAAATATAGCATTATATTCTACTCTATTTAGCGATTCATCTTCTACTAAAATTTTCTCAGTTATTAAACCTGATTTACTATATTTTTTATTCTCTTTGCCATCTGCAAATTTGATCTTAACCTTGCTCTTATCAACAATATTAGTTACTAAGTCTTTTGCCAGTACTTTTTGATTTACTTTATATATCAAATTATTCTTTATGTCTACAGAAGGAGCTATTGTATCTCTAACTTGTATTATAAAAGTCAATATCTGACCTTCATTATTTATTGATGCTTTATAATCACCTATTTTATTTACATTTACATCTGAAAGATCAATAGTAGCTTTATCTATGCTACCAGTAATATAAGAAGACAAATTATCATTTAGATTACTACCTAATTCAACTGTAAACTTATCTGCTATTAATTGAATATTATTAACATAATCATATCCTGAAAGAAATAATGTACTTGCAATTAAAAATATACTAAAAAATATCATTCCAATTTTTTGTCTCATATTTTCTCATCCTCTCTAGTAACTAATTCCATATTCCAACATGTTTGCCGCTAGCTTTACTATTACCATTTACTTCTTTACCACCACTTGCCTTAACATCAAAGAAGTTAAACACCTTACTCGTAACCACTTCTCCCTTATACTCATACTCTACAGATTCATCTTTCATTGTCTTATTTGATTCATCAACCACTTTGGTTTTTCCACCTTGTTTTTCTATTTCTGAATCTCTCTTAGAAGAATTATCATTACTATTGTTTGAGCTCTTCTGTTGAGTAACCTTTGCATTATTCTTTGAATCATCATTAGATTTATCTTTATTCCCCGCATCATATGAATAAGGTTCATTACTTATATCTTTTATATCATCTGACTTAACAGAACCCGATTTCACTAAATCATCATATGTCATCAGAAATGGCTCTTTGGTCTTCTTCGTGTTAGAATCAGAAATTTTATTCTCCTGATCTTCTGCATTTCTTGATGATATAATTTTATTTGCATCATTATTTTTAGTTGGTTTACTGGTATTATCTAACAAAATGAATCCAACTACAAATGCCACTATGATACTCAGTACAATCGTAACATTCCTTTTTTTATGCATGTCTACACTTTTTTCAATCTTACTATGCAATATTATCCCTTCTTTCTATGAATAAATAGTTATAATATCCCTAATATAACTATATCACAAAGCTACTAGGTTCACAAGATTTTTATTGGAATTATGTGGTATATTATTTATATTAATGTAATTCAGAATCAAATATATCCATTTTTAATACTTTGCAGTATATGCAGTTGTCACTTTAATTGGAAGTTTTGCATCCGTAATATGTACGTTACCAAAGTATATTGGAATACTCGCATCAACCGTTCCCTTGATTTCATACTTATTACTTTCCGTATTCTCAGCATTTCGAACCAAAACTGTGATATTGGACAATCGATATTTATCCGTTTCACTATAATATGATATGTCCTTATCACCCTCTTCTTCCAGATCAAGTAG
Source organism: Anaeromicropila herbilytica (assembly GCF_016591975.1). Classification (GTDB taxonomy): domain Bacteria; phylum Bacillota; class Clostridia; order Lachnospirales; family Lachnospiraceae; genus Anaeromicropila; species Anaeromicropila herbilytica. Next base: position 996,628 of record NZ_AP024169.1, on the reverse strand, counting down.
CTCTTTCAACTCTTCTTGCACATTACCATAATCATTTAAAGGTACCCATTCTGGAGTAGTTCCTTCTTCTTCTCCATCACCCGGCCCACCTTCGTATTCGCCTCCTAATTCTTTCATTTCTCGAACACCTGCATATACATCATTATAATTATCAATGGCCACCGTAAGTATTGCTCTTTCGTAAGAACTTCTTATATTGTTTGCTGTAATCTGTATTCTAAGGTACTCATAAGCAACCGATAATAGCATGATTCCAATGATGAATAATACTGCAATCTCGACTGTTGTTCCTCCTCCTTTGTCCAATATTTTATGTAGGATAGGAGATTGTTTTTGTTTTCTTACTCTTTCCAATACACCTCGCTCCTTGTCTCTGCTTTATTTTTTATAGGTATCGTAAAGCCACCAAATGAAAACAAAGCAATATCATAATCACTTGTAACCGTTACTTCAATTGGATCACTTAGCTGTATTTTGTTTGTATTCTCAATAAACTCTGTTCCATCTAATGATACCGTAACATTTCCTACTTCAGAAGATTTGCGATATTCCTCAATTTTTCTTTTTACATCATCATTATAAATTCCTTCCACCGATATAATTCTACTTACATTAGTGGCAAAGGTATTCAATTGATTTTTCTTAACCAAAGCTGGTACTACTTGAATGATTAAAGCAATTACAATACATCCAATTAGAAACCCTACTACAATATCAATATAAGTAGAACCATTCTTTTCTTTTAATAGTTTTGATATCTTATTTTTCAAGTTTATCCCTACTTTCCTACCATGATTAGCGCATATACCGCAAGTATTGTAAAATACATAATCATAATACATACTAATAAGAGGAACAAATATTTTTTTATCTTTCCTGGTTGCTGCATCGCGATATTTTCAAGTCGTTGTACTTCTAAAATATCTAAGTCATGACTTAACATCTCAAAGTAATTAACATTGTTATCTCCCCTTAAAACTCCAATTAACCCACGAATGATATCCGATAAAGAAGTTGATGATATTCTTGCTTCAAATCGTAATAAAGCAGATTCATAATTTCCGCTTCGCATATCTGCAATCGTCACATCTAATTCTTTCTTCATGCTGATACCTGCATTCTTTTTATAGTTCTCTAGGATTGTAAGGACGTCTCTACTTGAAAGTAATTCTTGCTTTAATGTGCAAGCAAATCTAGGAAGTTCAAATTCTATATCCTCTTTCTTTTTTCTTAACTTCTCATGTAGTTCATTTTCACTCTTAAAATAAGTAAATATGGAAAAGAAAACAACACCGATGGAGAATAGTGGAACAATCAAAAAGCAAGGAATTAAAAGTAGTAATATCATACCTGATTTTACAATAGCCACTGCTCGATACATTTCTGGGGTTCGCTCAATGTTTAAACTTTTCAGATCTGCTTCTAACTTCTTTCTTTTATAAGAATCTAATCTTAGTAATGGTGCTAGTTTTGCTGCCATTGTATCAATCATTACTTCTATACTACTTGCTTTTTTCTCTTGCTTTACAAATGCATCTGCTACTTTATTTGCTTTATGAGAGACAAGATGTAAATGACTTGTAGCAATAATGTATATTCCATATACAATGCACATGACCATAGTAACTTGAATTATTACTAACATAAATCCTCCTTTCTACCTCTTGTATTCGATTGGCTTTGATATTTTAACAACACCAAGTGCTGATATGAAAATCACAATAGCACACATGGTTAATACCAACTTACCAGATGTGTGAAAAATTAGAATCTCAAACCACGTTCGGTTAATGAAATACATGAGCGGAATGTTACAAATCAAAAGTAAAACCATTGTGATATACTCTTTTACTGGTTGGTATAAAAGAGCATCTAGACGTACACTTACAAGACGTATATTCGATAATTTCTTTACAATCGGTAATAACGTACTCTTTAGTGCTCCATCCTCTTGACAAGATATAATTGCATCACACCATTCCTTAAATACTTCATTATCAATTCTACCTTTCATATCAGACAATAGCTTTTTTATATCAGGATTTAATAGATTCGCTTCTAATACAAATTGGTCAAAGATCTCTTTGACTGGTGGATTAATATACTCCTTATTCTCCGAAATAGCGGTTATGATATCTTCACATCGAATATAAGATGACGTTACAATGGAAAGAGCAGTTTCTAGCTCATTATTGATTTGCTTTTGCAATCGAATTCCTAAGTACTTCACATAAAGGAATGGCAGCATACACATTCCCACACATAACACCGGTGCCAAATAGTAATTCGATATCGTAAATCCAAATAATAAACCACCTACAGATAACGAAAGTGAGAGGACACATATTTTAGAGAAGTCTTCTTCTTTGCCACTTGTTTTTAAGGTATGTAATGCATCTTCAATTAAGATCATTAAGCTATTTTTCTTTTTCTTTCCTGATGCTTCTAAGATTCGATCTCTCAAACATTTTTTACTTCGAAATAAAGTTCCAATATCCTGGATAAACTCTAGCACATCAATCTGAAATAAGATAAAGCATCCTAACAGCAATAAGATAAAGGAAGTAACTTTAAATAATCCGATCATATCACTTCCTCCTTATTTACAATCAATTCCAAGAGATCTTCTGATACTGCCTCTTCAATTAATAAGTTCTTAAGATTCTCACTGATTTCATGTATTTTTTCAAACTTTCCTTCTAATGCAATTACATTGCCATTTTCATCTTTCTTTTCTTTCAGAACACGGTAACGAAATAATGTGACTATTTTGGTTTCTCCATTTTCATCTTGTACACACTCGGTAATCTCTTTCACTCGTCGAATATTGTCTTTATATTTTTTGATAAATACTACAATCGGAAATGCATTTTTCGCCTTATCAATCAATGACTGATTATCCATGTTGGTATTCCCTTTACATAAATCCGCCATTCTAGAATAAGTAGCCCTACAACTATTAGCATGCGTCGTTGTAATAACGGTATGGCCAGTATTTGCTGCTTCTTGTGCAGCAAAGCTCTCTTTTCCTTTCATTTCGGCCACACATATTACATCAGGATTCATAGTAAGAGCAGTTTCTAATAACTTTTCCTGATCAATTACTTTCACCGGATCATCTGATTTCTTAGTCCTTGTATGTACTACATTATTTAATACCTTCCCATTTTTATCGGTTACTACTAAATTAAACTCTCTAACATCCTCTTCAATCGTAAAGATTCTTTTCTCATATGGTATTGTTGTAAGTAAATAACTCATTAACGTTGTCTTACCAGAGTTCGTCTCTCCAGTGATACACATTGATGTACCATTTTGAAGTAATACCTCTAACAATGTAATCATTTGGTTCGTTGCGGTACCGTTTGAAATAAAGTTCTCTTTCTTTAATTGTTTTGGATTAACAATTCGAAGAGATGCAGCAATCCCAACATTAGAATCAATTACCCCATCCCCCATTACGGTAATACGTATCTTACTTGATAAATGACCTCTAACAATTGGTCTAGATTTATCTAAGACCATTTTCGATTCTCGACTCAACAACCTTCTTATGATATTCTCACAATGCTCTGGTGAAAAAAAATGCTCCTTGGAACTTTCAATTCTTCCATTGGAGTAATTTATTTTGATATCATTCCAGGCATTAATATTAATCTCTTCAATATCGTTTCTACTAGGATCTAAGAAAGGATTAAGTATTGAGAACTCTGTCATTTCATTTATTAAATTCTGAATCGTATCTTCTGAGGACATACCTTTTGCTCGAAGTTTATGATCAAAGAGATATTTTTTTATATGATTCATCATTTGCTCTTTATTATCTGCATTCTCTTCGTCTGTAAATAAAGTTGAAAAATTAGTAGTCAAATAGGATTGTACTTCATGTAAAACCTCTATAAACTCCTTTTCCCTATTTTCTTTCTCTTCAACAAATTTATTATTCAATGACATCACTTCTCTTTCTCGGAATCTTTAATGACAATTTCTTGTGTTCCTTTGGTATTTTCTCTCTTTGTTTCTTTTCCTCTTTTTGATTCTTTGCTTTTTGGGGTAGTTCAAGTTCATGACCTTCCTGGCTTTTTTCTTCCACAACATGATCATTTTTTTGTATCATTTGCATGATTCTTTCTATCCCATTCTTATAATTCAGACAACTTTTGCTTGAATCGTTTTCTAGTAATCTTCCTTCTAACATCTGTAATTCGATTTCCTCTAGATAAGGTAGCTCTGCATCCATACCATATTTACTTACTGCAACATCTTTCGCTTGATAACTCTTGATCTTTGATAAAACTCTAATATGATTTTCCTTTTGATATCTACTATCCGATAACAATGGAAGGTTGGAATCAAAAAAAGAGAAAGCTTTTGGTGTAGCTTCTCCTAATCGTATCACATAATCTGACATTTCAAGTGCCACTGTTGTAAGTACGTTGTAACCAAATTCAGAAACACAATCAACAATGATGTAGTCCACCATATTTTTTAATTCCATATAGACTCTTACAATACTTTCTTTCGTATAGTCCGGGAATGAAAAAATATTTTCGCCTGGTTTATATCCTAAGACACCTAGTTCCCTAAATCTTGTTGGTATACATACTTTATAGATTTGACTTGCTCTACAATTTGGAGTAGTCCATAAATGTCCCATCGTTTGAAATTCTTTTTGAAAAGGAAATAAAATTTTCATATCAGGCGCTGCAGTGTCTGTAAGAATTAGTAGGACTTCCTTCTTTTGATTCACCAATTCGAGTGCAAGTTTGGCTGACATTGTTGTCTTTCCACTTCCTTGATTTCCCCACACAGCAATCATTACTCCATTACTCATTGGCTTTCCCCTTTTCCTTTGATGTATCTACCGTAGCATTATTAATTTCAGCTTCTTGGCTCTCTGTTTCTTGCTTCATTATTTCGATAATTTCATCTTGTTGCTGTAAATATTTACTTCGTTCCTCTTTACTACCTCTAAAAACTAATTCAAGATGAACCTTCTGGGTTGCTTCCATATTAGCTAAGGTTTTTGCTTGTGTTTCATTCACCAAAAGTGTAACAGTTGTTGCTAGATTATCCTCACTATCTTCGTTCTTACTTTTTGACTTTTCATCAATATCGTCACCTTTATCTGTCGTGCAGGCAAGAACTTGTACATATTTTAACTCAAGAGGAATGACGGTTTCCTTGTCATCGGTTACTAACACGCTTACAATGTCATTTGCAAAAAGCTTTCCGGATAGCCCAGCCGCAAAGGATTGTAAAGTGATACTAATCGCACCTTTATTTCCATCAAGATTTTGCAAATACTCATCTTTCGCTAGTGGTGTAACAGATAACTTATCTTTTATGACATTCTCATCCTCGTACATTTCACAAGTTGCATATTTTCCAATGACCTCATTCTCCTTTACTGCAACTCCTTTTGATAAATTATAACTACCTACCTCAACTTGCTTCACCATGTCTTTACTGATTAGTTGCCCTTTTTCAATGTACTTCGTGACACGCACAACCTTTGTCTTTGCTTCAAGTGATTGGTTGTATAAAGGTGTAAAGATAAAACAAATCAAAATACCTAATACAATCGCTACAATTCCAATCACTGTTTTACTCTTTAATCGACTCATTTACTTCGTTCCTTTCTGATAAAGTCAGCTTCTACCTAATAGAAGCTGACTATTGTAAATTATGAAATACCCTACTACCAGATATGGTATAAGAGGAATCATACGTTGTTTATTACTTAACTTTTTGCATTTGCGAATAAAAAAAAGGATGATCACAAGAATCAATCCAATTACTATACCAATGTAATTATTACAGAATCCTAAAAATACACCATTGGCAAATATAAATTTAATATCTCCCCCACCTAATTGGTTTGTTTTTATACCAATGTATAGAAAGGGAATTGTAATCACCAACGCTCCCAATACACGAATCAATAAATTACCATTAGAAAATAAAGATAATATTAGGATAACTATATGAACTTGGTTACTTACTTTAAATGTTTTACTATCCTGATATGCAGCATAAACTAAAATTACAATATAGCAAACATATAGTACAATTTCTTTCATACTACCATTCCTTTTTTGCTATGTATGGATATTTCTTTTGTGACTGTGCAAATCGTATCATAAATCGAATCTGGCTTACTACAGAAACATTACAATCGTTACGGACCACAAACAATACCGCAGTTGTCGGAACTGCGAGAAATAGAAAGATTGCCTTAATCTGACTCTTGGTTATTTGAAACACTATGAAAGCGACTATACCCGCACAGATTGTTGCAATAATAGTATAAACTAATTCATTTTTACCATACCCTTCAAAATATTCTCTTTCTCTTTTAATCCCTTGTGGAAAATAAAGTGAATCCTTCTCTATTTGTTCTTCCATGAAACACCTCCTAAAAATATCTCGTAATTAATTCTTTTAATGCTAGTGCTGAATTTGCTAATATTAAAAAAATAACAACATTCCTTATTTTTTTTAAATAACTTTTTTCTTCATCTGGATTTGAGTGAATCTGCAAAAAACAATACAATATTCTAGCGCCTGCACCTACATCACAGAGTAATACTATGTAATTAATTATTTCTTTTAACGTAGTCATATTTACCTCGCTTAGCTTACAAAACTTCGTATCATACTTGCTGTATGAACTGTTTGCGATGCTTTCTGCACAACACCTTGTCCACCGGAACTCATCATAATAAATTCACTCAAGAACTGTGGTGCTTTCATTGACATTAAAATCGCAGCAATGCCAAACATGAAGTTACCATTTATCATAAATACTAGAGATAGCTTCAAAACAAAGGTTTGAACTAATACCGTAAATACCTCCTGGATTATTTTTTTAACGTATGTTTTAAAGACTCCACCATCGGAATCAATCATTCCAACACAGGCAAAGGGAATTCCTGCTTTTAATATAAAAAGTTCTAAGCCCCTTTTAATAAACTGAAGCCAGAGTATGATGTACAAAATAAAATATACGATTGCAATAATAATCATGATTAATCCTTTAGCCAAGAAACCGGTTATGACCGCATATAACGCATCTTTATCCACTGCTAAAGTATTAATACTACCTATCATCTGGTTTATTCCATCCGTAGCAATATCTACGATAAATCCATAGATTGTATCAAATGAAATTGCTACGATAATTGCTTTAAAAAATCCGGTACAGAGTATGAACGGATCCATATCTGCATCGCCATCATTCCAAAGAATATAGGTATCAAAACCCTTCTTTAAAAATTTCAAAACGATTAAGTACAATGCAAAAGAATTTATAATTTTAAATAGGTCATCAAAATTCAAATTAAAATTACCTGACATGTATCCTTGTGCATTTAATGCAATGTCTACAATGTCACCTAAAAAATCATCAAATACACCCAAAGCTTCATTAAGCAAATTACTTAAAAAGCCTTTTATTCCATCGGTAAAAATATCTGTAATAAAATCCAACTAGCAACCTCCTTTTCTTAAGATTCGCTACTTTCTCCAATCTTATCTTTTGGGATTGAAGAAAGTAAACTACAATTCTCTTCTTAAGCTGTGTAGTTAAATAAATTCTTAACTTTGTCACTAATGGAAGGAAGGACAACAGTTTTCACAAGAGCATATAAACCCGCTAATACTAATGCTGCTAATACAATACCAATAATATATTTGGCCATCTCTTCAATAAAGTTACCGCTGTCCTCACTAAGCTTTTCCAGAACACGTTCTACTACTTTTGCTGCTTTGATTTTACCTTTAATCACTTTCTCATTTACATATTCTCTCATATTTGCTTCCTCCATATTTTTATTTAAAGTATCCAGTTATTACTTGAATCATAGAACTTACTAGTACTGCACCTACTACACATACTCCAGTGATTATTAATCTCTTATTCCATTGCTTTTGATCTTGTTCATCTGCAGCATTTTTACGAATAAAGAAATATACTGCGAATAATCCACCTACAATAGGTGATAAAACTAATAAAAATGCGGATACATCTCCTAATAATTTTATTAATCCTTTACCAAACGTACTGCCCGCAATCGATGAAGTCTCATCTGCGTGAACTGTTTTTTGACTTACACATAGATACATCAAAATAATTAAGTAAGTCATCTTATTTTTAATTACACCTGTTATTAACTTTTTATTGCTTTTCTTTAGCTCTTTCTTTCCTTGTTTCATTTTCTTACTCCTTTACAATGTTATATTTGTTATCAAAAAAAATCCGTCACGCGGGTGGACAACGTGCGGATCTTATCAGTTGTATATTAAGTTTCAACTTATCTTTCCTCCTTATAGTATCTAAGAATAAAATGAATCACTCGATGATTGCATTGCCATCATCTTAGCCATTTCTTCCATCTTCTTTCTTTCCTTTTCCTTTTGTTCTTCCTTGATTGCTTCTATGTACTGATCCCAAATTCCCCACAGTACTGGTTTACTGCTTACCTCTCGTCGGTATCTTATGTTACCTCTTGCAAGTCGAAGTCTTCGATTATGCTCTTTACTTCCAAGTCCTAATATAGAATTAAAACTCCAGTTGACTAGATCTGGCGCATAAAAAATAGCAGGATCGTTCCTGCTTGTTACTAACGAATATGGTCTTTTAATTTTCTTAATCTCATCAGGTGTAAGTAAATCTCTTCCTGTAAGGCTAATATTGTGCGATGAACTAGGATTGCTAAATTTTTGATGATTTGCACTCAAGGAATAAGTACTAATCGTATACTTTCCTAACTTTTCTGATAAGTCTTTTCTTGTATCTCCATCATCCGATTGAAGATATATCCAATTTTCACAGTTACTTTTAATAGTCTTAGCAGCTTCTTTTTCATAAATCTCATCTAATTGTGAAAAAGCTTGTAAGAATAAATTGAAACGAATTCCTTTGCCACCACCAACTGTCATCATGCTTGTAAAAGGTGGTATTTTTGCATATTGTCCAAATTCATCTAAGACAAAATTAAATCTTCTTTTCAATCTTCCGCCTCGCAAATCAGCTGCTTTACTTAACAATTGATATAACTGTGATACATAAAGACTTGCCAAAGTATAATAAGTTTTACGATCATCTGGGAGCATGATAAAAATTGCTGTTTTTTTGTTACCTATCTTCATGCAGTCGTAATCACTTATTGATGTCATTTCAGCAATTAACGGATTCGTAAATAATTTTAATGTCATAAGGGATGATGTGTAAAAACTTCCTCTTGTTCTCGATGGAGCTATCTCTCCAACTGCAAAAAGTGCTTTTGATGGATGATCATAAGGTAAATCCTTTGTATATTTATTTAATGGAACTACCATGACATTGCCAACCTGTACAGGTGTACACATTTGACTAATAAAGTAATATACATTTTGTAGATTCCGATATTTATGATTTTCAGGAGCACGATTATCGTAACATACTGCCATAATAGATCCTGCTATATTAGAAGCTTCTCCATCTGTCCACAATCTTTCTCCCTTTGGCTCACCCACCAACTGTGAGACCAGATCCCAGGTCGCATCAATTGCTCCTGGTATATCTTCCTGATCTATGCAATCAATGATAGGTTGTAAAAAGTTAAATCTGGTACTCATTTTTGGATTTTTAAAATCTATTAGTATGGTGTCATATCCTAAAGCTTGTAATAATGGCTTTGTATAATCATAGTTTTCACCTTTTGGATCAAAACACAGAATATTTTCAAGAGCCAATGCAAGAAAGCATAATGTCTGTATTACGATACATCTTCCTTTACCAGCTCTTGTGGCACCAAGAATTAATGTATGTACATCCTCATTAATATAATAGAGTAGTTCGCCTAACTTGTTATCTTTTTTTCCTAGTACCATCCCCCCTTCCATATTATTCAATACATTAATAGGAATGTTTTTAAAATCAAAATTTAAATCTGTTTCTTTTGGTCTAATTACTAAACTTTGATCTGTTAGTTGTTGAACTTTAATATCTATTTTCTCTTCAAGATCTTGTTTTAGATTTGAATCACCTTGACTATGTTCTAATTCATTTTGCAAATTAGAAATATCTTCTTCTAACTGTTCAATTCTCTGTAACTCACCCGATATATCGTCTAAAGCATGTTCTCTAAGCCAATCCATCAATGGATGATTCTTATCTATTAAACTAGTAGCAAAAACTTTTTCAAATTGATTTAGGTCGAGCCATTTAGCTGTACCACATTGGCCTTGCCCTGCAACCACTGGAGTTGAAATATCAGGTGTTACAATAATCTGTTTACTCTGATAATCCTTTGTATCCGATAGCATAAGAACCACAACGCATAACAAAAGTCCTAGTAATAAGCATAAAAAAAGCTTACTAGCATTTTTACTAGAAGCGACTATTTTAATAATCTCTATCATTTGATAGGATTCAAATCTTTTTTTAGACAACAATGTATCCAACAAAGCTGCAAAATATAATGATGCTATGATTCCAACAAATGATAGAAAAAGATATGGAATCAATTTCTTTAATTTCAATCTTTTCCTCCTTTTATTCTCTCTCCCAATCAATTCCCTTTCCTTTTTCTAATTCAATCAGCTTATCCTTTAACGCTTGTCCTTCAAGATGGCCATTGTTCCAATTATTCTGAAATGGATACTGATTGGTATCATTATCCCTCGTTAGTGAATCAATAATTTTCAAGATCTCTAATTTTGATTTTTCTTGTGCTCTAATAATACTTTCATTATTATTCTCTTTTACTTGCCGGTTAAGTGCAAATTGCTTTTCTAAGCTTTCTTTTGTTAAAGGTGTGTAGTTACGTTCTGGGAATCCTAATTTATCGCTATTAATCTTCTTTCCTTCTGGAGTTGTAAACGTAATATCTTTCCTTGTATCTTCCCATCGGACCTTGTATCCTAGTCCATTCATCATTGAAATGAATTCTTCCCGATTCAAAGCAACTTTTCTTACTGCTAACCCAGCATGTAACGTTTCTGCTTTCCAACTTCGTCCTTGCTTCTTTGCCCTGTACTCTCCAGAAGAAGTATGTTGATGCAAACGTGTATTTTCTCTTCTCTGATTTTTATCCTTTTTTGGTATAATAGATAATCCATGTTCTCTACATAATTCATCACTATAGTCCTTAAGTCTTTGTAAATCATTTGCTGATATATGCCATCTAATTCCATCATCCATGTTAACACTATTAATTACAAAGTGAGTATGCAAATGTTCTCGATCTATATGGGTTGCATAAACAACTTGATACCCTTGAAAGAGTTCATGGTTTAATAATTCATCAGCAATCTCTTTACATAGCTCCGGTGAGACCTCTTCTTTCTTAAAACTTTGTGTAAAGTGAATAAGTTGATCCGATTTAGATCTTTCCGTTGTAGTAGATGGAAGCTTATTATATAAGGCTTTGGTTAAAATAAATTCTTCATATGCAGTATCCGGATTACATCCGATTCCTCCTTTCAACCATTCATTTGTCTTTTCTGGTTTTAAAATATAGTTTATCAACCGTTTCATACTTCCTAATGATTTATAAGTGGTTCTCTTGCCCTCTGTATTCTTTTTACCATTAATAAATTCAATGATTGCCACCTTATCACCTACTTATGAATCTTATGATTTAAATCAACTAGCTTTTTATAGACATCTTTTAAAAGGATTGAAGTTTCAGATATGTCTGGAGATACAATTAATCCTTGATGACAAAGCATTGTTAACTGATTCAAATTATTACCAATTTTATGTAGCTCTTTTGAAAACTCTTTTAAATCCTCAATAATTATTATCTCCTTACCTAAACAACAACTTCGAACATACTTACTTAAGTCCTTCATATTTGCTTTCTTTGCATTGTCTAATATCACTTGTTTTTCTTTTTCATTAATTCTTAATTCAATACGCTTTAAGTTAGTGCTTTCTGATATAAGATAAGAGATTGGTACATCAGAGTCTTTTAGGCAAGAATATAGAACATATTCACTTTCCTTCATACTACATGCTTCTGCTCGTTCTAATACCTCTTTTTTTTGTTTCTCTGTAACTCTAGCACTTATTTTCTTATTTTTGATATGCTCTTGGTTTTGATATCTTTTTATCACTCTCACCTCAATTTCTTATCGTTCAAGTTCCATATCATTTTCACTATCAATCATACTTAATACATGAAGTAGTAATAGATCTTCCTCGGTATAAGTACGATTTATTGCTCTGGGTTGGAATTGCTTACAATACATATCACATTGTTCATCACTTAAAGATTTAAATTCACCGGATTCATAATCAGATCCCACCACAAAGAATGTTCCGCTTATTGGCTCATTATTAATAACCTGATTATGTGGTAATCCCATTATCTTTCCCACTTCATTTACTACAACGGTCACATCTTTTTCTATATCAAAACATTCGATATAGCCTCCAACAATCTTTTGCATTTTATCTAAATCATCTGAAATGATATCAGTTCTAGGAGTTTTTCCTGGTTCTACAATAACTATCTTCAATTTAGTTAGTTCTTCCTCTGTTCTTTCGTTTTTTTCCATTGTTTTTCCTCTCTATTTCAATTACTTCTACTTCTTGGTTGGGATATTTTATTTTCTCTAGTTCTGCTCTTCGTTCCCTCATTATCTCAATTGGTATTTCAAAATTTGCATAGCTGCTAACATCAATATGATTTAATAAGCCTATCAGAATCTCTGCCATTTGCGCCTGCTTTAGATTAGGTTCTTCTAAAATTGAAATATCCACCCCTCTCTCCAAACCAATACGCAACAAATGAATTTGGTGATGATTATAATCATCTAAGTACATGCTTAAATCTATTTCTTGTTCAAGACCTAAACGTACTTCTTTCATCTTCCATTCGTTATAATACTCTTTTGCATACTTGCTAACATCAATCCTAGAAAGTAACCCAAGAAGTATTTCTTCCTTTTGTCGATAATTAAACCTGCTATCCGAATAGGGTAGGATATCTACTCCTTTTTCCAATCCTTTTCTGATAATCATCATATCTTTCGAATGAATGAATCGATCCATATAAGCAGAAACATTTAATCCTGACTCTAATCCTAAACGTATTTCTCTCATTTGTGATTGATGGTAATACTTTTTTGCATAAAGGTTTACTTCTAATTTCTTTTTCATTCCATCTTTAATTTCTTGCCATTGTTCTTCACTAAAATCATTCCTATTTATATAGGCATACGGTTTTGACACCAAATAGTTCACCTTCTTTCCTATCTTTTTATTCTAATTCTAAAGCATCATCCAATTCTCTACACTCTGACTGCTCCATTGATGCAATGTTATCTTTAGTTTTCCATTCTTCACGACATTGTTCGTTTAGTTCTTTTACTCTTTGATAAATAGAATAAAGTTCTTTGTTGTCTCTAACATTCCTGAAGTTCTTAATTGGAACTGGAATAGGATCTTCATGTCTATAACCATTTATTTCATATATTGGTGTGTCATTAACGAAATAACATTCTAGCTTGATCACAAACACATCTACCGGTTTCCCTGTATCTCTATCTATTACTTTCATCTAATCTCATCCTTTCTAAAAAAATGCACAAAAAAACTTCTTTCAAATTATTAATGAAAGAAGTTTTTAATAATGCTCTACTTATTAAAAGTAACTTATCAATATTTTCACATACAATAACCGAATATTGTATGTAATAAATCACTGCTACTAAATGTTTCGTATATATGTCTATTATAATACTAATAATAAAACACAATTAATATGAAAAATAAGTTAAATCTCCACTTGAGTATTCTGAACCACTATAATAGTAGTTTAAAATATAATTATGTCCATATCCCATAGATGCTAGGTATTGCGAACCCCATTGTTTGAGTTGTCCACCTGCTCTACTTCCAGCAGAACCACTAGTACCAGCAGCATACTCAGGGAAAAATAATTTATATTCTGAATTTGACATCCCTAAACCGGATATTGAATTAAATGCATTGTTTGTTGAGGTAAGTTCTGTACTTGGTACATATTTTTGTGTCGTTTGATAAACATTAACACCCATTGATGGACTAACTGGATTAATTGTTCTATACCAACCAACCATTTTAACACAATAAGCGCCTGCTTTTAATGCTTCACTATTCCATGATGGAAACCATTCATTAGGTAATACATTTTTTATATATGTATTGAAATTAACCGTTTTAATAGCACCTGAACCAGTTAAATCCATTTTCACTACTATTGATGAAGGGTATGAGTAAAAAGTGTAGTAATTTAAAATTGGAAAACCAGATGACAATGTATTACTAATTTTATTTTCACTACATTTATCATCTTCATTCGAAAAATCCGAGTTCTGAATTTGAATTTTCTCAAATTTATCATCAAGTATTGGTTCATTATTAGCATTAACCAATAAACCATTTGAAGCATTTTCAACAACATTTAAAGCTGCTTTTTCTTCACTATACTCTTTATCTTTTTGATTGGCACTAGGATCAATTACTGTTTTTAACAAATCGTAGGATGGCCTATTGAACTGTGCTATTTTCATTTCACCATTTTCTTCTGCTATTACTATAAGAAAGTAATTTAATCCATTATAAAAAAATTCATTTTCAGTACTTACTTTACAATCAAGTCCAACTATATAAGATTCTATATTATTGCTATGTTGTAATATAGTAAACTCATTGGATAATAAATCATCCTTAACATTATTATTGTCTACTTTTGTGATACTCTTACATGTTACCTCTTCAATTTGTTTAACACCGTTAGTAATTGAGTTATCAGCAAAATAGTTTTGATAGTCTGCCTGTTCATCGTTAGGCATTAAACTTGTAAAAGTTCCCCAATCTTTTTTAGCAATTGAATCAACATATTTATTTATTAATTCAATTGAATCGTTTACATCAGCTTTTACGTAAAAAGTTGAAAACGAAGTAAATAGAGTGGTAATCATTGTAACAATAGCAATTATAACATAAGTTGATTTTTTTGAAGTCTTGTACATGTTTATATCCCCTTTCTGTTTTTTTCTATATTACACCATTTTTTGTAAATTTGCAACATTTTTTGATATTTACTTTTTTATCCATATCTATTGACAATAATAATTAATTAAGTTAAGTTATATTTATAAGTAAATTATAAGGAGATGAGTTTTATTAAAAAGATTTATAAAATAATAATTATTACTTTGACTGGATTTATTATACTAACTATAGGCACTTATAGTTTTAAAAATTATATACAAAAAGATAAAGGCATTGAATCTCATACTAAAATTGTTGTAAACAAACAAAATTTATTGTCAGATGAGGATCAAAATAAAAAGGCTGATAAAACTCAAATATATAAAACTGATTATTATACTGTTAATATTCCAACAACTTGGAAACCGGTAAATGAATCTAAATATGAAGTTGATTTTAAGGTAGATAAAAACATTATTGCTTCAATAGAAACTGATCCAAAGTATAGCCATGAGAAATCAATTGAATCGATAATAGCTAATCGTTTTGGTGTTCATGCATTTGCCAATAGTAATTGTACAGAAAAAGACTTCGGTACATATTCGATGAAAAAAGTAGTTGTCGGGTTTGAACTTTCAGCTGCAGATCAAATAAAAGGTGAAAAACAACCAAAAGATCAATTGCATTATTTCTTTACCTCAAACAAAGGTACATCATATGTTGATTTTTATATTTCAACTAACTTTGTTAATGAATCTGATGCTGATAACATTGCAGAGAGTTTAGTAATCAAATAATACCGCTTATATATGTCTTCATAAAATGGGATATCATCTTAATTGATATCCTATTTTTTCTTTGTATAACTCTATTCCAATTCAGACCTCTGTAGTTTCCACTATAATCTATATATTTTTATTATTTTGATAATCGTTATACATAGAGGGCTTGGGACACTTCCCAAATCTGGGATTCGGGTCTCCCGACAAGCTCTTTGTGCGACGTTAGCCGTACAAAGGGGAAGCTTGCCAGTTAATTAGCTAACTTTTTTCTCAATTCCATAAGCTCTGTAGATACGGAAAAGAAATCTTTTTGTTTCATAATATTTGCATATTCTTTTTTCTCAATCTCCTCTCTTTTCAGCGCTAGATCTCTAATTCCATTTCATTATCCACAAAACTAATATTCCATTCATTAGATTCTTGCTCACATGAACTCATTATTTCATGTAATAATCTAAGTTTTTCAAATTGTCTTACATCAACATCTAGTGATTCTGGCCGTCTTATCACATCAATAAGATTATTGTATTGTATATATTGATTTAACTTCTTTATTGATATTTCTGTTAGACCAGAGACACTCTGTACTAGATTTTGCTCCTTTATAACATTATTAAGATTCTGTAGTGCTATTTTAGTTTTATTGCTAATGCTTAATGAATCAATATTACTTAGTAGCATATGAAATCCAAATTCATTTATAATGCTTGCAATAATAAACTGTTCTTGGCCAACAGCTCCAATTAACTTGAATAGCCTAAAATTGTTCATGACCTTCTATACTCTCCTTTTCACCATATATTAAATGGTCTACAAGGATTTAAATTGTCATTAAAACAAGATGTATAGGTACTTTTTTTCTTTACTACTTGAAACTCCATCTTTGGATCAGTTACAATTACTTTTTGACTATCCGCTAATGTAATCATTTCTTGTAGTACAAATGAAAATCTATTAGCTTCATTTTTCTCTTTTTTCATTTTTCCTACCCCATTTCTATGCTAACTCCAATTCATTCTCCTCTTCATCCACTTGTTGTTTCATCTCCATATTTTTTATCTGCCTGGTTGCTATCTGTTCATTTACATCCTGGATTAGCATTTCATTAAAATCCTTACCTTTGATACGTAATCGTTTCACCTGATATTGACTTGAATATTCTTGAATTATTTCTGAGGAAGCTTTATTTCCAGCTTTATCATTATCTAATCCGATTTTGATTGTAGTAATTTCAGGATGATCATATAAATACTGTTTTAATGCCTTATCACATACACCACCTAAGCTTAATAAATGATCATTTTCTATTAATTTTTCTAATCCATGAATTTTATAAAGAGTCAAATAACTAAGCAAATCAATAGGTGCCTCCATAATAGTTAATATATGATTACTTCCTCTTCTTGCAAATCCAAAACGCTTATCAGAAGATTTCGCTTCACCTCTGAACGCATTAGCTGCAGTACTTGTACTACGTATACTAGCATATCTTACTTTTTCTTCATTGTCGTATCCAACAAATACACAACTTTTTTTATCATTTTCGTAGATTAGTTTTTTATCAACAAATTCATTTACAATATCTTGATGTATCTTTCTAGTTTTGATCAAATATGCAAATACATGTTTATAGGTATTATTTTTCTCTGGCAATTTAAAATTTTCTTTTTGATATTCTTCTACAACATCTTCCACTGGAGCATATATCTTATACTCTCCTTCTTCATTTAAAAGTTCTTTTACTGCTTCAATCCAGGTAAAACCCTCCATGAATACTAATAATTGAATAGGACCTCCACCATCATCAGCACTATGGCAATACCACCGGTTTCTTAATTTATCAATATCAAGGCCACCTTGACTTCGGATTTCAGCAAGCTTTGTATTTATATTGCGAACTGCATACCCTCTTTGCAAAGCCAGGTCATAAATATTAGTATGGTCTGCTCTCTCAACTTGCTCTTTACTAAATCGTTTATAACTGTTGTCGCTCAGAAATCTCATTATTACACCTTCCTTCCCCCCAAAGAATTTGCTCTTCTTTGGGGACAAAAAAAAGAACAATATTGATTATTTCATTATTGTTCTAAATCAAATTCATATTCTTCAATTATTTCTGTCTCTTGCTCCATTGCTTCGTACATCTGCCTGAATCGTTCCGTAGATGAATTCTTCATCTCCTGTTCTTGATGATCTACTTTCACTTCTTCAACTATTTCGCTTTCAGGCTGATACAAATGTTCAATCCAGTTCTTCGCCACTTTTTCATCATACATCTCACCCAATGTTTGATATAAGATTTCTACTTTGTGTTCATAAGAAATACTTTTTTCTGCTATGACATCTTGTGCAAATTCAGCAAGTTTGGTGTAATGATCATTTTCATATTCATAAAATTTTTCAACAAATTCAGCCTTCATTGATTTCATTGCTTCATTTTGTAATGTTTTCTCTTCTTTCTCATTCACAATGAATTCAACAGCTTCATCTACTGCAACATCTAACTCAACTCCAGATACATGCTCAATCTCATTCGCTTTTTGAACAACCTCATTAATCGCCCTTTTCATAGCATCTTTCTTTTGTTCAAAAGTATAATCTTTTTGATAAAAATCTTCTTCCATAGATTCATATAATGTTTGTGCTACTTCATTAAGTTCAAATGCAGCTTCATTCACTAGTTCTTCCTCTTTCGAAGCTGTATTCATTCTAGCAAATCTTGAAATATCTTGTCCTTGTGGAACTTCCATTGGCTCCTTTATGATGACTTGCTTTTTAAAAACATCAATAATATTTTCATAAAATTGACGTAATTGAAATTGAATCGTTTGCATAATCTTCTTAACAATTAAATGAATTCGAATCGTATGAATATCTTCAGCTTTAAAATGACCATTCGCTAAATCTTTCATTTTATCAAAACCATCTTGTAAACCTAGTCTTAATTCTTTCATTGTAGCTGCATCTAAATGATTCTTTGCATAAACTTTAACTTGATCTAAAAGAAGACCATTTTTTAATCCCATTCGAATCTCTTTTACTTGCTCCGCACTAAAAATATTATCTTTTTTCTCATTTAGTTGGAGTAAAGATAGATCAGTATCATCTTCCATAGCTAATCGTACCTCTTTTATGTACTCTGCAGATACGGTAGGAGAAATAAAGTCTTTTAAGCTATTTCCTTTTTCTAAAGCATATCTTATTTCTCTCATTTGATTGGCCTTTAATCTAGGATCATCATATTGAGTAATATCTACACCATGTCGCATACCTGCAATAATTTCAGCAAGTTGTGCTTTGGTATGCCTTTTGCTTTCTTTTTCTCTCACATCTGTTTCAAATTCTTTGGATTCATCTCGGGAAACTTCTTTATTCTCTATACTAGAATCTACTGTAGAAGTTTCACTTTCTTTTTCCAAATTAACTTCTTGTTCATTCTTCTGATTAAGTACTACTTCTTGTTCTACCGATTCATTTGAATTTTGGTATTCATCAAGCAACCTTACTGCTTCTTTCTCACTCACATTTTGAAACTTCGAAACAAATTGAATAAGATTACCATCCTTTACTCCTTGTTCACTGTTATTCCATGTATTATTTTTCTTATGAATCAATAGTGATGGATACTCTGGTATGAGTGCTAGTCTGTCGTTTACTTCTTTTACTTCTAACCCAATGCTCTTTGCATATTCAACAATTGATACATCTTTGTTTTTTGATGTATCCGCTTGTACATTCTTTACCTTGCTTTCATGATTTCGTTGTGGATGTCTGCTTAGATAAGATTGATTATATTCTGAGTTAGATAGATAAGAAGCTCTTTCCTCGATTAAGAAATCTACTGCTTCATTCCATTCCATCTCATTCATACGCGCAGCAAATCTTATCGTATTTCCATGTGTTGTCTTATTTTCTTGATCTGTATACTCCCATGAATTACTGTCTTTATCAACGATTATCTCACCATATCCACTTATATCTGAAATTCTAGCAATATAACCATCTTCATAAGAAATATTCATTCCCTCCTTTCTTGCAAAGTCAATAATACTTATACTATTTGCAAGTATTACATCTGGATGAAGCTCTTTCTCCTTTTTATGACTCCCATTTCTTTTAGCCATATTTCTTCTCCTTTATAAAAAAATGAACAGCATTGCTGTTCGTTAATGAGTTACCGCTATTCCATTTCATTTTCATAATCGTTCTCTGATTCATTTATTCTGTCTAACGAATGTAATATCTCTTTCGGAGTAATCGCTTTCTTTTCTTCCTTCTGTTCCTCTCCATCCATTAATACTTCGTCCTTTTTATCAAGCTCTAATATTTGATTTAATTCTGTTTGCCTTTTTAATTTATTATCTAATTCCTCTTCATGAGGGAACTCTTTTTTACTATTAATGAGTGCTTCTTTCAAGCTTTCCTGATTCATTTCTAACTTATCCTGATATAATTCAAGAAGTTCTTCGAAATTACCAAGTACATTCTCAATTCGATTGATGTTTCCAAGTCCACTTGTACCTAATTCCAATCGATGACTAGCAATCCCTTTGATTTGAATATAATTGTTTGATGTTTCTGTATCAATAGCTTCCATAGTAAATCCACGATACTCTCCTAACTTCTTTGGTAGCACTTCCATAGACAAGATAACCATAAGTGCTTTTCCTGCTTCGGTTCGCTCGGTATAAGTGTGATCCATTAATACCATCTTGAAGGAATCTTCCGGAATTGCATTTGCATCTCGTAGTTCCATATCTTTTTGTACTTCTTGAATTTTGTCTTGATATTCTTTAATCTGATTTGGATAGATTTTTTTTATTCCTAGTTCATACTTATATTTCTGATTGAGGAACCCATTTTTTAATAGCTTTAGCCTGGTTACTTCGGTATCAATGTCCATTTTCTCTCGAATCAATGGATTTCCAGTTGCTAAGGCTTTTACTTCTGCATAGGTTAGAACTGTATCATCAATATCTTCACAACTTCTTTCGATACTCTTATTCGTCATAATCTGTGATATGAACTTTTGTTTCTGCTCGACTAGCTGCCAACTGTACGAATCAAATGTATTTTTCGTAACATATCGGTAGATAGATACTTCTTCATTTTGGTTTCCTTGTCGAAGGATACGCCCCTCGCGTTGCTCAATGTCAGCAGGCCTCCACGGGCAATCAAGATGATGTAAAGCAATCAATCGTTTCTGAATATTAACTCCTGTTCCCATCTTGGTAGTGCTACCAATGATAATACGTTTGCTTCCAGCTCTTAATTCATCAAACAACTTTTCTCGTTGAATTTCTGTCTTGGCATCATGGATGAAGCAGATTTCTTCTTCCGGTACTCCAAGTTTGATTAACTCTTCTTTGATAGAATCATATACGGACCATTTTTTATTTGCATTTGGTGTACCAACATCACAAAAGACGATTTGTGTTCCTAGAACGCTTTGACTTTGTATGTATTCTTCGTATACATTTTCTATACATTGATTGACTTTACTATTAGCCTCATTTGGTGCATTGGGATCTAATAGTCTTGGATCGGTACCTAATAGTCTAGCTTCATTTGTTATTTTTAACATATTATCAATGTAAGGTTCAACAGCACCATTACGAATTTCTTCTGCTCTTTGTGCAAACTCTTTCATCACTTCTTTTGTATATTCACTAGGCTCGGATACAACGATGTTATAGGATTCACCTTTTAATTTAGGTACTGGTAATTGTAACATTTCTGGTAACTGGACATCTGCTATCTCTCGAAACATTGTCATAAGCTCTGGTAGGTTTGTAAATTTTGCAAATCGATTCTTAAATCGATATCCCGTACCTTCTGGCGCTAACTCTAACGAAGAGATCACTTCTCCAAATTGTGCTGCCCATGCATCAAAATGATGTAGTCCTTTTTCTTGTAAGCTTTGATTTTGTAAATAACGCTGCATCACGAATAATTCTGTCATACTATTGGATACAGGTGTTCCAGTTGCAAACACAACTCCTTTTCCACCATTAATCTCTTGAATATACATGCACTTCATCAGCATGTCCATGGACTTCTTTGCCTTACTTGTAGAAACTCCTGCAACATTTCTCATTTTTGAAAACACTGCACAGTTTTTATAATAATGAGCTTCATCAACAAAGAGTGCATCAATTCCAAGCTCTTCAAATTCAATTACCTGATCTCGTTTGGTATCTCTTAGTTTCTTTAAATCTACCTCTAGTCCTTTTCTGAACCGTTCCATTTGTTTAATGGACCAATTCTCACCATTCTCCCGTTTGATTCGTTCAATGGCATCCCTAGCATGTTCAATTTGATTTTCAATCATTTCTTGCTCTCGTTCTTTTGATATTGGAATTTTTTCAAACTGACTATGACCAATGATAACTCCATCATACTCACCCGTTGCAATTTTACTAATAAAGGTCTGACGATTAAGTGGTTCAAAATCCTCTTTCGTTGCTATTAAAATATTAGCTGCCGGATACAACTTCATAAAATCATTTCCGATCTGCTCAGTCAGATGATTAGGTACACAAAGCATTACCTTATTGGCTAATCCAATTCTTTTCATCTCCATTGCACTAGCAATCATCTCATACGTTTTACCTGCACCAACACAATGAGCAAGCAGTGCGTTTCCATGATAAATGACTCGTGCTATGGCATCTTTTTGATGTTTTCTTAGTTCAATATCTGGATTCATACCAGGAAACGTTAACTTTGAACCGTCATATTCTCGTAAACGTATATTGTTAAATAAATCATTATATTTCGTTACATATTTCTCTCTACGAGTTAAGTCAGACCAGAACCATTCCTTAAATTTTTCTTTAATTAATGTTTGCTTTTCCCTTGCAAGAATAGTCTCCTTTTTATTCACTACATAATAATAATTTCCATCTGCATTGGTCATTCGATCTTTCACTACTACTGTTTTCAGATTTAAGCTATCTTCTACAATATGGTAAGCATCCATGCGACTTGTTCCATATGTTTCGTTTGCACGAATACGATTCGTAACAGAATATGTTTTATTCGATACAGAAAAAGAAGCATCAAATGAATTATAATGAATTGCTACTGCCTTTCGATTCGTATGATCCATGATAGGATCTTTTCGAAAGGTTTTCGGTGTATCTAGTAGCTCATACAAAAACTGATTATAATCTTCTTCCTCAATCCATGTAGCTCCTAATCGAACTTCAATTTCACTTGCTTCTAAGTCTTTAGGCTGTACTTTTTCTAATGCATCAATATTTATTTGGAATATTGAGTTCGAACTCTGATATAATTTTGCAATCTTAAGTTTCTTACGAACATTACCACATAAATATTCATCCGAACTTTCATATCCTTGATAGGGATTACTTTCATCATAGTGCTCTGGATTTATAAATATTTCACCTTCCAACGCATTGGCTACTTCTTTAAAGTCTTTACCACATAACTTTGCTATATATGGTATATCTACTCTTCCTTTTTCCGTTAAAGACACAATCAAGCCTTCTCTTGGAGTATCTACCGATGTTATTTCACGATATGGCTTTATCGTTCTTTTATAAAAGATATCCGCCTTCTTTACTTCATTATCGTTTCCTTGCTGTTCTAGTGACAAAAGTAAAGGATAATCTGCATCTTGTTTAAATATTTGATTTGGCTTACTAGATAATGCTCCATATTTCTTAAGAAAGCTATCATACGTTTCATGTAACTGTTCTTGTAATTGATTTAATACTTCGTCTTCACAGTTTTCTAACTGTGCATTTATAATAGTTCTAGCAGCAACTCGAATCTGAATAAGTCCCTTCATCTGTTCACTTTTACTCTGAGTATAATTCATTTGATTCATAACTGAATTATTGCGATAATAAATATCATCTCCCACAACTGTATAACAGAAGTTTTTCACTGTTGGATCTGCAGGTATAGAAGTTATTTCTACCTCTTGTTCCTTATCAATCTCTGTTTTTATTTGAGCTGAGAGTTTTGTTATTGCTGCTTCATATTCTCCTAAGAGAGTATCCGGATTCTTTGGTATTACCGTTGTATATTTACTTTCTGGACCAAATCGTTTGACATCGAATACCATTTTTCCTAATAGCATATCTGGATGCTCAATAAAATATTGATTAACCGGAATCTTATCTTTTGTATATCCAGTATATATCCATGGTGCCTTAGTTACTTGTAATCGTTCTCTCTTTTGTAAAAAGATAATATCACTACTTACCTCTGTATTTGCTATTGATTGAAATGTATTATTGGGTAGGCGAATTGCTCCAATGAGATCAGCTCTTTCTGATAAATAAGTTCTAACCATTGGATTTGCTTTATCTAATGTTCCTTTACTTGTAATAAAAGCAATAATTCCACCTGCTCTAACCTTATCTAATGTCTTGGCAAAGAAATAATCATGGATATGAAAATTATGCTTTTTATATTTTGGATCATATACTTGATAATCTCCGAATGGTACATTACCAATTGCAACATCAAAGAAATTATCGGGTAGATCTACTTCTTCATATCCAGCTACTTGAATCGTTGCATTTTGATATAGTTGCTTTGCTATTCTTCCCGAAATACTATCTAGTTCAATTCCATATAAATTAGATTGTTCTCTAAATTGATTTGGCATCACGGAAAAGAAGTTTCCATTCCCCATGGAAGGATCTAATATATTTCCTCCATCAAACCCAAACTGCTTTAGCGCTTGATAAATACCTTGAATGATTTCTGGTGGTGTATAGAATGCGGTGTTCGTTGAGGATCTTGCACTTTTATATTCTTCTGGAGTTAAGATATCTTTTAATTCTTGATATTCATTTGACCAGGTATTTGAATTTTCATCAAATGCTCCTGCCATTCCACCCCAACCCACATACTTTGCTAAAATAATTTGCTCTTCTTTGGTAGCGGGTCTATTCTCTTTATCTAAGTACTTCAATAATTGTATGGCTGCTATGTTATTTTGATATTTTGTCTTAATTCCCCCATCATATAGATGATGGTTCTCTTCATATTGATAATCTATTTTTTCATCTTGAATCTCATCCGTTTTATCATCGCTTTCCTGTTTTATTTTAACATGATGAACGTTATTATCCTCATGAGTTTCATCTACTATCGTTGGTATCTCTACCTCCTCTTTTTGTATTTCATTATGAGACAATTCATTCTGATCTTCACTTATATAGTATCTTCCATCACGTATTAGATTAGAGATTCCTGCACTTATTTGTTTCCACGATAGTATTTCAGTTTGTTTTCCCTTACTATCGTTCCATTTTATTTCAATACCCTTACCTGGACTAGAGTCCATTCCATGAAAGCCCAGTTCATTACCTCTTGCCAACCCCATTCCAAAGTAATAATATTCTTTCTTTAGAAAATCAATCTGCTCTTCTCTCTTGCTATGATTCTGAAAGAACTCATGAATTCTTTGATTTCCTCCCACTGTACCTGAACCATGTTGCAACATTTCTTCTATAATTTCATCTGGTACCTTCTTTTGTCCATAACTTTTACGCACTAAAAAAGGAGAAGATGATTTATCTACTCCTTCGTTATTTCCTATATCTTGTTGTAATGCTTGTAAATCGAGTTCTAATTGTATATCACTTCGTGAAGTACGATTTCCTCTGCTTGGTCGTGAATTCTCTGTCTGTGATGGTAAGTTTCCATCGTATCGCTTGGGTTCTTGATTGGATCTTTCTGTAGAAGTTCTTCCTGCAAGGTCTCCATCATCTCCTCTGCTCTCTTCTCGATCTGATACATGGTTTCCATCATTGCTCCGTTCAGGATCAGTTGTTGCAGTTCGAACTCCTTCTCTTTCTCCCAATATTCGAGAGCCTGATTCCCGTACTTGCCCAGTGGTTGATTGTCTTTCTTCTCTTCTCCCACTACCGCGAACCAAAGACCGTCCCTCTCCTCGTATTCCATTTCCATTCCATTCTCTAACATCTCTGTCTTTCTGTCTCCGTTCATGCTCTTTCTCCTTTCGAATCTCTTGTACGATTTCTTTACTATTAAGCAACAATTTTCTTCCTGTTTTTATTATGTAATACCCTAAGTAATCCATGGTAGAGGAATTGATCTCAGGATATGTTTTACTAAAATAATGCTTTGAGTCCTCAGTAACACTGTTATTTCTAAATTGTACCATATAATCAACACTTTGATAAAGAAAATCTGTCATGAGGGCATCTCTATATTCTGGTTTCAGATTCTCTTTCCGTAAATATTGCTTCCATTCGCTTACTATCATATTACTTCGAATATCCGGTAGAGTCTTGATATATTCAGTAACGTACTGCTTATTCTTTTCTAAGAATAACTTTTCATATTGCTCTCTATCCTCCTCTTGTATCTGCCATATCCATGTTTGTTTGCTTTCATAAAGCTGAGATACATCAAAGAGGTGTTCAATAGCATGTTGACTTTTTACTAAGACTGGTATACTATTTTCTCCTCTTTTTACTTGTCTACCTATTGATTTCCAAGCATCGTAGGTAGCTAATTGTGTAAAATCCTTATTCTGAGCATATGCACTTACAAGAGTAACAAAATCATATTTATACATATAACCGGCATACTCTAAAAAAGATTTCCACTCATCTGGCTTTTCCAGAAATACTTCTACTTCTTTTTGGTACAATTGTTTTAAGTATTCTATTTTCTTCATAAGACACCTCTTTCCTTTTCCCTCCTTATTAATCCCTCATTTCATAAATACTTCATATGGTTGAAGAACTTATGAAATAAGGGATACTGATTCTTATCAATATCCCATTTCAACTTATATTCTAATAATATAAATATTCATTTATATTTTCGTTTTTTGTAGCATCCTTCACTCGAACAACAATTTGATACGCATATTTTACATTGTCTTTCACTGCTATCACTGTTATAGTCGTAAAACCTTTTTTCTTTCCAATGATAGTTCCATTTTTGCTTACTGCAGCAATTGTTGGATCTGAACTTACATAGCTGACTGAATCATAACCTGATAGCTTTAATTTCGTTTGTTTTCCTTCTTTAAGAAGTTTATAGATTACTAAGACTGGATCATTTGTTGTAACTGTTGTAAATGCTTTTTCGTTTTTCAAATTATAGAATTTTGTTTGAATATCATCTCTAACAGTTACATTAATAACTGCCTTATATGTATAATTTTTAGCTTTTACCTCAACTGTTATATCAGCTCTGCCTTTACTCTTTGCTACTATACTTCCATTATTATCAACTGATGCAACCTTTTTATTTGAAGAATTATAAGTTATCATTGAATTGTTAACCTTAGAAATATTATTCATATTGAGATTGAATCTATAACCTTTTATCAGCACTTTGTGCATTGCAAAAGTTGGAGTTTCTGTTTTTTCCTTTGGCTTAAATCCAGCGGTTTTATCTACAACAAAATTACCATTGTTATCTACGTATTTAATATAGACTCTACAAGCTTCTTTCACCTTAGCTAGATTAATCTTGTTATTCTCTACTGGTAACCAACTTCCGTCTGGATCAAAGTCTGAATCTTTATTTACTACTTGATAGTAGATACCTTTTTCTTTATTATTTCCGTAATTTGCACTAACTGAAAAAACAACGGAACTAGGAACGGTAATATCATATGTATTATCCTCTTCATAATTTAGAGTAATTACTTTATTAGTACTTTTAAATGACGTTACTATTTCATTATCTTTAATCACATAACTGCAAATATAAACAACCTTATCATTTCCAACTTTTCTAGCATAGAAAACGTGTTCTTTTTTACTTGAAAGAATATGCGCTTTGGTACTGAGTAAAGAAGCCGAACTATCATGGTTAAAGAAAGTGTATATGCCTTCTGCATTACTTTCACTCACATCTAATGTACTATTCCAACCAGATGTAGGATTATCACTAAACTCCCATCCTTCTTGTACTACCACATCGTTTATTACTTTTTCGGTAACTTCTTTTGCAATTGAATCATTTTCTTTTATAGTAACATCACCAGGATTCGAAATAGGTTCACTTGGTGCAGAAGTTGTTTCTTTCTGCTCTAATTCTTTTACCTTTTTCTTCAATGATTCCACTTCATTTTTTAAAGTAGTATTTTCATCCGTTAATGTTTTATTAGCTGCTATTTGATTGGCTAATTCATTTCTTAACTGCTCAATTGTCATATTTGCAGTATCTAGAAGTGCTTGCAGATAGTCAATTTGTTTTTGAAGCTCCTGATTTATCTTTGTCATATCAGTGACCTTTGTTTCTAATTGCTGAATAGAATCTTTTAAATCGACATTCTGATTTTCTAATTCTATCACTTTATTCTGCAATTCTTCTATTCTTTTCTGCACGTCTGTACCATTTGTTTTTAGGAGTTCTTCTAGCTCTGCCACTTGATTTGTTAATTCGTTAATCTTTGTTTGCATGGTACTCATTGTACTTACTAAGTCATTTTTATCTTGTGTTAGTTGAGCAATCTTTTGATTTGCATCTAATAACTGTTGTTGCAAATCCTTAACTTTATTTGCAATATCTTCATCCGTATTTGCGTTAACAAGACCTTTTAATTGATCCAATAAATTACTTAGAGAATCACTTTTCTTCTTTTCCTCTACTAAAAGGGACTCAATTTTTGAAATATGATTTTGTAACTCTGTATTTTCATTGACCTTGTTAGTAACAGAATCTTTTAAATCTTGAATTGCCTTAATAACATCCTTATTATCACTAACGCCTAATTCATCGCGAATTTCACTTAATAAATCCTTTAATTCATTAATATCATTAGATAAATTACTAATTTGTGATTCTAAGTCATGAATCTTGGAATCTTTGTCTTGTATCAATGCAACAGCATCAACAATTTGCTTTTGTAAATCTAAAATTGAAATATCTTTTGAAGTAACTTGTGCTTCTAAGTCTTGAATCTTTTTATTCAACTCCGTAATCACTGTATTTAATGAATCAACTTGTGATTGTAATTCATCCCGTTGATTTTGCAGATTCGATATCTTTTCGAGTGCTACTTGTAACTCACTATCGGATACATCCTTATCTGCTTTGAGCTGATCAAACTTATTCTTCCAATCATTAATATGAGTGTTTGCATCTACTAACTGATTGTTTAACTCTTTATTCGTCTGTTGCAGATTACTGATCTGTTGTTTCAACTGATTAATTGCATCTAGAATATCATCATAACTTCCAACACCTAATGAATTTTTAATATCATTAAGTAAACTAACATAACTATCCACTTGTGATTGCAGTGCATTATTTTGATTGGTTAGATTCGTTATAGTATCTTGTAATCCTTTCACTTTCTCGGTTAGATTAGCTATATCACTATCTTTGTTAGATAACTGTTGTTGTAAATCGGTGATTGTTTGATTTGCGGCATCTAGCTCTTTTTGAAGATTACTTTTCTCTTGGACTAATTCATTCATCTTCTTTTGTGTATCAGCTAGTGAATTGCTTAAGTCCTGATTATCCTTTGTTAGATTTGTAATCTCTTGTTGAGCATCAGTAAGTTTGGAGTTTACTGAATTTAATTGATTTTGTAAATCACTTATTTCCTTTTTTAACTGTTCGATTTGACTTTGTAGTTGTGTTGTGTCAGCATTTCCGTTCTGTGCTAATGCTATTGTACTTGAACTATCTGCTGTTACAGCAGGAAATGTAGTATCATATATATCTTTACTTGATACAATTTCTACAGAAATACTTGTTGCTCCACTAGGCAAATATAAATACAGATAACCACTGGCATCTGTCTTTAATGGAATTGGATCATCACCATCTTTAAAGTCAACCAATACATCTTCGTTGTTGTGTCCAGATATTCGAAATCTCTTTACAAATACATTATTTCCATCTACATTGACATTAGTAACTGCCGGCTTAATTCCGCTATTACTTACACTATAAATGCTACTATGATCTATTGTTGCTGTATTCCAATAATATTGAGATCCATCACTCTCGCCAAATAACATAGTACTTCGAATTGCTTGTATTGTCTTCTTTCCTCCAAACGAATGACTATTGGTATAAATCTTACCCGATATGTACGTATCTGTAAGAACTAGATTATCATCATAATCTCTTAGCCTATACATCATTACATTGGTTATAACTGAATTTGAAGCAGAAAACGTTCCATTAATGGTGCCATCTTTAATTATAGAATTACTAACAGAAGCACCAGACATTAATGTTACTCCACTGATATTACAGTTACTATACGAACCATAAATCTGATTAGAATTAAGAATTGTATTATCAGCGTAGATATTACAATTTGTAACTACTGCTTTATTATAAGCTCTCAAAGATGTCTCGCTAGATCCCACCAATCGTATATCTAGATTGGATACACTAACATTGTTAGTACTGGTATTTATTAATGCACCACTTCCTGATATTATCTTTGAATCATCTTTTGTACCAAATCCAGTCAAGTTAAAACTATAATATCCATTGCTCGGACTGTTTGGGTTGAACCCTTGTTGCATATTCAATGTTCCACAAATCACAAAATTCGTATTTGCATTGTATGTACTAATAGATCCTATTGCAGCATCAACAAAATATACTGTAATATTGGATACTTGACTAATAGATAATTTGACAGTACTATTGTTACCTTTAATTACATAAGCACTTGTGGAATCCGGTGTAAATGATATGTCTGTACCATAATTAATACTATATCCACTTGCTCCTATATTAATTTGTGCATTACTTCCTAAGTTTGTGATATCTATTTCTTTTATATTGCTATGAGAAATACTGTATGTATTTAATCCATTAGCAGATGTAATCACTGTTCCTGTTGCCGCTTTCACCTCCTTTCCACCGACTCCAACCGGACAAATAGTTAAGACCACTACTAATATCATAGATATTAGCTTCCTTTTTTTCATTCTCATTTTTAATTCCTTTCTGTAACTAGTTAACATGTTATATACAAGGTTATTATTCAACCTAGTATTGCACCTCCTAGCAGGTTAGGAAACATACAATATAACCCTTCCTTAACATTATTTAATTTCCTACCTCCTGGTTATAAAATAAAATAGGAGTAAAGATTTATCTCACCCTTACTCCGTCAACTCACTGTTATTGTATATAAAATCACCCCTTCCTTATATAACCCCTTATTTTATAAATCCTTAAATGAGATCTAACGATTAAGGATTTATAAAATAAGGGATATTGAATGTTTCTTTCAATATCCCTTTCACATTATTTGAACATGATTTATTTTACTTTTCAAATTGTAATAAAATTCTATTTAAATTCTTTCTAAATTCCTTTAATTCAAAAATATCTCTTTGCATTTCATTGATTTTTAAAGACAAATATTTAGATATATCTTCTTTTCTTGTACAATCGTCATATGTTATCTCCTCTAATAGCCAATCAAAAGTAACCTCTTGAAATGGTTGTTGATATGGCAACCAACTTCCATCATACTCTGCTGTACACATTTTAAGTTTTCCTTCATCTACCATCTTTTTTCTTTCACTCAGTAACTTCATCAAATGCCTCCAATCTATTATTGTTATCTGTTTGGCTATAATATAGTTCCAATGCCTTATCTATAATATCTTCGACTTCTTTTTCTGACTGTTGCTCCGTAAAGTATTTTTTTATAACTTTGGATTTTATTTTAATTCCATTAAGAATAGATGAAACCTTCTTTTTAGAATTGTATGTACCTGCAAGTACTTTTTCAATTGTCACTTCATTGAGCTTACTTGCTTTTTCTAATTCTCTTAGTTCTGTTGCCTTTTTGATGTCAACTTTATAGTTGTTATTGTTTAATATGTCTACTAGATAAATTTGATTTTCTTCGGTAAGATAAGATAATTCCACACTGGCTCGTATGCTTATTTGCTCCGTATCTATTAAATCTTTTAAACCCCTATCTAATGTATTAATACGCAAGTACCTTGCTACTGTAGCTCTTGATAAATTGTAATTCTGAGCTACGACCTCTCTGGATTTCAACTTGTGCTCCACTGGAGCACAAGTTGTCTCATCTTCTATTTTATCAGCATTCAACAGCTTTTTCACTTCACTAATTAAGTCAATTCTTTTTCCCTGACTTTTTAACGCTTCATAATGCTGAGTTAATACAAAAGCTCTTTCTGAATGCAATAGATCTGTAAATGATCTTTGTATCAGATTGGTTTCTGTAACTATTAATAAGGCTTCTTCATCCGATAAACCATCCATAATAATAATTGGAACTTTACTTAATCCAATATTTAATGCCGCATTCCATCTATTATGCCCAGCTAATATTTCATAGATTTCATCATCAATTTGTCGAACTAGTATAGGTTGTAAGATACCAAATTCCTTAATGCTTTGAATCATATCATCTAGTCTTTCACCAGTATAATATTTAAAAGGATGATTCTTAAATGGTACTAGCTTTTCTATTTCAATCTCAGTATTTTTATCATCTTTCTGTGGCTCGTCCATTTGAAACATTTCATCTAATGAAGTAAGTTTCTTTTTAGTTGGTGCTGCATTCATTATCTAGCACCTCCTTTGCTAATTCTTGATACGCAATTGCAACCTTGTTATTCTTCGCGTATTCAATGATTGTTTTGTTCTTCATTGTTGACTCGCCTACCTTTACAGACTTAGGTATTCGATTGGTATAAATATGTACAGTCTTTCCATATGCATCTTCAATCATTTCTTTTATCTCTTTTGATAAATTCATACGTTCTACATACATTGTGAGCAATATACCATCAATTGAGATCTTTTCATTTATTTTCTTTTTTACTCGAATAATATTACGAAGTAATAATTCAAGTCCTTTTGCACTTAAATATTCTGGTGTTACCGGTATAATTACACTATTACATGCTGCTAATGCGTTAATAGTTAACATGCCAAGACTTGGTGAACAATCTATTATTATGTAATCATAATATTCTTTAAATTCTTGCATAACAGTCTTTAATATCATTTCCCTACTCATTGCATTGACAAGACTGACTTCAATTGCTGATAGTTCAATATTACATGGGATTACATCAATTGCTCCAACTGATATTATATATTCCTTTTTGTCTGGTAACTCTTCATCTTCAATAACCATTGACATTAAACTAGCAATGGTTGTGGTAATACTATCATTATCATCATAACCTAATGATACGGTTAAACTGCTCTGTGGATCTAGATCAATTAGGAGTACCTTTTTTCCTTTTTCAGCTAAAGCATATCCTAAATTTAATGTTGTCGTGGTCTTTCCTACCCCGCCTTTTTGATTTACTACTGCTGTGATCTTACACATAATATCTCCTCTTTTCATAATTATTGTATTTTCTAATCTCTTATTTATTTTGGCAGCGCCGCGAACGCTGCCTTAAAGAGAATAGAATGTGTCCCCGTATTGCCGTTAGGTCAGCAATAAAAAAAGATATTGAAAATAATCTTTCAATATCTAATACTCTTTTTATGCATATCAAATTTTTTAATTTCGCAATGCCTTATAAATGGCTAGTTCTAGAGTGCTTCCAAGTGTACGAATTGCTTCACCAAATCTTTGGAAATGCACAACTTCTCTTGCACGTAAGAAGCGAATTGGGTCAGCAATATCTGGATCTTTTACAAGTCTTAAAATATTATCATAAGTTGTTCTTGCTTTTTGTTCTGCTGCTAAATCCTCAGTTAAATCTGTGATAACATCACCTTTTGACTGAAAGAATGTTGCAGAAAAAGGAGTTCCACCTGCTGCTTGTGGCCATAATGCAGTTGTATGATCAATATAATATGGTGCAAATCCTGATGCTTCAACCTCTTCTGGTGTTAGATCCTTCGTTAACTGATAAATAATTGAAGAAACAATTTCCATGTGTGCCAATTCTTCGGTACCAATATCCGTTAATAAGCCTGCTACCTGACGATATGGCATGGTATATCTTTGTGATAAATAACGCATTGAAGCAGCTAATTCTCCATCTGGTCCACCGAATTGGCTAATAATTAATTTTGCCATAGCTGGATTTGTTTTTGTGATTTTTACAGGGTATTGTAATTTTTTCTCATAATTCCACATATCTTAAGCCTCCATTTCCCATGGGAAAGGTGTTACAATCCATTCCCAAACATTATTTTCAACATTAACATGATCATCGGTTAAAGGCCCAAAGTACATGGAATAGTCGTGAATTGCTTCCATCTTTATTCTATTATAGTGTTCATAATATTTAAGAGCTCTTTCATCTGTTGGATGTGTATCAAGATAAAGTACAATATCGTCTAAAACAAAACAAACTTGGTGAATATAGTATAATAGTTTTTCTTGTTCACTCATGCTCTTCTACCTCCGCTAAATTTATAGCATAAGAAAGGTTTATCTAACTCAGGGAAAATAGTACCAATCTGTAGTGCATCTCCTGGTTCGTATACATCTTTCATATATTGCCATGGTACATATGCCATTGCTACAGGCATATGATCAATGTGATCTGAATCTACATCTATTAGAACCATTGTTGCTTCTTCAGGTTCAGATGAATATCTCATTTCTCTATTTGTTGTTTCTTTTCTGCAACTCATAAAAAACTCCTTTCAATTTCACTTTTCTCTTTAGACATTTGTTTATGTCCATTAATAGTTTATGATACAATTAAAATGATGTGCGTGTACCCGAAGTAACAAATTACTTTTCAACTTTAACAATCATCGTATCATATCCAGCTGACCTTAATTCTTGCTCAAATGCAACAGCATCGTCTAGTTCATCAAATGAACCCAATTGTACTGCATAGAAATTCTGATATGGAATAATGCTCCCTGAGTATCCCTTTTCCACAAAACTACTAAGTACATTCATCGCATTGGTAAAGGAGCGATAAAGTCCAACTTGTACTTTATAAACTGTGATTAACTGATTCTCACTAATAACAACCTTCTCATGAACATCCATCTTCTCGCATCCTTTTTTATCGTTACTATAATATATGCATGGAACTCATTGTAGTGAAAAGAGCAAAATGAGAGCATCAAAAAAAGATCCTACTTCGTATCATATACGAGATAGAATCTTTCTTTTACCTATTTATATTTTCCAGTTGAAAATCTAGTATTCTTTATAAAACTTTTGATAAGAATTCCTTTAAACGTGGATTCTGTGGATTGGTGAAGAACTCATCCGGTGTGTTTTGTTCTTTTACAATCCCTTCATCAATAAATAATACACGGTTTGCAACTTCTCTTGCAAATCCCATCTCATGCGTTACAACTACCATAGTCATTCCATCCTCAGCTAATTCTTTCATTAGCTCTAGAACCTCGCCAACCATTTCTGGATCAAGTGCTGAGGTTGGTTCATCAAATAATAGAACTTCTGGATTCATTGCTAATGCACGTATAATTGCAATTCTCTGCTTTTGACCACCTGATAATTGCTTTGGATAAGCCTCTGCTTTATCCTCTAATCCAATTCTTCTTAATAATTCAATCGCTTTCTTATCAGCCTCTTCTTTGGTTAATATGCCAAGCTTCACAGGTGCAATTGTAATATTTTCTTTTATTGTGAGATGAGGAAATAGATTGAAATGCTGAAACACCATTCCTACTTTTTGTCTAATCTTGTTTATATTATTTTTCGGATCAGCAATATCTTCACCTTTAAACAATATTTGACCAGAGGTAGGTATCTCAAGGAGATTTAGGCATCTTAAAAAGGTTGATTTACCAGATCCAGATGGACCAATGATAACTACTTTTTCACCCTTTTCAATCTTCTCACTGATTCCTTTTAATACTTCATGCTTTCCATAACTTTTTCTAAGATTATTACTAACGATCACCTTGCGCCAACCTCCTTTCAAAAATATGTAGAAGTCTAGTTAACCCAAGTACTAACACAAGATAGAATGCTGCAGCAATGTAGAGTGGTGTTAAAATATCGTAATTTACTGCCCCTATATTTTGTGCTGCCATTGTCAGATCACTCACAGCGATAACTCCCGCTACTGCAGTCTCTTTAATTAATACGATTAACTCATTTCCGATAGCAGGTAATACATTCTTAATAGCTTGAGGCATAATGATATAACGCATTGTCTGCATGTAATGGAATCCAAGAGATCTACCAGCTTCCATCTGCCCACTATCTACAGATTCAATTCCCCCTCGAATGATCTCTGCTACATAGGCACCGGAATTGATACCAAAGCATACCGCACCTACTAATATTTCATTTGTATCTCTAGCCGTAAATATCAGATTATAGATAATCAGTAACTGTAGCATTAATGGCGTTCCGCGAATAATTGTAATATATACATCGCAGATTACCTTTAACCAGATAAATTTTTTCTTATCAGCTACTGTTACTTTTATTACTGCAATAGTCACACCAATTACAATACCAAGCAATATAGCAAAAAATGATATTTGCAAGGTTACCCATAATCCCTTAAGATAATTCATATATCTATGTTCTGGTATGAATGCATCATAAAATGGTTTTATAAAATCTGTAACCATTGATAAATATTGTCCTCCCATATTTTTGCCCATGCCTTTCATATATTGAATCTGTGTGATTTATTATTTACCAGTATATTTTGCGGTAAATTCATCGATCTTTCCAGATTCTTTTAATTCTTTAATCACTTTATTCACTTCATTTAATAATTTATCGTTTCCTTTTTTTAAGGCTACTGCGTACTTATCTTGAAATAATGTACCATCTAATGTTGTTAAATCTGTATTTTTCGCAACTAACTCTTTTGCAGGATATTGGTCCATAACGATGCAATCAATTTTACCATTCTTAAGATCTTCACTCGCTT
The DNA here is from genome assembly GCF_016591975.1 of Anaeromicropila herbilytica. Lineage (GTDB taxonomy): Bacteria > Bacillota > Clostridia > Lachnospirales > Lachnospiraceae > Anaeromicropila > Anaeromicropila herbilytica. The sequence goes on along the minus strand of NZ_AP024169.1, from coordinate 960,029 downwards.
GAGCAAATTTAGTATAACGCTTTACTTCTTTTGCCTTTACATTATCTTCATTTGATACATATGAATCAGCAATATTCCCCAACTGAACACCAATTATTTTATTATCTAAATCATTAAGACTAGATACTGTTGGGTTCTCTTTATTTACTACAACTACTTCTGTTGAATTTACGTAATCTTCCGAAAAATCCATAACCTTTTTACGCTTTTCATTAACCGAAACACCTGCGATTACTAAATCCACTTTTCCACTTTGGACTGCTGTTAAAGCGCCTTGAAAGTCCATATTCTTAATAACAAGTTTCTTCCCCATTGAGTCAGCGATTGCCTGAGCAATATCCATGTCGATTCCTACTACTTTATCCCCTTTTAAGTACTCATATGGTGCGAATCCAGCTTCAGTTCCTACAATCAATTGATTATCTGTATTTTTTTTACCACAAGCAGTTAATGTTAATGTCATGATAGCTAATGCAATTATCACAAATCCTTTTTTCATATTATTCCTCCTATATTTATTACTCATTTTTTAATTAATAAGTTCCGTTATTTCTTCTTTGAGAAATTATTATAACACATATTTATAATTATGCAAGTATATTTATGAGTGTGAATGTAATTTTATACATTTTTTTCTAACCCGATCTACTGAATTGTATCTTCTTTCACACTGATCGAAGATAAAGCACCTAGATTATTAGTTTCATTTCCATCTGGTATGCCTTTTAAATATTCTGTGTCTTTTCTTTTCGAAACAATAACTCCCTCAATTTCTCCATCCTTTGCCATCTGAACCCCCTCTTCTTTTGATGTTAGCTGCCCGTTTGATAATTCATAACCAATTACTTTACCATCGTGCTTAATTAGTCTTGAAACTTTGGTCGACCCACTACGATTCTCCATTGAATTATTTGTGCTATTACTCTGCGAATTATTATCTTGAATATTATAATTTTGCTCATTGTTATTTGTTTGTATTCCGTTTATCGGATTGTTATTTTGTTGATTATTATTTAACTCATTATTTACTATCATTGAATTTCTATCTCCTTTCATGTATGAATTTAGTCTTATCTTATACTAACCTACTACTTACGATTTTGGTAATTGTTCTAAATACAGTGTGCTAATTGTCTTTATCTCACAGTATATTCTTTGACTTAGACGTTACATATTATTAAGAAATAAAGTGTTTACTGAAACACACTTTTCCTAAGAATAAAAAAAATATCACATAAACTATATTCTCCTGAATTACCTAGTTTATGCGATACTTATAGTTACTCAAACTTCCCAGTCTAAAATCTATCATATACTTGATAAATTCAATCGAAAAGTATATTAATTACCATGATTGAATTGATTACATTGGCGTGACTTTGACGAGTTTGTGAAGTTACTTATGTCTTATCACTTTGATTTAGATATAAAAAGTTCACTGTTTGACGAACAAAGTGAGGAGTTTGAACTTTTTATATCTAAATCAAAGTGATAAAACATTAGTAACTTCCAAATGAGGAAATGGAACGTAAGATGTAAACAATTCAATCATGGTAATTTAGATAACTTTGCTTGAATTTATCAAGTATTCAACAAATCTTTTACTGGGAAGTTTCAGATACATTTAATTATTCTAAATCATCAAAATCAAATGCTGCTGCCTTAGTATAATTCGTTACTTTTGCTTCAAAGAAATCTGTTTTTGTACTATTTAGATTAGAAAAATTCTCAATCCAAGCCATTGGATGTGCTGTAATCTCAGGGTACAATTCTTTTATTCCAATTGCTTTTAATCTCAAATTAGATAAATACTTAATATATTGTTCAATAAGAGTATCATTAATCCCTAGAATCTCATTATTGGTAACATATTGACCCCACGCAATTTCATGTTCCACTCCTATTCTCATCATTTCTCGAAACTCTTCTTCCATCACCTCAGTGAATAACCTTGCATTTTCTATCTTCAATTCCTTAATGATATTCTGAAAAAATACAAGATGGGTTACCTCATCACGATTAATATATTTAAATAGAGTGCTTGTTGCTGTCATCTTTCCCTGTCTTGCTAATGTATAAAAGAAACTAAATCCTGAATAAAAATAAATTCCTTCTAGAATATAGTTTGCCATAATCACTCTAAGAAAATTAACTTCACTTGGTTCCTCATTAAATGCTTGATAAATATTAGCAATAAACTTATTTCTTTTTAATAAATGCTCATCTTCTCTCCAAACATCATAGATCTTATCTCTTGTTATTGGATTCGTAACGGTATCCAAGATGTATGAATAACTTTGAGCATGGATTTCCTCTTGAAATGCCTGAATATTAAGCAGTGAAGATACCTCTGGTGCTGTAATATATCTTGAGAGGTTAGGTAAATTTTCTGATTGAATGGAGTCTAAGAAGTTTAAAAAAGAGATAATTTTATCAAATGCATTTCTTTCACCATCCGTTAAATAAGGAAATTGCTTCACATCCTCATTAAGCGATATTTCCTCTGGAATCCAGAAGTTATTAAGCATAGTACGATATAAAGTCTGTGCCCAATCATATTTAATACGATTCCATTCTCTTAGATTAGTTGTATTCCCTCCAATAATGGACTGCGTGCCCCGCTCTCCATATTCATTAAATATTTTCTTCTTTATCATGGTATTTTCCTTTCTGTGCTTATAAACTAACTAGAGCAACTTGTACATTCATCCATTTCAAGAGATTGATTTCTTACATAATAGATTGTTTTTACTCCATTCTTCCAAGCGGATAGATACATATCTAATATCTCTTTTGCCTTTAATTGAGGCGTAATATATAGATTAAAAGATTGTGCTTGATCAATATGTCTCTGACGGATTCCACACGCTTTTATACTCCACTGTTGATTAATTGTATGTGCTTCTTTGTAAAGCCAAAAGGTCTCATCATTTAGGTCTGGTGCTGTCTTAGGTGTAAAACTTCCTTTCTTCTCTTCAACAAAATATTTCTTAAAGATTGGATCAATTCCAGCTGTTGTATTAGCAATATTAGATGTACTTCCAGTAGGTGCAATCGCTGTAAGATAACCATTTCGAATACCATACTTTTCTACCTCTTCCTTAAGCTTCAGCCATCGCTCCGACTGGTATCCCCTACGCTTAAAATAGTCACCACTTTCCCATTCAGAGCCTTTGAATTCTTTGTAGGCTCCCTTTTCTTTCGCTAATTCCATCGATGCTTTAATTGCTTGATAGGCAATCTCTTCAAAGAGACGATCCGCTTCTTCTAAATGTTCTTCACTTTCCCAAGCAATTTTATGATTTACTAAGTAATGATGGTAACCACTTGTTCCAAGGCCAATTGCACGATACTTATCACTTGTGATTTTGGATTCAGCAACAGGATACTGATTCAAGGTTATTACGTTATCTAACATACGTATTTGTAATGGAACTGTATCCTTTAACTCCTCATAATCTGTTTTACCTAGATTGATTGAATTCAAGTTACAAGTAACCATATCTCCAGCTTTCACTTTACTGATTACATAACTTGTCCCGTCCTTATCTTCTAGCGTTTCTTCTAACGATATACTTTCAGACATGTTCTGTGCAATCTCGTGGCAGAGATTCGAACCATAGATCATTCCAGCATGCTTATTTGGATTTGCTACATTTACGGTATCTCGAAAGAAAATAAATGGTGTTCCTGTTTCTACCGCACTCTTCATAATCTTTTTCATAATATCAAGCGCTGGAACTGTGGTTCTCTCAAGCGTACTATTTGCTTCGCACTCCAGATATTTCTCGGTAAATTGCTTATTCCCTTTCTCATCATAATAATCTTCCAAACGATATCCCATCACCTTATCCACAGAGTATGGATCAAATAAAGACCAATTTTCTCTCTTCTCTAGTCGTTCCATAAATAGATTTGGAATACTTAACGAAGGAAAGATATCATGCGCTTTTCTTCGATCATCCCCATTATTTGTCTTAAGCTCCAGAAAATCATACAAATCTGCATGCCAAATATCAAGAGTTATAGACGCACCACCTTTTCTTCTACCCAACTGATCAACTGCAACCGCAGTATCATTATATAATCGAATCCAAGGCACAACTCCACCAGATGTATTTTTAATTCCTCGAATCTCACTACCAAGTGCACGAATCTTCCCCGTGTAGATTCCTAGTGCTCCACCGTGCTTACTCACCTTAGAGAACTTTTGATTCACATCATAGATAGACCAAAGATTATCCCCTACCACCGATATAAAACAACTACTTAACTGATAAAAGGACGTACCTGCATTTGCTAATGTAGGAGTAGCAACAGTCATCTTCAATTTACTCATCAAATCATAGAATTTCTTAGCATAATATACCTTATTTCCACCTTCTGGTATCGCAAGATGCATAGCAATTGTCATAAATCGTTCCTGTGGTAATTCATAAACTTCATTCTGATATCCCTTTACAAGATATCGATCCGCTAATAACTTAAGCCCTTCGTAGTTAAATAACTCATCTCTCTTTGGTTCGATATAAGAAGCAAGCTCTCGTATCTCCTCCTCCTTATATTCTTCTAACAAATAACTTCCATACCGATTGATATGAACTAATTCTTTTACCAAAGCATAATAATCCCCATAACCAAAATGCCCATAACCTCTTGTAATTGCAGCTTCCTTATATAAATCATAAATAAATAACCTTGCAGCAACGTACTGCCAATTAATATTTGTCTTATTCACCTTGTTCCCATAAGCATCAACCTCAGTACGAATAACCTTTTCAATTGCTGTCTGAATCAGCACTTTCTGTATCTCTTTTGTACTCATACCATCACAAAATTGTATATTGGAATCCAATTCAAGTTCTAAAGGGGAGCACTCTTCTAACCCATCACAAGCAAGAGCAACCATCTTCTTCGTCTTATCCACTGACAATTCCTCAAATGTACCATTTCGTTTCCGTATTCTAATGCTCATAACTACTCCTCCTAATTTGCTAACCAGTATTATTTATTCTTATATTCATTTATACTTTTTGTTCTTAATATCACTTTTTATTAATCTTATTCTTTTGTATATAATAAGTTTAGGTTTAATCCCATGCTAATTTTTAGCGCCACTAGTATAATAAATATCAGAACATTTAATAACGATAACTATTATTATATTCTTATAATATTATAACGAATAAATTTCTTTTTGGCTATCTTTTTTTCATAATTTAAAAACATTCTTATGGAAGATTAAAAGTATATGAAAATAAAAAAGTAAACTTATTATGATAATTTTAGTCTTATACTTCTCATATGATAACGTAGTATGAATATAGGGATATCCAAATGCGCGTTGTGATTTTGTTTTAAAGCGTATTAGAATTTCTTAGCATAGAGCAATCATGCCAAGGAAGAGTAGGAGCTCTGTTTGAGCCGCATTTTGGCGAGTTGGCTCATACTCTTCCTGTTATAAATGATTCCTCAATGCTTAGAAATACTTATACACCTTTAACCAAAATCACAATGCGCATTTGGATATCCCTATATTCCCACACCCTACCACCGAGTATGCATGAACCAAAAAAAGTACCGAAAAGCAAAAATATACGCTTTTCGGTACTTCCATATAAACTCTATACAATAAAATCCTGCATCATAATTGTTAATGTTTCTGTATTCATTAATAATGTATCACTTGCATCCGCGCTCTTTCTTGCACTATCTGAATTTGCCTCAACAACAACAGCAATTTGTTGAATACCTTTCAATACTTCTTGTAACTTATAAGCTTGGTCCTCACTTGCACTTGCAATCTCATCTACATAGTTACTAGATTCTTTTGAAGTATCCACTACCTCATTTAATACTTCTGCTGTTTCATTTGTTAATTTTGATCCTTTTTCAATTGCTTGTATACTGTTTGTAATAAGCTGTCTGGTTGTTTCAGCTGCTTCACTACATCCCTTAGCTAACTTACCAATTTCAGATGCTACAACTGCAAATCCTTTACCTTGTTCACCAGCTCTTGCTGCTTCAATTGAAGCATTTAAAGCTAATAGATTAGTTTCTTCAGCAATACCATTAATTACTTGAATAATATTGGAGATCTCATTAGATTGCTCCGAAATTGAATTCATTGCAGTTAAAAGTTCACTCATAAAGTGATTTCCTTTCTCTGCTTCCTCCAATGACTTACGAGATATTTCATTTACATGTTTTGCTTTATCGGCGCTCATATTTACTTGATCACTTACTTCGTCAATTGTTGCAACCAACTCCTCAACAGCTGCAGACTGTTCTGTAGCACCTTCTGCTAGAATCGTTGCTGAACTTGTAATTTGTTCTGCACTAACTGCAACTTCCGAGGTTGATCTTTGAATTTGCAAGAATATCTCGTGATAAGCATTAATAATATTTTCTAATGCTTCCTTAATTGGTTTAAAATCTCCTTCATACTCAATATCAATTGTAGCTGTCATATCTTGATTTACTAATTGATTTAACACGTCAGATATATTATCAACGTATTTTTTCATCTGATTCATTGTCTTTTTCGTATTCTCAGCAAGCGCACCAAATTCATCTTTTCCAGAGAAATTGATCTCAGTATGTAGATTTCCTTTTGCTAATTCTTCCATCGCGTTTGATAATTCATCAATAGGCTCCTCTATACTTTTTAAGAACTTATTCGTATATTTACTACCAAGACGGACAATATTAATTAATACAATACTTAATATAATAATGCATACAATAGATACTCCTATCGCTTTTTGTAAATCGTTATTATCATTCTTACTTGCATTACTATCAAGTTTATCAAATAGTTTATTTAAACTTTCTGAATTAGTAGAACTATTATTTTTGATTTCATCAATACTACTTTTACTCTCTGCGGTTAATGTTGCAATTTCATTCGTTATATGGTCAAACTTTACCAATTGATATCCTTCATATCCTATAGCAATCAAACTAAAGCAAATAATTACTACAATATTAATATTCATTGCCTGAAATGCTGTTCTTAACCTCTTCTTGATTGATATCTCACTTATTTTTTCACCAATCACTTCTTCTACTTGATCTAATGCCGTAGTTTTTAAGCTTTTCTTTCTAAAATTCATATGAATTCCTCCCATTTTCAAAATTAATCACGTTAATATTTTTTTATATTTTTTTAACGTAGATAATCATTTGAGGTTACTTTTTGTACAATATGCATATATTAAAAGTCATTACATAAGTATTCTATCATATTTTGTCGACAAATTGAACATATATTTTTTCATAAATTATTTCCATGAAATTGTTTGGTAATTTTAAAGTAAAGTAATAGGAACAGAATATATTGCACATAATATTTTGAAATTAAATTCATTATTACTATTTTGTAGTTGGAATAGGATAGGTAATTGCGAAATAGAAAGGAGTTATCATATGGAAATTATTCGAATTATAATTACCTCTCTTGCCTCTTTATTAGTCCTCTTCATTGTGACAAAAATAATGGGAGACAGACAAATATCCGAACTAAGTATGTTCGATTATATTAATGGAATCACAATAGGTTCCATTGCAGCTGAGATGGCTACTTCTCTTGAAAATGATTATATGAAGCCTATGACTGCAATGATTGTATATGGAATTGTATCTACTATTATTTCCTTTGTCACATGTAAATCCATACGAATGAGACGATTTATAGAAGGTAAAACCATGATTCTGTTTCATAACGATTGTATAAACCAAAAAAATCTATTAAAGGCTAAAATTGATATTGATGAATTTTTATCTCAATGTAGGCAAAGCGGTTATTTTTCCTTAAATGATATTCATACAGTTCTACTGGAGCCAAATGGTAAGATGAGTATTCTTCCCAAAGTTGCGAACCGCCCAGTAACTCCTGATGATCTAAGCCTCACACCAACACAAGAACTCCCTTCTTATAATGTAATAATAGATGGAAACATCATGCATGGTAATCTTAAAGCAAGTGGTAGAAACGAGGATTGGCTTACTAAACAATTACATGGACAAGGTGTAAAAGATATATCCCAAGTTATTTTAGCTACTGCTGATAAAGATAATAATTTTTATGTTTACTTAAAGCAAGATAAGAGTGAAACAAGAGATATATTCGAATAAAAAAGAATCTTATAAGATGCATAATGATGTGACCCCAATAAGTTAGACTTTATTGAAGGCGCATCATAACCATTTTATAAGATTCTTTTTCTATTAATATTCAAAAATTAACTTTAAAAAATCGAGTGTATAATTAGGAATATCGCTTGAATAGATAACTTTCCTTGCTTTTACAGGGTTATCTGTAATAATATTATCCACACCTAGTTTGGCCATCTTCTTCATGTAAGAGGCAGAATTAATTGTCCAAGCAAATACTTCCTTATCACGCTTGTGAGCTTCATTTACAACTTTATCTGTTATGAAACTTTTCTCGATGCTAAAAAAGTCAGCATATTTCAAATCATAAAACTTTCCATAAACAGCACTCAAGATATAGCCTGTCTTTATCTCAGGATTTAACTTTTTCACTTTTTTCAAGGAATCATAGTTAAACGAAGTAATAACGCATTGGTTTACAAAGTCATTTTCTTCAATAATACTAACTACTGATTTTTCTAAGTTTTTCTCATTCCCATGAGGTTTTAATTCAATATTTAATCTAATTTTATTATTACAGAATTTTAAGACTTCATCGAGAGTAGGTATCCTTTGATCACTAAACTTTTTATTGAACCAACTACCTATATCAATATCCTTAATGTCATCATAATTCACTTTCCATATGTTTCTATTGATTCCTGTGATCCTCTTTAGATTACTGTCATGAAATAGGATAATGACCCCGTCTTTTGTCTCTTGCACATCAATTTCTGCATAATCCGACATATCCCTCACTGCATAATCGAGAGCAGCTAATGTATTTTCAGGAGCTTTGATGGAATTTCCTCTATGGGAGGTAATCAGGGTATCATTTACTCCTAATATTCCGTAAGTATTATGCATGACATAATAAATACCCCAAGTATTAAAAAGTAAGATAACAGCTCCAATCATTGCAATTCCTCTTCTGGATCGATAAGGAAGCTTACGTCTTATATTTTTCTTATTTAATTTTAAAGAATATTTTTTTTTCATCTTCCCACTATACGCGTAATAAAGATGTACGGTAAATGCGAAGTGAACAATCACTTCTAGACTACTAAAAATAAGTACTACCAATTTATTTGATAAATTAAAAAAGGATAGGAAAAATACAAATGAAAATTCCTGCTTCTGTAATATTGTTGTACCTGAACTAACAAGTAGGATAACAAGCAAATAGAATGCTATATAGATCACTAAAAAAATAATATTACATAACACTAAACTTATAACAGTCTTAATAACTTTACCTTTGATTAATCTTACACTCTCTATACATGCCTCCTCTATATTCTTATGTTCAAGAAATACATAGCAGAATACAAAGGTTAGAAGTATGCTTATGATAAATATAACAAGCATAAAACTAATAAAAAAAAGAGTTAATGATTTGGATCTTATAATATAATCTAAAAAATATTCGTTAATCTCTATATTACTCACCATATAACTTGAGGTAGTAACAAAATTAGTAAATGGGAAAAGACATAAAGCATAGAGTAATAGTAGAAAATTTCTTGGCTTTAAGACTTTTTTCATTTCTTTACTACTTAATATAAATAGTTTACGATATAATAATTTCTGATCTATAAACTCATGTCCAAAGAACAATACGATAATAGATATTTCATATATTACCGAGAGTGCAAACAATAATAAAATTCCAATTAACATCAAATCAAAAACTGGATTCTTTAAGCATGATAATATATTTCTCGTAGTAATATAGGAATATCCATTAATCTCAAGGGTTAAATCTATTAAATATTTAAAACCAGGTATTAGTGCCAACATTGTTATTGTTTTAAATAATATCTCAAACACGAATAAGGTTCTAGTTGATTTCTTTACTGAAATCAAAGTATTCTTCCATACTTTAAACATCTAGCCTCCCAACTGCCAACCCTACCTTAGTTACTATTACAAAGTAGTGATGGATGGCTTTGTTTATTTCTGAATCATTATACTACCCATATCGTAAAATCACAATATAAACCATATATAAATTTGCTTCGAAGGTTACTAATCAACTATTTGGCCAAATAGTAATCTTCGATCTAATCTTTCGATAACCCATAATATTTAGCTGTTACTGTACATTTTTTGATAGCTTTTTAATGGACCCTAAATATAGCACAATTGATACTCCAATTAATAAGAAGATCGATGTCAAAGGCAGATTATCCTTGGAGTCTTCCATAGCTCCAACACTATTTATTATCCAATGAACTGGACTTATACTCCCTACTTTTTGTAAGATAAAAGGCATTTTATAAAAGCCTATAAAGCCACCACCAAGGAGGGTAAACAACAAAGCAACACAAGAAGAAAGTACATTGGCAGATAAGTCACTTTTACTGATACTACATACAAAAGTGGCCATACTGATTGAGAAGAAGATTATTGCGCTCATTATTATTAAGAAATGAATTATATTTAGGTATACTGGAATATGAAATAATATTATTACACCATACACAATCACTATTTGGCAAACTGCTACGACTAAGTTAAATACGGTGTTCCCCGTTATATATGAATATATCTTAGTTGGTGCAAAACCGAATCTACGAAGCATTCCTTCTTTCCTATCTTTAATTAATATACAAGCATTAATAGTTGCTGTGATAATGAAAACGGTAAATAGATATGCACATATTCTCTCACTCTCCGTTATATCTCCCTTATTATTTACGCTCAACTGAACCTTATTACCACTTTCTACACTCCTCTTTATCTGATTCGTTATCTTTCTAATTGAAGAATCTGATGCATAAGATAATATTTTTAGATTCTTAATCTCATGAACTTCTCTTAAATCAATTATATATTGATAAGTACCAAGAATTAGGTCGGTGTGAAGACTTTCCTCCTTCGCCTTTTGAAATGTAATTCCTTTTGATTGATTAAGACTTTTCATTACCTGATGATAAGCTGGATTCTTCTCTTCATATAGAATACCTAATCGAATACTTGGCTTACTCATCTGCCCTACCACATTACTACATAGTAGAATAATTGCTGGCAACAATAAAAGTAAAATGAATTGGAAGGTATTATGATAGCTTCTTTTTATATTATTTTTGAATACGTAGTAAATCTCCATGTAAAAACTCCTCCTTTTGAAATGAACGGACTCCTGCAAAGGTAAATAATCCACCAATAGCTAATAAAATGAAACTAGTTATCCACAAGATTTCACTATGATTATCGTAAATACATAAGAAAATACTACGATTCACCCAAGTTAACGGTGATAAATGAAACACTACTTCTAACACTGAGTTACTGGTACCAATCGGATAAAAAGAACCTCCAATGATTGCACATATGAATATTGGTATATTTAAAAAATTCTTAAGTATAATGAAATTCTTCATTCCAAGCCCAATGTATATACCAATTGCACATACACAAAAAGTCTCTGAAACTAATAGTAAAATAATTTCTAACACACTGCTTCCCATTGGTATTGAAAATATTATCCAAGAAATTACCAATACTAAGATATTACACATGCCAAATGAAATCGTACAAGATAAAATCTTGGCAATCACAATATCTTTTTCCTTAATTGGTGCAATCAAAAAACGGTAGGCAGTCTTTTGATATGCTTCATCTTTTCCCGCATATGCAGAAGTAATCATAGCTAACGTTGTGCAAAATGGTAACATCACAAGGGCATAATATTGAAAACTAGATAACCGTTCCCCGAATTGCCCAGACAAAAGTAAACCCAATAACAAAATCATTATTACAGGAAAGATTAAATGATATCCATAAGTAAAACTACTTTTTATTCTTCTCTTAAAGTCAAATGTGAACATATGATAACTTCCATTCATTATGCTTCCTCCTTATCTCTTAGCTCAGTTCCCGTGAGGTATAGGAAGATCTCTTCTAGATTGTTAAGACCCAAAGGTTGGTATTTATCTTTAAGAGCATCTTTTCCGATATCCTCCATTAATGTTCCATGATCCATTAATATAATTCTTCCACAAAGACTTTCAATCTCCTCCATATAATGAGATACATAGATTACGGTTGTTCCACTCTCATTTAAGACACGAATCGTCTCAAGAATATGATTTCTTGATTGTGGATCTATTCCAACGGTTGGTTCATCCATGATTAATATCTTAGGGGTATGTGCAATGGAGCATGCAATATTCAGTCTTCGTTTCATACCTCCTGAGAATTTATTAGGGGTCTCGTTCCTATGCTCCCACAATCCCACTTGCTCTAATGCCTTTTGTACTCGTTCCTTCCTAATCTTTTTCTTATATCCATATAAAGAACAGAAGAAATCCACATTATCATAAGCGCTTAGATCTTCATATAGAGCAATCTCTTGAGGAACGACTCCTAATGACCTCTTAAATTCTTGCATATTTCTCTCAGTTTCTTTTCCATAAAGTAATATTTTACCTGCGTCTTTCTCTTGTATAGCAGTTATCAAAGATATAGTCGTACTCTTACCTGCCCCATTTGGCCCTAAGAAACCAAGTATCTCTCCCTCCTTTAGTTGAAAAGACAGATCCTCTACCACTGATTTCTCTCCATATCTTTTTGATAAATTTCTAATCTCTAAAATGTTTTGCATACTACTACTTCCTTTCTATTTTTTAAATTCAGATTTTTATTTGTAATCTATTTATATGCAATATATGATATCCAATGTTGGATATGTTGTTTTAATTTTAGGAATTATACTCTCTTTCATAGATTATATAATTCCTTCGTTTAACTATTTCCTTTGTTTCTTTAATTCGTCAATTATCTTATCAATGTTCTGAACAGCGTTATCTGGATCTTTTAATATCTCGCCTTTTAACTTTTCTAGATACTGTAACCTGTCATCCCCATTCGTATCCATCATCTCATCAGATATCTCAGAAAAATCATTACTTCTAATATAGGTCTTCGCACTCTCACCAAGTGCTATATATTGATCCATATGATTTAGCAATTCTTTATGCCACTCAATCTGGTCATTCAGGCTATTGATAGTCATTCGAAAACTGAGATATTCGAGGTCCCTATTCTCTTCCTTTGTCTTAATATCTTTCCACTTAGTCCAATAAGTAAGTTGTTCCTCCAAATCCTTAATATGCGCTCGGGTAATTACTTTCATCTCTTCTTTCGATAGTGTTCCCGTAATAGGGTAAGTCATAAATTTAAAAGAGCCAACATTGGCTATAGGCTTTGCCAATTCTTCTTTGAGCTCCCTACGCATCTCTTCTATTCCACTCTCTGTAATCTGATAGATTTTTCTTACTCTAGAGCCTGTTCTCTCTTCCTTATGCACTTCAATAAACTTCTCTTTTTCTAGTTTTGTAAGTGCATAATATATGGAACCAGATTGAATCTTAGCCCACTGATCAGAACCTGACATCTGTAAAAACTTCTGTATCTCATATCCATGAGTAGGCTTAATGTTTAGATAAAACAATATTAGACCTCTTATCATATTTACTCCTATGCCTTTCTTTTTGTGCTTTATTCTTTGTTACTCAAACTTCCCAGTAAAATGTTTATTGAATGCTTGATAAATTCAAATGTAGGTTATTATAACCGCGATGTTTGAATGGTTTTTATATCCAACGTTTGTTATATTATATGCCCAACATTGAGTATTGTCAACTATATATTTCCATTAAGTTTCAATATCCTAATTTTACAGTTACTATTTATACAAGACTTTATACATAAGGATCAATTACATGAATGAAACTTAATTAACTTGGTTAATATCCAAGGAATAAAATGAATCTTCTGATAATATGATATAGTTAAGAGGTATCATGTGAAATAAGTCATTTCACACCCCTGATTGATATGTCGTCTATGGCGACAGATGGGAGCTATTATGCGTTTAAAATGTTGGCATATCATAGGAGCTATCTTTACAATAATTGTTGGTACACTCCTACATTTTACTTATGAATGGTCAGGTAATAATCCTGTCGTAGCACTTTTTAGCCCAGTAAATGAAAGTACTTGGGAACATCTAAAACTAATTTTTGTTCCAATGCTTCTATTTACTATTATTGAATATTTTGTGAATGGCAAGGAGATTAAAAACTTTATTCCAGTTAAGGTATTCTCCATCCTACTTGGTATGTTGACTATTGTTGTATCCTTCTATACCTATACGGGTATCATCGGACAAAATTACCTAGTAGCTGATATTGGAACCTTTATTCTAGGAGTGCTTGTAGCATATTATTATAGCTATCGAACTCTACAAACAGATCGTTTTGCTACGAAGGAAGCAATACAATGGAGCTTACTAATTCTAATCATACTTTGTGCTACTTTTGTAATATTTACATATCGCCCTCCTCATATTGCATTATTTCAGGATCCAAATACTTTAACCTACGGCAAATAGTCTCACATATTTCTGTGAGACTATTTGCTTTACTATTTGTTATCAGTTATTAAATATGGCTTTTGACCCCAACATCATATTGTGAGTTGCCCGACAAATGACCTGTTTCAAAATCTAGCCTGGTAATTTGCACAAAACAGAAGAAGCGATTGCGCCTTTGAATATGTATTAGAAGATCTTGTTCTCGGATCATTTTGTGTTATATGCTAGGATAGATCTGTCTGAGCGCAGCGAGTTATCTGTCCTAGCATATGTTTTACACAAAATGATCTGAGAACTAGTACTTCTTATACCTATTCAATGAAGCATGAGTTTTTCTGTTTTGTGCAAATTGCCTAGACTACTTCCCAAACAGGTCATATGTCGGGCAACTCATATTGCTATAAATACTTAATTAATTCTTCATATATTGGCTGATAATGCTCATCAATTAGTCCAAAATCTACACCTTTGTAAGACCACATTGCTCTCCCAATATGATTTCTTCTAAAGGATTCATTAATATCTTGAAACCAATGAACTGTACTAGTTAGATCAGCTTGATCAATAACACCATATTCCCCGCAATAAAGTGCTACACCTCTTTTCTTTGCACAATCAATAGCATCTTTAAAGATTAAGTCAAAGAATTTTGAATTCATTTCTTTTACTTGATTCTTTTCTAGCATTTCTTTTACTGTATTCGAATTATGAATCAGATAATCCTTTATATCACCTGGATAATTCATACGAAAATCCTTTGGCATTGTTTCTACCCAATAGGCTGCTTGATGTGTGAAGTTGAATGGCTCATAGCAATGAAAATTATATACAATATTTTCATCTTTAAAATCAGCTAAGAGATTAACTGTAAATACACTGTTATAGCATACACCACCAATTAAGATCTTAATCTCTGGTGCAAACACTCGAATTATTTGAATCGTTTTTGCTGCAATCTGATTCCACTCTTCTACAACTTCATAAAATACAATTTCATTTAGGATTTCAAATGCCAGACGATCTTTTTGATGTCCATATCGTTTTGCAAGCTCAATCCAAAGAGAAATAAACCTTTCTTGTAATTCTTCCTCTTCAAAAAATGCCTTAGACGACTCTGGTTGATTAAAGGAATAACCAGCTGTCTTATGAAGATCTAGAATCATATTCAGATTATATTTATCACACCAGTTGAGGCAGTTATCAATATAAGTAAAACCTTCTTTTATAAACTCCCCTTCTTCGGTCTGAATTAATTCATAATCAATTGGTACACGAACATGATCCGCTCCAATTTTTGCAATATTTGCAATATCTTCTTCCTGAATAAAACTGTCATAATGTTCCTTCTTATGGTTACACTGTGATAACCATCCCCCTAGATTAATTCCTTTTTGATAACCTGTAAACACTTTCATAATATTTCCATACCTTTCTATTTTATTAACACAGACCATTATTGGTATATTTTTCAATTTAACATTCAACTATTACAATACACTAAAATGAGGCTTTTGATCCTAACAACATTTTATTAAAATAGTTATAAATTAAATACCAAATTCATTGTTTTTATAACAGATTTATGGTATGTTTTTGAATAAGAGGAGTGATATGATGAATTCCGAGAGTAAACTTGAACGATTTCTATTTGAACAACGTGAAAATGATCAAATACATAAGTCTTATGAAGAGGAACTTGAATTCTATGAGATGGTTAAGAATGGGGATGTGAAGGCCATTGAACAGTATACAATACTATATATGACAAATGATATGTCTGGCTTTGGAGTCTTATCGAAAGACCCTTTACGCAATCTAGTCTATCATTTCATTGTATTAGCTGCGATGCTAACACGTTTCTGTATTGAAGGAGGTATGTCACCTGAAACCTCTTATAGTCTAAGCGATTTATACATTCAGGAGGCAGATCACTGCCATAATGTAAAAGAAATTCAAACACTGCATTGTAAAATGGTGATGGATTATACCGTACGTATGCAACGTCTACATACGGATAAAATCTTCTCAAAGCAGATCGTAAAATGCAATGATTTCATTGGCAAATCTTTACATCAACATATCACAATAAAAGAATTAGCAGTACAAATCGGCATGAATGAAAGTTATCTTTCTAAGTTGTTCATAAAAGAAATGGGAGTGTCTGTAAGTGAGTATATCCGACAAATGAAAATAGAAGCAGCTTCAAATATGCTTAAATATTCTGATTATACTTGCTCCGAAATAAGCCAATACCTTGCTTTTTCTTCGCAAAGCCATTTTATTAAAGTCTACAAAGAACATACAGGACTTACTCCGAGAGAATATCGTAATAAATATTATAGGCACAACTGGAGTTAGACTAATAAGTTATGGAATACTTGATATATACACCGTTATGCGTTATTGACATTCCGTATTAAAAATTTTATACTCGTCTTATGGTTTCTAGGTTAATCCTGTTACATTCAAAAACCTAAATATTCAAAAGAGGGCTTAATTATGGAACAACTTATCATGCTTGGAACGGGTAATGCGACTGTAACCAAATGTTATAATACTTGCTTTGCAATAAAAGACGATGAATACTTTTTAGTTGATACTGGTGGTGGTAATGGAATACTTGCACAATTAGAAAAAGCGGAGATTCCTACGGAACAGATACATCATATCTTCATCAGCCATGAACATACTGATCATCTACTTGGAGTTATCTGGTTGATTCGAGTTATTGCCACGAAGATGAAGCAAGGTAAATATGATGGTAATCTGAATATCTACTGCCATGCAGATCTGGTAAATACGATCCATACTATTGCTAAATTAACTGTTCAGAAGAAATTCTTCGATTTTATTGGAGATCGTATCTTACTAACACCAGTTGATGATAAGGAAGTAATACAAATATTGAACTATTCGGTGCAATTTTTTGATATCGGTTCTACAAAGGCTAAACAATACGGATTTACTACTACCTTACAAAATGGAAAGAAATTTACGTTCTTAGGGGATGAACCTTATAAGGATATTGAATTCGAGTACGCAAAGGATGCAGACTGGTTATTACATGAAGCCTTTTGCCTATATGAAGAACGTGATATTTTTAAACCTTATGAGAAACATCATAGTACTGTAAAAGATACTTGCAAGCTTGGGGAAGAATTGAATGTTAAGAATCTGATCTTATATCATACAGAAGATAAAAATATTGAGAATAGAAAAGCGCTCTATCTGAATGAAGGTAAAGAATATTATCATGGGAATCTATTTGTACCAGAAGATTTGGAAGTAATCAAATTATAAGTACGATAACATAGAATATTAAAAAAAGCTGAAATTAAAGTAATCTAAAAATTACCCTAATTTCAGCTTGTTCATTTTAATCCTTTGATTTATGAATGTACATTAAAGATTCTCTTACTTTATGATCCTATCTTCGATGTATGACTAATTCATTGTACCCTGTCTCTTCATCATATTCTTTCTCGAATTCATATTCAGGCATTTCTAGAAGTACGATTTCTGCAGTTGTATTGATCACACATCCTTCTACAAGGTGTCCTCCAATGGTAGATAGATCTTCTTTGCTAAAAGAGGCGTGCAGATGGACTCTATTATCTGAAAGCGTTCCAATCACTGATACAATCTCCATATGTTCTTCTATTGCTCGAATATTCACTCCACTAGCATCTCGCAAACATGCTCTTGATACACACCCTACTGCTGATATGATTGTTGCAGCTTTTATGTTATTCTTGCTTACATAACTTTTTAATGAAAGATATAAATCTTCTCCTCGTCTGAGTCGAAAACAATGTGGTTTCATACTCTTCATCCTATTCTTTCCATTATCTTTTTACTTCACCATCATATGTGAGAATAGCACCATATAGATCTGGTCTACGATCTCTAAAGATTCCCCATTCAATTCTTTGCTCTGCGATTGCATCTAAATCAAATTCTGCAACTAATACTGTTTCCTCAGTTCTATTAGCCTCTGCAATCTTCTCTCCTACTGCATTGGCTATAAAGGAAGAACCATAGAATGTAATTGCAGAATCTCCAATTACTTCTTGTCCGACACGATTCGATGCAACAACAGGCATTAGATTGCATGCAGCATGCCCAAGCATACATCTTTGCCAATGATCTTTACTATCTACCTCTGGACTCTCAGGCTCCGATCCAATGGCTGTTGGGTAGAATAAGATCTCAGCTCCCATGAGTGCCATACATCTAGCTGTTTCTGGGTACCATTGATCCCAACAGATTCCCACTCCAATCTTACCATATCTAGTCTTCCATACTTTAAATCCTGTATCTCCTGGATTAAAATAATACTTTTCTTCATAACCAGGCCCGTCTGGAATATGACTTTTTCTATATACTCCTAAGATTTCTCCATCAGCGTCTATGACCGCAAGCGCATTGTATCTAGCATTGTTTTTCTTTTCGTAAAAACTGATTGGTAGTACGATTTCTAATTCTTTTGCTACTTTTCTAAAGTGTTCAATTGCTTTATTCTCTTCCACTTCTGTTGCGTAATTATAATATTCTGGTTTTTCCTTTTGGCAAAAATATAATGTTTCAAATAATTCTTGAATCAAAATTATCTGTGCACCTTTTGCGGCTGCTTCTCGAACCAAAAGGTCCGCCTTTGCAATGTTTTCATCTATCTGATTTGAGCAACTCATCTGTGTTGCTGCTACTTTAACTTTTCTCATTGTTAATCCTCCTTACGTATTCCTTTTGGCATCTGTTGTGTAATACAGTGTACATTCCCGCCTTCCTTGATTAACGGCATACCATCAACTGGAAGGATTCTACGTTCTGGGAATACCTTTTGTAATACCTCTTCTGCTTTTTTATCATATTCAATTGCATCTCCTCCAAAGACAGGTAGGATAATTCCATCATTTACAAAATAGAAGTTCAAATAACTTAATGTTAATCGTTCTTCTTCATAAAAACGAATTGGAGGTTGAGCAATTTCGATTACTTCTATTTTACGACCTTTCGCATCCGTTACATTTCTTAGTATCTCAAGATTTTCTTTTGTTATTTCATAATTTGGATCTGTTTCATCATGGCATGCCTGAAGAAGAATCACTCCTGGGCGCGCAAAGCAAGCTATATTATCGACATGTCCATCTGTTTCGTCTCCATAAAGACCTCTTTTTAACCATATAATCTTAGAGACTTTGAGCTTTTCCTTCACTTCTTCTTCAATCTCTTCTCTTGATAAACTAGCATTACGGTTGGTATTAAGAAGACATTCTTCTGTCGTTAGCAATGTTCCTTCACCATCTACATGAATGGAGCCACCTTCTAGTATGATTGGTGAATCTATTACTGGTACATGGTAATGCTCTAATACCTTTTTGGCTACTTTGTCATCAAGATCATAAGGAACATATTTTTCACCCCACGCATTGAATCTCCAGTTAATACCTGCTAGTTCTTTGTTATCATTCCACACGAAGGTTGGGCCATTATCTCGTACCCAAGCATCATTATGAGGAATACTTAAAAATGTAATCTCATTACTAAACTTATTTCCGCATAGTTCTCTTGCATACTCTTTCGTATCTTCATTTACAATTACAGATACAGGTTCCATCGCAGCAATTGCTCTCACTACATTGGCATACCCTTCGCATACTTCTTTATAATTCTCTGGCCATACTAATGAATCTTTTACTGGCCACTCTATAAATGTTCTTTCATGTTGTTCCCACTCTGCTGGCATGAAATATTGACTATTTATTTGCATATTTTTACCTCATTCATATTCATTCTTAAACTATTCTATTTTACTATGCTTATATCTAATTTTGTTATGTCTTATTGTTTCACTTGTTCCCATCACTATTCATTTTAATAGTTTGTTTAAAATAAATATTGCAAAACAATAAATCATTAATATTTTATATCATTTCAAAGTATTTTCAGCCTATCCTTTTATATCATGCAACATCTTTTCAGACTTATTATACCTAGAGTTATTAATTATGACAATAAAATTTTGTTTAGTAAAAATCTTATGATATCATATCCATATTCTGTTAGTAACATAAATTAAACTGGAGTATAATACTATTAGTAACTAACATCTAGGTAATCAATGATAAAGGAGATTTTATGAAAAAAAAGTTTCTATATGTTTTTCTTATCGTGTTCTCTGTTATTTTACTAGTTTGTAGTAGATCGTACTCTTCACCCATATTAGGTGTGTACACATTTGATAAAGTCGTATATTTCCCACCTTTTAGCTCGTCTTCACTAGATTACATAGAAAATAGAATGAAAGATACCAAATGTACGATTCATAAGGATATCTTTCGAATTGATTCTTCAAAGGAACATGTGAAATTAGACCATCCAAGTTACGAGAAAAAGAAGATGGATAAGGAGATGATACATTCGCTTAATAAAGCTACTTTTCAATTATTATCATTATCCGATTATAAAAATTGTTACAAGTATAGCATCTCTAATAATAAAAAGCAGAAAGCAAATTACTGTCTGTACGTTATGGATAATGAACTTTGGTTAGCATCCTTTATCAAGAAACCTTCTATTGATTCTGATATTATGTTGAATATCTATAAATTAAAATAGCATATCATAGGATTTGAGGGTCAAAAAACCATACATAACATACAATGTGTATATTGATGTATCATTATTAATATTGGCGTAGTCCTGCCAAAAGAAATAAATCCTAAGTAGCTTATCATATAAGGAGGAACCATGAGCCATACATTTAATCTCGAAGAATATTTAAGTAATGGTGTAGAAAATATCATCAAAGGAGCTTTGAAAGCTTCTCTAAGTAATCCCAAGGAAAGTCTTTTCATATCCAAATATATGCTAGCAAGTAACAATGCTAGTAAATTACGAAAGGATTTCGAAGCACAAGGGGAACATATCCCTCCCTTTCTAATTGCTAGTATAACAAGCTACTGTAATCTCTATTGTAAGGGATGCTATGCTAGAGCAAATAATTCTTGTTCCGATCATAATACAGATTCACTCCTTTCTAGTAGTGAATGGGATAAGATATTTATGGAAGCTGAAAAATTAGGTATTAGTTTCATTCTACTTGCAGGTGGTGAACCACTTCTTCGAAATGATGTGATTGAAGTTGCATCACATTATAAGAATATTATCTTTCCCATCTTTACGAATGGAACGCTTATCAATGATATTTACATAAAACATTTTGATAAATATCGTAACCTTATACCTGTCATAAGCATCGAAGGAAATCAACAATATACTGATTCAAGAAGAGGTAATGGCGTCTATGAAAAATTAATTAAAGTTATGGACGATTTAAAAGAACGTAAAATATTATATGGTGCTTCTATAACAGTTACCAAGGTAAACCTAAATGAAGTAACCGATCAGACTTTTCTTACTGAACTATCGAAAAGAGGCTGTAAAGTTGTCTTCTATATTGAATATGTACCCGTTAACAAAGATACCAAAGAACTAGCACCGACTGATACCGAGCGTGAAGAATTGGCTAATAGATTACATAAGTTAAGAACTTCTAATCAAGATATGGTCTTTATCTCATTCCCAGGAGATGAGAAAAGCTCTGGTGGATGCTTAGCAGCGGGTAGAGGGTTCTTTCATATTAATGCGCATGGTGGTGCTGAACCTTGTCCATTCTCTCCATATTCGGATACCAATTTAAGAGATACCTCTTTAAGAGAAGCTCTACATTCCCCATTATTTCAAAGACTATGTAATCAGAACATTCTAATGAAAGAACATGATGGTGGTTGTACTTTGTTTGAACAAGAAGAGGTTGTAAAATCGTTATTAGATTAATTTTTATAATTTAATAGATAAGCCCCTCCGTACCTACTGTCGAGGTCACTGAAAAAGTCCCTTTCAATAAAGTATAATAAGGGACTTTTTCGGTGACCTCCCTAATGTCTGGAAGGGCTTATCTATTACTTATTATTATTTGATTATGCATTAACTTCCTTATAGAACTCCTTCAGTTCTTTTTTCTTCTCATCAGTAAGACCAAACCAACGAATACCTTGAATTGCCCCCTCTAAAGCAAGAAGGCGGTTAATACATGCTGATGAATCAATGGCTCTAATCTTTAACCAAGCTGCTTTACTTCCTATCTCTTTCAGCTGTTCTTCATTATTGATACCAACATGATTTAGCTGTTCTTCAACAACATTTCCTATGTTCGGTAGCTTTGATAATTCTCCCATTTCAATTACCCTTTCTAAGATATATAATATTTTAGATAAACACATCAAATTCATAATTTTTTCTATAATAGTTACTCTTTATTCTATAGAAGAATCATCAATCTCTCCTGTCTTAGCTGATCCTACCAACGTAAACTCTTTCTCAAATGAGTTTACCCAATTCTTTAATGATTCCAATACTTTTAATTGCTGTTCAATTATGGTCCTTCCTACAAGTGGGATGGATTCTCGTTGTTTTTGCATCTGCTGCATCTGCTCATAGCTCACACATATCTGGGTCTTAATATCATGAATTAATTGAATTGCCTCGTTCTTCTCTAATTTATTTAGGTTAGCAACAACTGCATTAAATTCAAATAATATGTTTACATTTGAACATGCTGCTTTTCTCATAAGCTGATGAAAATAATCTTTACCGCCCTCTGTTATTGCATAGATAGTTCTTTCAGGCATTTTACTATCTCTTACAGATTCACCGATTAAATATCCCTTTTCCTCTAGCTTTTTTACATTTTTATATATGGACGGAGTACTTATTTTCACCCAACTTGATAAATTTCTATAATCAATATGTTTTTGCATTTCATAAGCACTTCGAGATTGTTCATATACTAATCCCAATAGAATTAAATCTACATTTGACATACTATTCTACTTTACTCCTCATCGTAACTAGCTAATGCTAGATCAAAAACTTCTGTTACTATAAGACCTACTGCTGGTAAACCTACTAATACTGCACTTTTTACTTCTTCCCTGGAAGCTCCCAAAGATTTCGCATGTTTTACATGAAAAGGAATACCTCCTACCATGCCTACAGCAGCTAGTACTGAAATATATGCCAACTCATTTGTCTTCGGATCAAGCGCGCTATTCTTAGATTGAGTCATAACCATATTCATAAAAGAAACCCCTACTTCACCAGTTTCTTTTATAAATGATTGAAAATTATTACTTGTCTGTTTCACTTTAATCTACCTCTTATTCTTTATTGTAGTAAAAATCAATATTTTGAGTACTTATAAAACTATTTAACAGTATAGTACTATACTGTTAAATAGTTGTCAATGCTAATTTACATAACACATAACATATTTATACATTAAATTCTTTATAATAGGTATTTTTAGTAAATATTGTATTTTAATGCGCTATTATATTGATTTTCGCCCATTTTCGTGATAAAATTGTAATAATCTTAAGAATTTTTTAAGTTTTTATCATGCTATCACAATATAAGCTAGTTTAAACTTTTTATGATACATGAACCAATTAATCTAAACTGAAAGGAACTATTGTAATGAAAAAAGTACATCGAATTAATGTAATAGCAACTTGGATTTGCTCCTTCCTACTATTTGCTATTTCATACGCCACCAGGGGTGCAAGCTTTATCTCCTTTGCTACTGGAGGTGTAATGCTTGCCACATCCTTACTAGTTACAATCTATTATTTTCTACCTATTAATGATGTGATTAAAGGAAGCCTAATAGTCACTACTGTTGGCCTATCAACAATTATTGCTTCTGCTGTTCAAGGTGGAAATAATAGAACATTTACTGCTTCATTTTTTATCTTAGCAATGGCTACACTTTATTTTCGTTCTAAGATTATCCTTTCCTACTCTTCTATTTATGTTACAGCTTGCATCATATGCACGATGATAGCGCCAGATTATTTAGGGGGAAAAGGAGCCGAACTCGGTTCTGTTATTGTTGGTGTCTTTATCTATGCCGCCATGTCTATCATGCTTATATTTGCAACCAGACGAGGGGAACAACTATTAAATCAAAGTCAGATTGCATTGAATGAGATACAGGAAAAACAAGAGCAAATTGCTGTAACTTCTGAATTAGCACACCGTATCTCCGAAGATTTATATGAATCCATTCGAGTTGGCGAACATGATCTAAATGATGTTTCTACCCATTCCGATTCTGTTGCAGAAGCCTCTACACAACTTTCTCTAGTTGCCGAAGACTCTTCTGAAGCAATGGTCAGAATTAATGATAAATTTGTTGACGTGAATAAGCAAATGGATAAAAACTATCGTTATGCAAATAGCCTACAAAAAAGATTTTCACAAGTAACTGAAATCGTTGATAATGGTCAGGTTGAAATCAAAAATGTAAAAGTATCCATGGAGCAAATTGAAAATACAGTGACCTCCGCAAAAGATGCTACAGGATATCTATTAGAACAGATGGGTCAGATTAATTCCATTCTTGAAGAGATTAATTCCATTGCAACTCAGACTAATTTACTCTCATTAAATGCATCCATCGAAGCTGCTAGAGCAGGTGAACACGGTAAAGGTTTTGCAGTTGTTGCTAACGAGATTCGTGCATTAGCTGAACAAAGTAGCCAAGCTGCTTCTAATATACATATCATCCTCGAACGACTATCTGATACCACCAAAGATGTATCAAACAAAGTATCCTCTGGTGCTGAATCTGTTGTTTCTGGTATAGAAGATGTAACAACGCTATCTGATTTCTTTGTAACTCTTAACACCACAACGAAAGAAGCAAATGAACTGGTTAATAAAGAATTTGCTGCTATTGAGAAAATTAAAACTCATTTTGATATTATTCAAGGTGAATTAGAGACAATTGTTGCTACTACCGAAGAGAATTCTGCTATGATTGAAAATATCTCCACCTCTGTAAAAGGACAAAATAATTCTGTTAAAAATGTATCAAAAAAATTAAATGAAATTACTTCTCTTTCCAATCACCTAAGAGAACAATTATAATAAAATAAAAAATACATGGTCACCTTCAATATATTGAAAAGTACCATGTATTTTTTATTTTATCTCTATTCCTATCACTATTTATCGCTTCTCAACTACTTCATCAATTAAGCCATAATCTTTAGCTTCCAAAGCGCTCATAAAATTATCTCGATCCGTATCTTTTTCAATCTGTTCTACTAACTTACCTGTATTTTCTGAAAGAATTTGATTCAATAATTTTTTATGTTTTTGTATATAATTTGCGGCTATCTGTATATCTGTCGCTGGCCCTTTTGCGCCTCCCGATGGCTGATGTATCATAATCTCTGAATTCTTAAGAGCGTACCTTTTCCCCTTTGCTCCCCCAGCTAATAGAAATGCTCCCATACTAGCTGCCATACCAATACACATGGTTGATACATCACATTTAATAAATTGCATAGTATCATAGATTGCAAGTCCAGCAGTTACAGAACCTCCAGGGCTATGAATATACAGACTAATATCCTTATTTGAATCTTGTGATTCCAAAAATAATAGCTGGGCTACAACAACACTTGCACTCACATCAGTTACCTCATCGGTAAGAAATATAATTCTATCCTTTAATAATCTTGAATAGATATCATAGCTTCTTTCACCAATACTGGTTTGTTCAATTACACTAGGAATTAGACTCATGCTACTTTCACCTCTCCATCAAAGAAAGTGGCAAAACTTCTAGCATGAATACCCCTATTAGCATTACTTTTACAACGATAGTTACGTAACATCCTAGCTTCAAATGTAGTTCTTTTACGATATATCTGTGGTGAAACTAAATAAATCTGCTTAAATGCATACGTAAAGGCTTGTTGCGAATCATACCCTGAACGAAATGCTATCTCAACAATTGGCATCTGTGTTTTGGCTAGACAATTTGCAGCATGATCTAATCTTTTATTCTTAATATACTGATGCATAGTGCACCCAACTTCCTTTGCAAATATTCGACTTAGATGATACTTAGAATAGCCTACTTTCTCAGCAATACAATTCAGATTCAATTCTTCCTCCAAATGCTTATCAATATAATCTTGTATCTCCGTAATCACTATGGTATTCGCCTTCATTCTCTCACCTTCTTTACTTTTATAATGAGATTATATCTAATTCTATTCTTTATTTCTTAATAAAAATTGCTATAATAATTTTCTCACTTGAGAAAAACATAAAAGTTCCCTATATAACTTTCCCGAATATCACTGTATAAGTATGCGTGTTAAGATTTTGTTTTAAAGAGTATTAGAGATTCTTAATGAAAATTGAATCGTTCAATAATCAGAAGGAGTGCTGTTTGAGCGCAGCGAGTTCGCTCCTTCTGATTATGTTTTGAATGATTCAATTTTCATTTAGAATCTCTTATACTTCTTTAACCTAAATCTAAACACGTATACTTATACAGTGATATTCGTCATTAACCCACAAGGGGACTTTTTAGTATCCTCACAAATCAGAACCATTTTTTCCTCTTAAAAAAGATTACCATAATAATTGATATAATAATCATGACAAGCCATGTTCCTCCATATCCCCATTTCCAGGAAAGCTCTGGCATGTACTTAAAGTTCATCCCGTATATTCCTGCAATAAAGGTTAATGGTATAAATATTGTTGATATGATAGTCAATACTTTCATGATCTCGTTCAACCGATTGCTTGTATTGGATATGTGTAATTCCATAAGTCCTGAGAGTAACTCTCGATATGTTTCTGCTGTATCAATAACCTGAACCATATGATCATATACATCACGAAAATAGATTTCAACTTTATCTTCTATTAATTCACTTGATTCTTTGCTTAGCCAAGATATCACTTCTCTTAGTGGCCCAAAGTTTTTTCTTATATATAATAATTCTTTTTTAGCCATACGTATCTCATGTAAGCAATCATCTGAAGAATATTCAATTAATTCTTCTTCGATACCATCTATTTTCTCACCTATTACATCAAGTACTTCAAAATATCCATCTACTATGGCATCGAGTAGAGTATACATTAAGTAATCGGCACCATTTTTTCTCTGTCTTGTTCCTTGATTTCTTAATCGATTTCGAATAGGATCAAATACATCTCCACGAACTTCTCCAAATGAGATGACATAATTTTTTCCCATAATAAAATTCATTTGCTCAACTACTAACTGATTGCCTGCATAATAGATCATCTTAGCTGCAATATAGAGATAATCCTCATACTCTTCCACTTTTGCACGTGGTCTGTCATTGACGATATTCTCAATAGTAAGTGGATGAATGGCAAATACATCACGAATCTCATTTAATATTTCTTCGGTATATTGTTCATCGATATTAATCCACCTTGTAATTCCTTCATCGATGTCTGCAAGTTTCTCTAAGTTATAGTCTTTGAGATTCTTTACTTTATTTTCTGAACATTGTTCTGCATTATATTCAATAATTTCTATAGAATAATCTTTCTCAATACTCCGTTTTATTGGAGTTGTTATTATAGTATTTTGCTTCTTATTCCTTTTCTTCTTATTTTTCTTCATATTAATACCGCACCTTTTATTTTTCTCTAAAACGACTATATTAAAACCAATTCTCCATAATCCCCCACATGTGATGCTATGCCTGGATACTTTGCATTTAAATAATCCACAAAGTTCCCAGGATTCTCGCTATTGACAGTAAACATATCGTAATGTGCTGGTACAGCAAGTCTTGGTTTTAGATTTCCAACTAGGTCCACTGCTTCTTGATAAGTCATATTGCCAATAAAACCACCTAGATATCTTTTTGCATCTCTTCCATTGATTGGTACAAACATAACATCCAATCTAGGAAATCCTTTTAACTTTGTTAATAACCCTTCATAGATACAGGAGTCACCAGAATGATAGAATTGACATCCATTTCCCTCTACTACAACACCAAGATATGGATATCCTCCTGTTATGGCATCTTGATCAAGAAATTCATGTGCTGCTGCAATACCAGTAATTTTTATCTCACCTACCTGAATGCATTGACTGTCATCAAGTCCAATGAATCTATCTTTATTGATTTCTAAATCTATAGATAAAGAATCCAGCAATAACTCTGGCACAATAAATTTAGCCTTTGGTGAACTAATTGATAATTGATGCCATACCTCTCGGTCAATATGATCTTCGTGGTCATGTGTACCTATGATAATATCAGCATTGCTAATCTCTTCTGGTTTTAATAATGGTGCTATATTTCGCTCTGGGTTATTGGATAAATAAGCATCAATATAGATAATTGTTTTTCCCATCTTGATTGCATACCCAATTTGACCAAGCCACCAAAATGCTAATTTACCTTCTTCTACCTTATATTCATTTATTTCTTTGATTAATTCAAGACCTCTTTTCACATTTTTCCTCTTTCTACAACAGTGCTTACTCGCAAAGTTATTATAAAAATTGTTCACTACAATAGAGCTATTTACTAATATACTTTGACAACATCATCTTGCTAGAAACCATAATGTTTAACATTCATACTAAAATTTGTATTTCATAATTTTAGCACAAACTTTTTCCATCTACAATCATCTGTTTGCTCAAATTCTTGTGTAATAAACAAAACCTGCCTTATTATCAATTATAATTTGCTCATTGATAATAAAGCAGGTCTTTTTATTTTTCAATATTCTTAAGCGAAATAGATTAATCCTCCATGCATTTTCGTCGTTTGATACCATAAGAGTAGATCAAAAACTCTAAGATCTCCTTCATCCGATGCAATTGCCATAATGGTATCATCCCATATCTCAACCTCAGTAATCGTTATCCAATGCCAATTCTGTAGTCTTGTCTCTTCACCAACAGATAGATTCAAGAAAGCAATTGGGGCATCTTTATGAAACGCTTCTTCTAGAAAATTAACCAGCTCTTCTCTACTTCTTAATTTCTTTGTTGATTTATCTACAGATAGAGCTTTCATTTCAAGTTGAACTCCACGATCCTCAGCAAATTTTCTTGCTCCAATAAGAAACTTATCAATCGTATTGACTCCCATTGGGCCTGGTGTAATATATTCAAATAAATCATTCATATGTTGTAGAAAATCACTTTTCTCCATACTACTTGATTTATATAGTTTCTCATACCCTTTTCTTGTATGTGCAAGATAAGCGGTTATATTTGCTGCGCAAGTTGGTCCGCATCCTGACTTTTGATTCCAGGATTTATGATACCATGCCTGATTTCCACCGAAAGAAGTATTTTTAGATAAATTATCCACAATAGTAAATAATTCAGGTTTTTGAATTGTTAGTTTCATAAATGTTTTTCCTTCCTTCTGAATATTTCATATTATCTAGCGCTGTTTCCTATCCGTATGATGTTAGGGTCAAAAGCCTTATTTTGGTGTACTGAGTGTATATTGCTGTATAAAAATTAATAAATTAATTATGAATTTTGGCTACCTTTCCCTCAGTAAAGTTTACAAAACAAACTTATCATATTCGTTACTATATTATATCAAATTTGAGTATGAATATTGATACAATTCTTAAGATTTTTTTCGAAATATAGCACTAAAAGTAATATTGTATCTAACTATATACTTCTATGAATAATTCGTACTATTTTTTCAATACTATCTAATAAGATTAGTGTGAAATATAAAACATTTCACACGTTGAATTTAGGCCTGCGAGCAAGTCGCAGGCATGTAGGCTAGTTTGAATTAAAAATAGGAACTAATCAATAGATTGTGGGGTCTCAATATGTTTACTAATAAAAGATTAAATCAAGCATACAAAAATGCAAAAATTGAATATATCGATGATCATTCTAAGTACATCATCTTTAGTGATAGTCATAGAGGTGATGACAGTGTATCGGATGAATTCGCTAGAAATCAGATCATTTTTTTACATGCACTAGATTATTATTATAACCAAGGATACATCTATGTAGAAGCTGGAGATGGCGATGAGCTTTGGGAGTATCCTAATTTCAAAAGCATACGACTCGCACATAGTGATGTGTTTCTAACTATTAAGAAATTTTTTGATGATGAACGTTTTCGAATACTATATGGTAACCATAATATCTATCTTAAAAATAAGAATTATGTTCGAAAAAATTATTTCACTTACTATGATGAATATACCCAGAAGACATATCCCTTATTTCCTGGTCTAACGCCTTATGAAGCAATTCTATTTAAATATAAAAGAACTGGGCAAGAGATTCTCACTGTACATGGTCATCAAGGAGACTTTATGAATGATCAGTTTTGGTTTGGAGCCATGATATTATTACGGTACTTCTGGAGATTTGCTCATGTTGTCGGATTCCAAAACCCCGCTAGCCCAGCCAAAAACTTATATAAGCGTCATCGCATTGAAAAGAATTACAAAGTATGGATTCGTAAGTATAAAAAAATATTAATCTGCGGCCATACACATCGCCCAAAATTTCCAAAGGAAAGGGAACTTCCTTACTTTAATACTGGATGCTGTATTCGTTCTAAAGGAATTGTAGGTATAGAAATTGCAGA
Source organism: Anaeromicropila herbilytica (assembly GCF_016591975.1). Lineage (GTDB taxonomy): Bacteria > Bacillota > Clostridia > Lachnospirales > Lachnospiraceae > Anaeromicropila > Anaeromicropila herbilytica. The sequence goes on along the minus strand of NZ_AP024169.1, from coordinate 928,973 downwards.
TGGTAAAATTGCTCTCATAGATTGGAGAATAAAAGCTAATAAAGAAGGGGTTATGAAAATAACCAAAAACTATATGAGAGGACCTGAGCCTATTGAAAAATATAGGTTTCGAAGTTAATAACTCAACTGGTTGGGTGTCAAAAGCCTTTTTTTAGTGTACTGAGTGTATATCGCTGTATAATTATGAATTTAGGCTACCTTTCCTTCAAACATTATATTTTTTACAAGCCTCATAACAAGTAAAAATAATCACTCACGTTCTTATTTTACTTTGAGTCTTGACAAAATATAAACAATGTTCTCAGCCGGACTACGCCAAAATTCAAAATTATACAGCGATATACACAATGTAGATTGAGAAAGGCTTTTGACACCATAGCAATAACTCAACTTCGCAGTTATAAAGTTAATAAAATACTTGATCAATTCATTGGTTAGGTTATCAAATTATAATGATTCAAGCTTTTATAATAAAATGCTTATCTACTTCAAAATAGATAAGCATTTTATTTATATTATTAACTTTTTTTAGTATAGTGAGTTTTATATTTTAAAAAACGATTTTTTAATCCTCTAACTATTATGATGTTGCCCGACAAATGACCTGTTTCAGAATCTTGCCTGGCAATTTGCCTAGACTGTCTCCCAAACAGGTCATTTGCCTGGCAACTCATTATTATATCTGAACTAATACAAATATATCATATATAGCCTTTATAGCAGCTTCAAAGTCACAGTTTCGAACTCCAATAATTATGTTTAGTTCACTTGAACCTTGATCTATCATCTTAACGTTAACATTTGCATGGGCAAGTGCAGCAAAGATTCGGCCTGCAGTTCCTCTTGTTGCACGCATTCCTCTTCCAACAACAGCGATTAAGGCTAGATCACTTTCTAAGTCTACAGAATCAGGATGAACCGCTTGCTCAATGCCAGATAATACTCTTTGTTCCTTGGCTTCGAATTCATCTTGATGAACGAATACTGTAAAAGTATCGATACCTGATGGAACGTGTTCAAAGGAGATTCCGTTATCTTCAAATACTCCTAGAACCTTTCTGCCAAAACCGATTTCGCTGTTCATCATATCTTTTTCAATATTAATGGCTACGAAACCTTTTTTACCAGCAACTCCAGTAATTGTATATTTCGGTTTAAGACAAGTATTCTTAACAATCATAGTTCCCATATCATCTGGTGCTCCAGTATTACGAATATTGATTGGAATACCTTCTTTACGAACAGGGAAGATTGCATCTTCATGAAGAACGGTAGCTCCCATATAAGATAATTCTCTTAGTTCCTTATAGGTAATCGTGCTTATTACCTCAGGATCCTTGATAATTCTTGGGTCTGCAATTAAGAATCCAGATACATCGGTCCAATTTTCATAGAGACCTGCTTTCACAGCTTTTGCAACGATGGAACCTGTAATATCAGACCCACCTCTTGAGAACGTCTTAATTATACCATCTGGTAAAGCACCGTAGAAACCTGGAATAACTGCTTTTTCTATCTTAGCAAGTCTTTCTGATAGTATTGTATTTGTTTTCTCAGCATCAAAATTACCGTTTTCATCAAAGAAAATAACTTCTTTTGCATCAATAAATTCGTATCCAATATAATTTGCCATAATAATACCGTTTAGGTATTCTCCTCTGGAGGCAGCATAATCTTTTCCAGCTTTATTAGTAAATTCTTCTTCAATCGTCTTAAATTCACTATCTAAAGAAAGTTTTAATCCTAATCCCTTAATAATTTCATTATAACGATCTTTAATCTTCTTTAAAACATCTGAGAATACTTTGCCGCTCTCTGCGAGGCTATAACATTGATATAACATGTCAGTTACTTTCGTATCTTCTGAGAACCTTTTTCCTGGAGCCGATGGCACTACATATCTTCTACTATCATCTGCTAAAATGATAGCAGATACCTTCTTGAATTGTTCTGCACTTGCTAATGATGTTCCACCAAATTTGACTACTTTCTTCATTGTTCTTTCCCATGCCTTTCTTTTATAATGATATATAAAATCTTATCGATTAAATCTTTTAACGAAACTTCTTCATTTAGTTATTGTTTTACCATTCATTATGTAATATTCTATTGTACACCGCTTATAATGTATTAACTTTAACTTAGCATTAAAAATATGTAGACTACTTGATAAATTTAGAAGTTAGATTATCCTTTGTCACACAACACCTTATTCTTATGATGTATAATCTATCACAAAGCATGAATAATATACACAAATACTTATTTAGTAAAATAATCTATAAAGCAAAACTTACACAGATTTCTAAAGAATGTCAAGTGTTTTTTCTAATTTTATTAGGTAAAAGCTTAAAAAATATTTATTCACTTAAGTAACCATGTCAAAGTTCTATAAAATCATCCACTTTAAAATAAATGATTCGAATGAATTTTTAGAAATTACGTTATTATTAATCAATAAAATTTCAAAGCATTGAATACACAAAATAACTCTTTTACAATCCCTATAAATACGTCATCAAAAGTGACAGATAAGAACATGTATGATATTCTATATTTAGTTCAACCATAGATATATATTTTGTTTTACGAATAAAAAAGCTACTGTGAAATAAGAAACGTAGAGGGGGAAGTTTTATGAAATACGATGTTATCATATTCGACGCTGATGAAACTTTATTTGATTTTAATAAATCCGAAAAAGAAGCATTTAGAAATGCAATGCTAGATCTTAACTTAGATTATGATGAGAATTATCACCTGAAAGAATATCATGAAATAAATAGACTAATCTGGAATGAATTTGACCATGGTTTAATAACACAACAAGAATTGAAAGTAGAAAGGTTCCGACGTTTTTTAGCAAAAACAAATCTAACTTTAAATGCAGAGGAATTCGCAACTCAATATCAAATGCATCTCTCAAAAGCTTCCTTTCTATATGATGACAGTATGGAACTTATCAAAAAACTCTATCCGAACTATAAATTACTTATTATAACCAACGGCCTTACAGTTGTTCAAGATAACCGAATTAGACAATCTACTATTAGTAAATACTTTGAGGACATAATTATCTCCGAGGAAGTAGGTTATTCAAAACCTAACATTGAAATCTTTCACTATGCACTTAATAAGATAAACTATTCGGATAAAAGCAAAGTATTAATGGTTGGTGACAGCCTTACTTCCGATATTAAAGGTGGAATTAATACAGGAATCGATACTTGTTGGCTCAATAAGGATAAGAAACCAAATACTTTAAATATGACTCCAACATATGAGATTGTTAAATTACACGATCTTATATCAATTTTAAATGAATAAAAAGATAAGGCCTATAATAAGAATTAACCAACATGTTAAATTCTTAATCTAATGTACACAGTTCCTACTTCAATATAATTTTGATACTAGAACTGCAAAAAGGAACAGATTGCTCTGTTCCTTTCTGCCTATTAATTATAAAAGCTTCCCCCTATATACAAATATGATAATTTATTATTATCATCCTATCACCCATTATAAATTATTTCTGCATTATAGGTCTTATCGAATATATACATTCTACTCCCTCATAGAATGATATCTCGTAAAATTATTCGTTAGCACTATCTATGTAAATCCTTCCCCTGCCAATACATAACATAACTGATAAAATCACATGATTTAGTATAATAACAAAACTAATTAACTTCAATCCTATGAAATAACAGCATGTACTAATAATAATTTCTATCGCCAAAATAATTCTTGCTCTTTTGCCGTATCTCTTCTTTTCCTCTTGATCAAAAGGCTTGTTTAAATCCTCCACAGGAGAAAGTAAAAAGATAATAGCATCCGCTACCATACCCAACCCCACAATTAAATATGGTGCATCATGAAACTCAACTCTTTTTGTAACAAGGCATACCAAAATGATGATTGCAGTGGATAACAATGTACACCGTTCATTTGTCCTCGAATGATATCCTCCTGCATAACTTCTAAGTGGTATGTATGTAACTAGAAAAATACCGACTGGAATGACTGAATGAAATAATATTGCAACAACAGCTGAAATAAGAATATTGATTACTTGTCCCATTAATAGTTCGTAAGCATATTCATATAACTCTCTATCATCTTCCTTCAATACTGATTTTCTGATCTGCCATTCTACAACTTCTTCTGAAAATTTTCTTATCATAATTGTAAATTAGAACTTTCTGAATTTTTTAGCGGCATCTGGAACTTTTGGTTGATGACTGATCCAGAAACATGCAGAATTAACATTTTGCTTAACTAGCTTAAGTGCAATGTTATTTAACTTAGCTACTGAGTCATTTAACCCTTTCATAGATCATCCTCCTTTTCTTTTTTCTTAACTATATTCCTTCTATTATATCTTTTCAAGTGTTTGGCATTTTTTGCACATAAAAAGGAATAATTTGCATCTTGCAACTAAGAATTTGAACAATTTATAGATAAAATTAATGATGTAATAAATATATTATCTTTCATTTCTGTTTGTAAAAAGCCACCGTATTTATCTGCTAATTGATTTACCCGATTTATACCAATTCCGTGATTTTTACGATCAGATTTAACTGTAATAAAACTATTACCAAACTTTTTTGGCTTTATACTGTATGTATTCTCAATTCTCAATACTAAAAACTTCTCATTTGCCATAAACATTCGAACATATACTGAGCGATTATCTTTGCACTTAGATGTAGCCTCAATCGCATTATCTAGTAAGTTTCCAATCATTGATATTAAATCTAAATCATCAATCAAATCAGTCTTAAGATTAGGTTCAATATATACATCAAAACTTATTTTCTCAATATGACATTGGCTTACTCTTTCATTAAATATTGAATTTAAAATGCTATTATTGCTATATATATTTTTCGAAATATTTTGTATTTGTATATTCATTTCTTCTAAAAGTAAAACAACTTTCGTATTATTCTCAGTTTGTGCAAGCGTTCCAATTGTTCTTAAATAACGCTCAATGTCATGCAGATAAGACATATGCTCTCTATTATTTTTTTCAATACTATCATAATGTTTCCTTTCCATATCTGATTTCATTTGAAGAAGTTCCAGCCTCTTGGTAACGTACATCATATCCGATAATTTCTCAAAAAGAAAAAAAACAAGTGCATTAGAAAGTAAAAGAAGCAAACAGCTTATACTTAAAATAATCTTTTGGAATGTGATTTCATTTCCACTAATTTTCAAACCGAATACTCCGTAATATACCAAAAATGTAGAAAAAGGTAATATCAAAAAGCACCAGAACAACTTGGTACTCATTTCACTTTTGGAATATTTCGGGATAAACTCTATGATACGAAAAATAATGAAACTCCATATTTTATTTATATATAGATAAATAAAGTAATTAAACGGCTGGTTGGTAGCTGTCAGAAATTTCGTTTGAAATATTAATCCAAATAAAATATAAAAAAACAATTCACAACTAGCTAAAATTATATAAAAAAACAACAAGTATGTGATTCGAGTTTTTAATTTAGCTTCAAATATAAAAAAACTTGCAAAAAGAAATAAGAATGGAATAGTTAATAAATTCAAAGAGGAGATATTTACATTATTAATTCCATAAATAGATAATGTCAACACAACCAGTACTAAACACTTAATTTCTTTTTGCACCTGATTAAATATAAATACACTTCTTAAAAAGTCCCAAAACATAAACACTTCAAATGCACAAACAAATAAATTAGATACTGCTACGAAAATATCCATCCTTATAGTCCCCTTCTATATTTCATTCCTAAAAACTCGCTAAATCTACTATGAAATGACGACATTCTAGAACGTGAAATAGTAAGAATTGTATTATCTTCTAATGTAATCTCTTTTCCTGTTGCTTTTACTATGTTTGTAAAATTAACAATATAGCTGTTATGAGCATATTCAAATCCATAATCTTTTAATTCTTCATATATATTCTCTAGTTTTCTATTGCTAATAATATCTTCATTCCTATCTTCACTTCTATCCTCTTTATCCAATTGCCTTTTGGCCTCTTTGGTAATAAAGATTTTACTCCCCCTTTTCATCAAGGATATGTATAGAATATCTTCCACCTTCAACTTTACTGCTTGTCCATCACTTACCGCATAGAAATATGGAATCTTCTTTCGTCTGATCATCTCTTGCAATACTTCGTCTAGCTCACTATCTAGTTCACTTCGCTTAAAATATTTCATTAGGTAACGATATGGTTGCGCCTTAAAGGATTCTGTTGTTGGTGCAACAATCCCACTTAAAAAGACTAATACTGCATTTTTATTAACCATTCGTATCCTCTTTGCTGTCTCAGTACCATCTATCCCCTTCATTTGAATATCTAAGAAGATCAAATCATGCTCTTTACTAGCCTCTTCAATAAGTTCTTCACCAGACTGATATTCAAAGAATAATATTTCTTCTGGACACGTAGGCCTATTCTTGATTATTTGTTTTAGTCTCTCGATATCTTCAATACAGTCGTCACATATAGCCACTTTATACAATCACATTATCCCCCTTCGATTCTAATGACTACTTTTAGCAAAATAATCCATTTATAACCTATTATAAGTAATTTGACAATTTATTTCAACCAAATCCAATTGATACAAAAGGCTTATTTAAACACAATTTTCTAAGAAACTGTAAATCTAAAATTTGATTGTTATTATTTCCAATTGTATATTTGTCTATTTTTTCGGTATTTAGTTTTGTCAATATACTAATTGTACATTAAATTGCACTAAAAAAAATACTAAATTTTATCTAAATTATTCTATATTGTTTATATCAAGCGATAATATTTTAGATTGCCCAGAATAAACTTCTAAAAATTTATTAAATACGACGAAATCAAACATAATCCTTAATTAGTCTTGTAAATTAAAATTGATAAAGATATAATAATTTACAAGATTGTTAATTATTAGTCAAGGAAGATTCTGATGCCAAGTATTGATGGTTCATCCCCTAACTAAAGTAATTCAAAATACGAAGCATAGAAGTTTATATAGAATTTTGCTAATATTACAAGATCTTTTACACTCAATTACTTAAATTTCACTTAATTTTACTCAGAAAGAAGGATTAAACATGTCAAAGATGAATGATTGTCCTGAAAAGCTACCATTAACTGATGAATACATCGAGAAAATGGATGCTTACCTAAGGGCAGTAAATTACTTATCAGCAGCACAACTTTACCTACTTGACAATCCACTTCTTCGTGAACCATTAACAATGGATCAGATCAAGAAAAAGATTGTTGGACACTGGGGAACCGTTCCTGGACAGAACTTTATCTACACTCACCTAAACCGTGTGGTTAAAAAATATGATCAAAGTATGATCTATATCTCAGGTCCTGGACATGGTGGTAACTTCTTCGTATCCAATTCTTACTTAGAAGGAAGATACAGCGAAGTATATCCAAGCGTAAGCCAAGATATCGAAGGAATGAAGAAATTATTCAAACAATTCTCTTTCCCAGGTGGTATATCCTCACACGTTGCTCCTGAGACTCCAGGATCAATCAATGAAGGTGGAGAACTTGGTTACTCATTAGCTCACTCTTTTGGTTCTGTATTCGATAATCCAGAATTAATTACAACTTGTGTTGTAGGTGATGGTGAAGCTGAAACTGGTCCTTTAGCAACAGCTTGGCATTCTAATAAATTCTTAAATCCAGTAACAGATGGTGCAGTTCTTCCTATCTTACACTTAAATGGATACAAGATTAGTAACCCAACTATCTTCTCTCGTATCTCACATGATGAAGTAGATAGCTTCTTTAAAGGTTGTGGATGGAAACCATATTTCGTTGAAACTACAGGCGCTCCATCAACTGTTCACCGTTTAATGGCTGAAACACTTGATAAATGTATTGAAGAAATCAAAGAAATTCAAAGAGCTGCAAGAGAAGACGGCGATCTTACTCGTAAGATGTGGCCAATGATCGTTCTTCGTACTCCAAAGGGATGGACTGGTCCAGAAGTAGTAGATGGCAACCAAATCGTTGGTTCTTTCCGTGCTCACCAAGTACCAATCACTATGGAAAAACCAGAACATCTTGACCTATTAAAGAGCTGGTTATTAAGCTACCGTCCAGATGAATTATTTGACGAAAATGGTCGTCTAGTTCCTGAACTTCAAGCTTTAACACCAACTGGAGACTTAAGAATCTCAGCTAATCCACACACAAACGGTGGTAACTTACTTCGTGATCTTCGTCTTCCAGACTATCGTAACTATGCTGTTGACGTTCCTTTCCCAGGTTCCGTAAAAGCACAAGATATGATTGAATTAGGCGGATATGTTCGTGACGTATTTAAGCTAAATGATGAAAATCAAAACTTCCGTATCTTCGGACCAGATGAAACAATGTCAAATCGTCTTGGTAAAGTATTCGAAGAAGTAAACCGTAGCTGGGCTGCAGAGAAATATGATTCTGATGAATTCCTTGCTTCAAATGGACGTGTTATGGATTCAATGTTAAGTGAGCATATGTGTGAAGGTTGGTTAGAAGGATACTTATTAACTGGACGTCACGGATTCTTCTCAACTTATGAAGCATTTGGACGTATCGTAGATTCTATGGTATCACAACATGCAAAATGGTTAAAAGTAACTTCTGAATTACCATGGAGACAAAAGATTGCTTCCCTTAACTTAATTCTTACTTCAAACGTATGGCAACAAGATCATAACGGATATACTCATCAAGATCCAGGTTTCTTAGGACATCTTGCAGATAAAAAAGGTGAGTTCGTAAGAATCTATCTTCCACCAGATGCAAACAGCTTATTAGCTACTTTTGATAAATGCCTAAGCAGTAAGAACGTAATCAACGCTTTAGTTACTTCAAAACATCCAAGTGCTCAATGGTTAACAATGGATCAAGCTGTGAAACATGTTAAACAAGGTATCAGTATCTGGGATTGGGCAAGTAATGATCAAGGTGAAGAACCAGACTTAGTAGTTGCATGTGCTGGCGATACTCCAACTTTAGAATCATTAGCTGCTGTTACAATCTTACGTGATAACTTACCAGAACTTAAGATTCGTTTTGTCAATGTCGTTGAATTATTAAAATTAGATTCAAATGGAAAATATCCATATGCATTAAGTGATGCTGAATATGATGCAATCTTCACAAAAGACAAACCAATCATCTTCGCATTCCATGGATACCAAGCATTAGTTCATGATCTTACTTACAACCGTCATAATCGCAATCTTAAAGTATGTGGTTACCAAGAAGAAGGAACCATTACTACTGCATTCGATATGCGAGTTCAAAATGAACTTGATCGTTTCCACTTAGTACTAAATGCTCTTGAAAGACTTCCTGAGCTTGGAAACAAAGGAGCTTCTCTTGCTCAACAAATGCGTGACAATTTAGTTGCTCATAAAGAACAAATTCATGAATATGGTGTAGATCTTGAAGAAGTAGTTAATTGGACATGGCATACACCTGAAAGTAAATAGTAGTAGACTATTATTTTTTTGAAGAGTTAGTATGTTTACTAAACTTTCTATGTAGTTATATTAATAAAATGCTAATAGATAATGTAACTTTATAACACTTTCTATTATCATACATGAAAAAGGAACATCATCACATACCTATTTTATCTAGTAGGTCGTGATTGATGTTCCTTCTTCATGTTATATTCTTATGTTGATTCTTAAGTCAGATTGTTTCCTCAATAAGTTCATAATTACATATAATTATATTTTCGACGTTCTACCCATTCTATGGATAATCTTTTTTATGATAATCAGCAATACACTCCATCCCACCAAGCCCCCTGCCACTTCGTAGAATAACTTATTCCAGTTCTGACTTAACAAATGGTAATATTGTGCTCCTTTGCATGTTGGGTATAACGACAGATAATTATCTTTATTCGTTAACCATGCATGATATAGATTCTTATAATGTTGTATGTCAAATACTCTTTCCTTTGGTAACCATCGGCCTATCAGGTCAAAATTATATGTAAAAATATTGCTGATTAGGATGCAACAAAGGATAACCGCCATACTATATAAGATTAAGCGAATTAAGATTACAACTAAGTCCTCCTCCAGAGACTTCTTCGTTCCTGCCTCTAAGCACTTTCTTCTTAGCACTTTTCCATATTGCCTAATATCCCAATACACAGTAAGTAACACAAGAATCAGTATCATAAGCATGAATAGAAAGCTCATAACGTGATTTGGCAGATCTATATACCTGTTACTTTCTAAAAAGGAATACTCCGTTGTATTTTCGTTCAGCTTTGTGGTTCGATATAACTCTCTCATAAGAGACTTAACCTCTTGTATATTGGTTCCTTTTGCCACTGGTATTGTAATTCTTGAATAATTTTCTGGTTCCTTTACTTCAAAGGTAGTCCCCTTTGGACATATCTTCTTTAACATCCATACCGGATAAGAACTTGTAAAAAATGTTCCTTTTTGGGGAACTAATTCAATTCTTCCCTTCTGATCTAAGATATTATCCTTCTTAATCCGAACACTACTTCCTTCTAGAATACTTTTTGAGGATTCCACTACTACATTTTCCAGACTACTTGTAATATCACATTCTTCTGCTGTTTTATTATTAATGGATACCGAATTCTCTACTATATTATATGGATTAATCTTATTATCGCCAAGGTCAACAGTATATACCTTTGTTGATAGCCCATCATCACTTGTAATAGAAGCTCTTGGTATAACATAAGTAGCTGTCCCATAATCATATGTAATCTTAAACAAGCATTCCTTAACGTTTTCTGTCTTAGCTATGTCTATCTTTCCTTCTTCTGTATAAGCCTCAACCTTAGGTTTTACTCCTTTTAATGAACTTTTCATAGAATACTCAGGTTGCCCATTAGTAATACTCCCAATTGCCCAATCCACTTGCTTCATTTCTTTATAATCACTATCACAAATGGTTACTTCTGGTTTCATCTCCCATGAGATCCATTTACTAATCAAGGTCATAACAAACATAAAAAGTAAAAAACCTGCACATGATTTTAAGCCTAATCTGCTATGTGCACTATCTTCTTTTTTCGTTCTTCTTAAATGAATCATTTGATACCCTTGCCTTTCAATATTTGATGTTCTATTGAAGATTTTATTTTCTAAATCATTTGCATTTTCCTTATTTAATAATTTGATAGTCAAAAGCCTTTCAAAACCTACATTGTGTATATTGATGTATCATTATTAATTTTTGCGTAGTCCGGCCAATGTCGTCAACTTAACACTTGTAGTAAAAAAGGTTACAAAAAATTGTACAAAAATAAAACATCATATTTGATTATTTATAAAAATAGTGTAAACTATATGAGCGAGCAGTTTTTCATTTTATAATGTATATTATAAAGTGGATTTTGTGTTCTGGGAGAACTTCATCCTGCTTCGCATTTTCTTTCGCTCATAAGAACGGTTTGTACGTACTTGTGAGCGATTTTTTATACCTATTTTTATCAAATTATTAATAACCTTTTTAGCAATACGATAGTTACAAATCAAAGTATATAGCTTATTAAAAAGATAGTTTACTAGAATATTTCTATTTGTTTTATAACATGTTGTTTTCTTTGTTTCCTGTTGAATATTAGATATTTCTTCATTGCAAACAGAAGCAAACATTGATAATAGGTTTGAAGCAAACATCGCAGCATAAAATTCCTGTTCAATTGCTTCCGGTTTTATGCCCATAAAATTTTCTAGCTTTAATATCGATTTGACTTCACGATATTTCGTTTCAATCCCCCACCTTATAAAATATAGTTCTTTAAACATTTCAACAGTTATATTGGGGTCAAAAAGATTTGTAACAAGTGTCTCTTGTAAGCCTGATGGCAAATCAAACTTTATAACTCTTAGCGGATAGGAACAGTCGTTATGAGAATACTGTATTGAAGTATCACCATAATTACATTGATATACCGCTTTTAACGCACCATGGGACTTTGTTTTATGTCTCATTACAAAGAAACATTGCTTTTCTTGAAGTTGCGCATAGAGTTTTCTAGATGGATAACCTCTATCAAAAATAATAATTGGTGCTTTCTCTCCGTGAACTTGATTTAAATTAAATTCATCGATTAATGTTTGGGCTTGAACTAATTCAGAAGTACGATAATGAACGAGTTTTGTATTAAGTAAGTTATCATTCAAAACATCATACAAAGCCGAAGCAGAAGCCAGAGCGACAGGGTCATATTGATTTTTTTTAGAACCATAATAAGTTTGATTTTCTTTTGTGTTAGGAATCTGCAATGAAGTACCATCAATCGCTAATACAGGGTGACCATTCCAAGTATTAAGGTTTGATCTTGTTTTATTAACATCAGTAGTCATTAGAAAAATTTCACGAAAAGCATCAGGTTTAATTTTAAAGCGAGCTTTTGAAAAAGCCTGTTTTGAAATTGAGTCAATTGCAAGGTTTGAAGAATCTATGTAATCGGAAAGAGCCACAGATAAAGATTTTTGTGGCTGACTTAAAAGGAATAAAATAATATCCTTAAAAGTTAATTTTCGATTACGATTAAAGCTTTTTTGATTAATCCTATGTTTTTCAATAAACTCTTCGCTAGTAATAAGGTTATTAACTGATTTTAATAAAGATGATATTTTTTTAATCATAATATGAAGTCCTCCAAAATTTAATAGTAAAAATGTATCTATTAAAATTTTGGAGCAAACATTTGTTTGTCAATTTGCATTATAAACAAAATTATGTTTATTTTTTATACAGTATTAAATTGTAAATTCTTAAGTTGACGACATTGGTAGTCCGGCCGAAAGTATTGTTTATATTTTGTCAAGACTTAAAGTGAGAATAGGAACGTAAGTGAGTAAAGTTTATACATAAACTTGTCACTTGTTCTGAGGCTTGTAAAAAATATGATGCTTGAGGGAAAGGTAGCTAAAATTCATAATAATACAGCGATATACACTCAGTAAACTAAATAAGGCTTTTGTCATTGAATTACTTAATTACACTTAGACTAATTCCCTCTATCATATCATCGCGAAAATATCGAAAAATCAGCAATGGCAATATACTAAATATAATTCCTCCTGCTAAGATTCCTTCATTTGATATATTACCCAACCTCAGAGAAAGTGGATATAACTGAATATTACTTAAGAAGATCTTAGGTTGTTCAATCATATTCCATAAATCGATAAATTCAAGAACAATATAAGCTGAAATGGCTGGTTTACATAAGGGTACTACTAACTTACGAAATAATCGAAACCCAGATAATCCATCTATTTTACCTGCGTCTAACAGTTCCGAATCAATTCCCTGCATATATTGTGTCATCAAGATGGTTCCAAAGGTAGCAAATAAGTTCGGTAAGATAACACCTGCTCTATGATTCAATAACCCGAGAGAATGTATGGTTAGATATTGTGGAACTACCGTTGCTTGAAACGGTAATAGCATGAGCACTATGTAAAATACAAATAGAATCCTTTTCCCTGGAAACTCAAAACAACTAAATCCATATCCAGCTAGAATGCTTATGATTAGGCTTCCTATCAAAATGCAGACAGTATAGAACACTGAGTTCCAAAAGTGGATATAATATTGATAATCCATCAATATTATTTTTTCATATCCAATAATTGACCACCTTTTAGGGAACAGATGAAAATTACTATACAATTCATTGTAAGGCATAAAAGATCGCAAGGTTAACATGATAATTGGAAATACACAAATAATAGCAATACACCCTATTACAATATTCTTTCCTATTGATTTACATAACTTTTTATTCAATACGCCACCCCCTATTCCACACGAACACGATCTTGAATTTTTAATAATCCTACAATAAATACCGATAAGATTGCAATTACAATAAAGGCTGCTGTACATAACCTCTGATAGTTTAGATTCAGGAAATTATTGTTCATAAAATGTTGCAACATATAGATATCAAGTGGTGGTGTCTCTCCATAGATGGTATAGATCTCCCGATATATTTTTAATCCATTCATTACTGCCAAGATTACAACAAAGATTAACAGTGGAAGAATCTGTGGAAGCATAATGCGAAATAAAAATCCCATATTCGAATCGGAATCAATTCGATAAATATCTTTATATTCCCCAGGTACTGCTGTCATGGCTCCATTCAGTATTACAATCATATATCCTGTATTCTTTAATAGATAGATAAATCCTATAACCAGAAACGCATGATGATTCATAAAATCCACTGTTCCAATTCCGAAACTAGTTAAGATTCGATTCACCAATCCCTGATTCCCCAATAATTGTTCCACACATAATACTAAGGTTGCCGATGGTATTACTAACGGAGTTAGTAATATCACACGAATTAGAGCACTCTTTTTCCCCAGCATCATGTAGCTGATGGTTAATGATAAAAATAGTAACAGTGGAACTAGTACACCTATGAATATACCTGTATTCTTAACCGCCTGTATAAAAACAGGGTTATGAAATAAATCTATAAAATTCTGTACTCCAACAAATCTTTTTACCGATACTCCTTGAGTAAAGGTATATGCTAAACTTCTAATAAATGGTAATATATAGAATATGCAGATACCGACAAATCCCAGCAAGAGGTAATTCTCTCCATGATGCTTTTTCACTCCGATTCTTTTTTTCAATGGATTCCCCTCTTTCTATTTATTCATTCAGATGTAACCATACATCCTGTTCTGCTTTCTTTATTGCTTGGTCTAATGTAATCTTTCCATCTACATAGTCTTGCATTGGTCCACTTATATAATGCGTATATTCGTTTGGATATAAGGTATCAATTTTGTCATAGTTCTTCGATAGCATATCATAATATTCATTATATTTTTGTTCTGATGCTACCTTCCATTCATCTCTCTTTGTATTTTTCTTCCATAACTTCTTATCCACTTTTAGATTTAAAGGAATACCCCATAATGAATCTAGACTCTGAACCTCATCTTCAAGAAGGAATTCCATAAACTGTAGCGCTTCCTCCTTTTTCTTGCTCTGATCATTAACGGAAAGCATGATTGATGGGATACTGCAATAATTCTCCGATTTTTCTCCACATATTCCTGGTAAATACTCTTGCGTTGCACCAATTACATCATTTGTCTTATAATATTGTGATGTTTCAAAACTTGGATCATTCCAATTCCAATTATTCGTAAGATCCCTTCTAGAATAAGTTTGTAATAATGCACCTTTCTCAAAGCCATTAATCATAATTGATGCCTTATCATCTAGTTTTACATCGAGATCTTTTTCATTATAACCATAGAGAACTCCATAATCAGATACTTGTTTCCATTTTTTCACAAGTTCCTTAAACCAGTCCTGATTCAGATTACATTTCTTTTCTTTCATATTAATTAGCTCATTCACATTATTATTAATCATTTGATCAAGTTGATCAAATCCTGAAACACCTACGCCTAATATTGTATGATTTGTTTTACCTTCTGCATGCCATTTAAGCGCGATATCTAATAAATCATTCCACGTAAGCTTAGAATAATCCGTTATTCCAACTTCCTTTGCTAACTCTTTATTGATACCATAATAGTATAAATTAATTCCTAACGGAAGTGCTCTTAGGTGACCATCTATCTTTAGCGCATTCAATGCACTTTGATTCAAATCATCATAGCAAGGAACTTTCTTAATCCATTCTGTTAAATCCATATAAGCGTCTGTACGTAGTAATGGCGTAAACTTAAGTCCATGACTAGATATAATAAGATCACCATAATCCCCTGTCAGAATCTTAGTCATCATACGGTCTGCATAGTTATTAAAATCATTACTAAACTCACTTGCTGAATTGTATGCAGCCTCAATCTTTACTTCTCTTTCTGGATATTTCTTCTCATATAGTTTCACTGCCTCCTCTAAGAAATTCATCTTATAAGGAACTGTTAAAGTAATTGAACTCTCTTTCTTTTCTGCTTTCTTAGGCGTATATGTATATATTCTAAATTTACCACTGAAGTGTCCTGACTTATCTTTTACCCAGATTTCCTCCAAAAGATATATCTTCCCTTCCTGAGCAGTAAACTGCGTTATTGTCCTAGTATCTTTAATACTCGTATCCACTGCAAAATCAAATACAGTTTCAAACTCATTCATATTATTAATATCATATCTACGAATTCCTTCATTACCTCTTATATATAACTGTTGATTAGCATTATCATAGGATAAATCTCTTGGTCCAAAGTTATCTATTATACCTAAATCTTCTGTAATGATGGAATCTCCATCACATATCCACCTCATAATACCATATTTATTATCTATTGAGACTAACTCTCCATTCGAAATAAGTTCCATATCCTTAATTGTACTATCTTCTTTTAATAATTTTCCTGTCTTATCAAATATAAAAAACATTTTTTTACTTGTTTCTGGTATAACTCCTAATAAATATATATTGTTTTTACCTAATAGCACTTTTCCATTCCATAATTTTTTGTATTCTTTTTTTAACTTATCGTTATCTAAGTGTATCTTATGCTTTATGCCCTGATCAAAAGATATTACATTCCATTCTAACGTCTGTTGATTTATGTACCATCCCCAAAGTGTACCATTATAATCAATCGTTGTACCTAATATATGACTTCCACCAACTTCCAGTATATCATTCGTTTTACTGTATTTCTTAAAGAGAGTTTTGTCTTCTACTGAATAATATGCAATATCATCTTTATCATCACAGTATGCAACTTTTTGATTAAACTTTTGGAACTCTGCAAATATTGATGTATCCGCATAAAAACTTCTCTCTTTTCCTTTTGTTTCATCATATACGTACTTTTTAGGTGCATCTTTTAAAACTACTTCTTGATTATCTGAGATATTAGTTTTTGTTACTTCCTTGGTTGTTGATTTGTTGTTTTTGTTTTTACTAATTGCTTCTGATTTATCTTGTGTTTTCTGATATAAATAGAAGCCCCCTCCCCAGATAACAATTAGAAGAACAATTAACAACGGAATTACTGCTTTACGTTTCATATATTTCCCCTTTCTTTATTCAAAAAAAGGTAGCAAAATAAAAGTTCTATTTTGCTACCTTTTTGTAGTTATTTGTATTTTTTTCCTTTTATTTCTATATTTTATCATTTCCCATCCCACAAGTAAAGTTTATTCAGAAATACAATCCATTTTATTCTTATGGAACATATATGTAGAGATATGTTTTGATAAAATAATTATTTTCCCACTAAAGTAAAAGAATTGAGTGCAGATTTTTATAACAGATTATAAATAAAGAAGGGTATCAAAACCCTTCCAACTCTTATACTATGATAAATGCTCAAAATATATTAAATCTAAAATAAATAAAACATTACAAAAGATTTAATATCCGATCAACAACACCTTTATCTAACACCACATTATGCCCCGATATCACTGTATCAAAGTCCAACTCCTTATACCTTAACAAGCTTTCTCGATATACACTCTTATCGCATGCAAGGCTCGGAACAATCTCCTCTACGGTATCCCCTATGTTATCGCCAACATTTAATACTTTATCTACTTCATCAAGCACGCTTATGCAGTCCGCGGAATGACCTGGTGTATAGAAGATTCTTATCTTGTCTTCTGGAAAATAGATCTCAGTATCAAATGTAAGATTAGGCAGACATTTGTGTGTCTCTCCCTCGATATACTGTTTGTACTTCTCTTGTATCTCATCCCATTCCACTTCTAAGATTTCTCTACACTTGCTGTGAGCAATAATCATAGAATCCTTGAACAAGTAATTTCCCCATATATGATCCCAGTGATAATGTGTATTGATAACAATAACTTCTTTCTTCTCTTGTTGCAACTGTTCAACGATAGGCTTAATATGCTCTGAGCCAAGACCTGTGTCAATTAAGTAGTTATACTTACTCCCATGAATGACTTGAATGTGTAAATCCCATTCTTGATTAATGTTCTTGGAATATACCACACTTCTGTTTTTAATCTTTTCTATTTTCATTGAAATAATAATTCCTTTCTCTTTATAATCAATAGTTAAGTAGCTTTAATTAAGTGTACTGAGTGTATATCGCTGTATAATTATGAATTTGGGCTACCTTTCCCTCAGGCACCATATTTTTTACAAGCCTCAGAACTAGCGAAAATACTCACTCACGTTCCTATTTTCACTATGAGTCTTGACAAAATAT
Organism: Anaeromicropila herbilytica; assembly: GCF_016591975.1. Classification (GTDB taxonomy): domain Bacteria; phylum Bacillota; class Clostridia; order Lachnospirales; family Lachnospiraceae; genus Anaeromicropila; species Anaeromicropila herbilytica. The sequence goes on along the minus strand of NZ_AP024169.1, from coordinate 910,736 downwards.
AAACGATACCTTCGGCCGGACTACGCCAAAATTAATAATTATACATCAATATACACATTATAAGTTATAAAAGGCTATTTGACCCCAACATTATCCTAGCAGATAATTTATAATTCTATGAATCATACCTATTATTATAGCGGTGAATTGTATAAATTACCATTTTTTTCTTTGCAGTATTTTATTCTATGCTATATCTAACGATATAGATCCGCTGATAGCGCCATCAAAGTATTCTCATCCAATACTTCATAATAACATCCACATTTACTCAGAACACCTTTCGTACATAAGACATTGAGTGTACGAAGCAAATGTCTGTAGCTTGTACCTAGAATCTCTGCAATATACGTTAGATTTTCATCAAAGATTATCTTATTATGTCCAGACTGAGTTACTCTCTCTCCCGTTGTGTAGATGTAACTTGCTAAACGATTCTCTAAGGAATACAACAAGTTGATGGAGCTATTTTTACTAGATTCTTTAAGCTTTGTTCCTAGTTCTCTACAGATAGCCCTTAAGAATTTAGCATCCTCTAATAGATATAGGTTAACGTATTCAAAAGCAATCGCGATACAATAGGTCTCTTCAATTGCTTGAACATTGGTAAATGTGTCTTTGGAAGTAAGAACTTCTAGATCCCCTAATATCTGAAATCCTTCATAGAATCTTAGCAAGAGTGACTTTCCATTGCTTAATGTGGTAAATGCCTTTGTCTTACCGCTTACCAAAAGCATAAGCGCCCACACATCTTCCTTATCACTGATCAGGTATTCATTCTTCTTAAAACTTACTAATTCCATGTATTCTCGCATGTCTTTTGTAAAAAGCTCATTAACGGAATATTTCTTAATATAATAATCTAATTTGGCTTGATCTTGAATTCGTTCCATTTGGTCTCCTGTCTACAATTAATGCATTCTATTATAGCTTTCTATCTAACTTCACTTTTATGTCGTAACTTTTACGAGTTTGTGAAGTTATGCCTATTTCAAAACTTTTCTCTATCTTAATTCCAGAAATAAATAATAATATGAGTTGTCCCACAAATGACCTGTTTCAAAAACTAGCCTGGCAATTTGCACAAAACAGAAAAAGCGATTGCGCCTTTGAATATGTATTAGAAGATCTTGTTCTCGGATCATTTCGTGTTATATGCTCGGACAGATCTGTCTGAGCGCAGCGAGTTATCTGTCCTAGCATATGTTTTACACAAAATGATCTGAGAACTAGAACTTCTTATACATATTCAATGAAGCATGAGTTTTTCTGTTTTGTGCAAATTGCCTAGACTACCGCCCAAACAGGTCATTTGTCGGGCAACACATAATATTTTCTTTAGTATGACATATGTCATATATCAATGCAAGGAATCTATGGTACATTGATTATCAGAAAATTTGATATTAAGACGATAATATGTCTTATGGAATCAAGAAAGAAACGAAAGGAAATCAAACTCTATGAATTATTTTATATCTTTACTGATTGGTGCCGTTAATTCTGTCATGGTATTCTTAAATGGTACTGTATCCGACCATTTTGAAAGCTTTAGTTCTAGCATTATCATTCATACCGTTGGTTTTATTGCAATTATTGCGGTATTATTACTTACCAAAACTAAGATTACTCTTGATAGAAAAACCCCTTTATACTTATATAGTGCTGGACTTATCGGAGTTGGAACCGTAGTCTTTAGTAACATTAGTTATCTTCATCTAGGAGTATCTCTTCCATTAGCCATCGGCTTACTTGCACAAACCATTTTTTCAATTATTATAGATCATTATGGAATATTAGGAATGAAAGTGATTCGATTTAACCCAAAGAAGACCATTGGCTTAGTTCTTATGGCATTTGGTATTGTCATTATGATTATCTATTAAAAGAAAGGAAAGTGAATTCATGTTATTCATATATTTATTAGCTGCTGCAGGCTCTGGTATAACCATTGTACTTGCTCGTATTATTAATTCAAAATTAGCAGAGAAAATCGGTACCCTCCAAGGAACATTGATTAATTATATTGTTGGGCTTATCGTATCTATCCTATGCTTCTTCGTTAGTAAAGAAAGCTCTCTAATCACTATCTCCCGTTATCATTCCGTACCAATATGGGCTTATTTCGGCGGAATTGTCGGAGTGATTACCATTCTATCCTCGAATTATATAACTCCTCGAATTTCTTCTTTTTATCTGACTCTCCTCATATTCATCGGTCAATTATTTGTGGGGATTGCTATTGATTATTTTATTCTTCAAGAATTATCACTTGGAAAGTTAATTGGTGGTATCTTTGTTGTATTGGGACTAAGCTATATACTTTGGGTTGATAAGAAAGAAGCTCTAGAATAAAAATAACGCTGCTATCTTAGAACCTAATATGGATTCTAAGATAGCAGCGTTATTTTTATTTTGGAAGGCAGAACTCACTTCAATATCCTATCTGAATATTTTTCTAAGATGGAATTATTTTCATTTACTGCTATTATTATAATTCCCATTCCTTAATGTACATTCTTTATCATTAAGCCCAAATCTCTTCTAATCAGCTTGACAGCAATACATAATCCATATAAAATGTGGTCAGTTAGTGTAAACTAACTTGTCGCATTTTATTATATTTAGAAAGAAAGAGGAAACTTTATGAAATCAAGAAAGTTAAGTTCCATGTTTGTTATTATATTAATGCTGTCATTGACGGCTTGCTCAAACAAAGTAACAAAATCATCCGATTCAAAGGAATCTGCAGACTCATCAACTAAAGCAGAAACATCTGCTTCTAATGATAGTTCCACTGATACGAATGTAAGTTATCCAATCACCATCAAACATGCCTTTGGAGAAACAGTGATTGAGAACAAACCAAAGAATGTCGTTACAATCTCTTGGGGAAATCAAGATGTTCCTTTAGCTCTTGGCGTTGTTCCAGCTGGTATCTCACAAGCCAATTATGGTGTAACCGATGGCAGCGGCCTTTTACCTTGGACAAAAGAAAGGTTCAAAGAATTAGGCGTTAAAAAACCAGTCATCTTTAACGATACTGATGGCTTAGATTACGAAGCCATTAGTGATGCTAATCCAGATGTAATCCTTGCTTCTTATTCTGGAATTACAAAAGAAGAATATGACCTATTAAGTCAAATAGCACCTGTCGTAGCTTACCCTACTGCTGCTTGGCAAACATACTGGCGTGACCAGATCATACTTGATGCAACTGGTATGGGTATGAAGACAGAAGGTGAACAGCTAGTGAGTGACTTGGAAGATCTCATTGCAGATAAGACAAATGCTTCTCCACAATTAAAAGGTAAGACTGTAGCATTCTTCTACTTCAATCCAGCAGACCTTGGAAAGTTCTATGTATATCTTCCTACCGATCCACGTGCCGCTTACTTAAATGATCTAGGAATGAGCATCCCTGCAAGTATTGCAAAACTTCAAGAGGGCGCATCCAGCTTTTCGATCGAACTAAGTGCAGAGAAAGTTGATATCTTTAGAGATGTAGATATTATGGTTGCCTATGGTGATGATACTTTATTAAAAGCCTTACAAGCCGACCCTCTAATTGGAACAATTCCAGCTGTAAAAAGAGGATCTGTTGCACTTATTCCAGATGGTACACCTTTAGCAGCCTCTGGTACACCAAGTGCTCTATCCATTCCTGCAACCATTGATGAATACCTAACCATCCTAAAAAAGGCGGCTGATAAAGTACAATGAAACATACAAGAATAATCGCCATACTGATTGGAAGCCTCCTAAGTCTAGTGTTATGTATATTGGCTTCTCTCATATTCGGAGCTCGTTATATCAGTCTTCCTGAGGTGATTGAAGCTTTAACGCACCCTGACCTAGATTCTCTTAATGCGATTGTCGTTCATGAACGTATTCCAAGAACCATTTTTAGTATCATCGCCGGTGCATCCCTTGGGGTGTCCGGTGTTCTGATGCAAGCGATCACACGTAATCCTATTGCAGATCCTAGTATCTTAGGAGTGAATACTGGCGCATCTTTATTTGTAGTTAGTGGTATTACTTTTTTTCACATTAATACAGCGGGGCAATACATCTGGTTTGCTTTAGCTGGTGCTACTTTAACAGCAGTCTTTGTCTATGGAGTAGGTTCTATGGGTTCTGGTGGTGCAACACCTATCAAACTTGCATTGGCTGGTGCTGCTACCAGTGCTGCGCTATCTTCATTAGTGAGTGCACTTGTATTACCTCGAACAGAGGTTATGAATGCCTTTCGCTTCTGGCAGGTTGGAAGTGTGAGTGGCGCTACTATGGAAGGAATTACATCTGTACTTCCATTTTTCATTGTTGGATTAATCATAGGTATTCTATCTTCTCCAGCACTGAATGCTCTCGCATTAGGAGACGATGTTGCCACTGGTCTTGGTGTAAATACTGGACTCGTAAGAATTGCAGCTGCACTGGCTGGAGTGCTACTATGTGGAGCAACTACTGCATTAGCTGGTCCTATTGGCTTTGTTGGGCTTATGGTTCCACATATGATGCGTCTCCTCTGTGGTCCAAACCTTAGTATCCTTCTGCCTATGTCTGCATTTGGTGGTGCAATTCTATTAACCATATCGGATGTAATTGGAAGACTCCTTGGAAATGGTGGCGAACTAGAAGCAGGTGTTATCACTGCTTTTCTTGGGGCTCCAATCCTTATATTCATTGCTATGAGAGCGAAGGTGCGATCAATATGACAAAAAATAATCTTACTACCATACAAAAAGGATATCTTCATCGCCGTAACCGGTGGATGATAGTAACCAGTCTTCTGGTTATTCTAACACTTATTCTTTCTACTACCATGCTCTTATTAGGAAATACTAGATATCCTCTAGAAGTCGTACTTCGCGTACTGATGGGCGAAGAGATAAGAGGTGCTTCGTTCGCCATTGGTACGATTCGTTTACCAAGAATGCTTTCTGGACTTCTTGTTGGAATCGCATTTGGTATTGCTGGAAGCACTTTTCAGACAATGCTTCGCAATCCACTTGCAAGTCCCGATATCATTGGCGTTACATCTGGTTCTAGTGTTGCAGCAGTATTTTGCATACTAGTACTAGAGCTAAGTGGAAGTATTGTATCGATTGCTGCTGTGATCACAGGACTTATCGTTGCTATTCTAATCTACTTACTTTCCAAAGGAGGAAGCTTCTCTGGAGGTAAGTTAATATTAATTGGTATTGGTGTACAAGCTATGTTAAGTGCTGTTATCTCCTATCTATTACTAAGAGCCTCTCAATATGATGTGCCAGGTGCACTAAGATGGTTAAGTGGAAGCTTAAACGGAATGCAGATGTCAAGTATCCCCGTACTTTTCCTCATAGTGTTCATCTTTGGACTTGTCATCCTCTTACTTGGAAGACATCTTAAAATCTTAGAATTAGGAGAACAGTTAGCCATAACTCTTGGGTTAAACGCGAACCAAACAAGAATATTATTGGTACTAAGCTCCGTATTTCTTATTGCTTTTGCTACTTCGGTTACTGGACCGGTTGCTTTTGTAGCATTCCTCGCTGGCCCTATCGCCGGCAGACTTATTGGAAATGGGACATCAAATACCTTACCTGCTGGTCTTGTTGGTGCCATCTTGGTACTTGGCGCAGATCTAATTGGTCAATATGCTTTTGACACAAGATTCCCTGTAGGCATTATTACTGGTATTCTAGGTTCACCTTATCTCCTAATTTTACTTATTCAAATGAATCGAAGGGGAGGATCCTCATGACAACAACACCCATATTAAAAGCAAATAATATCGTCGCTGGGTATGACAATAAAATTATTAATAACGGAATCAGCTTAGTCGTTCCTAGTGGTAAGATTAGTGTAATCATAGGCGCAAACGCTTGTGGAAAATCGACTCTCCTTAAGACTCTAGCTAGACTAATCAAACCCATCTCTGGTGAGATACTACTTGATGACAAAAAAATAAATAAGATTCCATCAAAGCAATTAGCAAGAACCTTGGGACTACTACCACAATCTCCTGTTGTGCCAGAAGGTATTACCGTAGCTGATCTAGTTGGTAGAGGAAGATTTCCTTATCAGACCTTCTTAAAAGGTTGGGGTAAGAAGGATTATGAAGCAGTTCAAGAAGCTCTTGAGATTATGGGAATTACAGATCTCGCGAATCGAAGTGTGGATGAACTCTCAGGTGGTCAGCGTCAAAGAGTATGGATCGCGATGGCACTCGCTCAACAAACCGATATTCTTCTACTAGACGAACCTACAACTTTCCTTGATATTACCTACCAAGTGGAAATATTAGACTTATTGACCGATCTAAATAGAAAACGAGGCACCACTATTGTCATGGTGCTTCACGATATTAATCTATCTGCTCGCTATTCAGACTATATCTTCGCTCTTCATAAAGGTAACTTGATTGCTGAGGGTTCTCCTGATGAGGTTATATCAGAAGAATTGATTCAGAAAGTGTTTAGCTTAGAGTGTGCAGTTATTAAAGATCCCGTATCCGGGTCGCCTTTTATTGTTCCGAAGGGAAGGCACCATGTTATGGGGTAGATGGAAGATTCGATAATATTTTTTTGCTAATTCTTATAAAAGAAAAACTCGTTAGTGCTTAATTAATTTCAACTAACGAGTTTTTTATTGCTAATATTTAATATACGTTTTAGTTTTTAGTTTAAGTTTTCTATCTAATAGCTCAGAAATCTAATACATCACAATAATAAGCCAATTTTTGTTCCATTCAATGTTGACTTATTAACATATAGGGGCTATTTCATATAATTGGTTATACTCCTCACTTCACTATCTTTTTTTAAATATTTTTTTAGTTCTGAATATTTATATCTAATATCAACATAACCTCCAAACGTATCTGATACCTCTATACATAATCCTAATGAATCTTTTGTAAAATAACTAAATATAGCTGGCTCGTAATCATATGTAGAATCTGCATGATTAAAATATTTGAGTAAAATATTATAGTCATTATTCGAAATCATATCTTCTAGTGCATAATTTACCATACTTTCTTCTGAATCTCGATAATTCATACATTTATATACAAATTCTTTATTAAGATTCATATAGTCATTTAACTTCACTTTTGTACCTCGATTGATATCCATATTAACAGTGTACATAAAATTATTAACATGCACAGCCTTGTTAGCATATCCCGATCCACTATATTTAACACTAAGTAAATTAGAGCTATTCCACATAATTTTATAATCAATATCTAAATCTAAGCCCTTTGATTTCCTATCATACCAATCAAATGCAAACATAGCATTTGTCTTAAGCATATTATTTATATATTTTTGCTTTTTACTATCCTGTAATCCCCATATTTGTGGATATTTAATTTGGACTCCATCTTTAATAAATATCCTTTTATCTATTGAATATTCTTTTGTTGAATTAATCTTTTGTTCATCCGGTTGAGAGGCATACTTATTTATTTTACTTACTTTCTTAAAATCATCCATGTTATAAAGCTGTAGATACTTTATTGTAAGACTTTTTATCCAACCAACATTTTCTTTTGGTCTTTGTATATCATTATTTGTTATTAAACTAGGAGCAATGCTATAGTTTGAAGTTTCCTGATAATATTTTGTGTTAAAATTATTCTCTGTAGTATGATCCTTATTTCTACTAGAATCTAATTCATCGCCTATTATAGCTTTATGAGTAGTTACAGCATGATTTCCACCAATCATCAGAATTAACAAAATAGGTATTATCATAACTAAAATTGCTCTCTTTAATATTGCTCTACACTTCATTGTCTTCTCCTGTTATAATATCCATGTTTCTGCTCTAGCTCCTAAGGTATCAATGTCTGCCTTTTGTCTTTCATACTTATAATTTTAGTATTAGATCTGCAATTTGTAAACAATCCTCTATTTTATATGTAAATACATCACTCCCGAACCTTTTTGAAAATACTTGACAGATTTCTAATGCTAATTCCTCCTCAGTTATTTGAATATTATCTTTAATAATATTCTTAATTAGTTGAATTTCTCTACTGTATTCATCCTTTGGAGCCATTGGAAATAAATCTATTGGGTCCCATTTATTTACGATCTGTGCAATACCTTCTCTCATAACTTTCCTACTTCCCATATAGTTTATTTATACCTGCTAAAAATTATATCCCTTACAGGCACTACAATATTATCATATTTACCTATTGTTAATTCTCTATTTCAGCTTTTCAATACTAATATTTAACGAAACCACTTCGACTATATTATCCTGAAACGGGAAGATATAATGTTTTGACTTGTCAAAAAAGCTGGCATGATAATCCGTTTTGTTTAAAGTTATGTTTAAGTTATTAATCCATTTTGAATTATCTTCAAACAGAATATATGAAGATTTCATTCCATCCATTAGTAATTTTGACACATCAAAACAATCTATTGTAGTAATTTTAAATTCTTGTATTTGAGAAAACATAACGCACCATCTTTTTTCATCTTCATCATCAAACTCAATCGTTATTTGAGTGCCATCAAAAAATATCTTTTCAAGCGGTGTTTCATGAATTTTAACTTGCTCTGTATAAATTTTTATAGCCATTTTATCACCTTAAAAATCCTACAATAATTTCACCCTCATGATATAACTCTATAATAACTTGTTCACTAACAGCAAATATCCATGTATCAAAACTAACAGCTGTTATATCATCAATAACATTTATGAATACTTAATATGAAGAGGTTCAAGACAATGTGATTCTTTATACGCCCTAACTACATTCCATAATATGGATTCTCGACATGTCCATCTATTTCCTCTACAATTTCCTCGATTTCCTGTCTAACTTCTTTTTTTAGATTACCTGTTAATGATCCTTTCATAGTAGCATATAGCTTTGATAAACCTAATCTACCTACAATCAGCGTTAGATATTCAATAATTTCGTCTGATTCAAAATCAATAATACTAAGAAGCCATTCTTCTATCTCTGCCTTCAAATCTTCACTCAACAATTCATAGGTATACCATTGTCTATCAGCTAATTCAAGTAAAGCTTCTAAGGATTCCTCTATCCTAAAATTTGTGGTTTTAACATTAATTAAAAACCTTCTAAATAACTTTTCTAACTCATCAATTGGCATATAGTCTGGTAAAGATTTATAATACTCAATCATTATTTTATCCCCTCCACTGGTATGTGAGTTAAATTATTTGGATTCCTGTAGAATTTACCACCCTGACCAAGCAATTTTTTCACAACTTTTATCTGTGCTGTCCATGCACTTCCAGATTTTTTTCATCATTATATACAACCATCTTTATGATTTATTTTATTAGAGTATATTCTATAGTTTTAGCAGCAATTAAACAACCAAATTCTTTTTGATAATCTTCAGGTGCAAATTTTAAAATATAGTATCCCTGCTCTACTTTATACAAAATATTTATTTTTTTTGCATTCTCACCTTCTAATAATTCAAAAACTGTTTTTTTTGTATTTGTCTTCCACTCCATTGGAAGAGAGACAAAGAAAACATCTCTAAAGATAATTTCTATTTCATGAGTATAAAATAGATCTTCTCCTCCTATTATTTTCATATCACTATTAGAATAATACCTTAAAATCAAACCATAATCTCTGCTGAATATAATCATTAATTTTTTCAACTATATTTGCAATCTCGCTTAGGTTCATATAACTCTCCTTTCTATTTTAGTTGAATATGAGTTGCTGCTGCCGCATCATTATTTTTGTTCTAACACTTTATACCGTTATTTTAAATGTTGGTCATATAATGAAAAATAGGCTACTAAATAACTCAAGTAGCCTATTTTTTGCAGTCATGCAGATATGATCCAATATATCATAGTACACTTTTAGTTAACTAATTTCCTATAGCAATTATCAAATTATCGTTTTCGCTAGCTCTAATACATAGTTTTTCTAATAAATAAAAAAATTAACTGCCTCTTTTTTATCCTCGTAATTGTTTAAATTACCACTTTCTAAAATATTACGACAAATATACTTTATCAAAGTTATCTTATATACTTTTTATTAAATTTCCACTTTCCAGATCTTTTCATGTTTTATAAAATGCTTTAAATAAGGCTTTCTTACTTGAAAAATCAATTGTGTAAGTAGCTTTAACATTTTGATAGTATGGGTTAAATCCTGTTATCCACCATTTCTTTCCGTGTGGTTTATAATTAACTATTTTGTGTCCTTTTTTATCTGTTAATTTTAGTGTCATAGGTAACGCAAGGCTTCTGTCTACGAGCCAGTGATCCATTGGTACGACAACTACTGTTGCCTAAAGTATCTACGTTATTTAAGACTCTTCTTGTTCCTACCTTAATCTAATCTGCTTATGGATTAGCTTCCTTCTTTATAACAATTATAATTACTTATAACATTAAAATAGAACATTTACATTTAGTTTTTCAATGTAAATGTTCTATTTTTCTTAACATCATGACATTCAACTAAAAGGGAGCATATCACACAATTATATCTTATATATGGTCCGTTAATTACCTATTTACTAAGTTTTTAATCTGTACGTCAGCATTCCAATTCTTAGGCTTTTTACTAATTGTATGCCATTGACAACCACCACTAATCCATATCTTTCTATATTCATCAAAGCTATTACCCTGATCCAAATCATCATAACCAGATTCAAAGCCACAACAATCACATATTGTAAAACTAGGAGCACCATCATCATCATCATACAATGGATTTTCAAGTCCATTATAACCACAAATCAAACAGATATACATACAATCACTCCTTTTTTTAGTGTATTCTTAAAGTAGTTAATACCACCTTTTGGTTTAAAAAAGTTCCAATTTGAGCACCATTATGTATTATTACTAGTTCATTTGTTCTTACATTGTAAATTGCTTCTCTACCATTTGTTAAAATTCTGCTGAGTATGTTACAAGGCCGCAACACCCGAAGCTATGCGACCAATGTAAAACAAAATATTACTAATTTTTTCAAGATAATATAATTTAAGCCTTATTACCCATATAACATTAATTACGATTTGTTATTCCATCAATATTCCATTCACTTTTTATTACTCTAAGATTATTATTATGAACAGGTAGTATTGCTAAAGAGTAAACTCTCTTATTAAGATTTCTGAATGCTAAAGGAGAATATTTAATTTCTGCTTCATTATCACAAAAAGCGTAGTTGTATGCTGAGCACTTATAGAATTTTTTCATTAAATCTATAAATTTATCAGTATAACTATTAACCATATTTAATGAATCTTTATAAAATGCACTCTCTGAAATATCCAGAATAAATCCAAAATAGCCTTCTTCTTTCTCAACATGCACAGTTATATCCAAATTCATTAAATCAAATAAATTAGTTTCGATTTCTATCTGCCCAAAATAATGTTCAGCCAATAAAACTAACATATTATCTATTTGTGTATTATCATTTAATTCATATTCAATCCATTCATCCCCATAAATATCTTTACATATTTTTGCTCTTTTTATTTCTCCTTTTTTAGAAACAATAAAATCAATCAAACTTTTCATTTTATTTTTTATATTATCTATAGAAATTTTATCATAAATAAATCCCACTGAAATATAACTACCCACACATAAACCTCCTATTTGATTTTTGTTCCATTAGTGGTTTCTTCTACTTTGTTTCCTTCTTTGTCGTATTGATAAGTAGTCTTTTTACCTAAGGCATCGGTTTTTGTAACCAATTGATTTAGATTATCATACGCATAAGCCATAGTGTTTCCATTTTCATCAGTTACCTTAGTGAGATTATCATTCTTATCATAATCCCAAGTAATACTTCCTGCTAACGCATTGGTCTGTTTTATCTTTCTACCACCAGCATCGTACCCATAAGTGGTTTTATTTCCTTCCCCATCGGTATAGGAAGTTAATAGACCTACTTTATTGTACTCTTCCACAGCTAAACAATCCCCTTCGACTTACTACAAATGAACCATTACATCAACGAATCACAATGAATTTCAACATAGATGCATTAATGAAAGAAGAAGACGTTGGATACATAAAAACGAAACTTGCAGGTACAAAATGCACCCAGGGTGTATTCAATCCCAATGCTATTGAAGCAGTAATCAACGCATCGAATGGTATACCTAGAATAATAAATAAGATATGTAATTCAAGCCTTATGATAGCAGCAAGTAAATCTGCTGATCTTGTAGATGCAGATATATAATTGCTGCTGTGAATGAATATCGAATTAGCATAAAATTACTTAAGCCGCAGGAAACACCTGCGGCTCTTATAATAAACATAGAATATAGCATCAGATAAGGTGAATTGTTAGCATTACATTCATTGAATACTTCGACAAATCTAAAGAATATGAGAATTAGATAAAGTGACTATGATAGCATCTCATAGCGTGACGAACAACATTATTGTAGCTACCAGGTACAGTGGTGCGGTTATCTAAAGATAAGCGTCCATAAATTCACATCTACTGGTTAAAGTTAATATATACATCATTCAAGTCATACTCATCTCTTGTAATAACCAATTTATTATCTGTTAAATAGAATGATGATTTGGAACCAATTTCGTCTTTTATTTCATCATATGCGTATGAATCATTCTGATAAATTTCCTTAAGATACTTAGATTCAGATATAGATGCTTCGCGTATAATTTTATCTGCCTCATCAGAATCTATTGGAGGTGAAAATTCATTTTTATAATCATATTTTTTTAATTTTTGCTTCAGGTCATCAATATCCTTTATTAAATTACTTAAATACACCCTATCTCCTGTTTGAACATCAACAGTCACCCCAATCCGTGTATAAGTACTCATATAACCTTCACCATTTTTGTCTTTCCATTCAATTGTATAACACAATGATAGATATTTTGAATTTTTGCATTTGACAACTACCTTACTTTTCTCCATCCATTCACAATCTTTATTGATCCACTCAGTTATTGAAGACTTGAGTGTCTGATTTATCCGACTTTCTATACTTTCATTACCCAAACCGGTTATTTGAACATATTTCACACTGAATGGTTTACTATTCTCGTTATTGTGTATATATTTCTTTATATTTACTTTATAATCTGGTATATTACTTGATTTGCTTTCTCCCAGTTTTTTTATATGAGCATTAGTTACATTGCCTGATGATTTGCATCCTGCAAACAACATAGCCGTAACAATACAGAAATATATTAAAATTGCTTTTTTCATAGAATTACTCCATTCTCAATTACTTAAAAACTTGCACTGCTTTATCGTATGCAGATTTTCGTTTAGCCCAACCATTAGGAAGTCTATATGAATGCCCATTGACACTTAATGAATTTTTTCCAATTTTAAATTTACTTCCTTTTCTTATTGCAGTTAAATCATTCATTATTCCATCCGGAACTCCATTTACATAATATTGAGTAATAAGAAAAATTCCTAAATTGCCACCGTTTTTTGTCACATATGCGTTAAGATTACCTTCTCCAGTTTTTTGCATTTTGCTCCAATACCAGGCTGATGCTTCCACAGCATAGTTCTTTGCAATATATGTAGCAGTGTCCTCACCTGAATATGAGCAATTAGGAATGGTCTTTAGAAATGTCAAATGTGTTTCTTTATGTGTAATTTGAATATATCCAGCACCTCTTCTATTTTTCCCGTAACTTTTCCCTGCAAAATAAGAATCACTACCTTCCTCCAATGCTGTCCTTCCATAATCACTTTCTGCCGCCATAGTAGCCATGAATAATGCAATACTATTTTTATTTGTAATGCCATAACTTATAAGAGCACCATTCAATTTTTTTACAAATGCATCACTTGTATTACACCATCCAAATTCTTGCAATTGGGTTACAGTAACAAGGTTACCCTTCCCCTTTTTCTTACTACTTCCACCATGATTTTCCTTACTACTGCCACCATCATTAATTATACTTTGTGTCGATGCGTAATGCCCATCTGAATCCATATACATTAACGGATTTTCTCTACAATAAATATATAGATTCTTAGTCAAGGTATCCTCAATCTCCCCAAGATTACTATCCTCGCTAATAAACCTACCAGTCTTAAAATCATAATACCTTGCTTTCACATAGAGTTGACTACTTTCTGCATCATACACATGTCCAGTATAACCAAAGATATTTCCATTCGTTCCAATATCATCTGGATTTTCAACATTACCAAATTCATCACAGCTTATTTCAGCCTTCATAACACCAGAATTATTTTGAATCTCTTCTACACTGTTCTTCTCATCAATTCTATAATAACTGATACCTTTTCCTGATTCAACACTAACTAATCCTAATCCATAGGTAAAGTCTGTTTCATCTCCAGATAACGAATCTCCTTCTGCTATAATATCCTGATTAGAACTCATGGTATCAATCACATATGACTTTTTACTAACAACTTTGTTATTTTTTGATACTGTTTTCTTGATTCGATTACCAGCACCATCATATTCATATTTACTTGTTGTTTTGTTGCTCGTATTCTTAACACTTGTCAGCATATTTGTAGAATCGAAGGTATAAGTTGCCTTTGTAATTCCATTTACTTTCTTAGAAGATAGATTACCTTTAGCATCGTAACTATAAGTGTTTGTATCCGCTCCTTGCGTCTCTTTAACAAGCTCGTTTAAGTTATTATACGTATAGGTTATTTTATCTTTTCCAGTTTCCTCTTTTCCCTTACGGTTGTTGAATTCATCGTAGGTATAGATTCTAGTACCTTTCTTATCTGTGGTCTGCATCAACTGATTGAGATCATCATACGCATAGGTACTGGTTGCAGTTACGCCTGATTTTACTTTTGTTTCCTTAATACGGTTTCCTATGGCGTCATAAGAATACTTTGTAGTATAGCCAAGGGCATTGGTTTCTTCTACTTTGTTACCTTCTTTGTCGTATTGGTAAGTAGTCTTTTTGCCTAAGGCATCGGTCTTTGTCACCAATTGGTTTAGATTATCATAGGCATAAGCCATAGTGTTTCCATTTTCATCAGTTACCTTAGTGAGATTACCATTCTTATCATAACCCCATGTGATACTTCCTGCTAACGGATTGGTCTGTTTTATCTTTCTTCCGCCAGCATCGTACCCATAAGTGGTTTTATTTCCTTTAGCATCAATTGTACTCTTAAGGTTTCCAACTTTATCATATTCATTCTTTGTTACATGACCTAAGGAATCGGTAACTGCTACAATGTTGCCATTTGGATCATAGTCTGTTGATGTAGCTCCACCATTTGAATCCGTTTCCTTGATTTTTCTACCCAATGCATCATATTCATTCTTTGTTACATTTCCTAAAGCATCAGTTGTACTAATAACGCGATTGAGTTTATCATAACTATACTTCGTCTCATTTCCTAAAGCATCCTTCTCTATGGTTACGTTACCATTTACATCATAGGTATACTCTGTTCTCCCACCCATAGCATCAATAATTGCAGATTGTCTTCCGAACTTATCATATTCGTAAGTAGTCTTACTAATATCAGCTGCAGTCTCAACGGTAACATTGCCCATGTTGTCGTATTGATATTTGGTAATATTCGACTTGGCATCGGTCATCTGTTCTAGCTGACCAGTTGTGGTACTGTATTGATATAAGGTGCTTTTACCGTTCTTATTCGTATCTTTCGTTACTTGCCCATCCGCGTTATATTCTGTTAACGTAGTATTACCTAGTGCATCCGTAACTTTCTTTATCATACTATCTAGGGTATATTCGTAAGACTCTAGATTACAGCAATATTTGTATATGATTCACAGGCATAATTGATTTGTAGGGACGAATCGAGTAGGAGGGAGTGATTAACTCCCGTCCTCTCACAGCACCGTGCGTACCGTTCGGTACACGGCGCTTTCAATAGTTGATGTGCACAGACTGATAGGCTGTGGCTAAGTCATAAAAGCCACTGTTTATCAGTCTTTCTTTTGTTAAAGCTATATTGACCCCTACTGTATGTGTCACAAACCAATAACCTCTACGGCTATTAGCCGTTTTAAATGCCAAATCATTGGTCACTCCGAGTTTTAAAAGGTTTCTCATTTTCGTTTTAGACTTCTTCCATTGCTTCCAAATACACATACGAATTCGATGGTAGAGCCACTTATTGATTTCATCAATGGGGTTCTTTATACTTGCTATTCCGTAATAGTTAAGCCATCCTCTAGCATATATCTTTATCTTTTCTAATGCCGGTCTTATGCTCTGAACAGACCTTCGGGAAGATAGTTCTCTCAGCTTTGATTTAAACTTCTTCCATGACTTTGGATGAACTCGGACGTATATGCCCTTTCCGTTCCTTCCCAATGCAAAGCCAAGGAATTTAAAATTTCGGATTGCAAATACACTGACCACACGACTTTTATCTCTGTTTACTGTCAGCTTAAGCTTCCCTTCCAGATAGTTCGTGCTTGTCTCCAGAAGTCTCCTTGCAGCTCTTTCGCTCTTTGCTAACAGAACTATATCATCAGCGTAACGTACGAACGGAACACCTCTCTTTTGAAACTCCTGGTCAAACTCATTGAGATAAACATTTGCCAATAGTGGCGACAGATTTCCACCCTGTGGCGATCCTTCTTCTGTGTCCATGACTACACCATTTTCCATAACATCGCTCTTGAGATACCCCTTTATCCATTGTATTACCCTTTCATCCTTCACATTTCTCCGAAGTATGTTTAATAATAACTCGTGATTTAGGGTGTCAAAGTATCTTGATAGGTCTAGTGATACCGCATAGCGGTAACCTTCTTCGGCATACTCTTTGACCTTAATAATGGCATCCTTCGCACTTCTTCCCGGACGGTAACCGTAGCTTCCATCCGAAAACTGCATCTCATATGTCGGCATCAGTTGTTGTGCAATGGCTTGCTGAAAAATACGGTCTTTGACAGTTGGAATACCAAGTTTTCGCGTTCCACCGTCTGCTTTCGGGATTTCTTTACGCCTTACCGGGTCGGGTGTATATTTACCCTTGTATATTTTCTCGATAATTCTTTGCTGATTTTCCCGTAGATATGCACCTATTTCATCGACTGTAATACCGTCGATTCCCGGTGCTCCCTTGTTTGCCTTTACCCTCTTATAAGCTCTGTTAAGATTATCTTTGTTCAGTATCTTCTCCAAGAGTTCTGGCTGTGCACTGCCCTTTTCTTTCCATATCGAGCGGAATGACCTCCGAACTTCCTCATACCCTTCATGTTCCGCATTATCTCTTTGCGGACAGTCTCTGTTTTCAGAGTTTTCTGCCTTCATCAGCCACTCCTCCTTTCTCGGTTATACTTGGGACTCCTATTGATTCGGTCCTTCGCCTCTCGGCTAATATGACCTCTGCTGACTTCTGCATGTTCAGTATTACCTTGCGATAATAGTTACCTCTTTCAAGGCGTTCCATCCAGATCTCCCCGGGTACTCACACGTTCCTTCTCTCCATCCATCTGCCACATTTACCATGCATGATTCCGTGTAGTTATTGGGCTTCGACTTGTATGGCAGACTTACCCTCATGCATAGCCTGATGTGATTTCTGTACGTCAGACCAGAGATTTGCCATCCGGCTTCCTTCAGATTCGCAGTCACCCACGACACCCTTGCCATTGGCTATATCCTTCCCACTACCGGGCGGATTCGGGACTTACACCCGTTGAAACGTGCGCCCGCCGGGCGCACCACAAAAATAGCGGTCATCCGAAGACAACCGCCAGTAAAATGTATATTACTTTTTGCTTGTTGCTGAAAATTAGTGCAATAAATCTTTCCAAATTTCATTCTCAGTTTTTATATTATCTTTCAAATCTTGGTATTTGATTTCAAATTCTGCATGATCACCAGCGTTATGACCAACCCCAACACTAATTCCTAAAGAATCCTCTGTTAGGTAGCTATATGTTTCTGACTGATTTTCAGTTCCTACATTTTCAATTAAGTCTGATGTGTTAAATAAGTTCATCCATTCCTCTGTGGTTTTTAATTCCTTTATTGGACTAAGTTCAGAAATCAAAGCTTTGAATTTCTCGCTCATGAATTTACTTACAAATTTATCATCAATATTGATAATGTCCTTCAATCTAATTTTACTTACATTACTGATATTTATATTTGTCGAGTAAAACAAGTTATTAACACGTGGGTAATCTTCAAAACTTTCTTGCCCAATGTATTCTATACTTAACAGCTTGGAGTTTTTTAACATCACATTATAGTCAATCATTAGTGATACATGATCCTTATTGTCCTTATAATTATTTAGAACTTTAAGAATATCGTTTCTTATTAATTCATTAATTAATTTTTGCTTATTAACATCATTAAAATTAATTATTTGAGGATAATCAATTTTAATATTTTTATAAATATAGCTTTCTTTTTTTGTTTCGTATACTTTTTCAATTGAACTATTAGAATTATCCTCATTCTTGGTATTATTAATCATATTATTATCACTACTTTGACTTTTTTCGGTTACAGGTGGCTGTGTTTCTTGTATATTCCCAGTTTTATCTTTGTTAATTTCCAGCTTACCCAAATTATATCCACCCGTACCACAGGCAGTTAAAGTAATTACAAATAACATCAACAAAGCTACACAAAAGTTTTTATTTTGCATATAATTTTCTCCATTTTCTGAATACGACTCTTTATAATATCTTACTTGCTATTTAATAACCTTACAAGCCTCCGCATAATACGTTTTCCTGTTCTGTAAACCATTAGGTATCGCTTTACTGTACCTACTACCACAGTTTACAGCTCTAGAAACTTGTAGCACTTGTTGGTCTGCACTCTTACCTGCTAAACTATCTACAATAGAATTCATTTTATTATTTCTCCACCAAATTCCCGAAATATCCCACAAATCAAAATTATCTCGAACGTAACTATACCCTTCCATTACTCTAGAGTCTCCTGTCTCCTTTGCCATGGCTTGATAATTAGATCTACCAGTTACTTGGATATATCCTATCCCCCTAAACCTAGGTCCATCCCCTTTTTGTGTATTTCCAACATTTTTACCTCCTGCAGTTCCTTGATCATAATGTTTTGTCAAGTATTCATCTGAACCTAACTCTGTAGTATATAATCCTTTTTCAGATTCTTGTGCACATTGAGATAGAAAATGTCTTATTCTTTCGGGTGTAGTTATATCATATGTTACTAAAGCCTTATTTAATTGCCCTATTGATTCATCACTAAGTTTCCAGCCAAGTTGTTTCAACTTTTCTTTTGTAACAAGAGCATTACCCGTCCCCTTTTTCTTACCACTTCCACCATGATTTTTCTTACTACTTCCTCCATCATTAATTATACTTTGTGTCGATGCGTAATGCCCATCTGAATCCATATACATTAACGGATTTTCTCTACAATAAATATATAGATTCTTAGTCAAGGTATCCTCAATCTCCCCAAGATTACTATCCTCACTAATAAACCTACCAGTCTTAGAATCATAATACCTTGCTTTCACATAGAGTAGACTACTTTCTGTTTCATACACATGCCCCGTATAAGAGAAAATATTTCCGTTCGTTCCGATATCATCTGGATTCTCTACATTACCAAACTCATCATACCCTATCTCAGCCTTAACTGTACCAGAATTATTCTGAATTTCTTCTACACTGTTCTTCTCATCAATTCTATAATAACTGATACCTTTTCCTGTTTCAACACTAACTAATCCTAATCCATAGGTAAAGTCCGTTTCATCTCCAGATACCGTATCTGCTTCTGCTATTATATCCTGATAAGAACTCATGGTATCAATCACATAAGACTTTTTACTTACAACTTTGTTATTTTTCGATACTGTTTTCTTGGTTCGATTACCAGCACCATCATATTCATATTTACTTGCTGTTTTGTTGCTCGTATTCTTAACACTTGTCAGCATATTTGTAGAATCGAAGGTATAAGTTGCCTTTGTAATTCCATTTACTTTCTTAGTAGATAGATTACCTCTAGCATCGTAACTATAAGTTTTGGTATCCGTTCCTTGTGTCTCTTTAACAAGCTCGTTTACGTTATTATACGTATAGGTTATTTTATCTTTTCCAGTTTCCTCTTTTCCCTTACGGTTGTTGAATTCATCGTAGGTATAAGTTCTAGTACCTTTCTTATCGGCAACCTGCATCAATTGGTTGAGATCATCATAAGCATAGGTACTAGTCTCAGTTCCCCCTGCTTTTACTTTTGTTTCCTTAATACGGTTTCCATTGGCATCATATTGATAGTTATAACTGGAATTCGTTGTACTTCCTGTCTTCTCTTTCCTTCCTGTTAGTTGTCCGATGGAATCATATGTGTAAGCTGATTCTGTTCCATTTGGTAGGTTCTTTGATGTTAACCGGTTCTTATTATCATAGTTATATGTAGTCACACCATTCTTAGTATCTGTTACTTTAACTAAGTTGCCTGCTGCATCATAAGCATATTGAACTACTTTTCCATCTGGATAAGTCATGGATTGTTTCTTACCATTCTTCGTCCAAGTATACTTAACAACCTTATTATTGGCATCTGTTACCTTGGTAGCTTGCCCTAGAGCGTTGTAGGTATAATTTGTACTTCCATTCCAATCGGTCATTGTTGTAAGTCTGTTATTGCTATCATAAACATAGGTAACCGAGCGATTGTCACTATAGGTTTTCTTTGAAAGATTGCCGGCTTTATCATATTTGTATAGGGTAGACGTTCCATCTTTCGCAGTTTCTTTTGTTAATTGTCCATTATTATCATACTCATATGATATGGACTTTCCAGCAGCGTCAATTAGCGCTGTTCGATTGCCACTCTTATCATATTGATAGGTTGTTGTCTGATCATCCGATGAATTAGTTCCTCTTCGTATTTCTTTTATCATGTCACCTAATTTATCATAGGAATACTCAGATGTATGCCCAAGAGCATCTTCTACTTTCGTTAGATTTCCTAAAGTATCATATTCATAAGAAGTCTTGTTCCCTTTGGCATCAGTCTTACTTGTCCTATTCCCATTTTTATCATATGTATAGGTTGTTGTATTACCTTTGGCATCTATTTCTTTAATTAGTTTATTTACACTATCGTAGATATAGCTTGAACTGTTGCCTAAAGCGTCTGTTTCTTTTACTTGATTACCGTTTTTATCATAGGTATAGGTTTGGATATTCCCTAATGGATCTGTTTTCTTTGTTAATTGACTAAGTTTATCATATTCATATTTTGTTACATTTCCTAACTCATCTGTTTCCTTCGTTTGGTTTCCTATGGCGTCATAAGAATACTTTGTAGTATAGCCAAGGGCATTGGTTTCTTCTACTTTGTTTCCTTCTTTGTCGTATTGGTAAGTAGTCTTTTTGCCTAAGGCATCGGTCTTTGTCACCAATTGGTTTAGATTATCATAGGCATAAGCCATAGTGTTTCCATTTTCATCAGTTACCTTAGTGAGATTATCATTCTTATCATAACCCCATGTGATACTTCCTGCTAAAGGATTGGTCTGTTTTATCTTTCTTCCGCCAGCATCGTACCCATAAGTGGTTTTATTTCCTTTAGCATCGATGGTACTCTTAAGCTTTCCAACTTTATCATACTCATTCTTTGTGACATGACCTAAGGCATCGGTAACTGCTACAACATTTCCATTTGGATCATAGTCTGTTGATGTAACTCCACCATTAGCATCTGTTTCCTTAATTTTTCTTCCCAATGCATCATATTCATTTTTTGTTACATTTCCTAAAGCATCGGTGGTACTTGTGACACGATTGAGCTTATCATAACTATACTTCGTCTCATTTCCTGAGGCATCCTTCTCGGCAGTCAGGTTACCATTTACATCGTAGGTGTACTCTGTTCTAGCTCCTAAGGCATCGATTTCTGCCTTTTGTCTTCCATATTTATCATATTCATTAGTTGTCTTGCTACCATCAGCTGCAGTCTCAACGGTAACATTGCCCATGTTGTCGTATTGATATTTGGTAATATTCGACTTGGCATCGGTTGACTGTTCTAATAGACCAGTTGTCGTACTATATTGATATAAGGTACTTTTACCGTTCTTATTGGTATCTTTCATTACTTGCCCATCCGCGTTATATTCAGTTAACGTAGTGTTACCTAGTGCATCCGTAACTTTCTTTATCATACTATCTAAGGTATATTCGTAAGACTCTATATTTCCTTTTGGGTCTGTTATTTTAGTTACTCGATTCAGTTTGTCATATTCATACTTGGTTACATTTCCATTTTCATCAGTAACCGTAAGGAGATTGCCTCTGCTATCATAGGTTCTCTTTTCAACGGTACCATCTGGATTCGTAGTCTTAGTTAGACAACCTTTACTGTCATAAGTATAAGTCGTCTTATTCCCTAACGCATCCGTATAGGAGATAAGGTTTCCTTTGCTGTCATAATCATAAGTCACGGTATTGCCTAACGCATCTGTCATTGAAGTTACTTGGTTGAATTCATTGTATGTATAAGTTGTCTTATAACCTAGGGCATCGGTTTCTGAGGTGATATTTCCGTTCTTATCATACGTATAATACGTCTGGTTTCCAGCCTTATCGGTGTTCGAATCGTATCCACCTTTACCACCATCCGTTGGATCAGGATCTGTATCATCAGGATCATCACCAATTAATTCTGCATAGGATACTGGCATACTTCCCCATGCCCAGTTGTCTCCTACGAATACGGCTATCTTATTCCATTCTGCATAATTCGTATCCTCTTTGTTAAAGGAGAAGTCATTATTCTGTAGGTAAGTCGTCCAAGAGCTACGGTGCATTCTTGTATGCAATTCAAGATAATCTCCTGGCTTTAATACTAGATCCTCCCTTGTGAATCCGATGGTTGCGGCACAATTGGTGCCTACGTTGTCATCACCAACTTCTGTAAAGTCACAAGTAATATCACTTTTTGCGATATTGGAATGAAAATCACTTCCGATTCCAGCCCAGTCTGGTTCAAAGATCTGCTTTTCTTCGTCATCTGTTGTATAGAAGTAGTTAATCTTAAGATCAGATAGCTTAATATCCTCTGTACCTGTATTGTAGATTCGATATCTTGGTGCGACACAGTTACTCACTTCTTCTGTGTTGGTATTGAACATCTCTGCACGGATTAGATTCTTTGTCGTATCTGCGTATTCAATGTAATCTTCGTCTTGTTCCTCTTCGCTTGGAACAACGCCTTGTCCCCATACTTTCACACCTTTTACGAAGACATCTACTTTATCCCAGTCGATTAGGCTTTCCTTTTGATTAATGGAGTAATCGTTGGTGATATCATAGTCACTCCAATCTTGTTTGGCGATACGGGAATGAATGTCTACCTTTTCACTAATTCCTATGTAACCAGAGTTCGGCTTGAATCCAATCTCTAGATAAGTATCTGCATTCCAGTATTTATCGGTGAGCTCATGAAACGTTCCAGTGATATTTTGTGCTCCTTCACTGCTCCAATCACACCAATAATTCTGTTCTTTGTTATCATCCGGTGTGTAATAATAGCGGATTGTGATGTCTTCTAACTTAATCATATTCGTACCAGTATTGACCAGTTGCATCATTGGATGAATGGTATTGGTACTGTCTCCACGATTACCTGTATTGTACATCTTTAATTTTAATTTATTTGTTCCCGATGGGATTATGACTTCTTCTGGAGGAATGACAGTTCCACTGCCAGAGTTATTATCTGAACCACCTTTATTTGGATCTTCCTTAGGACCACTGGTATCTTCTGTACACTGGGAACCTTTGCCCCATACTAGATTGCCTTGATAGAACATATCTACCTGATCAAAGCTTGTGAACTCTGTGGTAGGATTCTGAGAATAGTCATCTCCTGGTGTAAATAGATCCCAATTATCTTTTCCGATTCTGGTATGAAATTCGACGCTCTCTCCTGGTGTTAATGTACCAGCACTTGCATTGAATCCAACCTCCATGTAGTAGTCTGTTCCTGGTTGGGAGGAGGTTACTTTGACAAATTTACCTTTTACAGAACTGTTACTTCCCTTACTATAATAGTCACAGAAGAAGTTCAGCGGTCTATCTCCATCCACCGTGAAATAATAACGCAACGTAACGTCTGCTAGATCAATGTTCGAACTGCTGGTATTCTTGATACGAAATTGTGGATATAACGTATTATTCGTCTGCGTTCCAGTGCATACATTCATGTTATGTGTCTTTAATTCTAAGATATTGGAACCTGCTGTGATTGCAGAACCTGATACTGCTGACACTTTTGCTCTTTTTTTGCTTGTCTTTTGACTAGCTTTACTTGTCTTATATGGTTTTGGCTTCCCTGTGGAGCTTGTATTGTCTTTATAGTAGTACTTTATTGTTCCTTCGGAATCTTTCTCATATTCCATTTGATAATCTTTGGAATAATGGAAGGTTGTAGTATTGCCATTTGGCTCGGTACATTCGATATCACGGTTGGTATCGTCGTAACTGTATTGGTAGGTACCGCCCCCAATTGTCTTCTTAACTACACGGTCCGAATCATCATATTCCACATCTAATAGAACAACCTTTTCTGGACTGATTACTTTTGTTAAACGATTAAGTTTATCGTATTGATATGTAGTGGTATTTCCATTCACATCCTTGAAGCCAGTAACTAATCCATTCGTATAGGTATAACTGATACTTCTATCTCCACTATCGACGATGGATTGAATCGTTCCATCGGTGTTATAGGTGAAGTTAAAGTAACCGCTTGAATTCTCTACTTTACTAAGCATATCCTTCTTATAGGTTAGCTTGAGTACATTTCCATTTAAGTCCGTAATCTCTTGTAGACTTCCCTCCTTGGCAAAATGAAGGATACTTGTTCCCTCCATTGTAAGTGTATAGCTTCCATCGCTTTTCTTTTCTAATTTTCTTGCTATTCCTTCTGCTGCCGCATAACTTCCATCGCTATTTTTCTTATAATATTCGGAATGTCCATCGTTAAATACAATGGCTACAGTATCTCCCATATCCTGTAGATAATAAGAATACGTATGGGACCAATTAATACCGAATTCACTGTAATCATAGCTCATCGTATTATACATTCGTTCAAATTCCAGTGGACTATATCCATCAATTGATAGGTCTGAATTGGAATAAAAATTATTTCCCATACTTAAGAACACTGGATTCGTGGATGCAATCCTCTTAAGTTCGTCAATGGTTCCTAGATGTTGCTTCTTCTGTTTGGAACCCTTGGAGATATCTTGTGCAATCTTCTTGGATGGATTGATGACTAGAATGTTGGTACCTACTAAGGCTCCTTCATTGGTATAATTCTTTGAAACTTGATTATCCAATAAGATATTAGAGTCCTTCGTATAATCTCCATAGTAGAGTGCAGCAAGATATTTCATCTTATCGCCAACACGAAATACATGTCGGACTACTGATATATCTCTTGTTACGTTACCGGAGCTTCCATTTACCGAAGCTTTGATCTGGTATAAGCTATAAGCAGACATTGGTAGATCTGCATACCACATCGTATCATCTACTGTTGCATTGATACTACTTCCTGATTTACCATCTTGGGATACCGACAAGGTAACTTTGCTGGTTCCTTGATTCTTACCACCAGCACCATAGATTTTAAAGGTATCGCCTTTCACATTTGGAACAATACCAATCTCTTTGCTTGCAGCATTCACTACAGATACACTAACCGAAGAAGTTCCTTTCTTGAACTTCTTCTCGGTAGGTTGTACCACAATCTTATAGGTACCATCGGCTGCGTTATTACCTTTACTGTCCTTACCATCCCAGGTTACTTTATACGTTTTATACTTTCCTTCGTACTTTTCACCCTTCTTTAGGTACGTGACCGTTTCCTTTTGATTCATAACCTTGATATCTACTGTCCTGGTGCCTTCCAGATTAAAGCTAACCGTAGTTTGCTCTCCTGCAGATGGATCAAAGAGTTGATGGTCTACTTTGATAAATTTTTTCTTCGTTGCTGCTTCTGCATTCATTGGTATTGCTGTTAATACGATAACAATACACAAGAGTATGCTAAGCGCTCTGTTCCACAATAATCTTCTTTTCTTTCCCTTTTGTGAATTCATAAATTCCTCCCCTAATTGTACTTTATTCACTACGATGATTGAGATACTAATGTTCATCTTAGTATGAGTTATGATGGTTTTTATATCCAAGTTCTTCTCCACTCTTGGAGCGATATATTTTGGATACAAAACCCTAAAAAAAGGCAACAAAAAAAATGCCGGTTGCACCACTTGCTCCATATAGCCCAAAGTGCCCAGATATTGACTATATTTCAACGCATCATTTTATTTGTGATCTATTCAGTTGACATTTGTAATCGTTACCAATTATTAGTATATATCGGCATATCTCTGTGTATATTTATACCAGTTTAGACATTTTTCTACATTTAAATATACTCTTTACCATTAGCATCTTTACTCATATTTATTTGCATAACGTTTATTTACGTGATTATTTAACATTTATTTGATGTTCTTATTTGATATTTATTTAACGGCTGTAAGTAGTTATTTGAAATTGGTTACTCCGTCACTTTCAAAGTATCTCCCTTTGTTGTACTCCGGTAATCTGACTGATATAATTGATGCTCTATGGTAAGGTAGACTTTTTTCACTCCGTAATAATTGCCTAACGTATTGGTAATGCACTGTAGGATCAGTGATTCTTGCTCTTTACTCTTCATTTCTTTTACGATATCTTTTGTAAAGTCGACATACACAATTTGGTCTGTTCCCAGATATAAAGAATTTATTCTCGTTGTCTTTGCTATGAGAGGAAGATGCTTTCCGGTAGCTTCTTTTTTCATTTCCTTCTCAAGGATTGTACGAGTAACATCATTGGTATAAAAAGATACTATTTTTTCTTTTCTATATATTTTGTTATCACTCGTTGGATAATAGAATAGAATGGTTTGTTTCCATGGAGATTTTTCTTTTCTCTCACTTAATGTTGAGGTTACTAACATATCTCCTATCCTTGTGATTCGCTTCACAAGCCCAATTTTTTTTACATAATACTCTTTCGTTGTACTTTCTTGCTTTTCAGTATTACGATCTGTTGCATTCCCATTTTCAGTATCATTTTCAATAGTGGTCACTTCAATTGCTTGATACTTGCCTAATGGTGTATCAACCTTGGCCTGAGTATCCGATATATACCGTTTCCTTCCATCTGGAAGTACCCATTTGGTTCCAACTTTCAGCGGTTCCATTAATAAGATTTCTGCTTTGGTACTTGATATACTTTTACCTCTCAGATACTGATTGATCAGATTATCCCGATAATAACATTCATTCTTCGTAAGTAGTACAGATAACTCTCCTTGCTGAATCTGAATTACTTGCACAGTCTCGGTTCCTCCATTATTCGTTCTTATCTGAATACAATTGTTCACTTCATCGATAAAATCAATATTTCTCTGAAAGGGAGCATACTCATTCCCTTCTCCTTGGTATCGATATTGTGTATTTGGTACAACAGGATAATAGTCTGCTATAACTCCTAGCTTTGTATCTTTCTCCGACTCTGATGGTTGATTCGTAGATTGATTGGTTTCCACTGGAGAACTTGTTGGAGTTGCTACCGTGGTCTTCTCATTTTGTTCATTTGGTTCATTTTTGTTATTTTCTTGTGACTGCTTAACACTATTCTTGCTACATCCCATGAATAATATAATCATACAAAGTATACTAGTTTTCCATATATATCTTTTCACCTTAATACCATACCTTTCACATTCTACTTTTTTCTATAGTATGGCTAAATATAGAAAAGATAGACAATGTAAAATAATTTTCACTCTTTGTGGAATACTAAGTACGTGAAAAAATGCTCTTTCATATCGCAATAATTGAAAGAGCGTAGATTATATGCCAAAGAAGGGAGAACAATTATGGATAATAACAAAAATCGAATGAAGGACCGAGAGAAAAGCAATGCCACTTTACGCAAGATGGAACCTAAAAGTAATGCAGATGTAGGAATGGTAAATGGCCAGAAACTTGGTGTTCATGAATCTAAGCATGAAAAAAGTAGATCCTTGTAATGTAAGGAATTCAATTTTATTTATGTTGATTCAAATTTATATATGATGAAACGCAAAATAATAGCTTAGGATTTTTTCCTAAGCTATTATTTGCATTTGTCTACAGTGTCTTCACTATTACTCCAATGCTTTTGTTATTCATTATAATCATCATATTCTTCTTCCTCATCTTCACCAGAATCTCTATCACCTTCGTCATATTTTCTTTCTTTATCAAAAGTAAGTTCTTTCGAGAATTCCGTGGATAATCTAGTTTGAAATTGTCTGGCATCTCCATTATCACTAATCCCTTGCCTATTCTTGACTGCTTTCATTATAAGATATGCTACTGAATATAGAACCGTAATCGCAATACCTGCAATGAATCCATACGTTTGTCCACCAATGAAAGGCATACTAAACATTGCAATAATTAGGCATACCAATACAAATAACGAAGAGTAAGGAAATGCTCCTAGTCTGCATTTTCCTTCTGGGCATCCATTTGCTTTACGAAAACGAATATGAGATGCCACGATAACTGCATAGGTAAATAATACAGCAAATCCTCCCGAACTAACTAAGAATAGATATACACTAGGAAGCAATAATCCAAACCACAGTCCTAAAAGCATTGCTACACCAGTAAATAGTATTCCTTTACGTGGAATATCCGTTGTATCATCTAGCCACTTAGGTGCCTGTCCAGCATCTGCAAGAGTTCTAATCATTCTACCAAGACCGAACATTGCAGCTAACATAGTAGATAGAATGGCTGTTATAAGCACAAAATTGATTATCGTTCCTGCCCAACCCATACCCCAACGATTGAGTGCCGCAACAAAAGGACTGGTTCTCTCATTTAATATAGATGTTGGAGTTAAAAATAGTAATAACCCAATCGCAATAATGTAGATGGATACAAGTAATACTACGGTATAATTAATTGCCTTTGGAACTGTCTCTTGTGGATTCTCAGTCTCAGATGCTGCTAATCCAATAATCTCAAATCCTGAATATGCAAACATTACAATTAATAAGCTTCCTGCAAATCCACCAAGACCACCAGGTGCAAAAGATTCTGTTGCCACTTGGCTTACACCTGCTGCCCTAGTTCCTGGTATTAAACCAACAATTAACAACACTGCGAGAACAATAAATGCTACAACAGCTACCACTTTAATAATCGCTAGTCCACTCTCTAACTTACTTAACTTATCTGCACCCAATAAATTAAGTAAAGTTACCCCAACGATTATGACACTACCAAGAACAGCAATTGATATTCCTGGAAACCATTCACGTATCAGTATTGATACTGCAGTCGCTTCGCTTGACATTGCAAGTGACATACCTGTCCAATATACCCATCCAACAACAAAGCCTAAACCAGGACCATATGCGTCAGAAGCATAGGTCTGAAATGATCCCGCTGTCGGCTTGGATACTGTCATTTCGGACAATGCATATAGAATAAAATATACTAAGATTCCGCCTAATATAAAAGATAATAAAACAGATGGACCGGTAGCATTAATAACTACAGCCGAACCAAGAAAAAAGGACCCTCCGATAACCGTACCTACTGCCATCATAGTGAGTTGCCATGCGGATAATCCTTTTTCTTTTCCATGAATATTTTCACTTTTCATCGAAACACATCCTTATTTTATTAAAATATGATATCTATTATTTATTTTAAAAATAAATATCTTCCAAACTATTATTCCTATATCTTAATAAAATATCCATCCTTAGAAATTAATTAAATTCATATTGTATATTTTCCCAAAAACATTTAAACATAGAAAAACCCGCCAATATGACGGGTCCTAATCAACTTATTAATACTTCTATTGTTATCGTTTTATTATCTTCCACAACAATGCTTGTATTTTTTACCACTGCCACATGGACATGGTTCATTTCTACCTATTTTATTCTCCCTTACATATGGAACATTTTGAGTTACAATTCCCTGATTATAATCGTTGTATAATTCGGTTGGTTTATATCCTCTATTGTTCCATACTCTAGTGTTGTTCTGCCAATCAATATATAACTTCATAAATACATTTGCATCATTCGAATCATCAAAAGTCACTTGATATTCTTCCATAAAATTAATAACTTCACTTGGAAGAGCAGATAATACACATATTGTTTCCAAATCATAAAGTAAATTGTCTAATTCTACTTCACTCTTCACTTTTTTACTTAGATAATTCTTGATTGCTATATATTGTTCGGAATCAATATCCACTAATTCCTGCATATATATTTCAAGATCCTCTTTGCTTGGCATATAGTAAGGTTTATGTATAACATCATTTAACAGATCCTGATATTCTTCTTTATTCTCAAATCCTTCATTGATAATATAGTTATCATCCATCCAGCAAAAACTATAACGTTCTTTCACTTTATCAAAAAATTCAACAAATGCATCGTAGCTTAATTGCTCTTCATGATATTTGTTCCATACCGTTAGGTATTGATCTATCTCATAGATTCCATACATGTTATTTAATGCCATTAGAAATCCTAGCATCTCTTGATTCTTATTCGTTTCTATTACTTTATCTTTATCAGATAAGAATTCAACCATATATTTTTTTATCTGCTCTGGTACGACAACACAGATGCTATCTTCATTCTTTATGTTAAATAGATATACCCATCCTTGATAACGATATCTTAGTAGACTTGTGATTGTCTTAAGTTCTGTATCCGTTTCTTTATCTGAACATACATCCATTAATTTTTCTAGTTCGCTAGTATCTTCATACATAATCTCTTCTGACAAAGTCTCAAGAATACGTTCCGATATTATATCGATGATTTCCTCTTTCTTCTTAGACATAAGCTTAGTCAGACCATAACGAACAGCGATATCCGCTAACTTTTGTTTCGTATAGAATCCAAGGCACTCTTTTAAATCACCAGAAGGCATTCCATTAATAAGTATCTCTTTCATAAGTTTCTGTTGTTCTTCATTTAATGCTGCTTGCATACAATACCTCTCTCTAAATATATTACTGCCTAAACAGTCACAGACTAAACAGTCTTTGACAATTCATCTGTGACTATTAAGTCATTTTTATCGTAGATTCATCTCTTTTTAATTCATGGACATCTTCTACGTATTATATATGTATTGATTCACTGCCAATCTACGACAGAATCCATCATCAAGTAAAAAGCCTATGAATTGCAATTCGCTCATAGACCTCATCTATTATATCAGTTTTATCTTCATCTGAAAAGAGTAGAATTCTAATCAAAAATCACGAGGTAATCAACTATATAGTAGATAAGCTTACTTTGTGAAATTTCTTTTTCCCACCGTTCCCCTAAATATGCTTCTACAATTGTAGTATTTTCCCATTCTTTTGATAACTCATCCCCATATAGTATTCAGTTTCATGCTTGTACTGTTTGCATCGTAAATATATTGAGTACATCACTACTACGTTGTATAATGTTCTTGTCGTAAAACTTTATTTTTTATGAACTAACAGATTTTAGAGTTTTATTCAAGAATGTTACTTTGAATACTTGAGTATGAAACGTATTCCAAGAATGAAACATTATTATTCTTTAATAGATATCTTATCAATGAAAGTAGGTGATTCATATAGATAGAAATCAGATGATTAGAGAAAAGCTCTCTTCCCTAATTGATCCAAAATACCAAGCTTTCACCAGTAATTTATTGCCTGGTGTCCCTAATGTTATGGGTGTTCGATTACCACTATTAAGAAAAATAGCAAAGGACCTTGCGAAAGGGGATTGGCAATCCTATCTTATAGATGCTTCTGACGATAGTTTTGAAGAGATTATGCTACAAGGGATGACCATCGGCTATATAAGTGCAGAACTTAAGGAACTATTACCTTACATCACCCAATTTGTAACTAAGATTGATAACTGGTCCGTATGTGATAGTTTCTGTAGTGGACTTAAGTTGCCTAAGCGCTATCCTAAGGAAATGTGGGATTATCTGCTTCCTTTCTTATCCGATTCAAGAGAGTATTCTATACGATTCGCTGTTGTTATGTTGCTCTTTTATTATATAGACGAAGAACATATTGATTCCATATTATCAATGCTGGATCAGATTAAGCATCCCGGTTACTATGTAAAAATGTCTGTTGCTTGGGCAATCTCTATCTGCTATGTTAACTACCCAGATCGTACTATGATCTACCTTAAGGATAACACCTTGGATAATGATACTTATAACAAAGCTTTGCAAAAGATAACAGAATCTCTGAAAGTAGATCCTGATACCAAACAAATAATTCGGAAAATGAAACGTAGATAAGGGAGTGTCCCTATGAACACTCCCTTATTACAAATTGATTATCTTATACGCTTCACATTCCGACTAATAATCTAGTCGGACGTAATCTTATATCGTTGAATCTAGAAAACTGCTAAGTAAACTGTTAAATCCACCAGAGCCATAGCTGGAGCTACCTAAAAGACTACTATATCCGCCTAAGTTATTATATCCTGATGATAAATAAGAATACATTGAGTTCTGCTCAGACATCGCTTCTACTGCATTAGCTTCCACATAGATACTCTTAACGGATGCGTTACCTGCAAATGAAGAAGCTCCTTGAAATACCTTTTCTAGATCTTCAACTTTCGAATTCTCTAGAGTCTTTTGATTGACCGCAAGGGTACCATCTTTTTGAACTGTAATTCCAATCGCATTAAGACTCTCTTTATTTGCAATCGCATTATTATGTAACTGATTCTTATATAGAATATTGCTACTACTTTGTCCTGTAATACTCATGTTGTGAAGCATGCCATTGTAGTCTTTAATAAAATTATTAATTTCATTCATTGCACCACTTTTATCCCCAGCTTCTGCTTTGGCAAAGACGGAATCTGCGCTTGTATTGGCTAACTTTTCGCTATGTTCTCTTACTCCAACTGCTGCATTTTTAGTTGCCGTATAAAGCGAATCGGTCTTCTTATAAGCGTTAAGCGTTGATTGATTTAACTTAGCTTTTGTAGATGCAGACATCCAATTATGCACCAATCCTGTTGAATTAGCATAAGGATTACTATATATACTTGATGATTTTGTTCCTTGCATAGCATCAAGCAATGACATTGGCGTGTATCCTGTTACTCTCATGTTTCATTTCTCCCTTCGTAGTTACATTTCTATGTATGATATTCCCTCATCTTCCCTGATGCAACATACATCCATGTAATTACTATATCGTAAGGCAGAATTAAAAATAAAGTCATTTGTAATGAAGCGTATCTATCTTGTAACGAAAATCCATTTCTTAGATTGGATTTGACATCCTAACATCACCCTTGTAACATAATTGTTAATTGAAATACATCCTCTTTCACTTCAATGAGAAGTTCACCAAAATATTTATCAGCACAATTACGAATATTCTTTATTCCCATTCCATGTATTCCTTGATCTGTTTTGGTGGTTGCAAGTTCCTTCTTATGATCTTGATATTTGATTGACCCATGAAAATTATTGTTTACTTCTATAAAGAACATTTTTCCTTTTTGATAAGCATTCAATGTAATAAAAGTATCATTTTTATCTATGCGTAATCTACGATTCATACAGGCTTCTAAGGCATTATCTAATGCATTATTTAATATAATGCTTAGGTCAAACGCGCTAATATTCAGATTCTTAGGATAGATAAGATTACTGGTAAATGTAATCTCATTCTCCTTCGCTTGCTGATATTTACGATTTAATACTACATCTATAATTGGATTCCCTGTTTTATATTTCATATCAAATTTATCAAGCGATGTATAGATGCCTTGCAAGTACTGATTTATTTCACTTTGGTATTCCCCATGATCTTCCTTTTCAAGGGATAATAATGCTTCTATCTCAAAGGTATAGTTTTTTAAATCATGCTTCATTCCACGAATTCCATCATACAATTGTTCCATATCCTCTATGTGTTTCTTCATATCACTCATTTGATTCTCATAGATCATACGAAGCTTTTTTTCCTCATGATATTCTACTAGCTCTTTTAATACCTTTGAACTAAGTACAATTGATATCAGACACAGCAGAATAATTGCGGGTACGATAAAATACATCTGTGCATTATTCGAATACAGATCATACATTTTACCATCTCTTTTAATAAATAAAATACTCCGAAGAAGGATAGCTAAGATAAGACCAACTAGACTTGGTATTGATAAAAATAATAATTCCTGATTCGCTAGCTGATTTTTTATGTAGGATAAATAATATTTATGTCGCTTTAATATGAACCACAATAGAAGACACATTCCAATAGAAAACATATTATTGAAAAGGAATTGATTGATCTCCAACAATCGTTGAAGGGAAGCAAAATTTTTAATAAACTTTCGTTCAAATAGAAATACTGCTAGATGAACCCACCGGTCCGTTACAATTATCATAATGGAATAAATGATAAATCTACATAGCTCCATAATTGAATAAAAAGTCAGTACTAGATACATTTTAACTAGATTTCTACCCTTCGTAAGAACTAACGTAAAGATTAGTGTAAAAAACAAACTCACTGCGAGCACAATAATACTTTGCCTACTACTCTCAATAATCATATCTTTCCCATACAACAATCTACGAACCGAACTTGCGCTATGAAGAAATACCTGTATCCCCATATATTGTAGAATCAGTACAATATGCGCATACTTCCACATTTTTTTTGACAATACATAATCTTTCATATAATAATAGAGTAGTAATCCTTCGATACTATATTCCACAATCTCTATGACCCGGTTTATGATCTCAACCATTCTTTAATCTCCATCTTTTAAATATCTCATATAGGTACCTACAAAATCTGAATATCGTTGTTTGGAAAGGTAAATATGATCTCCATTCTTTAACACGATATTCATTCGATCATAAGAATAGATCTCTGATAGATTAACCAAATACCCTCTATGACACCGATAGAAATTTTCTCCTAGTCGCAGCTCATATTCGTCCATTT
This sequence comes from Anaeromicropila herbilytica, assembly GCF_016591975.1. Classification (GTDB taxonomy): domain Bacteria; phylum Bacillota; class Clostridia; order Lachnospirales; family Lachnospiraceae; genus Anaeromicropila; species Anaeromicropila herbilytica. The sequence goes on along the minus strand of NZ_AP024169.1, from coordinate 875,628 downwards.
TTCCATAAGTTTCGACTTGCTTATCTTTCATATGTAATACTATCTTTCTTCCATGATTCTCGGCATAATAGACCTTAGTTGGTTCTATCTTCTGAAATGTACTACCTGCCTTAATAAGAAATGCTTCTCCTGTCCTACTATCACCTCTTTGCTTAACAGCCTTTACAAATACTTCGAAGAATTTATTCTTTTCAATCGGTTTTATTAGAAAATGAAATGCTCCAACATCGAAGGCATCAAAGACATATTCTTTTAGTGCAGTAATAAAGATAATAACTGCATCCGAACTTTCTCTTATTTTCTTAGCAACTTCAATCCCATTTAAATGGTTCATTCCAATATCAAGAAGAATGACATCAAAAAGTACATTCTCCTCTATTAACTGTTCTCCTGATGAGTAGGAGTGAATGTTACACGACAAATTTTCAGATTTTATTATCTCATTTGTTAATCTTGTTATATATTCTAAAATTATGTCTTCATCATCACAGATTGCAATCTGCAGCATGTATTCAACACCTCCTACTTTTCTTTCGTATTTTTATATTACCTTTTCAAGCCTTATGTATTGAAAGGCACTATTTTAGTAATAAATCGTTATGCTTTCGTACTATTAGAAAACCAAATCCTGCACCACAAATACCTCCCACAATATGTGCAGAATGTGCGATTCCATCATTAGCACCTAAACCTCCTACAAACTCTCCTCCCAGATAAATAACCAAGACTAGTAAAAGTGTGATTGGAACTTTACCATCTACCATTCCTGCAGCAGAGGATAATACAATCATCATAAAGACGATTCCACTTGCTCCAAGTAGGACTACATTAGGATAAAATATGATATGAAATAGACCTGATACGGCAGCTGTTATTGCTATCATCTTAAGAAAAGTTTTTGATCCATACTTTTCTTCTAACATTGGTCCTAGTACTAAGAACAATAGCATATTGCTTGAATAATGATTGAGATTTGCATGGCCTAGCACATGACCAAATATCCTTATATAGCTAAGTGGATTAAGCAACGAAGATTGGTATACGCTAAACAATAAATTGGTTGTCACTCCCTTTGTCAGCATACCAAGAAGCAATGAGGCAAAGGATATTAGAGCGAAGGTAAGTGTTACTGGTGAATTATATTGGAGCCTTCCAACTACCTTTTTAATTTGTTCCATATTGTTCTTCCTTTCCAATTCTTTGATATTTTCAGTTAGTTGTGTAAGTTAATAGTATTCTATTTAAGATAGAACTATTTCATTTCATGAATGAATGTTAATATTCACATCTATATATTTTTCTATATATTTACCAATTATAACATAATATTTTGTATAAGCTATCTGATTTTACAATTTTCTTCATGGTTGTCTTTTTGTAAACTTACCTAACGTAGGAAATAAATATTGCATAATATTAGTTTCCCTAATTTACGCTTCGGCTTTATATTTATTTTCTTAGAAGTATAAAAAAAATATATAATCTCTGTAGTAATCAACTATTTCAGCTAATTTATATAGTTATAAATACCACTTCATAAAGTGATTGAATCTATTTACAGTAGCATATCCTATCGTACTACGCATCTAATATTTTTATATAAAATGTTCTATACTGCCATATAATGCAGATATTATTCGTCATATTCACCAATTTATTTTCCAATTATCAATATTTTCCTTGACTTTATTTATACAATGTGTATACTATATCTGTGGTTATTTATGCAAAATATACTATTTTAACTATATTTAAGGAGGGATTTATTTATGTTTTTTTTCGAATCACAACCACTCTCTAACTGGCTTATGTGGTTAGTTGTTTTTGTGGCATTGATTGCACTCAATGAATTTAGCCGTAGATCCAAGTGGGGAGGCGTTTTATTTTTCATGGTTCTACCAGTAATCTTAACAGTTGCTGTTTGGCCAAATACAACAAAAGGTACCAGTGTGAATGACTGGTTCCACTATGCTAAAGTATATTCATCACTAGCAGGATGTATCGGTTTCTGGTTAATTCGCCATGTAAAAGGTGCAAGTGCCAACAAATGGGCTTTATGTTTCCCACCTTTAATTCTTGCTATTAATATCTGTGAAGCAGTTGCCCGTGATTTCCAAATTGGTGGATTAGGTCTTCATAAAGATATCTTTGAAGGTATGGTTACTGTAAGCGGTTCATGGAATTATATGAATGGTATTGCAGGTATCTTAAATATCCTTACAATTACAGGTTGGTTTGGAATCTGTATTAGTAAGGATAAGAGTAAAGACATGTTATGGCCTGATATGCTTTGGTTCTGGATTGTAGCATATGATATTTGGAACTTCGCTTATACATATAACTGTTTACCAGATCATGCTTGGTATTGTGGTCTAGCTTTATTATTAGCACCAACTTTTGCTGCTTTCTTTATCAAGAAAGGTGCTTGGTTACAACATCGTGCTCAAACACTTGCAATTTGGTGTATGTTCGCAATGACTTGCCCTGGATTTATTGATGAATCTAGATTTGCAGTTCGTTCTTCTCATAATGAGACTGCATTATTTATCGTAAGTTTTGTAGCTTTAGCTGCTAATGTTGCTGTATTTATCTACTTTGCATATAAGATTGTTAAAACAAAACGTAATCCATATTTAGGAGAACTTTATACAGATCTTAAACAATACAAAGAAATCAAAGATTTAGCTGAATAATAAATATAATAAGTGTGCCTGCAAATCACACGAATATAGAAAGGGGGTACCGGTTATCGGTACCCCCTTTTCTGTATTCGCATCTATTACTAGGTTATCCTTTTTAATATCGTATATATAAATCTATTTACATTCCACCCATACTCTTCATGGTAAATAAACTTGGATCAATCATACCAAATATCATGGCAATATGGGCAACAACTAAGAAGATACCAACAAAGATTGCATGAATCTTCTGTTTTCCTATTTCATCTTGTCCTTTACCTATAAGTCCAACTTCAAGTAAGAACATCCCCATAAAAGGTACAATTCCCATTAAGTAGAATCCTACTGCAATGACATCTACAAAACCTCTCCAATCACCATTAGTAGTCAGTGGTATTACTGCAGTAGACATCAAATATACAAATACACCAAGGAAATATAGTCCCGCAAAGATTCCTGTTACCTTACTTACCTTCTTTGTTGTACCATTGAAGTTTCTTCCAAACAAAAGTATTAGCTCTGTTATAGCTAAAGTCTCAGCACAGATAACTGGTATTGCCATAAAGATAATTAAATTCCATGGTTGATTCGAAGCAAGTAGTTCCATATAGTGAGTCATTGAATTCATGAAATACCCTCCCATAATTTCTCTTTAAATAATATCATTGAATTATTATTGTTTACATTCACATTCTATATCACTTATATGGAGATATTATGGAGAGTAATGATTTAATTTCTCTATTTACTCAGTATATTTCATTAAGGCATTTATTATATCTGGATATGTAAATGTTAAAGTCTTTCGGTCTAACAATCCAAAATTCTCTCCCTCGCCAGCAAATGCATTATTATCCCACCAGCATGCAATCATTCCTCTAGCTCTTGCTGCTGCAATGTAATATGCAGAATATTCTACTCTTGATTGAAGGTTATTCTTTTTGTCCATTGCACCAAACTCTCCAATTACGACTGGTGTTCCTTTGCTTATGTATTTATTGTATAACCCATCCATAAAGGTATTTATATCTTTTTGGCTAACGCTAGAGGAAGCACTAAATTGATCTATACTTCCGCTTTCTTTCTGTGGCTGTAAAGCAAAATTATAAGGTGTGTAAGCATGTACCGAGACAATGATTTTGTTGTTATTTTCCTTACTATCCTTTGGAATAACAAAAGCGTCGTTTAGTGCTCCATCTGCTGAAGCACAATATCCTGGAACCATAAGATATCTTGTCTTGTTATTTCCAGCTGAAGCTCTTACTGTATCAACAAATACTTGGTTCAATTGATTAATGCAATCAACAGCTTCTTTACAGTTTGCTTTTGTCATATCTAGCCACCATTCATTCTCAGTCCCCACCAAGCGTGGTTCATTAATGGATTCTAGTATTAGTTTATCATCATATTTGTTAAACCTTTCAGCTAATTGCTTCCATATAGATTTCACATATAGAGTAGAATTCTTTAAATGTTTGTTATCTGGATAATAATACTTTTCCGAGATATCATGATGAATATTTAAGATAACATACATGTCCTGATCAATTGCATAATCTACTACTTCTTGAACTCGATTTAGCCATGCTTCACTTATTTTATAATCTATACCTGATACATGGTTGTGCCAGGATACTGGAATTCTTACGGTTTTAAATCCAGCTTCTTTTAGTTTAGTTATCATTTCTTTACTCGTTTTTACTCCACACCATGAAGATTCATATTGAAGTTCATCCGTTAGCGTATTTTCTTCGGAATTCGCGTCTAAAGTATTACCAAGATTCCAACCTATTTTCATATCGGATACGAATTTTAGGGCATCGTTTTCTGGTATTTGATAAGATGCTATCTCTACCTGTGGAATTGTTATATTATTAGTAGTTTGACTATTTGTATCCCCCATTTTACCATCCTTATCTGTGGTATCTTTATCCTCTACATCCTTTTTTACCGTATCATCCGATGTTTCTTTAGTCTTTTCATTCGATGTATCTGATGTGCCATCATTTTTAGAACAGCCCGTTCCCAAAGCAAAGGTTAGTATTATCATAATAATAAATAGTGTGATTTTAGAATGTTTCGCTTTCCCCATAAAGTCCTTCTCCTATTTTTCTTATTTATTTACTGTTATCGTGTTCATAGCATAAAATGTAAGATCTGAATACTTGATATCCTTTCCTTTGCATATCAATCTTTTCTCTACACCTGGCATTAGATCCATCGCATTGTCTAAGAATTCCACATCTTTATCTGAATCTGCAAAAAGCATCCACACATATTGATCGGATATCAACTTCACTTCAATACAATCATCCCCTAATTGTACAATATCATATTCAATATTTGCTTTTGGTACTTCTACTTTGTCATATGGAGCGAAGAAATAATGGTTTTCATGAATAATTTTGTTATCCTCTATAATAGTTGCAACTAATACCACTTTTTCTGGTTTAAAATCATGATTTGCAATTGGTACCATCATTACCTTTTCAGAACAGTTTGCTTTTACTTCAATAGAACTCTTACCTTCTCCTAATATTGTTCCATCAAAATACATCCACTGATATACAACATCAATCTGTTTCGCCTCTCTGTAATCATTGATTACCCAGATTGCTATATCTTCTGGTGAATTCCTAAAATATGCCTTATATTCTTTCTTTCCAACCGAATTCTGAGTTTCATATCCCTCAAATGCAATTTTTAAAGGGTGTTGTGATTGTTTTAAATAATAATACACTGGACGTTTTCTAAGATAATAATCTACTAATGCCCAATTATGTATTCCTAGTGAATCGGAAAGTGTCCAAAATAATACCCCAGAACATACAAACTTACGTCTTTGCAATTCATCATAAATATGTCTTGTTAATTCTGCTTGAAGCAATTGACTAAGATATATAAATCGTTCCATGGAATACTGCTTATGATCCCCAAAATAGACATCTATCATATTACTAAGGATTCGATTATCCTGAGAAGTATTTGAATGTAGCATCCACTCCTTCGAATCTGGATTACGTCCCTCCTCTGAGATACACTGCTTAGTAGAGGATACATTCATTGCTCCTGCGATTCCATATTCACTTAAGAACTTGATATTAAAGTCCGTATATCTCCATAGATCCATAAAATGCTCATAATTAGGTCTATGTGTAAAATGCCAGATATGTTGATCTCCTTCATCAATTCCAGCTGGATCATCTTCTCTTCCATAAGGGCTACTTTCTCTATATATTACATTTTTACAATACTTCTCTACCGCAGATGGCAATAGCTCTTTATATATCTTTGCACCATAGAATGGCATGTCTGGATTAGAGCCTTTCACATTCAGATACATTTCCTGAATCTCATTATTTCCTGACCATCCAATGACAGAAGTGTGATTTCTTGTCCTTAATAGTGCCTGTCTTACTTCTTCGGTAATACTTTCATGATATTCTTCATCAAAATCAGGGTAGAATCCGCATGCGAACATAAAATCATGCCATATCATAATACCTTCTTCATCACATTTACGGATAAATGTTTCACTTTCATAAATACCGCCTCCCCATACACGAAGCATATTCATGTTACATTCTTTCGCCATGTCTATGATCTTTATTGTCTTTGCATCCGTAATCTTTCCTGGAAGACAGTCAAGAGGTACATGGTTAGCACCTTTACAGAAGATTGGAGTATCATTGATCACAAAGGTAAATCCATGTTCTTTTTCATTTAATTCTTTTTCTTCAATCTCTACTTTTCGAATTCCATGCTTGATACTCGTAGCATCTATCTTATTACCTTCTAGGTCTCGTAACGTTACCTCAATATCGTATAGATATGGATTACCTGATAGATTTGGCCACCATAGCTGCACTTGTTCCATATCTATCACCATATGATTTATCCCGATATTACATGGAATTAAGGCTGAACCAACTTCTCTTCTTTCCTCAAATCGATTATCAGAGTAGATAGAACATTCTAATTGATAACTTTGTATACTTTCTAGATTATGTTTACTGTTAACAGATCCAACTGTTACATCCAATTGAAGTGTGAGGTTCATCCCATCTTCAACTATTTGATTTCCAAATTCCTCATATATGAATGTATCTTCTATGTATGCACTTTCGTATTCCTTTAACATAACATCTTTCCATATTCCACAACTTGGAAGCCATATCGTCCAATCCCATCCGTACACGTATTGCGGTTTTCTCATCCATGCGCGGTAAGGCTCTGTATTATTCCACATTAGGCCCATTTTCTCCAATGGTTTATCTTTTACTGCTTCTAGACCTTGATCAATTCTTACGACTAATACGTTGATTCCCTCTTTTAATTTATTGGTAACATCGCAGACTTTACTTGAAAATGCATTCTCGTGTCTACCAAGGTATTGATCATTTAACCAGATATCTGCTGATAAATCTAATCCTTCAAATTCTAATTCAAATCGTTTTCCATCCTCTAAATTTGTTGACATAGTTACTGCAGGATCTTCTGATTTTTGACTATCTATCATAAATTCTTTCTTATACCAGAATTCCTGTTCTTCTACCCACTTACATTTCTCACTGTTACAATATATAGAAGGTTCTTCGATTACTTTATGAGATACCAATGCCTCATGAACATCTCCTGGTACTTTACAATTAATTGTATCTTCCCATGTAACCTCCTCATATTTTTTCTCTCCTACCATGTTCCATACTAATTGCCATTGCCCATTTAAACTATATTCCTTCTTCATTTTGTCATTTCACCCATTCTTATTATAGTTTTGTTCGTGATTATTCAGCTATTTAACCCATTAACTGAATAATTCATAATTAATATTATATATTTAGTTAGTATGCCAAAACTGTCTAGATTAGGCATTCCTACCATAATTATATAGAATTTACTCCCTAAAATCTTACTTTTTTTTGATATCTCATTACACTATATTGATGTAGTTATATTAATAGAAATTCACTATTAATATTCTGTTCACAATACTATATACTAAAAAAATAACGTCTATGGAACTGGATCATATAATCCTTCCAATGACGTTATTCGTTGAATATTTTACAATTTATTACAGATTCTTGTATTATTTATTTACCTCTATATATTTTAATAATCCCTACGTTTATTTTATTAATCCGTTGATTGACTTACAGTAAATTGATATGGTGTACACTGAAATTGTTTTTTAAATACTTTGTAAAAGTAACCTACATTATTGTAGCCACACATATAGCAAATATCAAGAATCTCGTATTTTCTCTCTAGTAGTAGCTCAGCCGCATAATTCAGCCGTTTCATATTCACATATTCAGTTGGAGACATTCCAAGATATCTGCGACATTCTCTGGTAAGATGTTCTTGTGAAACTCCCGATATAGATAAAAATTGTTTTAAACCACTAATATAATTCTCTTTCTGGTCCATTTTCTCCAATAGATTCCGAAACCATATTGGAAGTACTTTCTGTTGCTGATTCTCGGACTCCATCACCTTATATATAATCCATGGTAATATGGATAAAAAATACTGTCTTCGCTCCTCACCGATCTCTTTCTTTCCAATCATATTTAGCTTCTTCTCTATTTCCCAATATTCAGAGCCTTCTAGCACAATATGATAAGGCAATATCGGTCTATGTAGATTACTAACATCCACATTTAGATATTCACAAGCTTTCATAATTAACTGGCTTGAAAACGCGCATGAAATCATCTTCATATCAAAGCTATTAAAAAAGCTATAGCGATGGCAGTCTTCTGGCCTAATAAACACAAAAGACCCCTTCACTAATAACTGAATCTCATTATTAACATTGTGGATTGCCTTACCATCTAGGATAAAGAAAACTTCATAAAAATCATGAGTGTGCATCGGATAAGTTTCTGCAACACTAGATTGCTTTAGATATCCTACACCACTGATTAGATCTTGTTCCTGCATTGATAACTTGATATATTCCATAGTAGCTCCCATCAGTCGCCATCGGCGACATATAAATCAGGGGTGTGAAACATATTCTTCACACTAGCTCCCATCAGTCGCCTTTAAAGTTATTTAGTAGACATTTTCTTTGTAATCTTCGCTGCGAATTCCTTGGACATATTATCCATAATAAGTGCTGACTGCGCAGGCCTCATTTCTAAGAGAATATCACTAACCAAGTCCAAGTCAGCAGTCATTGTTTCTAGACTTGCTGCTGCAGTCGCAGCATCCATCTTTGAATAAGTTGCTGCTAATTCCTTTACTCTTTCTTGATACTTCGCATCCTTAGAATTCGTTGTAGGGCTAGGGGATGGACTTTTCGTAGCACTTGCTGTAGGACTTGGACTTGGGCTAGAACTTTCTACTGCCTTTGCTTTCTTCTTAGTTTTCTTTGATTTAGTACTATTCGCCTTGGAACTCTTTGTATTACTATTACTAGAAGAGTTATCTGGTAAAATCTTATTAACTACTGGTATATCTTTTAGCACAGGAGTTAAAACACTACTTCCAAATCCTCCAACATCCATTTTTATTAATAAAAGTAATAATGCAATTCCAAATAAAATCATAAAGGTTCCTAATAATCCAACTAATACTTTATTACCAGTATTCTCTTTTTCATTCGTTTCTTCTTGTTTTTCTCTTTTTGGCATCTTATTTCTCCTTAACGTCCATGCCTGCGACTTGCTCGCAGGCCTAAATTCAACGTGTGAAATGCTTTTTCTTTCACACTAGCACTGTTGTATATTGACACTCTATTTAAGATTAGTGTATCAAAAGCCTTCTCAGTTTAAATTGTGTATATTGATGTATAATTATTAATTTTGGCGTAGTCCGGCCGAAAGTATCGTTTATATTTTGTCAAGACTCAAAGTGAAAATAGGAACGTGAGTGAGTATTTTCACTTGTTCTGAGGCTTGTAAAAAATATGATGCTAGAGGGAAAGGTAGCCAAAATTCATAATTATACAGCGGTATACACTCAGTAACCTAAATAAGGCTTTTCACACTTATTTTTTAATAGTATACACTTTATTGCAGCAAAATGAAATACAATTAATTTCTAAACATCGTACTAAATTGATACTTCATCCTTCTACTTAGTCCTACTTTTCCCTTCATATGCTCCTTGAGTAAGTTATGATATGTATAAATCTTGTTCATTTCCATCTCATCTATTTCCATACTTGCATACCTCATTTTCATATAAATGAATCCTACATCAGAAAATGAAACGGTATCAAAATCATATTGTTCACCAACCCTTTTAATATAATCCATTAAAGTTTCATCCGCAGTTTTCTCAAATCCCTCCACAGACAAATAATCTAGGATATCACGAATCATATATTTGATTTTCTCTTCCTTCGATGCATTTCTATATCTTTTATTCCTATTGTAACTTAAGCATATAACTATTAATACACACAATAGAACAAGTATTCCAATAATCATTGATGAGTAGCGAACCATATATTTGACTTGTTTCGCTCTTTCTTTTGCTAATCTCACATTGATATCATGGTTTTCTTGCGACATGTTCGTAAGCATAGCTGGCGGAGTAGGTACTGGTACTGCAATATTCCCTCCCGCACTTGATTCCTTCTGTTTTACTTTCCAAGCACAATATCGATCACTTTGCATTGATTTTGTTGGTTCAAAAGGAATCCATCCAACACCCTCAAAGTAAGCTTCTACCCATGCATGGGAGGTACTGCTTTTGGCAAGATAATATTGGTCACTTTCTAGTTGATCATCAATCAGAATTCCTTCTACATATCTAGTAGGTATATCAATACACCTTGCTAATACAGCCATTGCAGTCGCAAAGTATGTACAGTAACCTTTCTTCTGTTTAAATAGAAAATAGTCAACAAAATCTTCGCCCTTTTTCGTCTTACTTGGTGCTAAAGTGTAATCAAAAGACGATAAATATTGTTCAATTGCCCTTAATTTATCGTAATTATTGTCATATTCCTTTGTAATATCTCTAGCAAGGTCATAAACACGATTCGGAATAGTATTCGGAAGTTTTGTATAGTATTTTTTAATATTTTTCTCTCTATTATCTATCAATTGGTAGAAATCCTTATTCACGTATTGTAAGTCGAAGAAAGCCATGTTTAATAATCTTTTTAAGTAATCAATACATTGTGATTGCCTAAAGTTCTGAATCGAAGAACCATTCAATAGATTATTTGTATCTTTTGAATTCACCCCACTAATCTTTCTAAGATAGTTCTTTATTGTATCACTTTCATAATTGATTTCAAAATAGTTTACATCATAGGAGAAACCTTTTCTTAACACATGATCAGCAATTAAAGTTGGCGAAGAACTATCATACCTGATATCCTTATCAAATTGCATTTGATAAGCTTTTAATGGGTAGAATAGATTCTTCGTCTTAATATTGTCATAATTCAGTGTTAACTTTACTTTATGAAATAGAACTTCATTACCTATAGGCATAATCTTATATTGGTATAATCCATGCAATAATTGATAAAAATCGACTGTTGGTTCCTGCTCTGTATCATAATCAATCTTCGATCTATTCCATCCACTAGAAGTATATTCGTCTCGAATTCCGCCAATTAGATAGGTACTACCATAAGTCTCCTCATTCGAATATACTTTAAGCATTACTTTTTTATTTGAATTTATTTTACCACCTAATTTTTTATCTTTATCAGAAAAGCCAGTAAAATTCACTTGAAAATCATCACTGTACTTTCCTGTAAACACACCGACATTAAATGAAACATCTTCCCATTTATCTGCTACCGTAGAAACAAATCGTTTGATAATAATCCACTGTATCGGTTGTTTTTTCGATGGAAGCATAACTGCAATTATTCCTGTTAGTATGCAAATAGGTAATAGATAAAAAATCAATCTATTATGATACTCTAACTTCTTCTTGTTATAAAAAACATTGCATAGTTCAATTATTGTTTGAAATATTAATACAAATAGGCAACTAATCGATCCTTTATTCACATTAATTCCTATGAAAGCACAATAAATTAACCAAAGAAAAATTCCAGACACTGTGATATATCGAAGAATTCTTTTCTTACTAATCAAATAATAGCAAAAAGAAACGAATATTATACCAGCTATTATTGTTACAAAAGAATAGGTAATCTGATAGTTTTTCCCTGTATTTGAATAATGATTAAACCATTGATAACAAGATTCTATGTGTTTAATAATGTTACCTTTGAGTAGTGAAAATAGTAATCCCCCACTAGAAAACATACCAATAACTACAATATATGTTAATATATTTTTCTTATTATAATCAATTAGAAACAATAATACGAAACAAACACTTGCGCTCAAAAGAATTACTGTCCAATGAATCTTCATATTCCAACGAATATCAAAATCTAATATTAAAGCAAATGTTAGACCTATTAAACTCACAGCATTTTGTACAATTTCATACTTACGAAATGTTGTATCCATACTTCTTATTCGTCCTCTCCATGCATAATTTAATACAGTGATTTCACCAAAAATATAATCTATAGTACCTCTGCAATTTCATCATTATAATTTACTATCGTCATATTAACTCCTGCTTGCATGATTAACTTTACTAAATAATTGGATTCCTGATCCATCATGTCATTAATTAATATAATCCCACATTCAAACCCATTATTTATAACGTTTAGGCATTCTTTATACAAGCCTTCGCTAAGATAGTGAGTGATAGCAATATATTGATGTATTTGCTTTGTAGCAATATCCTGTTCCAAAGCAGATGACATTATATGATCAATTGACCTGTTTGTATGAAAACGCAAAGCAATTGAATTATGATAGAAGCTATCGAAATCTTGTTGAGTAATAATAGGGATACACTGGATTGAAGTCTGTTCATATTGTACCATGCTTGGTATACCCTTATCTTTGCAGTAATTGGCAATTGCTAAGGTACTTTCCATTATTTTATCTTTTACAATAAAATTCGTTAACTCATCTTCCTCTACTCTACTAAGATCCATAAAAATGGTAATTCCCATTTTCGGAATGCTTGTATATTTTCTAGTATAAAGCTCCCTCTTCTTTGCAGATAACTTCCAATGAATATGCTTTTTATTGTCTCCTGATATGTATTTACGAACTTCAATGTCCGCTTCTTCATTACCAATTCTATTTACATTTTTCTTAGAATCTGGATTAATTGATATGATTTTAACATTAGTAAGCAGTACAACTCTTGGCAAAACCCATACTTTCATCTTTGATAAGACAGTATAAGTTATAGAAAATAGATACAAAAAATCTGTTATCGTAACTGTCTTAGCACCAATATAATATTCCCCCATATAATTGCAACAGATGGATGTATCTAACGAATTCATTTCACCTAGAAGAAGACTATATTCTTTCTCCTCCTTTGAATCAAGAATTCGTGACATATCATGATAAAAACCAACTTTAATATTCTGATATGGTATTACATCTTCATTTGCTATTTGAAAATTAAAGTCGGTTACTTCACCTTTTACTACTGTTCTCTTTCCAATGTTCTGATACATCTTTAAACGAATATACACATAGAAGGTGTAAAAGAACGATAGAACTGGGACGATTAAAGTCATATAAAAAAATGCGTATGGAATATTACCTCCATAGAAGCTTGCAAATATTCCTGCTACTACAATAAGACTGGCTAAAATTATTCGATTGATAAGCATACGTCTCCCACCTATTAAAGTAACTCAATTCTAGAAAATTGGTACTGAAACCTTTCTTAATATGGTTTCAACCACAGTATCCGCGGTTTGCTTATTTAATCTCGCATCTGGTGACATCATCAAACGATGCTTAAGTACAGGACTAGCCATCTTCTTAAGATCATCTGGTATGACATAATCTCTTCCTGCCATATAAGCGACAGCCTGTGAAGCTCTTGTAAGTGCAAGTGTCGCACGTGGACTTGCTCCTAACGTTATATTACTATTCTTTCTAGATTCATGAATCACTTGAATCATGTAGGATATTAGATCATTATGTATTTGTATCTGTTTTACTTCATCTTGCATTTTTAATATAGTATTCGTATCCACTACAGGTTCTAGTGACTGTAATCTTTGATTCATTAGAAAATTTAAAACCATAGTTTTCTCATCTTCTTCACTTGGATATCCAATGGATAACTTCATTAAGAAACGATCTAACTGAGCCTCTGGCAGATTATAAGTTCCCAGATAATCGACTGGATTCTGAGTTGCAACCACCATAAAAGGTTTTGGTAATTCATAAGTTACTCCGTCAACACTTACCTGTCCTTCCTCCATAGCTTCTAGCAAACTAGCTTGTGTCTTAGGCGAAGTTCGATTAATTTCATCTGCTAATATAATATTATTCATAATTGCTCCCTTGGAATATTCAAATACTCCTGTTTGCATATTATAAATGGATAAACCCGTAATATCACTTGGTAATGTATCTGGTGTAAATTGAATTCTAGTAAATCCACAGTCAATCGTTCTTGCAATAGCGTTTGCAAGTGTCGTTTTCCCCACTCCTGGGACATCTTCTAATAACAAATGGCCTCCAGCAAGTAATGATGTAATTGATAATTCAATTATTTCCTTCTTTCCTATGATTACTTTCTCGATATTGTTAATGATTTGGCACACTGCATTCTGATATTCCATGTGATTGTTGTATAGTAAATGTTTTTATTTACTATACTCTCCTTCCTCATATTTAATTTTTATCGCTTATATTGGCTACATTATTAAAGTATTTATAACTGTCTAGTACCCTCACCAACGCTATTTTTAACACTATTTTTAACATCTAATAATATTAACTTCACTATGCTACATAATTGGTAATTCCATATTTATTATAACATATTTTCCCATGTCATCATATACAGAATGTCTTGATATGCCTAACATTTTATACTTTTATACTCTAAAAACTTCTGATATAAAAAGTAACTTCATAAAAATGAGTTGCCCGACAAATGACCTGTTTCAAAATCTTGCCTGGCAATTTGTACAAAACAGAAAAAAGAATGCGCCTTTGAATATGTATTGATTTCGTACAAATTATGCTATAATAAATCTAATATGAATGATACGATTGGAGCTATTATGAAAAAAATTATTCTATTTACAGGCGGAATAGAAACTCAGGAGTATTTTTCCTTGCAACTAGCAAATGCATTTACTAAGATAGGACATGAGATCTTTCTATTTGATTTAAACGAAGAAGAAAAGAGCTTTACTGCTTTATGTAATTTTATTGAGCCCTGTAACACTATCATGTTAACCTTTAATTTTCATGGTTTAAATAATGAAGAGTGTTTCTATCAGGATGGAAAGATCTTCTGGGATGAAGTATCAATCCCATGCTATAATATTGTACTCGACCATCCCTTTTATTATCACACTTTAATAAGCAATGTTCCACCTCTCTATACTCATATCTCCATCGACTTGGGGCATGAAGCATATATGAAGCGTTTTTATCCATATATCACAAGAGGCCCATTCCTTCCCTTAGCAGGTACAGAAATAGAGCACAAACCATGGGTGGAACGTAGTAAAGATATTGTATTTACAGGTAATTATACACCACCTAAGAATTTTGATGAGTATATCACAAGATTGAATGAAGATTATACGGTATTCTATCACGGGATTATTGATGACTTAATTGCTCATCCAGATCAAGATATGGACTCAGTATTCGTAAAACACCTTACTCGTGAGATGAATGACCTAAGCGATGATAACCTAAAGCTTTGTATGGAAAATATGATCTTTATTGACTTATACGTACGATTTTATTTTAGAGGACTAGTGGTTCGCACTTTAGCAGAATCTGGATACCAGGTGCATGTCTACGGAGGGGGGTGGGACCTTCTAGAATGTAACTATCCTGAGAATATTATTCTTGGTGGTCCGCTAGATTCCGAAGGTTGCCTGAAAGTAATCGCTGATAGTAAGATATCCCTTAATGTCATGCCATGGTTTAAAAATGGCGCTCATGACCGCGTATTCAATTCTATGTTAAACGGTGCCCTTTGCGTAAGCGATGATAGTATCTGGATGAGAGAAAATATTATAGATGGGGAAGAAATTATATATTATTCTTTAAAGGAAATAAATAAGCTTCCTTCTATTATTAATAAAATATTATCAAATCCTGATAAAGGTGAGACAATAACTAAAGCTGCCTATCAAAAGGTTAAAACATTCCATACTTGGGATAGTAGAGCTAAGGTATTGTCTAATCTATTTTCAATATAAACTAATATGTTGATTCGAGGGTCAAAAGCCTTATTTTAGTTTACTGAGTGTATATCGCTGTATAATTATACATCAATATACACATTGTAAGTTATAAAAGGCTATTTGACCCCAACATCATCATATGAGTTGCCCGACAAATGACCTGTTTCAGAATCTTGCCTGGCAATTTGCACAAAACAGAAAAAGCGATTGCGCCTTTGAATATGTATTAGAAGATCTTGTTCTGGGATTATTTCGTGTTATATGCTAGAACAGATCTGTTTGAGCGCAGCGAGTTATCTGTCCTAGCATATGTTTTACACAAAATAATCTCAGAACTAGAACTTCTTATACATATTCAATGAAGCATGAGTTTTTCTGTTTTGTGCAAATTGCCTAGACTGTCTCCCAAACAGGTCATTTGTCGGCCTAATATTATCATTTACATAATATGTATTTTTTGTTATACTAACTTTAGTTTGCTATCTATTATTAGGCATTTATTCCTCACTTTCAAAAGAATGGAGGATCACATGTCACATTTAAAAAAATTCTTATTATTATTCTTGTCATGTTCTATCATTACTACTCTATCATTTCCATGTCAAACCGTATCTGCTCTTTCTCTTGACTCAATACCATACATCCTTCTATCACAATATAAGGCAGTAACTGATATAGGCGATAAGGTCTATCTTCTTGCAGTAACTTCCAATGGTAAATTGCCAACTTGGAAAAGTAGTGATTCCAAAGTTGCTTCCGTGAATACCTATGGTATTGTAACTACCAAAAAAGCAGGAACTGTACTCATTACAGCAAAGATTAAGAATGCCGAGACCTCTTGTTATATCATCGTAAACAAAACCACAATATCCTTAAGTGCTACCAAAGAGCAGCTTGAACGTGGTGATACTTATAAATTATCCGCTACAACTTCCAATGACTCTTCTGTCACTTGGAAAAGTAGTAAGAAAAGTGTTGCTACTGTAAATGAACAAGGAATTGTAACTGCACTAAAACCTGGAATAACAACTATTACGGCCAAAGCAGATGGAAGTAACTCTACATGCACTATTACTGTTAAGCTTCCTGAAATAACTCTAAATAAAACTTCTATTATTCTATATCGAGGCCAATCGGAACAATTATTGGCCAAAGTCTCTTCCAATATGAATCCCAAATGGAAAACAACTAAAAAAAGTGTAGCTGTGGTTGATGAAACTGGTTCTATTATTGCCATAAAGCACGGAACAGCTACCATAACAGCTACTGTAGATGGCGTATCTAAATCATGCCAAGTAGTTGTACTCAAGCCAGAGATTACTTTAAGTTCTAATGAATTAACTCTAAAGAAAGGAACAAAAACAACTGTTACAGCTACGGTATCCTCAAATAACTATCCAGAGTGGACTTCAAGCAACTCTAATATTGTGTCAGTTAATTCCAATGGAGATATCACGGCCTTACAAAAAGGAACTGCCTATATCTACGCATCAGAAGATGGTACTAAAGTTCGTTGTAAGATTCGAGTAACTGAATAAAATACTATTTATGAGGAATAAATGAAGATAGCAAACTAAATAAGTAATGATGTTAGGGTGTCAAAAGTCTTTTTAGTTTACTGAGTGTATATCGCTGTATAATTATGAATTTTGGCTACCTTTCCTTTAAGTAACATATTTTTTACAAGCCTCATAACAAGCGAAAATACTCACTCACGTTCCTATTTTCGCTTTGAGTCTTGACAAAATATAATCGTTACTTTCAGCCGGACTACGCCAAAATTAATAATTATACATCAATATACACAATTTATGTAGAGAATGACTTTTGACACCCTAACAATGATATAAAGAAAAATAAGCTGAAATATCTCTTCTTTAGAGTTATTTCAGCTTATTTATGTCAGGTAATTATTTAACTACTACAGATGTAACTTTACTCTTAGTACCAGCTGATGTCTTAACATAAGCTGTAATCTTTTGTCCCTTTTTAAGATTTGAGTTCGTTGATACTTCCCACTTACCAGCATCGTTTACTGTTGCTGTATATGATTTACCACTTACCTTTACGATTACCTTAGTATTCGCTGCTGCAGTTCCTGAGATAGTATCTGATCCTTTTTGATAGCTTGCAATCTTTGGTTTTGCTGGATTAGCATCCTTGATTCCATCAATCTCAAAAGTACACATTGCAAAATATTTATCTGAACCTGCTATCCTAGCAGTATAAGTTCCATTTGCTGTTACTTTAAAGCTATTTTTCTCTAATGCATTTTCTCTACTGTCTGACTTCCAAAGGTCATTATTCTGAATATCTGTATATGCTACATCTTTCTTAATCACTCTTATCGTGCCATCAAGAAAACTTCCTAAATAATCTTCGTCATAATCAAATGTTACAACTGCTGATGCATGATCCTTGCTATATGTAATCTTGTCTACTTGAATTCTATCCTTAGCAGGTAAGAATCCAACATAACAAGTATTAATCATTGGAACCTCATATCCATTCCATCTTGATGTAATATAGTAGTAATTTCCAGCTTTTACATAGCATGCTACCAGATTTTCCTCTTTTTTCTTCGAACAGTATGCTTCTCCTATTTGATTGGTACATGCAAAATTACTATATAGAAGTATCTTGGCTTCATAATCATCATTAGAATATCCTCTGATGAATATCCATCCATCTTCGTCTACTGATATCTTATGTAAACCACTATTGCCTTTCCATGCGGTACTAATTGTATCTTGGCTACTATATGCTCCATCTGAATCAATGAAGTTTTGTAAACTATCCACGGAATCTACTGTCTGATATGCTACGGAATCCTCATCTTTTGCTGCAACTTGTGTACTAGGCATTAATGTAATTATTAAACCCATCATAAGTAATGTTGCAACTAATTTTTTTAATTTCTGCATTTGAAAAAACCTCCCTATTACTTTCATCCTATAATTACCTATTATTGTATACTGTAAGCACGCTGTTTCGTGCCCCACATACAACAGACATTATAATACGAGGTTTCGCAAATTACAGTAGGAAATATTTACTATTAATCCATATATTTCCCAATCACTCATCACTTAATAATACAATTTTCAACAACATCAAAGATTCCTCTTGGGGTAATTCTTATTTCTGGAATAACAGGTAAAGCCATAAATGAGAGTGTAATAAATGGATCCATATTTTTAGAGACACCCATTTCATGCGCTTTTCTAATCATAAATTCAAGCTTCTTCTTAACAATTTCATGTCCTGCGTCACTCATAAGTCCCATAATCGGTAACTCTAGCGTATTTAAGATACGTCCTTCCTGTACTAAGGTATAACCCCCTTGTGTTCGAATTAGTTCTTTAACAGCTAATTCCATATCCTTATCATTATCCCCTATTACAATAATATTATGAGAATCGTGTGAAACACTAGATGCAATTGCGCCATTTGTAATACTGAATCCTTTTACAACTCCTACTCCCACTTTACCAGAAGCAGTATGCCTTTCAATTGCTGCTATCTTATTAAACGTACTATTTGCTTCAAAATACTCACTTCCTGGTATCTCTTCCTTAATCATCTTAGTTATGATTTGCCCATCTATCATTTGAATAACAGGAAATAAATCTTTTGTAATTTTAAGCTTCAATTGTTCTCTTGAAAAGTCATGAACATTTACTGTATTCTTAATCTTTTCACTACAGGGTTTTATCTTCACTTCTACCTTTTTATCAATCTTACTTCCTTTATAGAATACCTCTTGAATTTGAAACTCTTTCAAGTCATTAAGCACAACAAGATCCGCTTGATATCCAGGGGCAATTGCTCCAATATTAGATAAGCCATAACATCTAGCTGCTTGAATTGTTGCCATTTTAATCGCTTTTATCGGAGGTATTCCTAAAGATACTGCCTTCTTCACACTATAATTAATATGGCCCATTAGTTTTATTTCTTCGATATGTTTGTCATCTGTGCAAAAGCAAAATCCATTCGTATTAACCGAGCTCTTTACTATACCAGATACGATTGCTTCCAAATTTTTTGCAGCACTTCCCTCACGAATCAATACGGTCATACCATTTCTACGTTCTTTCATTGCATATTCAAAATCTACACATTCATGATCGGTACTAATTCCCGCTAGTGCGTAAGCGGCTAAACTCTCATCACTTAGAAAAGGTGCATGACCATCTAATACTTTATTCTGAAATAAATTCAGTTTTTCATGCATATTAGCATCTCCATTTACTACGGATAGATAATCCATCACTTCTCCAAGTCCTAAGATACGCTTATTATCAAGATATGGTCTCATGATATCGGCATTTATATTACATCCATTATCGTCAAATTCAGTTGATGGCACGCATGATGGCATCATAACATATACATTTGCAGGCACATCTACCGTTTCATCTAATATATAATCAATACCTTCAAGCCCTGATACATTCGCGGATTCATGAGGATCTACTATAAATGTTGTTGTTCCGTGGCGAGCTGCTTCCCAAATTAATTCTCCAGGTGTTACTAACGTAGATTCTAGATGTAAATGGCTGTCGATAAATCCTGGGCAAACATATTTACCTTTGGCATCATATTCTTGTATTCCTTCGTACTCTCCAACTCCAACAATAATTCCATCAACGATCGCAATATCTGCTTCATATATTTCTTCTGTAAATACATTCACGACATTCGCATCCTTAAGTACTATATCTGCTTTTTCTAGTTTTCTTGTTACTTTAGAACGTTTTTTATAATCAACAACTTCCATATTACCCTCCATTCTACAGTCAAAATTATAATAAAATATCTAATAATCAAATCTTTTTATTATTTCTACTATTTTTTATTAACAAAACGACTTAAGTATAGATTAATTTCTATACTTAAGTCGTAGATAGTTCCTAGCATTTCTATACATAATAGAGCATATGAAATGATCTCACAGTTTATACGATTACCTCAAATGAATATTTAATTTTATTCATACTACAGTATGATTATAAAAAAGTCAAGTAATATCTGTTCTTCATTGATGATATATCTTCTATATAAAAACCGCTGTTCCAATTAAAGGAACAACGGTTTTTATATAAGTTTATTTTGTTCTTAAAATTCCACCATTACCTATATATTCCCATTTATAAACGAAATGATACTGATAAAGGAGTCTGTCTTGTAAGTTCAATGCTCCTATTATCTGGTGCGCAACCACCCATATGTAGTGTATATCTGCCTGGAAGTATTACACTCTCTCCATTTTCTAATACACTTTCTAATCTTTTCTTATCTATATGGAATTCCAATCTAATCTCTTCTTTTTTGTTAAGATCTACTCTCTTAAAATAACATAGACTATATAATGGTTTTTGGAAGGTATCTCCTTCATACTCTAGATAAGCCTGTACTACTTCTTCACCATCCATCTCACCTATATTCTTTATACCTATTGCTCCTGTTATTCCATCATCAAGTTCTAACTCAAGTCCTGAATATTCAAACTTGCTATAAGACAGACCATATCCAAATGGATACCAAGGCTTCTCCTCAATATATCTATATGTTCTATTCTGCATACTATAATCTTCAAAGTCAGGTATAAGCTGATTATTATAATAAAATGTAATTGGAAGACGAGCTGATGGATTACACTTTCCAAATAAAATATTGGCGAGGGCCTCTCCTCCTCTTTCTCCACTATACCAACTCTGTATGATTGCAGAACTTTTCTCTTCATACTTGCTTAGATCCAAAGAACTTCCACTGTTTATAACAAGGATGATTGGTTTACCAAGTTCATATAATTTATCACATAATAGTCTTTGAGCTACTGGTAACAATAGATTCTGTTTATCCCCTGCGTCATCTGGATTGCTAGGATCACAGGCTTCTCCTTCTAGCGTTCCATCTAACCCTACACATAGAATGATTAGATCACTTCTTTTGGCAATTCCAATTGCTTCTGAATGAAGTCTACCTGGTTGGCATAGAGAGTCATCCTTTTCTTTAACGATATCTGCGCCTTTTGAATAGAATACACGAATAGATTCGCCTACTTCTGTTCTTATTCCATCTAGATTTGTAATCCACTGATCGGAATCACCATTATAATTGCCATACAATGCTTTCTCAGTATATGCATTTGGACCAATGACTGCTATTGTTTTTAATTCTTGTTTCTTTAAAGGTAGTATTCCATCATTCTTTAGTAACACTATGGATTTTTCTGCTGCATTCTTCGCTAACTCTAGATGTTCCTTACAATGAACCTTTTCATAAGAAATAGCATCATATTCGCAGTCTGAATCAAACATTCCAAGTCTCATACGTGTCGTGAATAAATGCACTGCTGCTGCCTTAATCTCTTCCTCTGTGATAAGACCTTGCTTTAGTGCCTTTTGTAGATACAAATAAGTGGAACCACAGTTTAGGTCACATCCCATTTTTAATGCTAAGGCTGCCGATTCTTCTGGTGTCTTTGTAACCATATGATTCATATGAAAATCTGCTAAGGCCCAACAGTCCGAGACAACATGACCTTTATAGTTCCATTTACCTCTTAAGGTATCTTTTAACAAGAACTTACTTCCACAACAAGGTTCTCCATTTACTCTATTATATGCTCCCATTACAGATTCAACCTGTCCCTCTTTTACTGCTGTTTCAAAAGCAGGTAGATAGGTTTCATTTAGATCTTTTTGCGATACTACAGCATCAAACTCATGCCTTAATAGCTCAGGTCCAGAATGTACCGCAAAATGTTTCGCACAAGCTGCTGCCTTTAAGTACTTACCTTTTCCTTGTAACCCCTTGATAAATGCAACGCCTAATCTTGATGTCAAATAAGGATCTTCTCCATACGTCTCGTGCCCTCTTCCCCATCTTGGGTCACGAAAGATATTAATATTAGGTGACCATAAGGTAAGCCCTTTATAAATATCCGTATCTCCTTCTTCTTTTGCCATGTTATATTTAGCTCTTGCCTCAGTTGCAATACTGTCCCCAATCTGCTCCAACATTGTTTCATCGAACATAGCCGCTAGACCTATTGCTTGCGGGAATACCGTAGCAATACCAGCTCTTGCAACTCCATGGAGTCCTTCATTCCACCAATTATACGCTGGTATCCCCAACCTTTTATTGGCAGGTGCACCATACGTTAATTGCTCCGTCATTTCTTCCACTGTCATTTGTGAAACTAATTCCTCTGCTCGTTCTCTTTCACTTTTTTTCATTCTGCCATCCCCATATCTATTAATTTTTATAAACTATTCAAAAAACTGGTTTTACTATATATAATTTCATATTATCATGTGTTTCTTTTATTTTCCATGTAGAATCTTATTGTCAGGTTGTCATGTTTTACCTAGTTTGCCCTTGCATTTTGGAAACTATTTTTATATTGAGTTTCTAATATTTTAGAATATTTCAAACCAAACTGTTTAAAATAAGGAAGGATATCGTTGAAAAGAGTGTCAAAAGTCTTTCTCAAGATAAATTGTGTATATTGATGTATAATTATGAATTTTGGCGTAGTCCGGCTGAAAGTAACGTTTATATTTTGTCAAGACTCAAAGTGAAAATAGGAACTTTAGTGAGTATTTTTGCTTGTTCTGAGGCTTGTAAAAAATATGTTGCTGGAAGGAAAGGTAGCCTAAATTCATAATTATACAGCGATATACACTCAGTAAACTTAAAAAAGACTTTTGACACTCTAATCAATACATTTAACGTTTAATAAAGGAGGCTTATTTAATGAATCATTTAATTGTTTTTGCACATCCAAATCCAAAGAGCTTTAATAAAAGTATCGTTGATACCATAGAAAAAGTATCAAAAGAAAAAGGTGAAGAAGTAACCATTCGTGATTTATATGATATTGGTTTTGACCCTGTGTTAAAGCCATCTGATTTTGAAGCTTTGCAAAATGGCTCAACACCAGAAGATATTAGAACGGAGCAAGAATTTATTCGGACTGCTGATATCATCTCCTTCGTCTACCCAATCTGGTGGACTGGAATGCCCGCAATCTTAAAGGGATATGTCGACCGCGTATTCTCAAGTGGCTTTGCTTATGATTATGTTGATGGTGCCCCAAAACCATTACTAACAGGAAAACGTGGACTTTTATTCAGTACTTCTGGAAGTCCTAATGAACCTTATACTCATTCAGGGATGCATAAATCAATGAAGCAAACAACGGACGAAGGTATCTTTGGATTTACAGGTATTGAAGTAATAAATCATGCATTTTTTGGTGCAGTTCCTTCTGCTACTGAAAAAATGCTACAAGATGATTTAATTGAAGTAGAAAATATAATAAAATCCACTTATTAGTTATTAAACTAATGAAAGTCCAAGTAAATGATGATGAATAACATTACTTCATTCTCACCTTACTTGGACTTTTTTATCTGATTATTGTAGATATATCATAATCACAGTGTAATTATGATCGTGTTCTTATTATGAATTCTACCAATCAATTATTTTATCTGTTTTATTAACTTTGCTTTGAATGCAAACTTCTCTTTTAATCCAGTATAAGTTACCTCACCATATAAATGTCCACCCTTATCATCAGAAGTGAATTTTAAGCTTGTAACTCTATATTCATCAGAAGCACCAATAATCATGTCTCCCCCACGATGCCATGGTGCCTTTTCTCCTCCCCATTGGTTATACACTTCGTACGTATTGCCTACAATACGAACTGCTTTAAATCCAATTGGTCCTTCATTTTCATAAACCATAGTACCTTCTAATACATTTGCACATCTATCTGTTGCTTTTATTTTCATTGCGACTACATTCTGATTTAACCTTCCACTTAGTACCCATGTTCCAACTTTATGCCAATCTGATGTACAATGAGTCCATTTATTCATCACTTCATAGGATGGGATAAAGCTTCCTCTAAATTCAATTGGTCCTTCGCCTTCATATGTTATTGTTCCAAGTAAGGTCTTTCCATCTTCGCTTGCTTTCACTTTTAAAGCTACAGCACGTTGTACATTTCTTCCACCAATTACCCATATGCCTTCGTCATGCCATGGAGCACCTTCGCCACCCCAACGAACCTTTGCGACATACTTATTTGCGTTTTTATGTTTTGCTAAGAAATCAATTGGTCCTTCTCCATTGTATGTGACTGTTCCTGTAAATGTCTCGCCATTATCCTTGGATTCAATATTAATGCCAACGAGATATTGTTCCTCTCTTGTTCCTAGAATCCACGTTGATCCTGTATTCCATGGTGCGTTAATTCCTCCCCATTGATTTTCAACTTGATATGCAGCCATACGACTACCTCCCCAAATAATACATATTTAGTTCGTCTCAAATCACTGAACAGATCAATGACTTCAAACTCCCTATACTATATTATATGAAGAAGCTCGAATTATGTGTTTTATTGCCGATTGTATGTTGTTTTCACATTTAAGCTCGAATTTCCATTTCTATTGATGAACTTAAGCTATTCCTTACTTTCATTAATAAGTAACATAGTTCTCTGTCAATAAAAAAATCAGTTATTTATCTTTCTAATAAATAACTGATTTCTTCTAGTAGTAATTATTCTATTAAGGAACTTAATTCTTATAACGTACGCTTTAAGAACTCTCTCGTTCTTTCCCCCGTAGGATTATTAAAGATCTGCTCTGGTGTCCCCTCTTCTGCTATGACACCTTGATTCATAAATACAACACGGTCGGATACTTCCCTTGCGAATCCCATCTCATGTGTTACCACCAACATCGTAATTCCAGTCTCTGCAAGTTCTTTCATAACCTTTAATACTTCTCCAACCATCTCAGGATCTAGCGCAGAAGTAGGTTCATCAAATAACATAACATCTGGTTCCATAGAAAGTGCTCTTGCAATCGCAACACGTTGCTTCTGCCCACCAGATAATTGCTTTGGTTTCGCATTAATATATTGGTCCATACCAACATATTTTAAGTATTTCATTGCAACTTCTTCTGCCTCTTTCTTAGAACGGCCTAATACTTCCATTTGTCCAACCATACAATTACTTAACACGTTATGATTATTAAATAGGTTAAACTGTTGAAATACCATTCCTAATTTCGTACGATATTTATTAATATCATGTTTCTCATCTAAGATATTTTCTTCATTATATAGAATCATACCACCGCTTGGCTTTTCTAATAGATTAATGCATCTTAGAAGCGTTGATTTTCCAGACCCCGATGATCCTATAATACAGACTACTTCACCTTTTTTAACGTTGAAATCTATATCCTTTAATACTTCATGTGTTCCGTATGATTTATTTAAATGCTTAATTTCAATTACATTTTCCATTTCTATCTCCCCTCCTTATTTATCTTCAAGACTTGGAATCTTTTCTACTTGCATCTGATTAGCCATCATAATGTAGTTATCTGGTCCATCAAGCTTTCTTTCGATGTAACGAAGGATTCTGGTTACTGTAAATGTCATTACAAAATATAATACACATGCAACAAAGAAAGATTTAAAGTAGTTAAAGTTAGTTCCCGCAACCGTCTTGGTCTGGAAGAATAATTCTGTTACTGAGATAACGTTCAACACTGAAGTATCCTTTATATTAATTACAAACTCATTTCCTGTAGCAGGTAAAATATTACGGATTACCTGAGGTAAGATTACATTTTTCATCGTTTGGAAATGGTTCATTCCAACTGCCTGAGCTGCTTCAAACTGTCCTTTATCGACTGATACAATACCACCACGAATAATCTCTGACATGTATGCTCCGGTGTTAATAGAAACAATAAATATCGCTGCTGCTAAACGGTTCATCTGAATATCAAAAGCAATTGCTGAACCATAGTAAATAACCATTGCTTGTACTATCATTGGAGTTCCACGGAAGAACTCAATATAGGCTGCTAGTAAACCATTTACGATGTTCTTAATGACTTTCTTTGATCTTTTAGATGGTGTTGGTATTGTTCGAACTAATCCAACCAAGAGACCAATTGCAAATCCTAAAACGGTACCTGTCATAGATATTAATAATGTCATACCAGCGCCACGAAGGAACATAGGGCCATTATCTTTTATGATAGTTAAAATTGTTGTCTTTCCTGTTCCTGGCTGATTAGTGATTGCATCATCCATGATTTTCTCACGGTCTTTCTCTGAAACACCTGCTAAAGCTTCATTTATTTTTCCTGTTAATGGACTATTCTTAGCTACTCCTACTGATACTGCAGTATCTTCTTCGGAAGTTTTGAATCCATCTTTGAATTCAACCATAACAAAATCTTTGTTCGCTCTTGAAGCACTAACACCTTCTGGTCTTTCAGAAACATAACCATCAATCATACCGGATTGAAGTGCTACTCTCATTGCTGTGAAATTATCCATAGCAATCTGTTTGTTAACGCCTTTAATTTGATCAATTACATTATAATGAAACGTATTCAATTGTGCGGTAATCTTTGCACCACTAAAATCTTTTATTGATGTAGCATTCTCATATTTGCTACCATTTTTCACTACCATGATTAAGTTTGACTTATAATATATGTCAGTAAAATCGATGGTTTCTTTTCTCTCTTTTGTTGGTGACATTCCTGCAATGATGGCGTCGATTTTTCCTGATGTTAAGGCTGGTACAAGTCCATCCCATTCTGTTTTTACAATTACTAATTTCTTACCTAACGATTTTGCAATAATTTTAGCAATCTCAACATCATAACCACCTGCATATTCTTTCGTTCCATCAATAGGAACAGCTCCATTACTCTTATCCATCTGAGTCCAATTAAATGGTGGATATCCTGCTTCCATTCCTACACGAAAAACATCTTCTTCCTGATTATTCGTAGTTTTGTCACCTGTGTTTGAAGCTGATATAAGGGATGAATTCCATCCAAATCCAACGAATAATGACAGGGCTAAAATAATTGTGAAAATACTATACTTTCTATTTTTTTTCACATCTTCTCCTCCTTATTTTTAAGATTTATTCACATTTAATGCATTTTCTTACACTGTTATTACTAACTGATATATCTATTTATTTAACATGTATTTTTCTTATTTCAATCTATAGTAAATGCAATATCCATGTTTTTTCGTCCATAATTCTAACATACATTTTATCAAAATACTATGTTTAATTATTCCATTTTGTATAAAAATTCATTTAATATTAATTATATAGTCTTTAACCATATTATTGATTCGAATTCAATATTATATATAGAAGCTTCTACATTTTAAAAACTTCTTTATCTAGATAACACATATGATTTATTATATTTAACTTTTTATGCTTCTATATATAACTAATCCATGATTTATTAATCAATTTTCTTTATTTCATTTATATACTTTATTAAGGAATGTTATTTAACAATTCAATAAAATTAACCTTGAAATTAATAAAATTAATACTAATATTAATTTTATTAATTTAGCTATTGACATATTCAATTATCAGATGTATATTATAACCATAATATTACATTAAGAAGGTGAAACAAATGAAATATAAAGCACCAGGTATATGCCCTGTATGTGGCGAGAATCTATCCATTACAAAACTTGGATGTCCAAAATGCTCTACCTCTATAGAAGGAGATTTTCATCCCTGTGAATTCTGTCGGCTTCCAGAAGAGGATCTTCAGTTCATTAAAGTCTTTATCAAATGTCGCGGGAACATTAAGGACGTAGAAAAAGAATTAGGAATCTCTTACCCAACAGTTCGTGGCAAATTAGATTCTGCCATTAGAAATCTTGGATTCGAAGTTCCTACCAAAGAACTTATCAAGGAAAAGGAACAAAAAGAGGCAGTAAAAAATGACATTCTTGAACAATTATCCAAAGGTGAAATTACTGCCAAGGAAGCAACGGAAAAAATCAAAAATCTATAGCTAGTTGAAATAGACGTTGAGGGCAAAAGGCTTTAACCCCCATCATTAATGTGTTTTATAATAAGAAAGGATGGTTAGAATATGAACGAACAACTTAAAATTTTAGAGATGATTCAAAATGGGCAAATTACTGCTGCAGAAGGAATGGAGCTTTTAGAGGCTCTAAAAGGTTCTAAAGAAATTGAACCAGTGCATAGTATAGAAGTAATACAACATTCTAATAAACGCAGCTATAAATACCTAAAAATTAAAGTTACCGCTGACAACAATAGTGTAAATGTTAATGTTAACGTTCCAATTCGTCTTCTTACAACAATCGGAGAAATGACAGGTAAAATTATTACTGTCATCCCTAACGATGCACGTAAAGAGATGGAAGCAAAAGGCGTTGACTTAACAAGTATTGATTTTGGTAAGATTATTGAAGACATTCTAAGTGGTACCTTAGATGACCCAAATATCGTAGATGTTGAAGCTTGGGATGATGAACATAATACAATGGTTAAGGTTAAAATCTATGTCGATTAGAGGCTTCCACATCATATGGTTAAAAGTTCATGTAGAAAAAGCCAGAACCATTAGATTTAACATTCCTATACCCATGTATATGCTTGAGGAATTATTGGATGGAACCTTAGACTTAATCAAATTATTATGTTTCTTCACTAGAAACCAAGCTATAAGATCTCATACATCTTCGGTTAATTTGCTCGTGGGTAAAGAGCTTTTACAAATGACAGCCAAATTAATTGATTCGTTAACCGAAGAAGGACCTTATAATCTTGTTGATGTTGAAGTTGATAAGGTAAAAGTATCAATCAAAATTAGATAAATTATATCCAATAATGAAAGGCATGGTAATTAACATGACAAAACTTTTTCTAAAATATATCTCAATTATTATAACTATATACCTATTATCTCAGGTGATTGATACTATTCATATCGATAGCACTGCTGCTTTATTAGGAATGGGCTTCGTTTTACTCCTTGTAAATCTCTTAATTAAGCCACTCCTATTGCTATTAACCTTCCCAATTAGTATCCTAACGTTAGGGTTATTTACCTTTGTTATAAATGCCTGGACGATTATGATATCCGATGCCTTTGTATCTGGTGTCCAGATGGGCGGTTTCATGAATTCACTCATCGCTGCATTTATAATTTCGATTCTTCATCATATGTTACGAGATATGAAGAAGAAAGAGAATTAATATACTATTTCGTCTCAATTTATCAATTATTATATAGATTTTTAAACTGCAAAGTTTGAATAAAATTACACAAAAAAGAATCATTCATAACACAGTCAGACGGAAACGTTCTTATTTGGAAGGCATGAGAGCGCTTCATCTGACCTTGAATGATTCTTTTTTATTAATCTTAAATATTTTATAAATATAGTCTCAACTCTAATGTTTATGCTAATATTAGAGAGTTTTATGATTCCTACAAGATTTGCATATCCCTTTCCAGCCTATAATTCTTTTCACCTTTTTGGGTAATTCTCTGCCATTCTTATCTTTATAAGTTTCACCAATAATAGTCTTACATTCCTCTTCTGTTATTTCTTGATTTTGTAATATTAAGCACTTCACTCTTATTCCTCCTGATTTAGCAACTTATTTATTTATTTAAACTATTACTTCTCATTCATTTGCTTGGTCGATTTTAACACGATATATATTATCATAAATTAATTACATAATACAAGCTTAATTACTTTAACAGAAATCAGAATATTTTATTATATTTAGTAAAAACTATAAAGAATGAAAAATGAAAGGAAGGAAACAACATGGACAAAGAACGTGCACATGAAATCATCTCCTCTACTGGTATGATAAATGTTACTTATAATGGCGCACCTATTTATATCAATAGTATAAATGATGAAAAAGGCACTGCAACTGTATATCCAATCGACCAACCAAAAAATATGCAAGAAGTATCTTTAACAAGTCTATCAGAATAATTAATTAAATTAGTAATTATAATTCGAGGGTCAAAAGCCTTATTTTAGTTTACTGAGTGTATATCGCTGTATAATTATTAATTTTTGCTACCTTTCCTTCAAGTAACATATTTTTTACAAGCCTCATAACAAGGAAAAATACTCACTCACGTTCCTATTTTTCCTTTGAGTCTTGACAAAATATAAGCGTTACTTTCAGCCGGACTACGCCAAAATTGATAATTATACATCAATATACACAGTTTATGTTGAGAATGACTTTTAACACACTAACCAGTTAATAATAGTACTTTAGCGTATTTGAAAAAAGGACTGAATTCTATTTACACTAGAATCAGTCCTTTTTATTTTCTAACTATATTTAATTATGAAATATTTTTTTATTAATTTAAGATTACCTTATGCGATATTGCTTGTGTTGGTACTTTCTGAACCAAATGTATACTCATAATTATTCTCGTATGCATTTAATGTATTTGCTGCTAACTTTCCATAGTTTTTAGATTGATTTTGATTCAAATTACTTTGTGCCGATTCGATTTCATCCAAACTAATCTCTCCATCTGAATTGGTATCGTATTCTTTGAAAAAATCCTCAGAACTAAGAGCATTGCTTACATTAAGTTGTGATAATAATGACTCATATTCATCGGTGGATATAGTACCATCTCCATCAGTATCTATATTGCTAACTTGTGTTTCTAGTTTTTGTGGAGGAGGTCCCATAGGTCTCTTAGCATCCATTTCTGTAGATGTAATTTCTCCATCTCCATCGGTATCAAACTCTGAAAAGAAGTCTTTGGCACTAAGCGCATCCTTAATTCCCAATTGTGAAATCAATTTGTTGTATTCATCTTCGGATATTGTACCATCTCCATCAGCATCAATACTACCTAAAGTACTATTTGTTGTAGTTTGACTTTTTCCAGTCTCTTGTGATTGATCAAGTAAAGTAGCCTCAGTTTCTTCTGTCGTAGAAGTATCGTCCGCTGCCTCTGTATCTTCATCACTAGATGTTGATGCAGCCATCTTTGGTTTCATATAATGATGTAACATCCCCATTAGGTCTCCCATGGATAAAGTAGCTTTACCAGTACTTGTGACATTATTACTATCCTCTGATTCTGTCCCGTTTAATGCTGTTTCGTCCAAGGAAGTAACTTTTGTCTGAGTATTTGATTCCTCAGCCAACTTTTTAAGTAGTTTGTTATTTGAATGCAGAGTCAAATAACTTGAATTGGAATTAATTGATTGAATCATAATTCGTCTCCTTTTCTATTTTATATTTTTATATTTTTTTGACTTCCTTGTCCTAGAAAGATAATATCTACATCAATGATATATTTACCTTGTGATTATAATGTGAATATCTTATGTATAGCTTGTGAATTATCGAGAGTGGAATGTTATTCATGTTAATTTATTACTCCCTCTTCTTAAGCAATCACTTGTTATCATGATGGTTTAATATTTCTCTATCTAATCTCCTGAATTGATTATCGGTATATCATTTTGTATTATTATACAGTTCACAGAATACTCACACACTTTTCACATTTTAGGGCAAAATAGGAATACATTGTAATATACATGTGATTCGTGCTAATTTTATTTATACCTTTAACGGATTTACTAAGTTAGATTCATGCTTGACATTTTTTGCACATTATATATACTAAAAAGTGGAAGAAAAGGGGTTATAATGACTGCTTTTGGCCTATCATGTAGAAATGGCCATCAAAACAGAAAGGTAAGGGTATAAAATGAACAGATCAAGATATTTAGACACTATTTTAGAAGAAAATAATAAATTTAAATCTTCTACCTCTAAAAGAACACTTATTAATGTAATTGTATTAATTGTAGTTGCAGTTGTGGCTTACTTTGGAATACCATCCTTAGATAAAAGAGCTGCTTTTGTAGGAAATATGTTATCCGGTATTATGGCACTGATGGCACTGATATTTTTCATAAAATATCTAAGACTAAACAGCCCAATAAAAGAAAAAGAAATCAACAAATGCTTGCAAGAAATACAGAAAAACCTAAAAGCAGACGAAACCTTTGATACATTTGATCAAGATATCTCTAATCCAGCTTTCGGAGAATACATTATCGACAATAGTAACATACGCGTAGGTAAAACTTTCGTACTGTTCTATAGTATATATACAAGTGGACCACTTGTACGCATTCTACGTGGCGATAATCTTGGTGAATTTGATGTTCATTACTTTACCCAGAATGGTCTCGGAACTGACATCGGAGTGGATATCAATGATGTAAATGGAAAACGTATTAAAACGGTAATGACTTCTGATAAAAATAAATTTTATCCTTTTTTAAATGCAATGGAACAAATTAAGCACTACGCAAATGGTAATGATATTGTAGTGGAAGAAAACTCCATTGGACAAGAGCAAGCTTTCGTACAAGAAGTTAGAGAAGGTATAGAACATCATGATAAAAAGAATTATATCAAAATAGGTATCTTCGGAATCGTATTTGGTATGTTCCTATGCATTGCTTCTAGTAGTAGCGGAATTGCCTTTTTATATGGTGGATTAGCATTGATGGTAATATCAATTGTTGGGATCATTGCAACATGTATCTTTATGCGAAAAAAATAGAATTTTAAATACATAATTCAAGAATCAAAAGCCTTATTTTAGTGTATTGAGTGTATATCGCTGTATAATTATGAATTTGGGCTACCTTACCCTCAAAAAGTTTACAAAACAAAATATAAACGAAACTTTCGGCCGGACTACGCCAAAATTAATAATTATACATCAATATACACAATTCAAATTGAGAAAGGCTTTCGACCCTCGAATATAATCTAGGTGGTTGCGAAGTTCCAATAATTTTGCTAATTAACATTCCATTAGCATTCTTTTCTTCTTTCTATTAAATAAATCGAATAAGATCTGCATCAATTCTGCATTTGTCCTATCATTAATTCTTCTACTTTGAAAATTAATAGCTTTTCTTAAGGTATTAGGACATTCTCCGCATATATCTACTCCTATCACATTTTCTTTTTCCATTATAATATCAAGTAATAATTCTAATTCATCTAATGTAAGATTTCCTTGATTCCAATCCGTTACAGCTGCTTCCTCATTCAACACATCCTTATCTATAGAGATATAAATAGGCTCATTTAGATGTCCTTCGGATATCTCCACCCAGGCTTCTTCATTTTCTAAATCCTTTTCACTATGTACAATAACTCGGTCTTTATATTTATCATCTACGATATCTAAAAGTCCATCGTCTACTCCCATTAATATCACTTTTTTTAAATATGGATTAGTATCTAGTGCACTTTTCACCCAACATCCACAAGACATAAGATTCTCAAATAGAGACGGTTGCATATCCGGATGATGATCGAATACTATGAGAGAAAAAGGATATGTAATCTTATCCGTCCATAACTTACTTACATAATGGTAATTTCCTGAATCAATAAAATGAATTCCTTCTGGCGAATAAGGAGTAATTACTGTCTTTAATTTCATTATTGCTTCTACATCACTATATCCATATGTTCCCCTTATATTCCTGCAATCAATCCACTTAGTATCTATATGTTTATAAAATTCTTCACTCTCATACACACCTGAAAAATTCATTACTACAATCTCATTTTCTATCAATATTCCGTCCTATGCCTTTCATTAGTCTATTAATATATGCATAATAAGTAATAATCAGAAAGAGTGACTCATAGTTTCCTTGAGTTCACTCCTTCTGATTTTATTTCTTTCATTCTATAAGTTGTCCGACATATGACCTGTTTCAAAATCTAGCCTGGTGATTTGTACAAAACAGAAAAGCTAATGCGCCTTTGAATATGTATTAGAAGATCTTGTTCTCGAATCATTTCGTGTTATATGCTAGGACAGATCTGTCTGAGCGAAGCGAGTTATCTGTCCTAGCATATGTTTTACACAAAAGCTCCCCTCTATCGCCTATGGCGATGTAACAATCAAGGGGTGTGAAAATTTTCTTTTTTCACACTATGATCTGAGAACTAGAACTTCTTATACATATTCAATGAAGCATGAGTTTTTCTGTTTTGTACAAATCGCCTAGACTACCTCGAAAGTAGGTCATTTGTCGGGCATTATATATTTATCCTTCAATTCGAATATATTGCTTTTCTTCCGCTGGCAATTCTGCTCTCTTTGGAACGATTAGCTTAAGGACTCCATTTTCAAAACTTGCTTTAATATCCTCTTGTTTCATATTCTTTCCGACATAGAAGCTTCTTTGACTCTGTCCCATGTATCGTTCTCTTCGAATAAAGTTTCCTTTGTTATCATTTTGTTCCACCTTGCCTGAATGGCTTGCCTTTATGGTGAGATATCCATCTTTTAATTCTGCTTGAATATCCTCTTTCTCATATCCAGGGAGCTCAATATCTAATTGATATCTGTCACCAAATTCTTGGACATCTGTATTCATACCGACTTTCCCAAAAGGTGATTTTCCATTCATAAATGGCGTGGTGAACATGTCATCAAATAAATTTTCTACAAAGTGATCATTAAAAATGCTTGGCATCAACATAACAATTCCTCCTATACAATAAATTTATTTAATAGTTTCTTGAACAGGACTCATATAACTTTCATCTCGTTCTGTTATATATGTTATATAACAAATTATTAGCACTGTCAAGACGTGAGTGCTAATTTTATTTTTATTTTATTATTTATTACTTCATAGCACTTTTACTCTTCTATATCTCTAACATTATTCATTGAATAATATTTACAATATTCTTTGTACGCCATTACAGCTCGAATCGAATCTCAAAAGTAATAAAGTCATCTACCATATTGGCTGAAATAACTCCACCATGTAATTCTACAATTCTATTTACAATTGCCAATCCCAAACCTGAACTTTCTGTATCACTCCGTGATAGATCTCCCTTGTAAAATCGCTCAAACAGATTTTCAACCTGAATTATATTCTTATCTTTTACCTGATTCGTCATTTTGATATATAATATGTTTTTCTTAACAGAGGTATCTATCGTTATTCTTGTATTCTCTTTCGCATATTTTCTAGCATTATCAAAAAGATTTTGTATCGCACGTGCTATTTTTTCTGAATCCAGATCCATATAATACTCTGCTTGTTCAATTTTCTTCTCCAATATTAATCCATGCTGTTGATATAAAATTGCATTTTCATCCGTTAAATGGTTTAGCATTGCAATGATATCAATATTTTCATAGTCTAACTTTACATCAACGCCATTCAGTTTTGTTAATTCAAATAATTCATTAATTAGTACATTTAGTCCCTGCAATCTTCGATCTACTACAGCAATATATTCATGGAATTTTTCTGAATCCTCTATTCCATCTTTCTTCATAAGATTCACATATCCCATTATAGATGTTAAAGGACTTCGTAAATCATGGGAGACATTAGTAATCAACTCATTCTTCTTTTCTTCTAATTCCTTTTCATGCTTTTCTTTTTCGAGCAATTCTTCTGACATATGATTAATGCTGACGCAAAGGTCAGCAAGTTCATCATTACCAATTACTTTAATGGTCCTTCCAAATCCTTCTTTTTCAATTTTTTTGACTTCCTGTGATATATATTGAATATATTTTACCTTTCGTTTTGTAAGGAACGAAAAAACACCAGCAAATA
The DNA here is from genome assembly GCF_016591975.1 of Anaeromicropila herbilytica. Lineage (GTDB taxonomy): Bacteria > Bacillota > Clostridia > Lachnospirales > Lachnospiraceae > Anaeromicropila > Anaeromicropila herbilytica. The sequence continues at coordinate 839,115 of NZ_AP024169.1, read as the reverse complement.
TGGCAATAAGAAAAATAAAGAAGATAAAGAAACTATTATATCCAAGAAAAATTCCCAATTTACTTTGAAAGAAATCAGATAATGCAGCAGCCTGTATCCATTTGGCTGCTACCATGAAAAACAGATAAAGCGAAGCCACAACCGCTGCCGCTGAAATCAGAATAGATAATAAATAATACACAATAAGTTTTTGACTTTTTATACAAATAAATCGTTTTAAAATGAATATAAATGCCACAATTGCAATACCAATAGAAAGTGTATGAATGAGCTTCGATAACCAAAGAATATTCGAATTAATCATATACCCAGCGATAAAATTGCCCTCAGTAAGTAATAGACTCCCTATAATAAAGCCTACAATACAGCCACCTATTACATTAATCGGATTCTTTATTCTCATATTTTATAACCTCGTCCCCATACGTTCTTAATATAGCTATCGCTTTCTTCATCATTTTTAAGTTTATTTCTAAGATTCGCAATATGCATCATCACTGTATTTTCAGAATGACAAAATTCCTCTCTCCATACGTTTTCGTATATTTGAGGAATCGAAAGAACATTTCCTTTATTTCTTAATAATAACTCCAAAATCTCATATTCCTTCGATGTAAGTCTGATTTCTTTGCCATTCACCCATGTTTGTTTCGTATTCGTATTTAGAATTAAATCTTCATACTGTAACATATTCTCTGAGAAATCATTCCCATTGTACTGCTTATATCTCCTTAACTGTGCTTTCACCCTTGAAATTAGTTGTATAGGATTAAAAGGTTTTGTAATATAGTCATCTCCTCCTGCCATGAGACCCTGAACAATATCCATATCTTCTACTTTTGCTGACATAAAAATAATTGGCATCTTCCCACTTTGTCTTATTCTCATGCATGCTTCAATCCCGTCCATTCCAGGCATCATAACATCCAATAATATAAGTGCTACTCTATACTCTTTGAGTACTTCTAATGCTGTGTTTGCATTATCACATTTGATAAATTTATACCCCTCATTTTCCAGATAAATACCAAGTAAATTACGAATATCTCTGTCATCATCCACAATCAGAATGTAATCATCTAACATATCTTACCTCGCCTTCCCTTTACTCCTATTACATAGCTTGAATAAACATGAAATGATATTAACTATAAATAACTCAATAAGGATAATCTGCCATCTCCCCATAGAAACGATCTGGCCAATCTGCTTCGCATACACAATCATTCCTATTGAAATTATTTTTGATATTATAGCAATTATCACGAACCATGACAATTTAATTTTCATTAAAGAAGCACCAATGCTAATGATTGCATCGGGAAATATAGGTATAATAAATAAAATCCCAATAATCTTTATCTCATAATTTTCTATTAATTCATAAAATGAATTTAAGCTTTTTTCACATTTAAACTTTTGAATGATCCAATTGGATGCTCGTGTAGATATCATATACATCAATGTTATACCAATTACAGAACCCATTACGCCAACAACAAATGAAACATTGGTGTTCATATACTGATTGCCCCACAATACCAATAACGCCTCTGGTATAGGTATGCAGATTGGACGGCATATACAACATATAAAATATATTAATCTCATAAATTACTTAAATCCCTTCTTTATCAAGGCTTGACTTCATGACAAGCACATATGCTGGTGGAAGATTACGTAGTTCAAAAAGGCACTCTGTTATGTTAAAATAGCATTTAAAAAACTTCTTTTTAGCCAAGCTATATTGAAAGGTTATAAACTGGCCGTTCTTTCCTATCGCTTTTTGAGTAGATGTTAGAATGTTCTCCGAAACCTTTACTGGTAGCGATGTAAAAGGCAAACCCGAAATAATATAATCTGCTGTATCGAACCCATATTTTTTTAGATACTCATTTACATTTTCCGCATTTCCGTAAATAACATACACTCCCTGACAATTTTTATACTTTTCTTTTAGTTGTTGACAAAAAAATCGATTATTTTCTATTAAAATCAATACAGAGTCCCTACTTTTCTGTCTGACGATTTCTCTTGTAAAGGAACCTGTTCCTGGCCCAAATTCAACTATACCTTTTGCGTTATCAAATCTTATTGGCTCCATCATCTTTCTTGCAAGGAATTTTCCACTTGGTGCAATCGCACCAATACTCCTTGGACTTTTCAAAAACTGTATTAAAAAATTCAGCATACTTCCTGACTCCTCCCGATAAATCAATTTTGTAAAAGCATGCTCATGGATGCTTTACTCTGCACCCATTATAAATGTCGAATATAAAGAGAGTTCCATGAAAAACATAAAGTTTTCTTTAGGTTTTCAGAGATTCATCTTACATTTTTATCAATAAGCAGTAACATATGTCGAAATTTGTCATATTATATACTAAGTATAAATTATTTAAATAAATTATGCTTAAAAAATCATAGTGAGGTGTTTTGTATGGGTTATATGTCTCATAAAGGTCATAATTATTACAAATTAAGTTCTATTTCTAGCATTTCAACTATTTCAAATAGCGCTACTAGCTCAAAGAGCAACTCAAATAGTTATTCTAATAGTTACTCAAACAGTAACTCTAACAGTAATTCAAATAGTTACTCTAACAGCTATTCCAACAGTAACTCTAACAGTAATTCAAATAGTTTTTCTAACAGCTATTCCAACAGTTACTCAAATAGTAAATCACATAGTGACTCAAATAGTTACTCTAACAGCTACTCCAACAGTTACTCAAATAGCAAGTCAAACAGCTACTCTAACAGTTACTCTAACAGCTATTCAAATAGCAAATCAGATACTTCCCACAGCAGATCCTATAGCCACTACTATAGTGAACCTTCTCGTCCTGAGCATTGTCAAAAGAAGAAATCAGATAGTTCTCACAGCAAATCATATAGCCAATCTTATAGTAAATGTTATAGTAAATCTTCTTGCTAGTCATTTTGACTGCAATAGATTACTATAAATATTTGCTTTGGAGATTAGGATATGGATCAGTATTATAAGTTAAGAGAAATCATTCATGGATATTCTATACTTAAAATACTTGGTGAAGGAAGATATGGTATTGTTTACTTGGCTATCAATGATAAGAAAGAAAAATGTGTTATAAAACAACTTAAGAATGATATGCTGGAAGAAACTAGACAAAAATTATTTTATGAAGAACAAATCTTAAGAAACCTAAACTATCCCCAATTTCCTAAATTTATAGCAACTTTTCACGACAAGTATAGAGAAGGCTATATCCTAGAATATATGAATGGAATTGTATTTGAAGATATCGTCAGAAGAGGGTACCATTTTAGTAAAACCGAAATATACCATATTGCAAGTCAACTTTTAGAATTCATTGAGATCTTACAAAGTCAAAATATTGTCCACCGCGATATCAGACTTCCCAATGTTATTGTTCGAGAAAATAATGACTTGGCTCTCATCGATTTTGGTTTAGCTAGATATATCGATAACAAGAAATATGTAAAGGAGATGGATTACTGGTATCTAGCTGATTTCCTAATCCATTTACATTACTCTTCTTTTACAGAAACCAATTCAGTTGAAAGGCCTTGGTTTGAAGAGCTTGATCTGAATATGGCTGAAAGAAAATTTCTCAAAAAACTTATGGGCATCGAAGGTCATTATCATAACCTAGATGAAATTAAAAGACAATTAACTCTAATTAAAAATACAATCTAAGAAAGATAAACCATGTGATTATTAGGGCAACCTTGTAGTCACATGGTTTATTCCTAAATAGTATAATATAACATCAAAGGAGGTATCCTCAATGCCAAACTCCATTCAAATACTAAAAATCTATCCTAAAAGTCTACGAGTTAATTTGTATACTACAAAACATTTTCGCGTAATCGGTTTAATCGATGTAAAAGTAAGATATTCTGATGGCTTTGAAAAAGTAACTTTAGCTTTTTACCGTTCCTCAGGTACTTATGATGGTAAAATAGAAGGGCTCTGGTATCCTATCGTAGGAATCAAAACCCATACCGGTGGTTTTACTGAGTTTACAGAATACCTGAATTATGTCTTATCCAAGACCACAAATATGGGCAGTGCAAATAAAGGCTGGCTCGCTAAATCCCTATTCTTTATTCAATATAATAAAAATTCCACAAAAGTCCATGGATTCTCAAATGGTACACATTACGAGAGTCTTTTAGAAATAGGTAAAATACTTAGATATTTATATGATCACAATAAGTATCAACAAATGAATTCATTAGATGCTATAACACTTAACAATATCATTACTTCTAGCAATATCTATAAGAATAATGAACATACACAAAAGGAAAATTATGAACGCTTGATTCAAGATATATTTGAACAGACGAAATAGTAAACAAAGTACCTAAAGTACAATATATACTAGTTTATCATCAAATCACTTTACAAAATTATAATTACAACGCTCATGTGGACACAATGTCTGATTGAGCGTTTTTTAATCTCACTTATGTCATTAGCTATTTATATAAAAAATTCTAAACAAATCACATAAAAAGATACCAAATCATATTATAGTTGTGTAAGACTCTGAAAGGAATAAACACTATGAAAAATGATTATAGACGTTCTACACCTCCATATAGCTTTGATCCTTCTATGTATAATCCTAATAATTATAGTTATGATACAGCTTATTTATCCTATGGCAATAATTCTGGATACGATTCAGATAATTCCAATCACTATTTATCACCTTATGAAATGGATCAAAATAAAAGGAATCAAACCTCCCAAGATGATGAAAATGAAAATATGGAATTAATGGATTATGGCCCAGACGCGCTTGTAATAAATATTAATGAAGCTTCTAAACAAAATGATACTTTTCGAACTGCTCTATGGACTGGCAACCATCTCCAAGTAACATTAATGAGCATTGACGTTGGAGATGATATCGGATTAGAGATTCATCCAAAGACGGAACAATTCATACGAATTGAAGAAGGAGAAGGCATTGTCCAGATGGGAAATCAAAAAGATCGATTGACATTTATGAGAAAAGTATCTGATGATGATGCATTTATTGTACCAGCAGGTGTATGGCATAACTTAACGAACACTGGTGATATACCACTCAAATTATATTCTATTTATGCTCCACCACAACACCCTCATGGTACCGTACACGAAACCAAAGAAGATGCCAGAGAAAGTAAATAAAAGATTGCGCTTGCACCATTAAAATATAATATTTCATCATAAAACAGCTTTCTAAATATTCTTTATAGAAAGCTGTTTTTGATTTTAAAAATACTATATTACGTTTAGATTAGCAATTACTTTATATAAATAAATATGTTAACTTTTTAAATATCCTTTAATTTAAATCATTCATATTTGTATACATTTAATTAATTTGTTATATTTTTGCATTACGTTTTGTTAATATTATACATATTTATTATTTTCATTATCTTTATTTTTATAATATTTAACAATATTTATTGACTTTTCCACTAAATTCTATATAATAAGTTTATATTTAATTAGTTTATACATTAAACTAACTAGATAAAAATGGTAATTTATTATCATTTAACTAATAACTTATAACAAAGGAGAGAAAATGTAATGAAAAGAAAAAGCAATCAGTTATACCGTTCTTTGCTTTCGTTGATTTTAGTTGTTGCACTAGTATTATCTTCTATGGTGGTAACACCACACACTACATCTAAAGCAGCTACTAAACCAACACTCAACCACACCAAGATTAGCATTTTAGCTGGGGAGAAATATGCTCTAAATGTTAATAATAAAATGAAAAATTCTTCATATAAGTGGACAACTAGTAATAAAAAAATAGCTATCGTAACACAAAGGGGAGTTGTTACAGGCGTAGCAAAAGGAAGCACAATTATAACATGTACAGTAAAAACACCAAAGAGTAGTTATCAACTAACTTGTAAGGTTACAGTTACACAAGCTGCTAAGTCTGCTACTGCAAGTACTCAAAAGGAATTAGATTCTTTACTTAGAAGCAGAGTATCCATAATCACAATTAATACAACAGAAACACTTAACTTTGTAATTCCAACTGGTGATTATAGCAGCAAAAAACTTATCGTTGATGCTCCGAATTCAGACATCACCAACAATGGTATATTTTCTAGCATTGAAATTAAACAGATTAAATCAGATACATGGAATGAAAACGCGTCCCACAATAAGATTCGTGTTTATGATCTTGATTCAAGAATTGTAGTTAGCTCTAGTTCAACAGTTTCTATTGAATTATTAACAGAAAATGCAAAATTAAAAATACAGAATAATGGTATCATATCATCATTAAATACAGCATCTGGAGCAAATATCATACTTACAGGTTCTTCAAAAAACGCCTTACCAGTAGAGATTACTGCACCAAATGTTACACTTCAAGCAAGTATTCCATTAAAAATACATTGTACTACTAAGTTTGCCCTTACTCTTTTTGCTGGTTCTGAAAACACAACAGTACAAGCAACAACAAAAGATGCTGTACCTACTATTGTTGGAACAATAACAATAAAGGTAATCATTGGTTCTGGAAGTAATTCGACAGAAATCTCACTTTCTGGAACTGATACCTCTTCATCACCTACATATACCGCACCTTCTAATACAAGAGATACAGTATTTAATGATTTAAATCAATCACAAATTGTATCTTCTATGGGTGCAGGTTGGAATCTAGGAAACCAATTAGAATCCGTTGTAGATCGAATTCCTAACGAAACCAATTGGGGAAACCCAGTAATTAGTGAATCCTTGATTAAAGCAGTTAAAAATGCTGGATTCAAGTCTATCAGAATTCCTGTCTCTTACTGCGACTTAATCGGACCAGGACCAGACTATAAAATTAATGAGGCATGGTTAAACAGAGTACAACAAATTGTTGATTATTGTATGGATAATGGATTATATGCTATTATCAACGTCCATGGCGATGGCTACTACTCCGTAGTTGGTGGCTGGTTATACTGTGGCGAAGACAATCAAGAAGCTATCCAAACAAAATATAAGGTTGTATGGCAACAAATCGCAACCAAATTTAAAGATTATGATGAACACTTAATATTCGAATCTATGAATGAAGAGTTTGATAATACTTATAATGATCCAGATTTTGAACACTATAAGAACATAAACAAATACAATCAAATCTTCTTAGATACTATTCGTCAAAGTGGCGGAAACAACAGTATGAGATGGGTTTTAATTCCTGGTTGGAATACTAATGTGAAATATACCGTAGGTGACTATGGATTTGAACTTCCAACTGATACTTATTTATCAAATAAAGTTCCAGCTGGTGAGAAAAGAGTCATGATATCTGTTCATTACTATGAACCATGGGACTTCTGTGGTGGCGAAACTGGAGAAATCACTCAATGGGGTGAATCTGCAACAGATATAAATAAAACCTCCACTCACACAGGTCAAAGTGTAATGGCTGCCCAATTTAAATCCTTATACGATAAATTTACATCAAAAGGATATCCAGTTATCATTGGTGAATATGGTTCCATTGATAAAACTTCCTTTGATTCAAACAATACTTACTATAGAGCATACTTTGCTAAAAAAGTTGTTGAAAACAGTATGAAGTACGGATGTATTCCTGTTGTATGGGATAATGGTTATAATGGTAAGTATGGCTTTGGATTATTTGACCGTACTACAGCTGCAGTTACGCAACCAGAAATCATTAAAGCTATCATGGATACCATGAATGGCAACTCTACAGCAGGTACTGCAACTAGTATCACTTTAGACCAAACTGATATCACAATGTCTGTAGGTGATGATCCAGTTTCATTACATACGACAATAACTCCTGCTAATTCAACAGACATTGTACAATGGACCTCAAGTGATGAAACAATCGCAACCGTATCAGATACTGGTGTAGTAAGAGCTTATGCCCTGGGTACAGCAACTATTACAGCAACTGTTAATGGACATTCCACATATTGTACGATTAATGTAAAACCAACAACAAAAGTAAAAGTTGGACTATATGCTCTTGAAACTAAGGGTTGGAGCACGATCAAGAGTCCGGCGAGCGTAACTTTAGCTCCAGAAGGTGGTACTTATACGCTTTCCTTAACTGGTTCCAAGGAGTTATTATCCAATATTGGTTCTCTATATTTAAAAGATATGCAAGTACAGAGTGGTAATGCGGATACTACGCTTTTCAAAAATGTTAAAATAAAAATTGACTCTGTGAAATTCAATAGTGATAACAGCACGGTAACTCAAACAGCTCCAGAAGAAGCGGTTAATAACAAAGGACAACTAGATTTTACAATTTTAAATCAATGGGCTACCAATGCTCAGAAGATACAAGAAGCTACAATCGGTAGTACTGGTTCCTATTCATTTACTGGTACTTATCAAGATATAAATACGATTGAAGTTACCTTTACTACTTCTGATATCGTAGCAGGATCTAGTGATGTACCAACTCCTCCAGTAACACCAACTGAACCTACTGGTACTGCAACTCCAATCTCGTCTATCAAGTATGATTTTGCAATATCAGGAGTAACTAATGAAACAAGCTTAATTTTTAAGTGCTCTACTTCTGATTATACTGACTTGTCCAAAGATATCGCATTAAACAGTGATGGTAATTATTCTATAACTGTTAACCCAAGCAATGTCAAAGGCATGGTGAATATGGGATATTTTGAAACTGTATCCGGTAGTGCCATTACTGCTACCTTATCTAAGGTGACAATAAACAATTCTTATGTGCTAGATTATGCAGCAACTTTAAAGGTTGGAACAAAGTATGATAACGGACTTAAAAATATATGGAGTGGTTTAGCTGCTGGTGATAAATTAGCAGAAGGAACAAATGGATATCTTGCTTTAAATAATGATAAAAGTGCATTTGTATTTTATTGTACAGACACTACTAAATCCGCTACTGCTACACCAATCTCCTCTATTAAATACGAATTTAACGTTACAGGCATAACAAATGAAACAAGTTTAAGTTTTACATGTACTACCTCAGATTATGCTAATTTAGCTAAAGATACAGTATTAAATGGTGATGGGAATTATTCTATTACAGTCAATCCAAATAATGCGCAAGGCATGGTAAATATGGGGTTCTTTACAACAATTGCAAACAGTTCAATAAAAGCTACGCTTACGAAAATTACAATTAATGATACTTATGTACTTAATTACTCATCTACTCAAAGTCCTGTAGAAATTGCTTCTAATACTAATAACGGACTTAGCAACATATGGGGTTCTTTAACTGCAGGTACTAAAATTGCAGAAGGTACAAATGGATATCTTGCTTTAAATAGTGATAAGAGTGCATTTGTATTATATACATTACAATAAAAAATAATATCATAATGATCCCCTATAGGTATCTATTCCTCTATAGGGGATATTTCTATCCAATCGCTTTGAGTTAATCTCTAATTCTGCACATAAAGATTCATACAAACACATTATAAAAGGTTGTAAAATGAAGGATTTAAATTTTCCTTTCATCTTACAACCTTTTTATTAAACATTATTATTTTGAAAAATTACTTCTACTTTAGTAAGCCACAATCTCTTTAATAAAGAATTCTCGTCCACTTATTATTTCAAAATCATTACTTCCACAATGAGGACATTTACTGTTATTTTGTATTAGGTTAAAAACCTTATTGCATTCTTTACATAATGCATTTCCTGGCAATACTTCAATCTTGAGATTTGTTCCTTCTAAAATAGTACCATCAACAGCTGCTGGATAACATTGTTCTACATACCTTGGAATCATAGAAGACAATTCTCCAATCTGCAGGATTACAGTATCAATTTTTGTTAATTGTTGCTCTACTGCTACCTTTTCTACTGTTTTAACAACTTCAATTACTACACCTAGTTCATGCAAATTATTCACCTGCTGTAAACAGCTTTTTCACCTTTTTCACAGCAATTTTACCTTTACGTTTTATTACTTGTTTCATTACTACTGGTTTTAGATCTTCATATCGAACACCTTCACCATCATATTGACGAACAAGAGAAATTGCGTCAAACTTACATTTTGTTGTACATTGGCCACATCCAATGCACATAAATTCATCAACCACTGTAGCACCACAGCTAAGACAACGTTCTGTCTCCATCTTTATTTGATCTTCTGTTAAAGTTTTTCGAAGATCTTTGAACGTTTCTTTGGATGAAACACCTTCTTCATGTCCAGCTATTTGTCTTGGCATATAGTCATAACCACTTAGATCAAGGTTAGACTTATCAAATTCATGATAATCCTTACGATCACGTCCAAACACTAAGCTTTGTCCAGGTTGAACATAACGATGAATTGATATTGCGCCCTCTTTACCTGCAGCAATTGCATCAATTGCAAATCTTGGGCCAGTTTGAGAATCTCCACCAGCGAATACATCTGATTCTTGTGTTTGATAAGTAACTGGGTCAACCTTGATTGTATTGTTTGGATTTAATTCGATCTTACTATCCTTAATGATATTACCCCAATCAATCGCTTGCCCTACTGAAACAAGTACAGTATCTGCTTCTACGAATTTAATATTTTTTTCATCAAATTTTGGATTGAATCTTCCACTCTCGTCTAATACAGAGATACATTTTTGGAATTCTACACCTACTACATGACCATTTTCAGTCACAATACGTTTTGGTCCCCAAGAATTATTGATGATGATATCTTCGTGTAATGCTTCTTCTATTTCTTCTTCTAAAGCTGGCATCTTTTCGCGACTCTCTAGGCAGAACATATTAACTTCACTTGCTCCAACTCTTACCGCGTTTCTTGCAACATCAATTGCAACATTACCACCGCCGATAACGACTGCTTTACCTTTTAATTTTACGTCTTCGCCTAAGTTAATGTCACGAACAAAGTCTACTCCTGCAAGAACACCCTCAGCATCTTCTCCTTCAATTCCTAGCTTTCTTCCAGCTTGTGCACCGATTGCTAGATAAAAAGCTTCGTATCCTAATTTTCTTAATTCATTAAGGGTTATATCTTCACCAACTGTAACACCAGTTTTGAATTCAACACCTAATTCTCTTAAGATTTCAATTTCTGCATTCACAACTTCTTTTTTTAATCTGAAGGAAGGAATACCCAGAGTAAGCATACCACCAAGAGCTTTTTGTTTTTCAAAAACAGTTACTTGATATCCATCAATCGCTAAGAAGAAGGCACAAGATAGTCCTGATGGACCTCCACCAACAACTGCAATTTTTTTGCCATAGTCATGTCTCTTCTTAGGTACATAACGATTTTCTTCATTTAGATCTTGCTCTGCTATAAATTTCTTAATTTCATCGATAGCAATAGGATCATCGATATCGCCTCTTGTACAAGCAGATTCACACTTTCTTGGGCAGATTCTACCACATACTGCTGGGAATGGATTTTCGTGTTTAATTAATTCAAGAGCTTCTGTATATCTTCCTTGGGAAGCTAATTTTATGTATCCTTGAATACCAATATGTGCTGGACATGCTGTTTTACATGGGCTAGTTCCAGTTTCCACAACATTTTTACGGTTAATACGATAATCTGCATTCCATTTATCTGGTCCCCACTCCGTATCACGAGGTGTTTCTACTTTCTTAGTAGGAACTGGTGTCTTGGTACATAATTTTTGACCTAATTGAAGAGCATTTGCTGGACAGACTTGAACACATTCTCCACAAGCAACGCATTTACTCTTATCTACTTTGGATACATAATTGGAACGTACCATATCTACATTTTTAAACATAGTTGCAGTTCTTAATGCTAAGCAAGAACATCCACAACAATTACAGATTGCATGTGTCTTTCCTGAACCATCTAGATTCGGAATCTGATGCATTAATCCATTCTCTTCTGCTCTTTTAATTATCTCAAAAGCTTCTTCTTTGGTAATCTCACGACCTCTACCAGTACGAATATAGTATTCTGCTGCATGTCCCATCTGGATACACATATCCTCTTTCAGATGCCCACAACCTTCTCCCATCGCTTCTCTTGAAGTACGGCAAGAACAGTCTGATACTGAGAAAATATGATTATCATTTAGATATTTGGATACTTCTTCATAAGATGCTCTTCTAGTTTCTCCATCTATCGCATGTTCAATTGGGATTACACGCATAAGACCAACCCCAACTGGGAATGCTCCTACTGTCTTTGGACCCCTTACTCTTCCGTATGCTTCAAACGCTTCTGCAATCTGTGGATATTTCTTAACATTCTCTTTGTTATTAACCATCATCTCCATAATACCTGGAACCCAAGTATCATACCAGAAAGTGTCTACACCGTTGATTTCATTTACAAAGCATACACCGGCATATGCTAAATCCATTAATAGTTTTGTTGTCTCTTCTTCAGATCTACCGCAAATTGGTGCAAGTTCCTTCGCAGTTACTTTTTTACGAATTTGCATGTGAAGTGCAACATCTGCCATCTCTTCTGTTACAACTGGTTCCAAAATTAGATATTCTGGATCTTCTGGTTTTATCTGATCCTTTGAACCCATTTTTTTTCTGCTAATATGATTCGCTAGCTCTAGTACTTTAACTTTTATCGCCATCTTATTCTCCATTTACATTATACTTTATCTTTTTGTATGGTCTTACTACTTTGCCACCACTGAGCGTATCCATTCTGCCCATTCATCAATACCTTCTCCAGTTCTAGCTGATATTGGTATTATCTTAACATTTGGATTTAACTTCTTTACACGACTAATACAAGCTTCCATATCGAATTCAAAATAATCCATTGCATCAATTTTATTGATTAATAACACATCAACAATTGAAAACATTAATGGATATTTTAATGGTTTGTCATCACCTTCTGGAACACTAAGAATCATCGCATTCTTCGTTGCACCGGTATCAAATTCTGCTGGACATACTAGATTACCCACATTTTCTAGTATTGCTAAATCGATATCTTCTGTTCCAAGTGCTTCTAATCCTTGTCTGGTCATATCTGCATCTAGATGGCACATTCCACCAGTATGTAATTGAACTACCTTAGCTCCTGTCTTTGCAATGGTATGTGCATCCACATCAGAATCAATATCAGCTTCCATAACGCCAATTCTCATCTCATCTTTCAGAGTATGAATTGTTCTTGTAAGCGTAGTTGTTTTACCTGAACCTGGTGAAGACATTAGATTTAGTAAACATACATTGTCTCTTTTTAATTCTTCTCTAAGTGCATTTGCTTGACTATCGTTATCTTCAAATACACTTTGTTTAATCTCAATCACTCTCAATTTATCCATTTTAGCTCCTGTTTGTCATGTTTTTAGTTACATTGCGGATTTGACTTCATCCGTATATTTATAAAGGGAATTGCGATCACAATTCCCTTTGTAAACATTTCGTAAAGAACATTTGAATTACTCAGCAAGTTCCTTAACTTCTTTATATTTCTTCATATCCACATAAAGTTCACCCATATATGGATTTCTCTTAGTTTTTGTAGTTTTGTAAATCATAAATACTAATACAGCAATATTAACTGATAATGATAATAAACTTGCAATAAACAATGGTGTCTTATTGTATGTTGAAGAAACCATAAATTTACCTTCATCAATGAACGCTGGGAAAGTTTGTGCGAACATACACCATAATGCTAATGTATGAGCACGATGTTGTAACCAAGCACCTTTACCAAGAGTAAATGCGCAAACAGTTGGTGCTAATAATAAAGCAAATCCACAATACCAAGAATGCCCTGGTAAGCAGTTATATGTATAAGCAAAGTTCCATAAATCATATGCTATAATCCAGAACCATAACATATCTGGCCAGATCATATCTTTACTTCCATCTTTCTTCGTTTTCTTACGAATACAGATTCCTAACCATCCAGTGATTGTAATGATATTAATAATACCAGCGATTGCATTCATAAAGTTCCAAGGTCCACCAAGTACATACATAGCTTCGTCGGAAAGAATTCCCCCGTTTGCATAGTTTAAACCTACTTCAATATCACGAGCAACTGCTTCACAAATATTGATTGCAAGAATTAAAGGTGGGAAACATAGTGCTATACGATTGGCTGATAAGCTCCATTCTTTCCCTGTTTTCTTATTCGTACCATGTAAGTGACGAATACACCAGAAACCAATACATCCTGCTGTAGATGAATATACTTTTGCAAGATGGAACCAGTCAGTATAAGTAGTATCACTAAGTACTGTAAACCAAAGGATAGAAAGTACAGTTGGCATAATAACGAAGCAGAAAAATCCTGCTATCGTATTTCTTCTTGTTACTTCATTTAGAATAAATAACAAAGAGAATATTACTATCCAGACAAGCCAGACAGATACCGCGGACGCGCCGCCTTCATAGTTAAATGTAAACATTTTCAAAACTCCTCCTAGTAAATCTTAATGTGGTCATACCAGTAGAACAGATATAACTTTGATAAAACTTTAACATAAAGTGAAATATCTTGTCAATATTAGTACTAATTTCTCATATAATTCTCTGTTTTGTATAGATTTTTATCTTGTTTTTTGTCCACAATTACAATATAATGATATCTGGTATGTCCACATACCAATAACAAAAAGAGGAGAATTTCGCATGGAATTTACCAAATTAAATGCACCATCACTAAAAGAACTATTCATTCAACAAATTGAAACTATGATCCTATCTGGTAAACTTGCTATTGGAGAGAAGTTGCCTTCTGAAAGAGAACTTGCTGATTCCATGCAAGTTAGTAGAGCAGTTGTAAATACTGGCATCAGTGAACTAGCTAGAAAAGGCTTCTTATTAATCAAACCAAGAGTTGGTACTTTTGTAGCGGATTATCGTAGAAATGGTACTTTAGAAACTTTAATATCTATTATGAATTATAATGGTGGGATATTAAGAGATGATGAAATACGTTCTATACTCGAATTACGTATTGCTCTTGACTCTCTAGCGGTTGAATTATGTATTGCTAATATTACGGATGATGAACTGTCTATATTAAAAAGTTATGTTAAAGAATTAGAGGAAACATCCTCTATTGAAGTAGCATCAGAAATTGCTTTTAAGTTCCAACACGAACTAGCTTATCTTTCTGGAAACACCCTTTTACCACTAATCTTCTCCTCATTTAAAGCTCCAATTATAACTTTATGGGAACGTTTCTGTAGACTATATGGGATTGAATTCTTGCATCATAATAATGCTGTACTGTGTGACTTTATTGAACAGGGAAACACGCAGAAAGCGGTGGAATGGCTTACTGCTGCGATTACTGATACCATTAGTGGGAATAGGCAGATTTACTATTAAAAAGGGACCATTCGGTAGTTTATCGGAATAGCACAGGGGCAATCTGCGTGCCAGGATTCTGGTTAAAGAAGTATAAGAGAGTCTAAATGATAAAAGAATCAGTCATAGCATAATCATAAGGAGTGAACTCGCTGGAAAACGCTCAGACAGCACTCCTTATGATTATTGAATGATTCTTTTTTCATTAAGACTCTCTAATACTCTTTAAAACAAAATCCTGGCACGCAGATTGCCCCTGTGCTATTCATGCAACTTTTTCGAGAAATGATTGTTTAGGGTACTTCGTTGTCGTTAATTAATATTATTAATTAGCTATGACTTTAATCGACAATTAATTGTTTTCCTATCACCTTTATTATTTTCTTTCTAGTTCTATTGGAATAGATAACTTGTCATTGATAACGATCCCATTGTACAGGAATCATTATAAATAGTGACTTTGTCTCCTTCTCTTGTGGCACCTAGAATAGAAAGTAATGGGTAGAAGTGTTCTGGGGTAGTAAATGCATACTTTGAGGGGTCTCCTGCTTTATGATAGTCGATGACATTCTGATAATTTCCGGTAAGTATATTATTTTTTATATAGGAATCAAATTCCTTTGCCCATGGGTAACCATCTTCCATATCAAAATTCACTCGTGAGAGATTGTGTACTACATTTCCACTTGCTAAGATTAGAACGCCCTGTTCTCTTAATGAACTTAGCTTTTGACCTAGTTGATAGTGATATTCTGCATCTTCATCTGCATTTATACTTAGTTCACATAGTGGTATGTCTGCTTTGGGATACATCTTATGAAGAACTGACCAGATTCCATGATCGTATCCCCATGTATGGTCTTCTGTGACATCATTATTAAGTAACCCCTTCACCTCTTGTGCTAGCTTGGTTGCTCCTTTTGCAGGATAATCAATCTGATATAATTCCTCTGGAAATCCATACATATCATATATCATTCTTGGGCTTTCATTATTTTGTACTCTAGTTCCCTTCGTATACCAGTGTGCAGATATTGCTAAGATTGCCTTAGGTTTTGGTATATCTAACGCAATTTTTTCCCATCCTTTCGAATACTGATTATCTTCAATCGCATTCATTGGTGAACCATGCCCTATGAATAATACTGGCATTATTTGATTTGAATCTGTCATATTCTATTCCTCCTTAACTTTAAAACGTTCTACCTGACTACTCATTGACTTTGTCATGGAATATAATTCTGATGCTGCCGCTGATACATCCGCTGATAATTGACTAATACTATCTACGGTGTATGCGATTTCTTGTGAGGAGGCTGAGACCTCTTCTGCTGTTGCAGAAACATTTTCAACTTTGTTGTATATCGTATCTTTTTCCGACTTAATCTCCATGATCGATGTGTTTGATGTATCAATTTTAGGTATAACTTCTTTAATGGAATGAATAATCTGTTCAAAGGATGTAATGGTAGAATGGATCACCTCTACCTGATTCTCTAGATTTTCTTTCATGCCATCCGTATCTTTTGTAATTAGTTCTGTTCCAACAGAAAGTTGACCAATAAGACTGGTAATGTTCTGTGATGATACTTTCGTTTGTTCTGCAAGTTTTCTGATTTCATCTGCAACTACTGCAAATCCTTTTCCATGCTCTCCAGCACGCGCCGCTTCAATGGATGCATTTAATGCTAATAGATTTGTCTCATTGGCAATATTATTTATAATTTCTATAATTGTTGCTACTTCCTTTATATTTCCACTAAACTGGTATATTCTATTATGTAAACTTCCAAAAGTTTGAGCTATTTCTCTTACAGCGTCATTTAACATCGACATATTCTTGTTACTGTGGTTCGCTAATCCATCCATATCTAAAGTAGTACGATTTATCTCTTCCATTGCATGTACTAAACTGTCCAACTTATCACTAAAGTTATTCAGTGATAATGTTATATCCATAAGTTCATTTGCTTGTTCTCCAATACCATTTGCTACTTCTTGGATTGTAGAAGAAACATTAGATGCAGAAGAATTCATATCCTTTGATATATAATTTAATCTATTCGAGTTATCATCAATTAGCACTGAAGTCTTTTTAAAATCTTGAAGCATCGAACTGATCGAATGCTGCATAGTATTTAACGACATTGACATTCCTCCTATCTCGTCTTTATAGGCGAAAGATTTGGAATCGATTGATTGAGTAAGATCTCCTGTTGCAAATACATTCAATAGGTTCTCAGATTGCTTAATACGTTTTGATAACTTATCTGCAATAATATAAGTTATTAATAATCCTATTCCTAAAAATATAATTGAGGATAATACAATAACAATTTTCAAATCATTTAATTCTGACAATAATTCATTTTTCTCCAAGATTACAACAATAGACCAATTTTCTTTTTTAACAGGTGCGTATCCACCATAGGACTCAACACCACCAAATACATATTTTTTTAAGCCTTTTTTACCAGCAATCATTTCTTTTTGCATACTTGCAATCTCTTTTAAATCAGGATTCTTCTTGGATTCTTCAATAGAATTGTATTGATTAAGTGGCATGTTGCTATCTTTGTATGCAATACTTTCTGAACGACTATTTATCATATAAGCACTTCCTGTTTTCCCAAAGAAAATCTGCTTAATCATATCACTTAGTTCCATACCATCACGCACAGATACTAAGACTCCAACGACTGTATCTCCATTCTTAATCGGTACCGAATATACCATACTCATGGATTTTTTATCTTCTGCAACTACTGGGTCGTTTACAATTGCTTCATTTAATAATGATTTTTTATAATATTCCTCATTGCTAATATTCTCCTGTGTACCATCCGTATAATACATAATTCCATCAAGACCAGCATACCCCATCTTGATACTTCCATTTATGTTTGCTTGTTCTGATAACACCTTCAATTTCTCATCTCGGCTCATATTTATATCTGCAATTTCTTTTTGCACTGCAACACCTTTTAGTTCCATAATATGACCGTCTAATTTTGCTTGAACTGTATTCGCTGCCTGTGTAGCAATCTGTGGCAAGGTTTTTCCGATATTGGATACCAATGCTTTGGTTGAGTTTATATAGAATATGATTCCTGTACCTATTCCAAGCATAATAATTAATGTTCCTATTAAGAAGATTAGTTTTGTTCTAATCGATTTCACTTTCATATGATTCGCCTCCAAGTAATATGTCTTATGTCATTTCAAAATTTGTTATTATTTAAATCCCTCATTTTTATAAAATGCGTCTTGACTGTTTCAAATGAGTGATTTAATTCATCAATCTCTTGTTCGGATAATACAACCAATCTTTTAATAAATTGTTCTTGATAGATTATAAGATACTGTCTCATAAGTTCTAACCCTTTAATAGATAAGGTAAGATAAACAATTCTTCTATCCTTTTTGTCTTGTTCTTTTTGAATATAACCAAGTTTATATAGTTTGTTTATGCTACGACTCGTATTTGGCACTGACAGATCTAAACTTTTACTTATCCTAGATGCAGTTGTTATACCCTCATTATGGATCTCATTCAATATCTTCGAAAGAAGTGGTGATATTTCAGAATTATTGATTTCTGGTATTAATCTAGTAAATTCTTGTTCGAAGATGTGATGAAAATTGACCATATTCAATACTAACTGCTCTAACTTAATCTCCTCCATCTGCTCTCCTTCCTATTGAAAATCTCAAATTTGTAAACATTTCATTCTCATATGATGTAATTTGTATTAATGAGATTCTAACATATTAGTTAACAAATGACAACTATTATTTTAATAATAATTATTATTTTTATTACCATTAAAGAATTCTATGTAATCTGTTCTTTATTGACATAAATTGAGATTAGAGTTAAAATTATATTACCAAGGTAATACAATTTATTACTTACGTTATATTATTCTCTGTGTAATATACTCTACTACATTGGACAATGCATTTTAAATAATTCTAGATATGGAGGAACTAATTATGATTTCATTTGATTTGAAAGAAAAAGTAGCTATTGTTACTGGAGCTTCATCTGGATTAGGAAAACAATTTGCAAAGGCTCTCTCAGAGCAAGGTGCCTCAGTTGCAATCTTAGCACGTCGCTTAGATAAGCTTAAAGAACTTGCAAATAGTATTGAAGAAAGCGGTGGTACATGCTTTCCTGTGGAATGTGATGTTACAGATGAAGATAGTATAAGAAAAGCAGTGAGCTCTATTAAAGAAAAATTTGGTCAAATTGATATCCTTGTGAATAATGCTGGTGTATGTGAATTCTCAGCTGGAATCCATGATCACACTACGAAACAATGGGATAAAGTTCTTGATACAGACTTAAAGGCAGTGTTTCTTATGACTCGAGAAGTTAGTCATACTATGATGGAACAAAAATATGGAAAAATAATTAATATAGCCTCAGTAGGTGGTATTCAAGCAGGTCCATCTCAGATTGGATATTTTGCTGCTAAAGGTGGAGTTATTAATCTAACAAAAGCAATGGCTGCTGAACTTGCTCCTTATAATGTTACAGTAAATGCAATTGGACCAGGAGTATTTGAAACAGAAATGACGGACGGTATGTTGGAAGCAGAAGGTTCTCTTATATTAAAGAATCGCTCCGCTATGAAGAGATTTGGTAAAGAAGGTGAATTAAATGGTGCTTTAATCTATTTTGCTTCTGATGCATGCACTTATACTACCGCGCAAACAATCTTTATTGATGGCGGAATGACAGCTATGTTGTAAAAAAACTAAATTAATACATAGAACTTTTATTATATAAATGCGCTAAACTTTATCGTGTGCATTCTACTGGATTTTTTCGAATTCCAATACGTCATGTATTTTCATATTGATATCAAGAAACATGAAATAGGAATTTGTGACACTCTAATCATTGCTTATACTTCGCAGTTTAAAGTTCAGTTTATACTTGATTTAGACTGCGAAGCTTAATTATCAATTATCTCTCCCATCTGTCACCTTTGGCGACGTACAAATCATGGGTGCAAAACGCTTTGTCACTATATCTCTATCAATCACTGAAATAAGATTCGTTCTTTTAATATTTCTTCTAATGCATTACTGCTACTTGTGTGGCAGCGAATCAATTCAGCATTGTTCTTTTGAGCTTCCGAAATAGCACTTTTGGCCATCTTATGTGATACTGTATTTGTAAATAATACGATTAGATCAGGTGTGCCTATCTGTTCTCTAAAATTAGCTGTCATCTGTGTAAAGACCTTCGCTCTACAATTATAATTCTTGCATAACTTTTTATATTGACAGACCATTCGATCATGCCCTCCAATAATTACAACGCTCATATGATTCCTACCTTTCGTTCTTTTGATTTATATTGATGTATAATATAAGGAATGCTCATACCTTCCGATAGCATCTGTAACACTATCTTTTTAGCCTCTCCATAACTTTCAAATATAAGAAGTGCCTTAGCTAAATCGTCATATACTTTCCAATACCCTGAATACAAAGAATTTCTACCTTGATTCTGCATAAACCCAATCACATCATGAACTGGATACCCTAGTATAAGTCCTAATTCATGAGGGAAAATTTCTTTATTCATCATATAAATGCAATATCTTTTTGAAAATTCTTTTAAAATATTTCTTAAATCATATTGATGATATCCAAATTGAATCATGGCATCCCGAACTTCCAGTTTATTTAGGTATGTGATTAGATCATTTTTTCGATATAATAGTAAAATTAATTTTTCATCATTCTGATAAAGTTTATAGTATGAAATAGTCGATCTATCAAACATCTTAACTACTAGGTCTACATCTTTTACGTCTAATATTACTGTACTTGATATTTTTATGCCGATTAGTAATGGTGCGCATTGAACTGCTAGTAACCTTTCAAATTCTTTCTCATTCATGTGTCGAGCCATGTATATTACCTCTTTTTAATTTTATTTTACTGTTAGTTGTAACTAACCTAAAGTTAAAAAAATATATATAAATTAATATTGAAACACATATTATTCATTAATAGTGTTTCCATAATAATTTGAACGTAATGCTATTTAATTATCATTTTATTAATTTATTATTCGATATATCATATTAATTATTCATATAACTTTATGAGTTTCTAAGTTTTTAGATATAATTTCATATGTATATAGCAATCTACACTCACTCTAACATTAATTTTATCTAGTTAAGAACAATATTTGAGTCTACGAAATATCAGCCAATAATTAATTCCTATTTGTTAATCATTCCGCCTTTACAGTAATGTGAAGCACCTCTTTTGTACTGATTTTTTAACAACTAGCCAACTCAAGTTCATAGTCATTTACTACTAAAGAAGCTACATTTTGATTTTTAAGATATCCAAAAGATTCAAGCCCTGCCTTAATTATATCATTCCATGTTTGCTTCGATAATTGATAGGTTGTATCGTCATCTAAAACAATGGTATACAGTTCTTCTCTAGAACAACGTTCTTCACATGTTACTTTATACATATTTTTTCGACTTATCGCTCCTATTTCCTCTAGTGTATTGACTAATCGATATACGGTTGCAGTACCAATACCAGGATCTATACCCGATGCACGAAAATGTATTTCTTTGCAGCAAGAACATTCATTTTCTAGAATGATATCAACAATAAGTAATCTCTGCTTAGTAATACGACATCCTCTTTCCTTAAGCCTTTGTATAATCATGTCTTTTTGCATTTTCGTTCTTTGATAACCAATTGTGTCCTGTACGTTCAATTGTTCCTTTGATTCTTTTTTATTCAGATGAGTTTTCATTCACTTCCTCCATTTCACTTTTTCGTTCATTATGAAGCAATATAGCTTATCTTTTTTCCATTATCTTTACTATCTAGAACTTTAGTGACAACCGCCACCGCAATGTTTACAATCATTACCACATTGTATTGATTTTCCCTTCTTCTTATCCCTTACCATTGTGGCTAAGGATGTTCCAACAATTGCTACTACGATTACTCCAACGATTACTGTTCCCATATTATTACCTCCATTTTTAGTTGGCAGCCTGCGACTCGCTCGCAGGCCTAAATTCAACGTGTGAAATGTCATTTTATTTCACACTAGCTCCCATCCGTCGCCTCTGGCGACATATAAATCAAGGGTGTGAAACGCTTTATTTCGCACTAGCTGCTTTTCTCACTTGTGCAGTTTGATTTGGTTGATTTGGTTTTACTAATAAATAGACAAATCCAATGATTAATAAAAATGCAACTATAGTACCAATTCCAAATGTACCTGTTGTAACTAGCGTTCCGATTTGATATACACATAATGATACAAGGTATGCGAGACCAGTTTGGTATCCAATAGCAATCCAAAACCATTTTGTATTATTCATTTCTCTCTTAATTGCACCCATTGCTGCGAAACATGGAGCACATAATAGGTTAAATACCAAGAAAGAATATGCCGCTACCGCAGTCATGCTTCCTGCTAAAGTTCCCCATATTTGACTTCCATTATCAGCAACTTCACCAAATCCAAATAACACTCCAAATGTACCAACTACATTTTCTTTTGCTACTAAACCTGTGATAGCTGCCACCGCTGACTTCCAATCCCCCCAACCTAAAGGAGTAAAAATTGGTGCAAGTATGTTGCCCAAGGAAGCTAATATACTATCATTCATATTCTCTACCATTCCAAAACCATGATCTTTAAAACCAAAACTTTGTGCAAACCATACTACGATTGTTGATAGTAAAATAATAGTACCAGCTTTTTTAATAAACGAATATCCTCTTTCCCACATACTTCTTGCTATATTTTCCACCGTTGGCATATGATAAGCTGGAAGTTCCATTACAAAAGGAGCTGGATCACCTTGAAATAATCTTGTTTTCTTAAGAATAATTCCTGAACATATAATTGCTGCAATACCCACAAAGTAAGCACTTGGTGCAACCCACCATGCCCCGTGAAATAGCGCACCTGCAATTAACGCGATAATAGGTAATTTTGCACTACAAGGAATAAACGTTGTAGTCATAATTGTCATTTTACGATCTCTATCATTTTCAATGGTTCTTGAAGCCATGATTCCAGGAACTCCACAACCGGAACCTATTAACATAGGGATGAAAGACTTACCTGATAAACCAAACTTTCTAAATATTCTATCCATAATAAATGCAACTCTTGCCATATATCCACAAGCTTCTAAAAATGCTAAAAAAGCGAATAAAATAAGCATCTGAGGCACAAATCCTAATACAGCCCCAACACCTGCAACAATTCCATCTAGAATTAACCCTTGTAACCAATCTGCACAACCTATTGCATTTAATCCTGATTCAATTACTGCTGGAATGCTAGGAACATCAAGTCCAAATAACTTCCATCCATCGCCAAACACTCCATCATTGGCCCAATCGGTTGCCCATGTTCCTACTGTTGTTATAGATACATAATATACGAGAAACATAATTGCTGCGAATATTGGTAATGCCAAGAATCGGTTGGTTACTATTCTGTCAATTTTATCAGAAGTTGTTGCCTTTCCTTTGCTCTTCTTGATATAGCATTCTTTGATAATAGAAGAGATATAAATATACCTTTCATTCGTAATAATACTCTCTGTATCATCATCCATTTCATTCTCTATCTGAGCAATTTCCTTGGATACATTAGGAACCTCTTTCAATTGTGTTGTAATTTTTTCATCTTTCTCTAATAATTTAATTGCAAAGAAACGTTTCTGTTCTTCTAATACCTGCATTCCAATCTTTTCTTCAATTGAATTTAGTACCGCTTCTACTTCTGTTGCAAATTCGTGAACTGGAGGTGTGGCAGTTTTATTTCTTGCAAGTTTTACTGCTTTTTCAGCCGCTTCTGTGATTCCCTCTCCTTTTAATGCTGATATTTCAACAACTTCACAACCAAGTTTTTTGCTTAATTTATCAATATGTATTTTATCACCATTTTTATTTACAATGTCCATCATATTAACTGCCATGATCACTGGTATTCCAAGTTCCATTAATTGTGTAGACAAATATAGATTTCTCTCAATATTTGAACCATCAATAATATTGAGTATAGCATCTGGCCTTTCGCCTATCAGATAGTTTCTTGCTACTACTTCTTCTAGAGTATAAGGGGACAAAGAATAAATTCCTGGTAAGTCAATAATAACGACATCCTTATGTCCTTTTAGTTTTCCTTCTTTTTTCTCAACGGTCACGCCTGGCCAGTTACCTACAAACTGATTGGATCCCGTTAATGAATTAAATAATGTTGTCTTACCACAGTTTGGATTTCCCGCAAGTGCTATTTTAATTGACATTTGATACTCCTTTCGCCATAATGGCTCATCTAATTTATTCCTAATAACATAGTTATTGAATTGGTATAATTTTTGTATCCATTACATTAATCCCTTGCTAACTATAGTTAGTATATACTAACCGTATAGCAAAAATTATTCCACCTCTATCATTTCAGCGTCTGCTTTACGTAAAGATAGCTCATAACCACGAACTGTCACCTCTATTGGGTCACCAAGCGGTGCAACTTTTCTCACATATAACTCTATTCCTTTGGTAATTCCCATATCCATAATTCTTCTTTTTACTGGACCAACACCATTTAGTTTTTTTACTAACACGGTTTCTCCACATTTAATCTCTTTTAATGTTCTCATGTTCCAACCCTCCTATATGTTTAGCTATCTAATGTGTCATAACCACATGAAACCTTAGATATAATACTATCAATATATTTTATTATCAATCATATTTTGTAATCTATGATGTCTTATTATCTATCATCTTCTTTTAAAGTACGTCTAATCGTTATAAACAAATTATTAATTTTATTAAACAATAATCTTATTTGCCATGTCTTTATTAATTGCAACTCTTGATTCTTTAATATTAACGATTATATTTCCTCCCATTTCTGATACAATAGTAACAATTCCACCTGTTACAAAACCAAGGCTTTCTAAAAATCTTCTGGTATCCTCTTTTCCTCCAATTTTTTTAATTTCACTAGCTTCTCCTACCTTAAGCATCGATAATGGCATACGAATCATCTTCTTTCTGTTTTTATATATTGAGAATGGTTTTCAATTTCTTTATACTGTTAGTATATTCTAACCATAGTTACTTGTCAATAACTTTTTTGAGAATTATTTTCATTTTCATTACAGATGCTCTTAGTACTAACACTTACCAATTTTATAAAAGTGTGTATTTGATATAATTCGTTATATATGGTATACTTTGTTAATGTTTTTATAAATCAATATTATAATTAAACATCCTAGTTTAAATATATACTATACTTGATAATTTCAGTCCAATCCGTATATTTTATAAGAAGTATGAACTATTAACAAAAAAGAGGTGTTAATCTATGAATATAAATGAATCTGCTGAAAACTATTTAGAAACAATTCTTGTTCTAAGTCGCAAGCTTCCTGTCGTTAGAGCTATTGACATATCTGTCGAGTTAGGATTTAAAAAATCCAGCGTAAGTGTTGCTATGAAGAATCTACGAGAAAAAGGGCATATTACAGTTTCTGATTCCGGTTATATTTCCTTAACAGAATCAGGAAAAGAAATAGCTTCTACCATATACGAAAGACATGATATACTGTCCTCTTGGCTTATTCGTATAGGTGTAGATGAAAAAACAGCTTCTGAAGATGCATGTCGTATGGAACATGTTATTAGTAAAGAAAGCTTTGATGCAATCAAGAAATATATTATGTAAATAATATATTTCTGGTGATATGTAGACGATGAACAGAAAATAAAGCAGGTGAATCCGCCAATATCATTATCTAAATGACATTGGTGAATGCATCTGCTTTTATTAATTCCATATCGTTATTGATTCAATTTTTCTCTGACTCCATGCTCAATCCCTTTCGTTTCTTCTCTTTTCTTTCCTTCAACATATTGTAAAAGAAGGCTTTTACATAATCCATTGTTCCCAACGGATTCTGGATACGAATTATTGCATATGCCAATGCTGGAGTGAACGTTGGAGTTGAATATACGTAATAAGAAGGTTCCCAATACGTAGGGTTATATTTTAGTTTCGTCTGATATAACGTTTTAAATCCATATACATGATTCATTTTTTCATAGATCATATTTAATACTTTTGCTGCCATATATGGCTCTTCTTCCAATCTTGCAAGCGGAGCTAATGATAGGCTTCCCCATTCAATTCCTTCTTCTTTAAACTTCATCATTGCTTCATAGAAGATTTTTTCCATAACACCTCTTGTTGCATTTTTACCGTGTCTTGTAACATCGGTCATATAACCATTCATTCCCCCAAATGGTACAAATACAATAAATCCTTCTATATTATTCTCTGCATTAACGGCATAAAAATATCTTCGATCCATAGGATTATCAAAACCAATTCCACCCATCGTAAATACCAATTCACTACTTTTCTTCATTGTTAACCATTCCTCTGAAATGGACATTATCTTCTTTTCTATATCAGTATTCCGTTTCTTAAGAGGCTCATACTCTAGAATTTTTATCCCTGCTTTTGTTGCATGATTAATATTTAATCGAATTTTGGAGGCTTTCCCTCCCGCAAGAGAATATTCACTAAGACGAAATCTTGGTTCTTCCCCGCATTTTACCATCCCCATACCTAGTTCGCTATATTCTTCTAAGAACATACTAGATGTGGTTAAGAATAGGAGGTTATATGCATTTCGCTCGCAATAATTTTTGAATTCAGATAGTAAAGCCAGAAAATTCTTCGGTGCACAGATTGGTTCTCCTAGAACTACTATGGTATCCTTTACGATTCCATAAGCAATAAAGCCCTCAACTGATTTTCCAAAATAGTGAATCTTATCATTCTCTAGTGTTAAATAAGAACTGCAATTTTGACCGTATTTTTGTACTAATTTTCTTGCCTTTTCTATGTTCTGTTGGTTATGAATTCTTGCAATACAAGGTGTTAGGACTAAAACTAATCCAATCAATATACATATCCAACTAAACCAAAAGATAAATTTAGTATAGAAGAAATGGGATGGTAAATTAATATATCTAACATTATCTGAATAAAACATAACATCAACTGTTTGTTTAATACATTCACTAAAATGAACCATTCCTTTTTCTTTCAAAGTAATTAATGCAACTGTAGAATTTAAGAAAACAAAAACTGCATAAATTAAATAAATAATAATCCCTTTTTTCAAAGAATATCTGTCCATTCTTCTACAATAATAATTCTTAGAGAATAGTAACACGATATATACAGTCAATACTGTGATAAACCATGGATTCCAAACTTTAATATGACCCATATGTAAATACTCAAAAATCATCCCTGATAGTGCAATCATCGTAATCGTCCATGCTGCACTAAGTCTTTTATATAATTTCCATACAACAATTAATATAATAAAGCTAAAAAGTCGCTTTATCGTAAGATGTATACTTAATAAATGCCTAATATAGATATCATGATTATTATTAAGTATAAAAAATGGTGCAACAATATTAAAAATAGCTAATAGTAATAACACCACGATAATAAATTTATTCATGATTTCTATTAACTTAGATACTCTTTCTCTCATAAACTTGCCTTTCTTTTCTTTGGTTCAATCTAATGAACTAGGGATGTAAATGTCATTTTCCTCTATCCTGTTAATAACCACATTAACAGATATCCTATATAACCTATTCTATTTTACACGAAATATAGTAAATAACAAGTATTAGATAAAACCAATTATTACGAGTTAAAAAGTACGTTTCTGAACTCAAAGCAAAAAAGGAATCATTCAATAATCAGAAAATACTACTATACGAACGTTGCTCCACGTTCTCTCCTTCTGATTATATTTTGAATGATTCCTTATTCATATAGAATCTCTTATATTTCTCAATCTTGAATATAATAAGCATATTCATATATTCTATTCAGTAAGAACTATCTAAGGGACTTTAGAACAAATTCTATTCATCTGCATCAATAACCTTATAACCATTATTCTGTAAATGATTATTTATTTCTGCAACTGACGTATGATCATCGTATTTAATATCCATATAATTCTGACCTTCACTTAAAATAACATTCTTAACTCCTATAATACCTTCTAATTGATCTCTTACTCGTTCCTGAGTTTCTACTTGTTCTAATCCAACAACACTAAGTCTTACACTATTCATATTGGTTTGTTCCTTTCTAATACATTAATCCTGACAACATTATCATATTATTTGCAACAAACCCAACATTAATTCTTAATTTGCTTCATATTTTTTAAACTGTTTTGCAAGTTCTTCTAACTCACGAAGTAGTTCTGATTCTTTTTTTACAGCTTCAGCACTATGACAGCACAAGGAATATGCTTCTTCTGAACTTGCAGTTACTTCTTCACTTGTAGCTGAAAGTTGGGTTAAACTATCTACAATACTATTATTGGATCGATTAATTTCATTAATTTTACTATTAACACTCATGATTAATGATGCAAGTTCCACCACTACTTGATTGATATGACTAAACTTATATTGCGCATTTTCAACGAGTTTGTTCTGTTCTGTTGATACGCTTTGAACATTCTTCGCTGCATCCTTTGCATCAACCGAATTCACATTTAATTCTGCAATTAATGCTTTAATCGATTCAGTAGATTTTCTTGTCTCATCCGCCAATTGCCTTATCTGATCTGCTACAACAGCAAAACTTCTACCTTGTTCTCCAGCCCTAGCTGCTTCAATGGATGCATTAAGTGCTAACATATTTGTTTGACTAGATATTCCAAATATAACATTCGTAATCTTTTGAACTTCATTCATCTTTTCTTCTAGCGCATCCATCGTGTTGGATACAATTCCATTTGCTTCATCAAGATTATTTGCCTCGACTTTTAAGTTATCTATAATAACAAGGCCTTCCTTAACTGCAACCTCTGATTTATCTGCTAGCTCTTTCATCTTTCCCGCATCATAATCAGTACCCTCAATGATTCCTTGAATATTACCTGTCATTTCTTTCTGTTGCATTATACTTTCCGCATTGGTCTGAGTACTTTCTGCAATCTCCTTTACGGCATGGTTCAATGCATCATTTGATTCGTTTATCTGACCAATAATGGAATCTGTGCTTCCAATCTTATCATTCATTCGATCTGCAATATGCATAATTTCATTCGTTAGATTTTCTTGTTTTACCTTTTCTTCTATCACTTCATTCAATATATTCTCATTATTTAACTTAGCAATTGCAGATATAAAACATGAGATGATACTACATACAACAATCCCAAATATCTGAACTGCATAGCTAGAATCTAGTGTAAATGGTGCACTATCTTTCACTTGTAATAAAAGAATGATATCTACTATATTAATTAGAATAATAACTCCTGAGAAGATTAAGGAATATTTTAAATCAAAGAATAATATCATAATTAGTAAGGCTGGAAACAAATAAATATACGTGCTGGTATTTAATCCATAAAATAATAAATAGCTTGTTAAAACTAAATAAGTTATCATTGATATATAGCGAACCAATGTGCTCTCATTTTTGTAATATATAATTGTATTGGAAGCTATTCCTGCTATAAATAAGAGTATTGGAATAATCATGTCCTTCATATCTTTGCTACCATACAAAACCGTATTTCCAATCGTGCCTAATATATAAAAAGCAAGTATGCCTAATACTATTGTGGTAAATTTATTCACCCTTTTAAACTGATCTATCATCGCTTGACTACTCGAATAACTATTCTGATTCATTTTTGCTTTTCCTCCCATCCGTTCTTTAAATTCTATTGTTCGAAACCATTCCCTTTATAATTAATGGCACATTACTTTGCTTCACATTTTTATATTTCTTTCCTTTTAGATATAATCGTTCAATTTTTATTTCTCTTAGATTCTCTTTTGCTACATCATATGGATTGGCAGATAATACAACCATATCTGCTATTTTACCAACTTCTAAGCTTCCCCTATCCTTCTCATCAAAACTTGCTTCATATCCGTGATAAGTGCACATTCTTAATGCCTCATAGATAGATACGGATTCTTCTTTTATACTATGATTACAAGCATTATGTATCCATAACATTGGATCAGGGTCTGTACAAGGCGCATCCGAGCCACATGACAATATAATATTATTCTTTTGAAAAGTTGCCAAAGGATTTAATCTATTATTTCTCTCTCCCAGAATATCCGTTAGGTATTCATCTGGTTCCTGAGGCCATTGTATAAAGGAGGTCTGAACTGGTAGTTGGATTCCATACTCTTTGCAAATAGATATCCCCTCTGCGGTTGGTAAACACGCATGAATAATTCCATGACGGTGATCAGGTCTATGATAATCATCAAGTGCTGCCTTTATTGCTCTTGTAGCTTGATCGAATGCTGCGTCTCCAATGGCATGAAGTTCTATTTGTAAATGTGCTCGATTCGCCTTCTTGCAGAATTCAATGACCTGTTCATCAGAATAATATAGTACTCCTTTTTTGTCACTTCCTTCATAGGGTTCGTTAAGAGCTGCATCCCTCGAACCAAAGCAGCCATCCAAAGCAGTGGCAAAGCATCCTCCAATACGCTCTAGTTTTCTCTTAACTACTTTTTCTACATCCATCGTTTGAAAAAACACTCTCATCTGAAATCCATTATTAAGACCTCTTCCAAGCCAACGTTCCAGATCAACATCAAGATCTCTTGGAAATCCCACCCCACTAACAGTATGAATAAGTCCAATCCCTTTTGATGCAAGATAATCTACTGCATTCTTCATATTTTTAATTAATTTTAATGGTGAAATTGAATTGGTGATATAATTAGATACAGCAAAGAATGCTTCCTGCTGCATTTCCCCAGAATCTTCATGATAGCCTCTAAGATGAGAGACCTTATCTTTGACTTTGCTCATTAGAGCAGAATTGATGATGCATGCATGTCCATCATATTTTACAACCATAATTGGCTTATTCATACATACTGCATCTAACTCTTTCTTCGTTATTAGGTGTCTTTCCTCCACAGAATATGGAGACGCTCCAAATACAATTATAATACTCTCATCGTTCTTCTTTATGTACTCACCTAACATACTCATTATTTCTTTATTACTTCTAGCATTCATAACATTTAACCCTGCATGAAATGTCGCAAAGCTTGCAAAATGCATATGTGTATCCGCAAAAGAAGGAATTAAAACTCTTTTACCTAAAGTGACTCTCCTACAACTGTTATACTGATTAGGTAGTAGGTCTCCAATATAGAGAATTCTCCCTTGATCCTCTACCAAATACTTCGCAATTGTGTTCTTATCATCACATGTAATAATTGTCCCCTCAAATACTTTCATCTTGTCCCTCCATCTGTATCAAATATTATATAGCCGAAAAATATTTGTCCTATTATTCAATCTAGAATATATTCTCTAACTTATTCTTTACCAATACAATTAGTATACTGAATATACTAACTTTTTCCATTATGATAACACTTGTTACATTTTCTGTAAAGACGTTTTTTTACATTTTTATACACAGACCTTGTAATTTTACTTCTTAAACCTTAAATTTCTTCTTTTCTCCTCGTTTTTGTTCCTATATGACTTTCATTTAAACCATAAAAAGAAAATGAGTAAAATCTTATAAACAATATAATAAGATTTTACTCATCTATTTTTTTTCTGTATTTTACAATAATAATCTTATAGACTCTTGAATTTGCTCCATTAATATTAAGCCTGCTTCTCCTGTAGCACCTGAATTAAACTCAAGATCATTTATGTAGAGCATGCCCATTGACATGCTGAGAGAACTATCCTTGAATTCATTCCATTGCATAAATCCAATTATTTTTTGCTCAGTACGATAATATATTCCATTTTTCCCTAATGCAAATCCTTTTCTACAGCCACCTAATATGGAACAATCCTGAATATAAAAGATATTTTCATTAGATGGTATATGAAATCTGATCACTGCTTTGGGATAAAATTTATTATCACTTGATTCAAGTGAAGATCCAAAAATCAAAGACATACAATGTTTTGCTGCATAATCTACGCATAACTTTAAAATTATATCACTGATTCCATTTTCGTCCTCTGTTAGAATATCATCCTCTTCAATTTTATAAACGTTATATACAGTATCACAATATTCGCATCGAACAGTTCCATTTATAACACTAGAAGGGAGATTAGCTCCACATTGGGTACAACTTGCTAAGTGCTTTTCCATTTCATTTGTCACCTCATATTAACACAATATTTCTTGTTCACTAAATAAACTTGTAACTGCTTTCAAGTAATCCTCTGATCGCTCGGACTTCTTAATTTTCTTCGCATATTTTTGATAATCCGTGAATATTGGACTCATATAGAACCATATTTCTTTCATCTTAAATAAAACATTTCGATCACCAGACAGAACTTTTTGATAATCCTCATAGATTCTGTCATGGAAATCTTTTAGTAATTCTTTATTTAATTTCTCGTGTTTTAAGATGCCATCCACCAATCCTGGATTACCAATTAACCCTCTACCAAGCATCACCTTATCTACACTTGGACATTCTGCTCTAAACTCTTCATAATCTCCCACAGTAAAGATATCTCCATTATAACATACAGGATTACTACTTAACGCTAAAGCCTCCTTAAAAATAGTTCTGTTCGGTTTATTTTTATAGAAATCTTTCTGGATTCTTGGATGAATAATGAGTTCCTCCATTGCATACTTATTAAAGATCTCAATTAATGAATAGAATTCTTCTGGATTATCTTTACCAATCCTAGTCTTAACTGAAATTTTTGTAACTGATGCTGCAAATATTTCTTCTAAAAAATGGTCTAATTCTTCTCTTTTTGCTAAAAATCCAGAGCCTCTATATTTAGATACAACCGTTCCAGAAGGACATCCAAGATTAAGATTAATTTCCTCATACCCAAGTTCTCTGATTCTTTTGGAGGTATGGATAAAATCCTTCGCATTATTTGTTAATATCTGCGGAATCAGACAGATACCTTCATTATTCTCAGGCAAAATATCCTTAATCTCCTTTGTCTTAAAACTATCACTTTGGTTTGCTACAATAAATGGCGCAAAATATTTATCTATATTAGGAAAGAATGCATGATGAGCATTTCGATATAAATAGCCAGTTACTCCTTCTAATGGTGCAAAATAAAATCTCATATAATATATTACTCCTTAATTACTATTTTTCTTTCCCTGCTACTCGCTTACCATAAAATATTACTTGTTCTCTCATCCCTTAAGATTAACTCCACTTTTTTTCTTCGCCAATATCTCAAGTATTAAATCCACAATATGTTCGCCTGCTTCAACAGGAGGCATTCCATAACGACTAATATTGGATACCACTGTATATTCTGATTCTTGCATATCTATATGTGGCTTATAAGCAATGTAAGCTGACATACTTTCTGCTGTAATGAGACCAGGTCTCTCTCCAATTAGTACACAAGCAACCTCTGCTCCCAGTAAAGGAGCAATTGTCCTTGCTGTATTCACACGACAGTAGCGTACAAAGAAGGGAGTTCCGATGCTAACTCCTTCATGTTCAAGACCTTTCTTTATCGTAGGAAATAAATCTGGTATATTTGCTTCAATTGAGGGAGAAGAAAGACCGTCACCGAAATATATCTGCACCTGTGGGTTTGGGATGCACTTATCTCGTAATATTTGTTGTTGATCTTCCTCAATGATTCTTCCCCAATCCGGTCTAGTGATCATATCATTTTTATTCTTACATTTTGTCTTTATTTCAATGACACCAAGCCTCTTAATAACCTCTTTACTTACTTCCGTAAATACCGCGTCCGATGCAGCTGCTTGATCTGCCACAAAGCGTAACATTGGTGTTGTCTTATATCTAGCTCCAATATGTCCAATCCCAATACGCGCTGGCGTTGTTTCTTTTGCTTTTCTAAGAATCTCTACATTTTCAATTCCATCGGTATCTATCATATCCTGAATTCTTATATTGGTAAAGTCCTTTTTATTGCCACTCATATACACTTTCCTCCATCAACTAATAACTTAGCTATAGTAACACACTCAGATCTCCAGCATGTCTTCCAAGATGTCCATTTTCCCAAAATCCTCTCTTCTCTAGCCATTGTTCGAATTCTTTCATCGGACGCTTTTTCGTGATTTCTCGAATAGCTGCAATATCATGATAGCCTGTTGATTGATACATAAGCATTACATCATCGCCCTGTGGTAACCCCATCATGAAGTGGCATCCTGCATTTGCTAATAACATTGATAAAAGCTCAATATCATTCTGATCCGTAGGCATATGATTGGTATAGCAAGCATCACACCCCATTGGCAATCCATGTAGATGTCCATTAAACACATCCTCTAATCCAGCTCTTAATAGCTGTTTGGAATCATATATGTATTCAGGACCCATAAATCCAACCACTGTATTAACAAGAAAAGGCTTATAATGCCTAGCCAAACCATAACATCTACATTCCATGGTTACCTGATCTGCATTAAAATGTGCATCGGAAGATAATTCAGCAGCCTGACCTGTCTCAAAATACATAACATTTGGACCTTTCGCTGATCCTTTCTCAAGAAACATTTGTCTCGCTTCCTCTAACATTGAAATAGTAACTCCAAAAGCATCCAGAGCTTTTTCACTACCCGCAATCGACTGAAAGCAAAGATCTGCCTTTGCCCCTCTTCTTAATGCTTCCATCTGCGTCGTAACATGGGATAATACACAGGTTTGGGTAGGAATCTCATATTTATGTTTGATTTCTTCTAATACATTCCAGATTGCAATGGTACTATCCACTGTATCAATCGCTGGATTCAGTCCAATCACGGCATCTCCTGCTCCATAACTTAATCCCTCAAGAGTAGAAGCAATGACACCTTTTACATCATCTGTTGGATGATTGGGTTGGAGACGACAAGCAAGAACTCCTTCTTCCCCAATCGTAGTATTGCACTTTGCTGTTATTCGCATCTTACTTCCTGCATAGATAAGGTCCATATTTCCCATTAACTTTGATACTCCAGAGATTACCTCACTCGTAAGACCTTTGCTAATCTCAGTAATCATCTCACCAGTAGTCCTACTGTCAAGAATCCACTCCCTTAATTCTGCCATGCTCAGATTTTGAACTTTTCGATAGACTTCTTCATCTAAGTCATCCTGAATGAGTCGAGTAATGGCATCCGCTTCATAAGGTACTACTGGATTCTCTCTTAACTCTTTCACTGTTAATTCGCTGAGCACTGTTTTTGCTGCTACTCTCTCTAACTTAGACTCTGCTGCAATATTTGCAAGGCAATCCCCTGACTTAAGTTCGGAAGCTTTTGCTAGTACTTGTTTTACTGAATCAAATTCATATGTTTTTCCATATAATCTAGTCTTTAGCACCATATTATTTTATACCTTTCCCTCTGTTTGAATTTCCATTATCAATTTCAACACTTAATATAGACTCGTTCATACAACTTTTTTATTGAATAATACTTTTATTATATCAAATACCTTCCATTGTACAAGAAATTTATTCCATATTATTTTCATTCCCCAATCAATAACAATTGACTTTGTGCTTCTTCCACCGTATTGCCTTTAATATATCCACTACGTTCCATTGATTTTAGTACAACTTGTTGTCTTTTCTTTGCTCTATCAAGATGGTTAAGAGGACAATAATTATTTGGTGATTGAGGAACACCTGCTAACATAGCGCATTCTGCTAGGCTTAAATCTTTGGCATCCTTATGAAAGAACTTCTTACTTGCATTGCCAATTCCATAGGTATTAGCACCATAATATATAACATTTAAGTACATTTCTAAGATCTGTTTTTTACTATATCTTCTTTCAAGCTCTATTGTAAAGAATACTTCTTTGAATTTTCTTTTAAAACTTCTCTCGTTAGAAAGAAATAGATTCTTTGCTAATTGCTGTGTTATTGTACTTCCTCCTTGTTTTACTCTTCCTGCTTTAAGATTTACATAAATAGCTCTTCCAATTGAAATCATATCAAAACCAGAATGTTTATAAAATCTTCTATCTTCTGTTGCAATAACTGCATTTTTTAAATTTTGTGGTATATCTTCATATTTTGTATAGTTTGGTACATTAGCTGCGATTTGATCGATTAAATTATCATTTAAAGTATATTTACTGTTTGCTGTATTTAAGAGTGGACGAATAATGTTCATTGCTATGATTAGTACTATTAATAAAATAATTGTTTCCTTTGACATATGGATTCCTTCTTTCTAAGTATTGTTTATTTTTATATAAGAATTATTTATTCGTTGTTTTTTTAACTATCCTTATTTTATACCTATCCTATTTTGGAATCCATTTCATTGGCTTACATTTATCTTTCATTTTTGTCACATTGAATGTAAGAAAGGCAAAGTATTCACACCTATAAGCTGGTGTTCCTACTTTGCCTTATATTTGTTGATTCAAAAAAAGACGATAAATACCTTTGCAGGTAACTCTCATCGTCTTTTTTATCTATCAAATTCTACTCAAATATATCCATACTACCAGAGCGGAACCCTTCCATATCAAGGGTGATATATCTAAACCCTAATTCTTTCAACTTCTTAGCGATCTCCTCTTTATGGATTAAGAAGTCTGTAAAATCAGAAAAATCAATTTCTATTCTTGCAATATCACCATGCAGTCTAACTCTGACATTCTGATAGCCATATGCTCTTACAACTTCTTCTCCACTCTTTATTCTCTCGAGAATCTCTTCTGTAATCCTTGTATTATAAGGAAGTCTAGTTGCCATACATGGTGTGGATGGGCGACTTGCTACTTCGAGATTCTCTAATCTTGCAAGTTCTCTAACTTCTGCTTTTCGAATCTCTAACTCTGCGAGAGGGCTATGTACTCCTAATTCTTTGACTGCCTTAATTCCTGGACGATATACATCCAGATCATCACGATTGGTTCCTTCAACAAAGATCTCTACGCCGAATCTTTTTGCATATTCCATCATCTGCCCAAACAGATGATTTTTACAGATATAGCAACGATCGATTGGGTTATTTAAAAGTTGCTCATTATCTAATTCATTAATTTCTATCACGTTATGGATGGCACTCGTCTTACTTGCTATATTTTTGGCATTAATTAGATCTGCCTGTGTATGCAGTACTGTTTGAAAGGTAATTGCATACACTTTACGGTTCAATTTATCCGCTTGATCTGTAGCTGTTTTTAACAAAACACTACTATCAACTCCGCCAGAGAATGCAATACAGATATCACCTTTTTCTAATAATTGATAAAAATATTGATTTAACTTTTCTTTCTTTATAAGCAATTCATTACTTTGGGTCATTTCGGTCTCCTTTTTGACTAATAATATTGATTATGATTAGAGGGTCAAATACCTTATTTTGTGTACTGAGTGTATATAGAGAAAGGCTTTTAACGCTCTAATCCTAGATAATATTCATGAATAATCATGGTATATACTTGTTGAAACTCCATATTTTCTTTCTCACATATTTCTCGAACGCTTTGGTATTCAGGGTAGCAAACGGTACTCTCTCCGCTTTTGCATAATTTTGCTTTCACCATGCCATATGGAGTCTTAACCGCAATAATCTCTCTGTCTAATATTGTTCTTTCGTATGAAATTCTTCGGATTCCTATCGTAGTGGTATGTCTAAAAATAACATCTTCTAATTTGCTACAATCTTTTTCTTTACATAGAACGGACAATAGATAGGCAGGTCTATTTTTCTTCATATAAATTGGAGTATAGTATACATCCCTTGCTCCTGCTTCAAGTAATTTCTCCATTGTGTAACCAAGAGCTTCTCCAGTACAATCATCAATGTTGGATTCTAATTTCCAGATGATTTCTTCGCTATTGTTGCTTGAAGTATTCTCGTTTTGCCTGATTCTAAAAGTTTGATCGGTTGCATTTTGCGTAGTTTTATTGTTAACTATTTTATCATCCACTATTTCTTCTATTATAATTGCTCGAAGAATATTCGCAGATTCAAAATCTTTCTTGCCAGCCCCTATACCAATATTTTTAATACGATATTGATCTGGTAATGAATCTCTCGTTCTTAAGGCTGCTGCAATGGCTGCTCCAGTTGGTGTAATCATTTCACCCTGATTATTCGTGGTTTTAATAATCAAGTCATTCATCATCGCAATATTTACTACTGCTGGAACTGGAACTGGCATCCTTCCATGTTGGCACTTTACTGTCCCACTTCCCTCTGCTAATGGGGATACAATAACCTCTGTAATCCCTAGATTATTGATACAGATTGCAGTTGCAACGATATCCACAATTGAATCAATCGCTCCAACTTCATGAAAATGCACATCCTCTAACGGTATACCGTGTGCTTTAGCCTCAGCCTTAGCAACAATATCAAATATCTTCTTGGATAATTCTTTAATATTTTCATCATCGAGACGATTGATAATTTCATATATATCTTTTATATTGCGGTGTTCATGAAAATGCATATGATGTACTTCATGCATATGATCACTATCATTTATTGAGTGATTGCTATGATGATGATTGCTGTCTTCTATTTCATGAATACTATGCGTATGTTTACTATTTTCTATAGATTGATTAGCATGATTGCTGTCGTCCATACTCTCATGGATATGAGGACTATTGTAATCCTCGTTCTCCTCCAAAATCACATCAAAATCGCATGCATCGATTCCACATTTTTTCGTTCTTCCAACGTGCAACTGATATCCTACTAGATTCAACTTATTTAGTGTATCGAATAATACTTTTTGATCTGCCCCAAGATCCAATAAAGCAGCTACTGTCATATCACCACTAATTCCTGAATTACATTCTAAATATAGTGTTTTACCCATTCTGTGTTCCATACCTTTCATATTTTTATTACTAATTTGTTTGTATCGCTAATCGGTTAATCTGTGAACTTATATATCCTGCTCCATACCCATTATCAATATTAACAACGGATATTCCATTGGCACAGGAATTAATCATGGTAAGTAAAGCAGACATGCCACCAAAATTGGCTCCATATCCAACTGAGGTTGGAACTGCAATCACAGGTTTTTCTACGAGGCCAGCTACTACACTAGCAAGCGCTCCCTCCATACCAGCTACAGCTACCACACAGTTTCCTTTCCTTAGGGTATCCATATTAGATAGTAGACGATGCACTCCTGCAACCCCCACATCATATAATCTTTCAACATGATTGCCAAAGAACTCCGCCGTTTGCGCTGCTTCTTCTGCAACTGGAATATCTGCAGTTCCTCCTGTGCAGATAACGATACATCCTTTTCTTACCTTTTCCTTATTCTCATATTTTAGTATTCTAGATACTCTATCATATTGAATCTCAGGAATAATATTTTTTACACACTCGTATTGATGTTCACTGGCTCTGGTTCCAAATACTTCTCTATCTTGTTTATACAAATCCTCATAGATTTGAACCAAATGTTCATCTGTTTTGCTCTGACAAAATATTACTTCTGCAAATCCTTGGCGTATCTTTCTATGATGGTCTAATTTCGCGTATCCCAAATCTTCATAAGGAAGCTTTTTTAATTGTTCTTCTGCATCTTCA
Organism: Anaeromicropila herbilytica; assembly: GCF_016591975.1. Taxonomy (GTDB): domain Bacteria; phylum Bacillota; class Clostridia; order Lachnospirales; family Lachnospiraceae; genus Anaeromicropila; species Anaeromicropila herbilytica. The sequence goes on along the minus strand of NZ_AP024169.1, from coordinate 799,131 downwards.
ATACTCATATTACCTATTTTTACATCATTTAGTATTTTGTTAACGTCCATCTTTGCCCCTTCTCTTCGTATTAATTATTCACTTTGCTTAATTCTCCGAATCTATCTTATCTATTCTATAGTAAATATACATGTTTATTATTCTATTTTAAACCCTCGAGTTAACTTTAAGTCAAGTTCTTTTTACAAAAGTACTTATTATTTTATTGGATTTTAATAATTTATGTTTAAATTTCAGAAATAAAGTAAGAAGTGATAAACCTCAATGATTCATCACTTCTTACTTTTTCAGCATATTATCTTAAAACTACATTTTTCATATTCAATATAACTTTCTCAGATTCTTTTCACCTTACTATAAAATAAAGAATGAGGCAGCAATAATAATGTATACTGCAACTAACTGAACACCCTCTAGCCAGTTTGATTCACCATCGCTTGCAATTCGATTTGCAATAAGTACAGAAAATATTAATGCAACTAATTCAAATGCATTAAATATAATACTCATTGGTGAAAACAATAGGCTTAAGAAAATAAGAACTGGTGTTACAAATAATATGATTTGTAAGCTAGACCCAAGCGCAATCTCAATTGCAACATTCATTTTATTCTTATATGCCATTAATACAGCTGTACTATGTTCCGCTGCATTTCCTATGATTGGTACTAAAATAATTCCGACAAAGAACTCACTAAGCCCAAAAGCCTTAGTCATTGGTTCTACGCTTCCTACAAATACTTCTGACTCAATACCAATTAATATCGTAGCAACTACTAATACTATGATTGATTTTCTCAAGGACCATTCAGGCTTAGATTCTTCTGTGGTCTCGGTAGCATATAGATCTTTATGGCTATAGAAGGAGAATACCAAGCTTAGGATATAGATAGCAAACATAATAATTGCAACTATAATGCTAAGACCCTCATACCTTGTTGTTAATAATTTAGCATTTACGGTATGCGTAAAGATCGCAGGTACCGTTAACCCTATGACTGCAAATAATAACATGCTTGCAGTAACATCAATTACTTTTTGGTTAAAATATTGTGTTTTATACTTTAATCCGCCTACTAACATGCTTAATCCTAATACTAATAGAATATTTCCAATTACCGAACCAGCAATAGAAGCTTTGACTACATCAAATAGGCCTGCTCTCATAGCAAAAAATGCAATGATTAACTCTGTTGCATTGCCAAATGTAGCATTTAGAAAACCACCAATCCGATTTCCAGCGTAATAGGATATGACTTCTGTTGACTCTCCCATAAGACCTGCCAATGGAATGATTGCTAGAGCGGAAAATATAAAAATTAATGGTTCTGATAGGTGCATATATTCACCTATTAAACTGATAGGGATGAAGATAAGTAAATATTTTAAAACTTTCATGTTCTGTCTCCTCGTCTCTTATATTGCAAACTATATCTTTCTTTTCCATACTCTAATCATTATATCAAATACTAGTATTTATACAAGTAATTATTACCATCACCTACAACTACAGAATAGCATTAGCGTTTATAGAATGGATCCACAAGATTAACCTTTTTTAATAATTCAACATCTTCTAATAACTTATTAGTCGGCATATCCGCCACAATAGAATGTGTCTCATCAAATAGAATCGCTCTATTTGATATCTCATGAACTAATTCAAGATTATGTGTCGATGTAATTAATGTTTTACCCGCTTTATTTAAACGTGTTAAAAATTCTACAAGCCACCTCTGTGTTCTTGGATCTAGCCCATTCATTGGTTCATCCAGTACTAACACTTCTGGATTAAGTGACAATACGCAAGCAATGGCAACCTTACGCTTTTCGCCTCCACTAAGATGGTATGGAGTCTTATCTTTAAGCTTATCAATACTTAATAATTCAAGGCAATCCTCCACCCTTTTCTCTACCTCTGATTCACTAATTCCCATTTGTCTAGGACCAAATGCTATCTCGTCATACACATTGGAACAGAAAAGCTGTGTATCTGAATTCTGAAATATAAACCCAATCTTCTGATGTAGTTCCTTAGCAAATCGGTTGTCCCTAAGCCTTTTCTCCGTAATTTCCTCATTATTGAACTTATAAGTTCCTCTGCTTGGTGAGATAATACCATTCATTAATTTTAAAAGTGTAGATTTTCCGCTACCATTTGGACCCAATAATGCTACTGCTTCACCCTTGTTAATGGCTAGATTAATATTATTAAGAGCGACCTCCTCAGAATATGAATAATAGACCTCTTTTATTTCTATCATATGAACTCCAATCTTTGACTATTGTGCGTATACTGTTATCATTATTATGATTAGATAACGTTTTGAATTTCCATACCAAAAGGCTTTTGACCTCTAATTTATCATATGAGTGGACCGACAAATGACCTGTTTCAGTATCTAGCTTGGCAATTTGCACAAAACAGAATAAGCGAATGCGCCTAGACAACCTCCCAAACAGGTTATTTGTCGGGCATCTCATCATATATTTTGAAAATAAAAAAATAGAATAAATATCGCTACATTGACAATTAAGTAAATATAGTCGATGTATTGGAATCTTGATTTATAGTAGACATGATATTCACCAGTAAATCCTCTACATTCCATTGCTTGATACATATCTTCTGCCATCTCTTTTGATTTGATAAACATATTACCTGCTATTCCAGAAAGTGATGTATACTTCGATTTATTTCTACCTATAGATCTTAACTTTAATGCATATAACATATTTAATGCAAATTCACCCAGCATTACAATATATTTTATTGTAATATCTAGCACCAGAATAAATATGTCCGGTACCATAAATCGTTTGAATGCACTAGTTATTGTTCCCCACTTTGTTGAATGTGATAATATACCAACAGCGGTTACAGTCGCAAATGCTTTTGATGTTATCATAATCGAGCTGAAATGATTACCCCAAAATATAGCTGGCACCATAACAAGGAATGTAAAAAAACTAACTCCTATGCTAACTTTTAATATTTTAACGATTTTCTCTGCATCCATGGCACTAAGAATTAATAATAAGTAAACATTAATAACAATGACAAATATAAAACTTCTAGACAGAGACAGCAAAATTAATAATATAAAAGTAAATGCTACGTGAAGTGTTACGTTCACCTGTAATTTTGCTTGTTTTTCTTGATCCTGACTTTTAATTCTCGCGATTACCTTCAGCAAAGACAGGATACTTTTGTTAACAAAAGTATCCTGATCTGATTCTGGTATGTAATTTTCTGTTTCTAATAGCCAATCTGGCATATTTGAAGTTTCTTTTTTCATATGTTTCATAGCTCCCATGTGTAACCTTTTGTTGCTCTAAAATTTAGGGGTGTAAAAGCATATTTTTAAGATTCTAGATTCCTCTAATTCTCTCACGCTTTACTTCCACTTTTCATAAAACTACTGATAACTTTAAATAGTATAATTAATATTGCTACACCTGCGAGTGCCGATAAAATATATCCTGCTACCTCTGGTAACCCACTAATTGCATAATCAGGCATAATAGCTTCAAAGTTGAATCCATCCTTCATTCCCTTAGGTATGTACCCCAACACATTACCACCACTAGCCACTTCTTTGATCTCATCTGTTCCCCATTCACCCCAAGCAGTCCCTGTTGCAAGAAGTCCAAGTGGTGTGAAACAAATAAGAAGAGCAATTAAACCATAGATTGCATTAGTCTTTTGCTTTGCTCCATCGTAGATTGTTCCTGGTGATACTTTCTTAATATAAGCTACAATGGCTACAGTAAATATCATTTCGATGACACCTGCTACTAGTAGATGTGGTATGGTCATTGCTGGAATAGATACAGAAAGTGAATATGGACAATATAATGGCTGTCCTGTAGCATCTTTAAATAACAAAGGCTGAAGGCCAAACTCTATAGCTGCAATAAAAGCAGCTACATTGATACCCATATAAGAACCTATAGCAATTCCTACATACTCTCCTTTTTCTGTTCTTACTCGATCTTTAATAAATTTATAAATAAAGTATCCAAAGAAGGGAAGTACAAATGCCATATTGAAACAATTTGCACCAAAGGCTAAGATACCCCCATCTCCAAAGAGTAACGCTTGAATCAAAAGTGCTACTGTAACACTAATACAAGCTGCATAGGGTCCTAATAAGATTGCAAGCAAAGTTCCTCCAACTGCATGACCTGTTGTTCCTCCTGGAAGAGGCACGTTAAACATCATTAATAAGAAAGAAAAAGCCGCTCCAATTCCAAGTAATGGTATCTTTACCTTTGGAATCTCTTCTTTCATTTTTCGAACTGATTTTACCCAGACAGGAACCATTGCAGTCGTCATAACCGCACAGGTTGCAGGGCTTAAGTAATTATCTGGAATATGCATAGTTAATTAACCTTTCATAAATAGATTTTATGAGTTGCCCTCACAAATGTCCTTTTTTGAAAGGCAGTCTAGGCAACTCCTTTTATATATCACTTATTATAAATCATTCATTTACATGCACAAGCCTATGTGGGGGATATCATCTATTAACTATTTTCATTGTAAGAAAGTGTTATTCTATCTATATTATGGATGATATACCATGCCCTATTACCATCAATTTCAAAATTGCATATCCCCCGGTTATGGATATATATATTAACTGTCAAAAGTCTTTGATAACTTAAATTGTGTATAATGATATATAAACATCAATAAATATATTATATATTGGGGCGTAGTCCATCCGTAATATATTACTAATTCCTATTTAATAAAACTATCTATCGCCTTATTCAAATTCTCAACTGCTTTTTTATCACCTGATTCTACTGCATCTACAATGCAATGTTCCATATGATCCTTTAAGATTACTTTTCCCGTATTGTTTAGAGCTGCTATGACTGCAGATAACTGAATCAATACCTCACTACAATCTTTTCCGTCTTCAATCATTCTCTTTACAGATTCTAGATGCCCACTAGCACGGGATAATCGATTGAGTACAGCCTTTGTATTCTGATGACTATGTTTATGCACTTGGTTCTCAACATGACTATGTGCATATTCAGTTCCATCCGATGCTATATGAGTATGAACTTGTTGTTCTTCTTTCTTTTCATTCTCCATTACTGTCCTATCCTCCTCATGATTTGTCTTTAGTATACATTATATTGTCAATTATTTCATTACTAATTGTCTAGTCTAAAGTAATATGTTCCATCACTTTATCATATATACTGCGAAACCAGAATGTATATAAATGTGGATTTGCTTTCAAATCTTCACTAAGTTCTAAAATGTCTACCCATTTATAAGCTTCCACTTCATTCTCATCTGGAAGAACATTCCCCTCATATCTTCCGATGAATACATGATCGTATTCATGCTCCATCAGGTTATGATCCAATTGTACTTGATACGTAAAACTAAATCTCTCACTTAGTTCACAATGAAATCCCATCTCTTCCATTAATCTTCTATCTACTGCGTCTTCTAGCTTTTCACCAACCCTAGGATGACTGCAACAAGTATTCGTCCACAACCCACCAGAATGATATTTATTAGTGTTTCTTTTTTGCAATAATAATTGATTCTTTGAATTAAAAATAAAAATGGAAAACGCTCTATGTAAAATACCTTTTCTATGAGCTTCCATTTTTTCCACTTGCCCTAGTTCCTGGTCCTCTTGGTTTACTTCAATAATATATTCTGTCATTTCATTTTCTCCTTAGGTATTCTTATATGCTTTTTCTGCTATTCTTATTCTATCTATTCCGATCTCCATCTTGATGTAGTAATTTTCTCTCGGTATACTATTACATCGACTCAGCTGTTCATACAATTTACATTGACTTAAGTTAATTTGTTATTCTAGTACCTTCCTTATATTCTAAGATAAATTAAATTATAATTCCATCTATGTTTTCTGTAAATATATGTTATTATTAACTTAACAAATATTATCCTAAGAAAGGAGACTTTCCATGACTAAAAAAATTAGATTTATCTTTACTACTCTCTACATTTCACTCATTGTACCGTTGACAGTAACTTGGTTATTCTCTATTTTGTACTTCAATTATTTAAGCCACAATAAAGGTTATTTTCTTGCAGATAGTTTCAGCTGGAGCATCACCCTATTATCAGCATTCTTAATACTATCCACCTTTATAGTAAGTAGTAAAAAGACTTATGAGATTCCTTGTTATGCTATTGGAATTATCATTGGCGTTCTTAGGTACCTTATTTCAAAAGGGCATTTAGCCTTATTTCAAGATTATATACTTGAAGCAATATTAATTATAGGATATGCTTTTTTTATATTGTATTTAATTTTATCTATAAAATATAGTATAACTATAAAAATATCCAAAAATGCTTAACCAACTTTTACTTTTTAGATTCTCAAGTGGAAATTGGAGAAAGACATTTACTTAGATATAAATAGGAGTCTAATTCAATGATCATTTCATTGTATTGGACTCCTATTTTTTCATATTATTTAAACTTATTTATTCACAACTTTACAATACACTCAGGGCTGAAAAAACAATTAGAATAATTGATCTACATCCTTAACCTGAATCTCAGCAACCGGTTCAAATTTTTCTGAGCTCATATATTTTAAGATGCTATGTTCAAGCCATTTTGCTGGATCACTTTCTGTTAGTCTACGCAGATTAGAAGTACATACTAGTAGCTTTCCATCTCCTACTTTCACTTCGAATATGTTTCCAAGCTTGTGATTTCTTTCAAAGTTATCAATCGTCCATACAATAGGTTCTATTTTCTTACCATCAAGTATAAGAGCACGAGAATTCTCTACAATATCATACCATTCTGGAGTAGAATAATACTCAGTAGGAAATTGCTTGAATACTGGATGTTCTTTCTGAATCAACAATCCATGTGTTCCTATTGGTACTGGCTTCTTCATACTTTCTGATATGGAGCGAAACATTGGATAACACCAAAAATCAGTACAGTAAGTTCCTTCAATAGAATTGGTATCATTTAGATTACCTGGGTATAATAGGACTTTCTTACCTTTCTTGAGTTCTTCACATGCATCTATGATATTTTCTGAGATTATGATATTGTTGTCTGAGACTATATTTGAGTCATATTCTTTATCCTTAATCTCAGGAAATACACATATATCATAGCTATTCTTTATAGCACTGTTTATTAAATCACTATCCTTTATATCACTGTTCTTTACATCCCTACTATCTGGCTCACCTGCGATAACCCTTATAACTAATCTCTTAGCAATATCTACTTGTGGCATTTTAAGCTTAAGTTCTCCAAGTGAATATACACCCGCTAGGTATTCTCCCTGAGTGCTATTCTCTACCTCTGCAAGAATCTCTTCTCCGTCCATAAGACTTAATTTTACTTTTGGATTTCTAACCCCCTCAGGGCTAAAAACAGCTAGTTTTATTCCTATATCCACAATTTCACCTACATGATAGATCATCTTAGGTAGTTCTGCTAGTAGAACGGAATCGGAACAAAATTGCCTCCATTCCTCTGGTGAGATAACACCTTTATTCTCCATAAATGAATTTAATATACCAATTAAAGCTGTTCCTTGACCGGTAAAATCTTGCAAGTCTAATAACTGGAATCCAGCTAACTCATTACTTTTTAGTGCTGCTTCAACCTCCGCTTTATAACATTCCGCTGCGAATCTTCCTGATGCTTTGAAGAATTGTTCTGCTTTGTGAAGCATCCCTTTTTCTTCCAAACGTTCTCTAAATACTTCCATGTTTCTTGCCTTTAGTACTCCTGTGTACTTCTCAATCTCTGAGAAATCAGGATACATAGCATATTGACCTACTTCATGAGATACTACTGGTACCTCTGGTATTAACTCCTCCGAAGCATCCATTTTCACTGTTTTAGTGCCTGTTCCATACTGAATTGTAACCTCACCACTGGTTGCACTTTCTCCAATTACGTTACTAGGGCGTATCATCTGATCATAATTATAACTCATAGTTGGCGCCATCGTCTGTATATACCCTTGTGGTGCATCACACATAGCATAAGAACCACGGAATAATCTATCTCTAGAGAATCTTACACCTACAAAGAAGTCTTCGTTCTCTAAGATACAAGGCATAAATTGAAAATTATTAGATCCGCTTGTATACAGATGCCTTGAATCATAGTTACGGTATCCTAAAAGAATATGATTTAAACGTTCTTTGCTACCCCAGAGCTCATTTCCAAGTGACATCATAACAAAAGATGGATGATTACCAAACTCATCTAAGATACGATACCCTTCCTCGATAAGATACCTTTGAGCTTCTTCATCATGATTCTCGTCTTTCTCATCTGTCACCGTACCCCAGAATGGTAACTCTGGTTCCATATAGATTCCTAATTGATCCGCTGCTTCAAATGCTGCCTCTGGCGGACAGCATGTGTGAAAACGATAATGGTTCACTCCGTACTCTTTTGCTGTAGTAAGAACTTTTAGCCAACTCTCAACATCGGTTGGTGCATGACCAGTAACTGGGAAGATCATTCCATCATGCTTTCCTCTAAGGAAGGTACGCATTCCGTTAATCTCAAAGTATTTTCCTACTGCCCTAAAGTCTCTAAAACCAAAAGAATAGTCGTATTCATCTAGAATAACTTCCTGTTTATCTCTCAATTCTAGATGTAGGCAATATAATTTTGGTGAATGCTCACTCCAGGTTCCTACTGTGTCATCTAGATTGTAGATAAATGTATTCTCATCTTTTTGTAAAGTATATGTTTCTTTAGGATAAGATTTCTCAGCGTCTTGATCCATAACTGAAGCAATTACATAATATTCTTCTATTGGATCTAGTTCTTTTTGAGCATTATCTGTTAGACTATGATCTTTTAGATTATAATTTTTTAAATCAGGTCCTTTTATACCATTTAAATTAACCTTCACTTCAATCTGCTTTTTTACTGCGTTAGCACTTATTTTCACCCCGGTAAGATAAATCTGGCTACTTTCCTCTATGTATATCTCTCCAGTAATTCCATTCCAATTGGTCTGAGTATCTGGAGATGCCATATGTCCTCCCGGAACCGGATAAGATGTATTATCTACCATGATGGTAATCTTATGTTTGTCCTTAATATATGGGGTGATACGATATCTGTGAGAAGAACAGAGGCTATTATTACTTCCAACATAATTATCATCCACCCATACGTGAGAGATTCTTGTTCTTTCCAATACAAGAAAGTACTCTTTTACTTTATCTTTTTCTTCTCCATTTAATTCCGAATCTGTAAAGTCTACCTCTCGTGAGTACCAAGTGTAACCTTCAAAATGATAAGGATCGGTTAAATATCCTGTATTTCTCTCTTCTGATGGAACCCCTTTCATTGCTGTTGAAACAGTAGCTGGAAGATCTATTGAATCTTCCAGCATTGCATTATATAACTTATTATCGATACCTGTTTTCTCTTTGTCTAAACGAAAACCCCAACTTCCTTTTAAATCAATTCTTTTCATAAATGCCTCCTCGCTTGTTGTATTCCGTGTAAATTATAGTAACAATAATTCTTAAAACTTTTTACACAATCCCCATAAACAGATTTTGCTTATCACTATTATAACACTCATTTTTTAGCAAGAAAACCCATTTTTGATTCCGTAACATATTTAGACAACTTATTAAACCTTTACTAATAATAAATTGCCTAGACTACCTACCAAACAGGTCATTTGTCGGGCAACTCTAATAATAATGTTGGGTCCCAAATCCCTATTTCAGTGATATATCTCCCATCGAAGTTGATGCATCTATATTACAAAGACCATTAATCACTACTTTCATAGAATCGGATAAGAAATCACTTCCATCTTTCTTATCTGATTTAAGAGAATTCGAATTGATTACTATATTTCCCATGGAACTATCCAAAGATACATTGGACTCCTCTGAGATATCTTTGCTAACAGTGCAGTAGATATTTCCCATAGATGTATCCATTTCGCTTTTTCCAGTAAAATTGATATTCTTTGCATAAATATTACCCATTGAAGTATCTAATGTAACTTCTCCACCAATGTCCTTTACATTAATATTTCCCATACTTGTATCTAAATCTATTTTCTGCATATTCTTTGGAATTAGAATTGTTAAATTTGCAGAAAAGTTTAAATTTTTATTATTGTATTTTTCGTTAATATAATTCCATATATCTTTTTTTGTGTCCTTTGTACGGATACTAATCTCTAATTCATTGCCTGAAACATCTGTTGTTAGCTCTGCTTTTTTAATCAACTTCTTAATAATATCTTGGTATTTTAATTTTCCTGAAGTTTCATAATTAGCTGTAATATCATATTCATTCTTCGTATTATATTTTAATGTTATATTTCCCATTCCTACAGAAGCTTTCACATATTTTACGGAAATGTCTGATTTCACGATATGGTCTTTCTTTGTATCTGTGTTTTCACTACTATTTGAATTCACATTTCTATTTGATTTTCCGCTATTATTTGTCCCTTTATCATTTGAATTAACTGCTACATTATCATCCGTATTAACTGTTTCTACTATATTCGAATCCTTATTGTTAGTATTTGATGAGTTATTCGTAGAATTGGTACTCACCTGTGTTTCTTTCTGGTTGCTCTTACCCTCTAGTTTCTCATGCATAGAATAAGTTCCAAGAAAGATTGCAACTAGACATATGATAAAAGCTGTACAGGTTGAACATATAATGATGATGTTAGATTTACGTTTCGCATGAGCTACAGTACCTAATCGTTTTTGAAGACCTTTTTTATCCTCACATAAAGTTGTTGAAAGCACACTTCTACTATAGTTGTTATTCTGTGCAGCCTTTAATAATATATTTCCATATATAAATTTTTCTTCTTTCCCAAGGTCTCTTACCACAGCCTCATCACAAGAGATCTCACATTCTTCATTTATCCGTCTACTCATAAGATATACGAATGGATTGAACCAATGGGTAATTAATATGAACTCGCAGAACCATTTATATAAATAATCATATCTTTTGTAGTGAATTAATTCATGACGAAGGATATAGTTAAGACTTTCTTCATCCATACCTAATGTATGATCTGGCAAATAAATCGATGGTTTTACTATACCAATTAGCATTGGTGACCCAATCTTTCCATCTCTATATATTCTTGGTTTTTTCTTAATCTTAAGATCAATTCCCACTTTAGTGTAAGACGCTAGCACCGTTTGATTTACCACTGGTTCACGATCTTTATATACGAATGAAACAAATTTGATATATTGTATTGCTTTTCTAACTAATAAAAATAAAACACCTGCTAACCATACGAATGCCCCTATTGTCCATAGATTAAGAAATGATTGCTCATTGTTTCCTTTTACTGTGGAATCATTTATATTATTAGCTAGGGTATCATTCGAAACTTGTTTCGATAAGTTAGTATCTTTAGAATCTCTTATCGTAGTATTTACATCGTCTTTGGTCAATTGATTCTTGCCTGTTATAGCACCATTGGAATCAGCTTTACTATCGACTCCTTCTTGAATTCCCTCTTTGTAAGTATTGGTGCCCAAAGAAGCGTTCGAACTCGTGGTAGATTCTACTTTATGTGTATTCTGAAATACTGTATTGAGGGCTCCAAAATCTGGCGAAAATGGAATGATTAATCTAACACATACAATCAGCCATATATAATACTGCCAAGCTTTTGAAAATGTATGATTAGCAAGCGGACGTAATAGATAAAGAATGACTATTAGGGCAGCTCCAGATAAGGACATTGCTAATATTGTTTTAAATACATCAATCATGTTTCTCACACTCCTTATTAAAATATTCTCTTAGCTCCTCAATATCATTCTCGGATAAATCATAATTTTCTACCAAAGAGGATACTAACCTTTTGGCACTTCCACCATACAGATTATCTAGGAAGCTCTTAGTCTGTTCTTCTAAATACTCTTCTTCTGTGATAGTTGGTGTGTAACACATGACATTTATTTTTTTGACCGTAACTGCCCCTTTTTCGGTTAATCGTTTCAATAAAGTTCGAACAGTAGAGCGATCCCACCCCATCTTTGATGTTAATACTTTATACAGTTCCCCAGTAGATACTGGACTTCCTATTTCCCATAGAGCTTGCATAACGACAAGTTCTGCTTGTGATATCTTATTTACGTTCTCCATTTCTTCTCCATTCCCACACCTGCTTTTACGCATGAATTTTGCTCATGACTTTTGCTCATCTAAAGTTTATGCCTAGAAATGATTAAATATTTTAATTTTCTTTGCGCAAACTATAGAAGTTACATTTGTCACCTATTAATTAGATGTTACATCCGTCACCATCATTTGTCAAGGATATTTTTCCATTTTTTATCGTCATTTTCTATTATTAATCATAAAGCATCAAATTAATAATCAAGTAGGAATATAACTTAATTTCTGAATTTATCATATATTCAATAAACTATATTACTGCGTAGTTCGAAAATAATAGCAAAAGCGTTCTAGGAACAAATTGGGTTCTATAATAAATGTTGGGGTGTGTTAAAAACACACTTCCAACATTTTTGTTTTTATATTAAAATACATCTATATAAAGCCTCTTCACATGCCAACCGACCAAAGCTAACATTTTAAAGGAGGTATTTTATATAGATGCAATCTAATTGTAACAAAAATCTTTTAAATTTAGAAGGTGTAAAATTAAAAAGTGTGCAACACACTTTAGATGGAATTATTATCAAGATTGAAACCAATCCCAAACCTCAAATTTGTCCTTGTTGTGGAGCTGGAACATCTAAAATACACGATTATCGTTGGCAGAAAATTAAAGACTTACCTTTTCAGTTGTCCAATGCTTATTTATTGTTAAGAAAACGAAGATATGTATGTTCTTGTGGTAAACGTTTTTACGAGAAATATAGTTTTATAGCTAAATATCAGCAACGTACAACACGACTATCCTTCAAAATTGTTGAATTGCTTCGTTCAACCAACAGTATTAAATATGTTGCTTCCCAAACTAATGTCTCAATGAATACAGTAATACGTATTCTTGATACACTCTCGTATGATAAACCACATATTCCTCAATGCATTTCAATTGATGAATTTAAAGGGAATGCTGGTGATTCCAAATATCAATGTATTCTGGTGGATGCAAAGAAAAAATGTATTCTTGATATTTTACCGGATCGTACTCAGTCCCATCTTATTGAGTATTTTAAATCTTGCAGTCGTGATGAAAGATATCGTGTTAAATTTTTTATTTCTGATATGTGGCAACCTTATATAGATCTTGCCAAAACATTCTTTCCTAATGCCACAATCATCGTAGATAAATATCACTACATTCGTCAGGTTTCCTGGGCAATTGAAAGTGTTCGTAAACGTTTACAAGCATCCATGACACCAACTCTTAGAAAGTACTATAAGCGAAGTAGAAAACTTATACTGACTCGATATTCTAAATTAAAAGATGACAACAAAAAAGCCTGTGATTTAATGCTACAATACAGTGATGATTTACGACTAGCTCACAGGTTAAAAGAATGGTTCTATGAAATATGTCAGAGTAATAGCTATACATATCAAAGAACTGAATTTTGGGAGTGGGTAAAAAGTGCTGAAAGCTCTGGATTACACGAATTTGAAGCATGTGCAAAAACATATAGACGCTGGTCTGAGTATATACTTAATGCCTTTAAGTATGGATATACAAATGGACCTACGGAAGGATTCAATAATAAAATCAAAGTACTAAAAAGAAGTTCTTATGGTGTACGTAATTTCGAAAGATTTCGTACACGTATCATTCACAGTTCTATGTAAAAAAATGGTCGGTTTTCAAGAGGCTTATTTGTCATGCAAAAAAACATCTATTATAGAACCTAGTCATAAAAATAGCTCTATTGTCAGTGTTAGTGCGGGTGCAACGCACCTCACACCCCAACACTTGACAAAGAGCCACAAATTGCTTTACATTCCTAGAACGCTTTATATTACATCTTCATACTACTTCGATATATTCTCTTTTATCTTGTTATAAATACTTCTCGCATCTAAACCATATTTCTCTAATAATTTTACCGCTGCTCCTGATTCACCAAATACATCATTAATTCCTATTCTTAATACCTTTGTTGGTAAATTTTCACTTAAATATTCACATACAGCACTGCCTAATCCACCAATAATTGAATGTTCTTCTATAATTACAATATGTCCAGTTTCCTTTGCAGCTTTTAAGATGATATCTTCATCAAGTGGCTTAATTGTATGAATATTAATGACTCTTGCTTCGATTCCTTCCTTAGCTAACTGTTCTGCTGCTTCTAAAGCTGGTACTACGCAAAGACCAGTAGCAACTAAGGTTAGATCTTTACCATCTCGTAACTGAATTCCTCTACCTATCTCAAATTTATAATCAGTAGAATTGTTAATTACTGGTGTAGCAAGTCTTCCAAATCGTAGGTAAACAGGTCCATCATACTCATACGCTGCTCTCACTGCTGCTTTTGCTTCGACATCATCTGCCGGATTGATTACTACCATCCCAGGAATACTTCTCATCAAAGCGATATCTTCATTACATTGATGGGTTGCTCCATCTTCACCAACGGATATTCCCGCATGAGTTGCAGCAATTTTAACATTCAAATGTGGATATCCAATTGAGTTACGAATCTGTTCAAATGCACGTCCTGCTGCAAACATGGCAAATGTACTTGCAAAAGGTACTTTTCCAGTTGTAGCTAATCCTGCCGCAATCCCCATCATATTGGATTCTGCAATACCACAGTCAATGTGTCTATCTGGAAATGCTTTCTTAAATACTCCTGTTTTTGTAGCACATGCCAAGTCAGCATCTAATACCACAAGATTCACATATTTTTCACCAAGTTCAACTAATGCATTACCATAACTATCTCTTGTTGCTATTGTCTTAATTGAGCTATTATCTGACATATTAATCCCCTTTGCACTAATTTATTTTTCTAATTCCTTCATGGAAGCAGCGAATTGTTCATCATTTGGAGCAGTTCCATGCCATGATGCTTGATTCTCCATAAAGGAAACACCTTTTCCTTTTACTGTTTTCGCAATAATTGCAACTGGTTTTCCTTTTACTTCTCTTGCTTCATCAAATGCTACCTTTAGCTGTTCAAAATCATTTCCATCTTCAACATTAATTACATGGAAATTAAATGCTTCAAACTTTTTATCAATTGGATATGGAGAGCATACCTCTTCAATCCTTCCATCAATTTGAAGACCATTATTATCTACAATTACTACTAGATTATCTAATTGTCTAGCTCCAGCAAACATGGCAGCTTCCCAGACTTGACCTTCCTGAATCTCTCCATCTCCTAGAAGAGTATAAACACGATATGACTCATTAGACATCTTAGCGGAAAGCGCCATACCAACTGCAGCTGAGATTCCTTGTCCCAATGAACCACTGGACATATCGATACCAGGAATATGCTTCATATCAGGATGTCCTTGTAGATAAGAACCAATTTGTCGAAGTGTAATAAGGTCTTTTACTGGAAAATAACCTTTCAGAGCTAAAGTAGCATATAATCCAGGTGCAGTATGTCCTTTGGATAAAACAAAACGATCTCGATCTTCTTTCTTTGGATTCGCTGGATCAATATTCATTTCGTTAAAATATAGGTAAGTAAAAATCTCTGTTGCTGACAAAGAACCTCCTGGATGGCCTGCTTTTGCAGCATGAATTGACGTAATAATATTCCTTCGAACTTCATTCGCGATTTTCTGTAATTCAACGGTTACCATAATGAAATTTCCTTTCTTTCTTCTATCAATTATTTTTAGTATTAATATTAGCATTTCCAATTATATTGCTCTAATATGCAGATTTCTAAATAATTCCCAATCATTCTTTTGACTTTTATTTACTATATGGATTACCCAACATATGGTTTATACCCTTCTCCACTCAATTCCAAATATATAGTATAGAATAATTGCAATCATTTCATCTAAATATTCCCGGTATACTTCTGTGCCCTTTGTTACGATAACACTTGTTGATATTTTATTTGCTAATGTAAATGACATCATTGCCATCACTTTATAAGAAGCCCTCTTTTTTACTTTTGGATATTTACTAAGAAACTCTTCAAGTATTGTTACTATCTGCTCATTTCCTTCTTCAAGAATACGAGATAGGTTCTCTATATCTTTTGCAATCACCTGCAGATCTGTAAAAAAACGATCTGATATGATTGCTCTCTCCATTTGCTTATCCACGTATTCCACTATAAATTGAATGATTTCATCTTCCCCTAGATTATTTTCAAGAATATGCTCAAGAACATCAGATATAGCAATTTTCGATTCATCCAAATATTTCTCGACTAGCTCATAATATATATCACCTTTATCTTTGTAATAGTTGTAGAAATTACCAACAGAGATACCGGCAACCTTAGCAATCTCCTTAGTATTGGTATTATAATATCCCTTTTCAGTAAATAATTTAAGCGATGCATTTAAAAGCTTTTCACGACTTTCTACTGTCCTCATCTGGACTTTTCTTGTACTTTTCTCCATATCATATCTTCTTCCTTTTAGAATATGCCCTTAGTTTACTTGCTTTTTATTAGTTTGTCAACTAAAGTGAACTTTAGTTCATTTTAGTGTTGACTTTTTCTTCCAAGGTGATATAATGCAAATATATTGAACTATAGTTCACTTTTTTTAGGAGGCTATCTATGAATTCAACGAAGATTTTTCACAAGAACTTTTTAATATTAATAGCAGGTCAGATTATCTCTCTATTAGGGAATTCTCTGCAACGTTTTGCTCTTTCCCTCTACATTTTAGATATAACTGGTTCTGCTGCAATATTTTCTATCATCTTATCCATATGCATTCTCCCCCAGATTATATTGGCACCTTTTGGCGGAGCTATAGCGGACCGATTCAACAAGAAAAAGATACTAATCATACTTGATCTTGCTTCTGCTCTTGTTCTTATACTCTTTTTACTTATCTCTAATTACAAGAGCCCTATGTTAATCCTAATTGGGATATTAATGTGCCTTTTAGCTACTATACAAAGTATCTATGAGCCTTCAGTACGTGCATGTATTCCAGCTATTGTATCTACTAGTAATTTAACTGCAGCCAATAGTGTTGTTAGTGAAATTTCTGCTATTACAACTCTTCTTGGACCAATAGCCGCTGGCTTTTTGTATGGTTCCTTTGGAATTGATATCATTTTCATTTTAAATATTATTAGTTTTCTTTGTTCAGCAGGCATTGAGTGTTTTCTTATTCTTCCTAATGGTACAAAAGGTTTGGAGAATAATGCTTTTCTAACCTTTGTAAATGACATCAAGGAAAGTATGTCCTATATGATTCATAAGCAAAGATTGATTTTCTATATGGTTTTACTTAGCTCTGCCTTTAACCTTTTCCTTACACCTATTTATACCGTAGGAATCCCATATATTGAGAAAATCTTATTTGGTGTATCCGATGAGCTCTATGGAATATCCGAAGGTTGCATTGGCTTAGGTATGATTACGGGAGCCTTATTAGTTAATATTTTAGCAAAAAAATTTCCACTATCTAAGATACATTACTACTTCGTAGTATTGGTTCTACTTATTGTTGGTATGGGATTTACCACTCTACCATTTCTACATCATACCGGAAGTGTTCCATATATGGCTTATATTATTTTTACCATGATAAGTTTCTTATTTGCAGCATGTCTAGCAAATATTAATATTATATTTATGACTTTTTTACAAGTCGAAACACCACCCTCTATGATGGGAAAGATAATGGCGCTAGTGGCTTCTCTAGCTACTGCTTTTATGCCAATTGGCCAGATTATATTTGGTGCTCTATATGAATATCTTTCAGCAAATGCTTATATCATTTATGTTATTGTTGCGATAATTTCCTTGGCAGCTACTTATTTCATACATCATTTAGTTAATAGTAACCTTTTCATCTCTTCTAAGACCAAAGAACTTTTATCTACCAATAATTAAACTTATTCGATTTGTCTTAAAATGACGCATTCATATCGTACAGATTGAGTGCGTCATTTATCTAAACAATTATATTGTAATATTGCTTGCAATACCAATAATGGCTATAGCAAACAAAACTATTCCAAAAATAAGCATACTAACTCTTGGAGCTTTCTCTATTACATGACCATTCTCACTATCAATATATATTGTTTGCTTAGTTCCAATTGGAAATTTATTTTTTACACTAGAACTGTACTTACTTCTCATATTCTTAATTTTATTATTCATGCTATATTGCAAAATCGGATAATAAGAGACAGACCGCTTGATTAGTTTTGTATCTTTTCTTGCATTGTACCATTGTAATACATCTACAATTGTTGCCTCTACTGCGATCGTTTTTCTATTCTTATTCTTATAATAAGTAGCGATAAGCGAAACTCCAGCAAATAACAATACCATTGCTAATAATAAAGAAGAAATTCCTAATCCATATTTTTGTTCTGCAAATGGCATACATACAATGACTATGCCTCCAAGGATAATACTCCATATTGTAATAAACGAAGCGTCATCACTTTCGGAAATGCTAATATTATTTCTAATTGCATTATTCTTCACTAACTCTACAATATCTCCTTTTTGATACTCACGATGATTATTGACTTTACAACGTTCTATTTGATTATTATTACGATATTCAACCTCAAGCTCGTAGTAATTCTGAATCAGATTTCCGTCTGCATCTCGCTTATCAAAATGCTTACTCTTAATTACAGTTCCTTGGTTTACCATACCTTTCTTTCGCCTATAATAACTTCGCAACATTGTAGTTCCAATCGTAAAGATAAAAACACCAAACAGAATAATAAATAATGATTGTAGCGTAATTTCATTAAATATTCTCATGCCTTTCGTCTCCTTTTACTTTATTTTGCAACAGGTAAGTTATTCTCCAAAAACAGCTTTGTAATCTTCTTGGAATTTTTTAATTCCTGAATCCGTTAATGGATGTTTCGTCATTTGAACAATAACATCATAAGGTACAGTAGCAATATCTGCTCCAGCTAAGGCACAGTCCATTACATGAATTGGATTACGTACACTCGCTGCTATGATTTCTGATTCAATTCCAGATACCGAGAAGATATTTGCTATATCTGAGATTAAATCGACGCCTCTTACACCAATATCATCAAGTCTTCCAAGGAAAGGAGATACATAAGTTGCACCTGCTCTTGCTGCTAGCAATGCTTGATTTGCAGTAAATATTAAAGTTACATTGGTCTTTATTCCTTCTGCTGCTAATACTTTAACTGCTTTTAATCCCTCCACTGTCATTGGAATCTTTACTATCATATTAGGATGAATTGCTGCTATTTCTCTTCCTTCTTTGATCATACCTTCTGCATCTACTGTTGTTGCCTTTACTTCTCCGCTAATTGGCCCATCAACGATTGAGGTAATCTCTTTAATTACTTCTTCAAATTGTCTTCCTTCTTTTGCAATAAGGGATGGATTCGTTGTAACACCACATATTACTCCCATCTCATTTGCCTTTTTAATATCTTCTACTTTTGCTGTATCTAGAAAAAATTTCATTACTTGTCCTCCTATTGTCCGTAATATGCATTTGCGCCATGTTTTCTATAATAATGTTTATCCAGCAACTCTTGTGGAGCAGGTGTAACCTGTGAATTAATAAGTTCACATCTTGCTGCCATCTTAGCTACTTCTTCTAACACTACTGCATTATGAACTGCCTCGAATCCATCCTTCCCCCAGGTAAATGGTCCATGATTCTTACACAAGACTGCTGGCATAGCTTTATAATCATTTTTCATAAATTCTTCTGCGATTAAGATGCCTGTATTTCTCTCATAATCCTTTAATTCTTCTTCGGTTAGATTTCTTACACATGGAATGGCTCCATATAGGTAATCAGCATGGGTTGTACCATAGCATGGAATCTCTCTTCCTGCTTGGGCCCAACTTGTTGCCCATGAAGAATGTGTATGAACAACTCCACCAATTGTAGGAAATGCTCTATATAGTTCAATATGAGTTGCAGTATCTGAGGAGGGCTTATAATTTCCTTCTACTACCTTTCCATTCAGGTCTACAATTACCATATCTTCTGGCTTTAATAACTCATACTCTACCCCACTTGGCTTAATTGCGAAACATCCGCTCTCACGATCAATTTCGCTAACATTCCCCCAGGTAAATGTTACTAGACCATATTTAGGTAGTAGCATATTTGCCTCATACACTCGTTTTTTTAATTCCTCTAGCATATAATCTCTCCTCCTACTGATACTCTTTGAATATTTTATGAAATTCCTTTACTTGTTCTTCAGCATTTTCTCCAAATACTGATGAACCAGCAACAATGTAATCAGCTCCAGCTTCCAAGACCTCTCTTACATTAGTTAATTTTATTCCTCCATCCACTTGAATCTTCACATTTAAGTCATTTTCTAGTATCATTTCTCTTAATTTGCGAATCTTTCTTGTCATGGATGGTATATAAGATTGTCCACCAAAACCCGGATTTACCGTCATTATTAATACTGTATCTACCTCTTCTAAGACATATTCTAATTTCTCTAACGGTGTTGCAGGATTTAATACAACACATGCCCTTGCTCCTGCCTCTTTTATCTGCATGATTGTTCTATGCAAATGCTTACATGCTTCAACATGAACTCCAACAATATTAGCACCTGCCGCAACGATATCCTCAATATATCTTTCTGGATCAACTACCATTAGATGAACGTCAAAGCATAACGAACTCACTTTCCTTATGGACTGTATTACTGGCATGCCTAATGATATACTTGGCACAAATACTCCGTCCATCACATCGATATGAACCATATCAACTCCTGCATTTTCAATAACTTTAAGATTTTTCTCTAAATTTGCAAAATCCGCTGAGAGAATGGATGGAAGTAATTTAATCAAACAATACCACTGCCTTTCTATTTTTAAGTTTATATAAATAAGATTTTCACTTATTCTTAATCATTCCTCTTGTAAAATATACATGGCTACTTCATCTATCTCGCGATTTGTTGCTATAAGAATATCCTTATCCTCATTCACATATCGATAAACATTGGCTGGGCCACAATCTTTGTCTATAATTTGTGACTCATACTTTTTCTCATTTTCATTATAGGTAAATACAATAAGATTTCTTTCGCCTTGTCTATGTCCAACAATTAGTGACGGTTTTCCACAAAGATTACCTCCATAGATTGCATGAGTAAATTCTGCTTTCTTTTCATACTGATATTCTAATTCATAAGTTCCTTTTTTCTTTTTGTAGATACTTATCTGATCACCATGAAAAGGAGAAAGTACAGCTAGTTCCTTTTCTCCGTCATTATCAAAGTCGACTAATACCGCATCACTTGCAGGAGTGCTTAATAATTCTTTTACCTCCCAGTCTGAAGCTTGATTATTCGGCGGTATAAACTGGAATACTCCGCAATCTGCAGAAACTACGCTAGTATCAATACCTTTTTCATTCACGCGGTAATATCCATGATTTTTAAGCATATTGTCTTTGATTACGGTCAATTGTAGCTGATGTTCCTCATCAAATTTGCTTAAGTCATTTGGCAAAACAGCAGCATATACTTTTCCAGGGTTCGACCAATCATCTTTATATTCATGACCAGATTTTAATGTACATGCAATGAGATAATTCACACCACTTCTACTTACGATGTCAAATCGATGTACATGAGGAAGCTCAACTAATGTTCTAACTTCCCAATTTCCTTTATCTATTGGAGTGATAATTACGATTTTTGCTTCTTTTGAATCATTTGGAGAATAAAACTTATGAGTTGCTAAGAATTGCCCATCCGAACCAGGAACTTGAACCATACTCATTACGCCACCAGGTTCGCTAAATACGGTATCTTCTAAGTTACCATCTAAATCAAATAATAGACAGCGATCTACCTTTTCTGCAGCTATAAGAATATGTTCTGTTCCTTTATATGTGAGTGGGGCTATAGAATAACATTTTGATAAATTTGAGATTACTTTTTTTTCTATTTTCATATATGTTACCTCTCTGTCTAATTTTGTTTGTTCAGTATATTACTAAGCATTTTATTTGCAAAGACCAGATCCTCTTCCCATTGTTCATTGCCCGTATACCAAAATTCTGCGACATATTTGCGAACACCTAATTTCCAAGCCACTTCTACTGCTTCTTCAAAATTAACATGTCCAGTTCCAAAAGGTATCTCTCTAAACTTTCCTGGTACCGTCTCTTTTAAATGCATTGCAACTAGATTACCTTTTCCCATATAAAGATCTTCGAGTACATCTGCTTTATATGTAGTCGCTGCATTTGTGATATTACCGATATCTGGATAGACTTTTAGATAGGAAGAACCTACTAAGGTAACATATTTCATTGCTTTTTCAACCGTGTTCATAAATTCGGTTTCCATTGTCTCAAAACCTAATACAACACCTGCTTTTTCAGCCATATTTGCTACAAGCTTTAAATTGCTTAAGAATCGTTTTTTTGTCTCAACACTAGATTCTTCATAATACACATCATAACCTGCTAATTGGATAATTCTTATTCCAAGGTCATCTGCTAACCCAATAGCCTTTTGCATAATCTCCATTCCACGCTTGCATATGGATGGATCATTACTTCCTAATGGATATTTGCGATGTCCACTAAGGCACATGGTTCTGATTGGAATTCCAACCTCAACCATCAGACGTACAATATCAAGACGTTCCTCTTTTGTCATATCGAGTCTGCTTAATTTTTCTTCTGTTTCGTCAATACTTATTTCAACAAAGTCATAACCCGCATTTTTTGCTGCAATTAATTTTTCTTTCCAGCTAAGGAATGATGGCATAGACTTTTCATATAATCCTAATGTGTATGCTTTTTCCATATATGCCTCCATACAATGTAAGACAGCTATGTTAATATAGTAATTTACTAAAACTCTTCTTTATGCACTTGATAAACCTTTACACCTTTATTCCTTATTATATTAAGTACTTCTTCTGGTGCCTTTTCATCAGTAATAAGATAATCAATCTTATCAAGAGCACAACTAGTGAATCCACTCCGTTTACCAATCTTGGTATGATCCGCTAACACATATACTTCTGTTGTTGTATGATTAACCATAATCTCATTGATGCTTACCTCATTCGCAATCTCAGTCATCATTCCTGCATCTGGAGTGATACCAGAACACCCAACAAATGCTTTCTTTGCAAATACGGTCTGAAGACTACGAATTGCATAATCTCCTACCATCGCGTATTTCGGATACCTTAATTCTCCTCCTGTTAAGATTACATTAAGACTTGCTTCATAATCATGGTTCATCACTTTTCCGTTATTTGTTATTGCAGTAACGTTACTACTTTTCACGTATTTTAACATCTGCAATGCATTACGGCTTGTGTTAATAAACAAAGTGTCTTCATCCTCTACCAATGTAGCTGCGAACTGGGCGATTAATCTTCGATAAAGACTTAATTCATCTTCTTCAATTGCTTCAGTTTCTGCCATTACGGCTCCCCCATGAGTTCGTACTAGAAGCTTCTTATCATCAAGATATTGAAGGTCCCTTCTAATTGTAATCAATGATACATTAAGCATCTTCGCTAACTCATTTACTTTAATCTCAGCATTATTATTTATAATGTCTAATATTTGATTTCTTCTATCATCTACACATTTTTGTTCTCTTTTCATAGACTTACCCTATCCTTATATTTTAGTAACTGTTCAGAGCCAACTTCGAAAATGCTACGCATTTCCTCAGTGTGGCGTATCCGCCAAATAATTTTATATAAAAACCTTCTTATGAATGCAAGCATTCAACGCATGTTTTTATATAAATTTGCTTGGCTCTGAACAGTTACATATTTTATTACATTATAGCAGTATCTTAGATTTAAGTCATTCCTATTTTTAGGATATTATGACTGTTCAATGACTATTCAATCACTGTTATTTTTAAATTTAATAACAGCCAGAAATCCTCGAGAATATCTTAAAATAACTGATTGGTTATGGATAATCTATTATTAAGTATATGGGGAGTGTAACATAGTACAAAGGATTGAGAGTTTAGGGATTCTCACTAGCCAATGAGAATCCCCTAATTTAATTACTATATAAGTTACAATTATTGAATCAAACCATGTTCCTTCATTTTTTCTTCAATTTCTTGAGGTGACATAATATTTCTTAAGCCAATTACTTTTGTTCCTTTTGCCTCTGCATCTTTAAAACTACTTAGAAAATTTTGTGCGCAAAATACTACATCATATTGAGAAGCTGCACTTTTACCTTCGGATATTGCACAGTGATGAATCTTTGAAGGAGTAAGACCAACTTTTTTTAGAACTTTCTCCATTGTCATTTTCATCATAAGACTTGAACCAGCACCATTTGCACAACATACTAAAAAAGTTAAATTCTCTTTACTCATATTCCATTCTCCTATTCTAATAGTCTATCAGTTTCTATTAAGCTACCTTCCCTGCTTTCTTTTCCTTATAAGCTTCATAATCTTCTGTAATTAAGAAATATCCTTCTTTGTCTTTACGATATTGTAACTGTGGAATAATTGCTAATACAATGACAATAAGAGCGATACCACCATAGCTTAAATACTTCATTACTCCAGTCATAACTGGCCATACTACTGCCCAATCCCACATTCCTAGATATCCACCGTAAGCTGCCATTCCTACCCAACCTGCGATAATAGCAGATCCAAATACTTGGCATAAGCCTGAGAAAAATGGAAGAATCAATGCTGCTTTTACTCCACCTTTTTCATTTGCAAATACAGCAATTGTAGCATTATCAAAGAATACTGGAACGAATCCACAGATTACAAGCACTGGACTCTTAAGTGCGATTAATAGTGCAATTGCGATAATTTGACCAGCAAAACCTGCTAAGAATCCTAATGGAACAGCATTTGCAGCACCAAATCCATAAATTACAGCACAGTCAACTCCAGGAATAGATCCAGGTAATAATTTATTTGCAATACCTTGGAAAGATTGTGTTAATTCTGTTACGAATGTACGAACACCTAATTGTAAAATTGCTAAATATACTGAGAAGTATAAACATGTTTTAATAACATAGAACACCATACTATCTGTTTCTAACATGAATTTTTGTGCTATTAAGTAATCTTTTCCTAAGATTGTTAGAATAGCTCCAAAGAAGATAAGCATTAGGATTGAAGTACATACCATGTTTTCATTGAAGATAGACATAAATCCTGGCAATTCAACATCTTCTAATTTTTTTACTTCTTTACCATTTTTCTTTTTACCAAATAATTTTTCAGCTAACCAATAGTTAATAGCAATACCAAACATCTGTTGATGCGCCATACAGAATCCAGCACCATCTGTAATCTCTTGACATGGTTTAATTGTTAAATTTGAACCAACTGCCCAGTACATACCTAATACCAATGCCATTACAATTAGTAATTGTAGATTACTCTTTAATAAGAATGGGCAAGCAAACATAATTAACCAATATGCAGTAGCTGCTTGTTGCACTTGAACGTGACCAGTTGTAAATAATGCACGTAATTTTGTAACTTTACTAAAACGAACTAATAAAATGTTTACAATAAATGCAATTAGTAATAGAATCATGGCTTGTCCAAAACCTTTACCAAATACCTCTTCTACTCCGGCTGTAACTGCATTTTGTCCAAAGTAGGGGTCAATAACCATCGCGTCCATATTAAATCGATCTTTTAAACCAACTAATACAGGACGGAAATTAGTTACAAGACCTGATGAACCAACCGTTAATATTAAATAACCTACGATTGCTTTGATTGCTCCTGCTAATACGTCGTACCAAGGCTTTCCAAGTAATATATACCCGATTATAACTATTAGACCTATCATAAAAGCTGGTTGTTGAAGAACATTTGTAGCAAAATAATTCCATATCGTCATCAAGATATCCATAATTTTTTCCTCCCTTGTCTTCTACTCGTTATTATATTTATTGTAAATTGCAAGTAAATCCATCTCATTATTTGCTTCTAGTAGATCAGCAATTAGTTCATCATTCATTAGCATCTCAGATAGCTTTGCCATGTTTTCTAAATGTTGGTCTGGATTACAAGACGCTAGTGTAAAGAATAGTCTTGCATCCTTTTCTTTATCCTCTGGATCAAAGCTCACTGCTTTATTTAGTTTCATAAAACTGATTGCTGTTTTATTAACTCCAACCGCACCCTCCTGGGAATGTGGCATTGCTACATCTGGCATTATTACGATATATGGACCGTATTTTTCAACACAAGCTATAATATCTTCTTTGTAATTCGCTTCAACAGTTCCATCTGCTTCTAATGGTTCACAGCTCATGCGAATAGCATCTTTCCAATCTTTCGCTTCCTCTGCAAACTTATAATGCTTATTATCTACAAATTTTTTTAGCATGTCTTTCCCCCAATCTAATATTTTTTATTATAGTAAAGAACGGAATGGTATATTCTGTGGTGCTTCAAAACAATCTTCAAATCCTCTTCTGTGATGATATGCTTTTTTATCTTTATCTGCTGGATACGTATACTTTCCTCCAACTTCCCAGAAGAATGGATGGAATTTATAATCAAGACGATCTTTCTTCATATCATATAAAACTTTAATCTCGTTTACGTCCGCCATAAAATTGGACCATACATCATAGTGAATTGGAATTACTACTTTACACTGTAATGACTCAGCCATTCTTAGAATATCAATTGATGTCATCTTATCTGCCATACCAATTGGATTCTCTCCATATGAACCAAATGCAACATCTACGTCATAGTCTTTCCCATGTTTTGCAAAATAAATTGAATAATGTGAATCACCACTATGGTATATATTACCTCCTGGAGTTTTAATTAAGTAGTTAACCGCTTTGTCATCCATATCTGTTGGGCATACACCTGTAAGTTCTTCTCTGTCTTCTCCAGTTTTATCTGTTGTTACTAAACAAGTACGGTCAAAGGAATCTAATGCAACTATTTCAATGTCCTTCATTTTAATAACATCACCTGGTTTTACAGTAATACAACGTTCTGCTGGTACCCCCCACTTTTGCCATAACTCAACCGATTTCTTTGGTCCAATAAATGGAACTGGAATTTCCTTTCCATTCTCATCTGTTGTCTTCATATCACTTTGAATTACATGTGCTGCATATTCTACGCTCATATGATCTTGATGATAATGAGTAGCTAATACCGCATCTACTTTTTTAATTCCAAATGGATCAATAACAAATGGAACTGCTCTTAAATTTGGTTGCATTGTTCTTGCTCCACACATATTAGCCATCTGATGTCCGACAGCCATTTTCCCGTTACCATGTGTACGCTTTCCATTACCACACCAGAGATCAATTGTAATATTGCAATCTTGAGGTGTCTTTACCCAGAGTCCAGTACATCCTAACCACCACATTGCTACATTTCCTGGCTCTACTACTTCATTTTCAATCTCTTCGTTTAACCAAGTTCCCCATTCTGGGAAAGTACTCATGATCCAACTTTCTCTTGTAATTTCGTTCACTTTGCTCATATCTTCTCTCCTTTATGTTCGTTTTACGATTGTTTAAATGATTGTTACTTGCTTATGAACATATAATATCATGAATCATAATTTTGCACAAGTATTTTTCATATATATTTATTTTTTTGTAATGTTTGTACTTAATTTCAATACTTTTTTATGCAAATCGTACATTATAAAGTACTTTCCATCCTTAAATTTGAATATTCTTCTATGTTTACATCTTTTTATTATATTATTATAATATTTTTATATGATTGTTTTATATGTTTTATGTTTGTTTTATCAGATTTAAGACTATCTTTCCAGAATTAGAACATTATATACGTTCTAATAAAAGAGTAAAATAAAAGCTTAGCATCTGGAAAATACCAAATGCTAAGCCAATCTTTTTCGTTATATTAATAGCTCTTGCTTGTAATTGCATATTTACTTAAAAAATCTTTCGTTGTAAATTCTGTATCCCTAATATGATCACTAAAATCTTTATCATTTTTTAAAAAATAATCATATCTTAGGACCTGCTTTCTATTATATGTTAATGGATCGTCCCAAGTTAAATCAATGTTGTACCACTTTCCATTTACTTTTACAATATTCCATGCGTGGGATCCTCCCTTTGCATATCCAGTAATAATCTTAGATTTAAGTCCTGCCTCAGTGAATAACCGATATGCTGCTAAGGTATATCCCTGACATACTGCTGTCTTGTTAACAAAAATATCATATGCTGTATATCTAGAATATGTCTCATCGTATATTGCAGATTTAATAATATAGTCATGAATTGCTTTCACTTTTTTGTAGTCGCTTGCATTACTAAGATTTAACTTCTTTAATATGCTCTTCACATTATTGTCAACTTGCTGTTCTTGTGTTGAATTAAGATAATAATCAATGTTATAGGTTAAAGTAGCAGATGAACCAATGATTTCCCATTGAATTCTATAATTTTTATATGAATAAGCTAGATAATCTGCATCTTTCGCTGTTGATGACTTATCAATTGTAATGGCCTTACTTATTAACTTCTGGCTATTCGAACCCATTTTATTCGCCATATCAGCACTAATATTAATTGTAAATTGTTTATCCCTAGCTAATAAATTTTTTCTAATCTCGTTGATAATTTCTTGCTCTGTATTATATGTTTTTGCTTGAACCTTAATCCCACAACCTAATATCGAAACAAGTATTAGAGTAGCAATGATGGATATCCCTTTTTTTCTTAATTTTATATTCATGGCTTTCTCCTTTATCTTTGTAATGATATTAGTATAACATCTAAAGCCTACTCTAAGTCAATATTTAATTCTTTTTTCGTCAAATATCCTTAAATTATTCAAAAAACCTAGGCAATCTTAGTTGCCTAGGTTTAATTAGATTTTCTATTTGATACATTTTATTTAGTTTTTATTACTTCAATAAACCATTATGATAATATGGTTATTTTACAACTATGTTATACGTTACCGTATTAATTGGTGGTGTTTCTTTCTCCCATGGTCTAGAATATGAGAATGTAATTGTATATTCTCCTGCTTTCTTAGCCTTGAATGTCCAGACTTTATCATATGGTGCACCTACTATATTAGAATCTGAATTTGTATTAATTGTATCCTCATTTGTTAATTCCAACCCTTGATGATCTATTTTGTAGGCCCATGAATATCCTGTAGATCCATTTTCGGATAGTATAATATTGAATTCTTCTCCTACTGTTACTGAAGCTTTTGTGTCTTTATTTAAGGTCTCAACACTCAACTCCTCTATTAATTTAACAGAATCGTTGTCTAACTTATAATTCCAAGTATAACCTGTTGATGTATTCTCCATAAGTTTTACGCTGAATTTTTGTCCAACTTGCACTTCATTTACGGCATCCTTTTGTAATATTACAATGTCATTTGCTGATTTACGTTTATTTTTTTTACTGTTATTAGTTTTAATTTTCTTTATAACCTTTATTTGATAAGTTACAGTTTCTTCAGCTTTTACGTTCTGTTCCCAATCCCTTGCATATGAAAATGTAACCTTATATGTTCCAGCTTTAAGAGATTTAAAAGTCCATACTTTCTGAGCTGGAACACCTACTAGATTATTATCTTCAGTTACGCTGTTGCTTTCATCTGCAGATACTAGATTAGAATCTTTTGCATATACTTTTCCAGGGATCGCTGTACTTCCTAATGATAAGCAACATATAGAACACATCGATACTGCAATTATTTTTTTAACTTTTCCTACTTTGTCTACTTTTTTTATTTTTTCTTCTTTTCTCATAATCATTTACCTTTCCTTTTCCAAATTAGCATTTTAGATATATAGCTAGCAATTCTCTGGTTTAATTATTTCATTTTTTATCCATTCACCTATAACACTAATCAGGAACGGAAAAGGTTGCATCTCTTAAAAATATTTTATCTTATTAAAAAGCATCCATTCCTGGATATACACTACTCTCTCCAAGCTCTTCTTCAATACGTAACAATTGATTATATTTTGCTACACGTTCACTTCTGCTTGGTGCACCAGTCTTAATCTGGCATGTATTAAGAGCAACTGCTAGATCAGAAATGGTTGTATCCTCTGTTTCACCTGAACGATGAGATACTATTGCAGTATACCCCGCTTTATGTGCCATTTTAATTGCTTCTAGTGTTTCGGATACGGTTCCAATTTGATTTAATTTGATAAGAATTGAATTACCACATTCTAAATCAATTCCTTTCCTTAGACGTTCCGTATTAGTAACAAATAAGTCATCGCCTACTAATTGCACCTTATTACCCAATTCCTTCGTCATAAACCTCCAGCCTTCCCAGTCTTCTTCATCAAGCCCATCTTCAATTGAATATATTGGATACTTAGTTGAAAGATCCTTCCAATGAGCGACTAGTTGCTCTGATGTGTACTTCATACCACTTTTAGGAAGTATGTATTCTCCTTTACTTTCGCCTTTCCACTCACTTGATGCTGCATCCATGGCTAATACAAAGTCTTTTCCTGCTTCATATCCAGCTTTCGTAATAGCTTCTAGAATAAGTTCGATGGCTTCTTCATCACTTGCAAGATCTGGTGCAAATCCTCCTTCATCACCAACTGATGTAGTTAATCCTCTCGATTTTAATAACGCTGCTAGTGTATGAAATACTTCTGTACACCATCTAAGACCTTCTTTGAAAGTGCTTGCCCCCACTGGCATGATCATAAATTCTTGAACATCCACTGTATTGGCTGCATGTGCTCCACCATTTAAAATATTCATCATTGGTACTGGTAGTCGATTTGCGTTAAGCCCACCAAGGAAACGATAAAGTGGAATATCTAATGATGCTGCTGCCGCTTTTGCAGTCGCAATTGAAACTGCCAGTATAGCATTTGCTCCTAATACTGATTTATCCTTAGTACCATCTGCCTGTATCATTAGCTTATCAATTGCATAAATATCAGATGCATCTGCCCCCACTAAAGTATGATTAATGATTGTATTTATGTTATTTACCGCTTTTAATACGCCTTTTCCACCAAATCTATTCTTATCGCCATCTCTTAATTCCAATGCTTCGAATTCCCCAGTGGAAGCTCCACTAGGTGCTGCACCTCTTCCGATAGTACCATCCACTAGATAGACTTCTGCTTCCACTGTTGGATTGCCTCTAGAATCAATAATTTCACGTCCTATTACCTTTTCAATCTCTAAATAGTTCATATATAAACTTCCTTTCTATATTAATATTGTAGTTAGTCTCTTCTAACTAACTATATTTTAACAGATAATCTAAAATTATGCAATTAATTATCTGATAATTTTTATCAATAACAGAATAATATCAATCAACATTTTAATTATCTATTAATTTTTTATTTAAAAATGCTTCTATCAAAGAAATGTACGTTTAACATATCTTTAGTAGAAGCATTTTTAGATAACCTAACCTCTGAATTTATCAAATTTCAACATACTTATTAACTGAGAAGTTTGAATTATGATAACCTTTGTAACTCTTTCATTAACTCTATATCAGAAGCAGTAAGTTTTATATTGGATTTCAATACCTCACCAGAGGTAGTTGTTATATTCATTTCAATAATTGTTCCTTCTTCAAGCCCCTTATTCTTAACTGCACTTAAGAATTTTGGTAGCATTGGATGATTATTCGTAAAGGTATCCCACGCTTTCTTCATCTTTAATATTTTGGCTGGATTCATAGTACTATTTTCCCCTCTCATATCATTTGGATTTTATATAGCTGCATCATCTATTATGATTATCTTAGGCAACACATTATCTTCATATCAAGATATAACATTTAAAACATGATAATCTTAGCATAAAATATTTCTGAATACAATCTGTTCAATATGTTTCTATGCTATAATCCTCATACATCTTTAATGCAAAAATACTTCCTTCAATAGGACATCAAGAATATATGCCTAATGAAAGAAGTACTTTTTAAGTAATATTGATATCTTTTATAAGTTATTATTAGTTCCTTTAATCAAATATCATACACCCTTATTTTCCTCCTAACCGATAACAAATCATTACTTCCATAAACTGATATTGCTATATCGGCTATCTAGTTCCTTGCTAAACCAACGACCATTTAATACGGTCTTAATCACTGACGCTTTAGCAGCTGATGAGATTGTTGAATCTGCATCCAATGCGTTAAATACTTGATTATAAGATGTAATATCTATATTCTTCATAGTAGCTGATGCTACATTTCTATCAGCATCTAAAACTAACCATTTTGAATTGGTAGTTGTATACTTAGACCAATTTACTTTCTTTGCACTATTTGGATCTCCAACTTTACTCCATAAGAAATCTTTCATATAGTTGTCTGCAATTGTTCCTAGCTGATTCGCTCCAGCAGTTGTATATGCTGTTGGAAAATAAGAACGAAATGCTGAACTTTTATCAATTAAGCTTAAGATAACACCATGATAAGATCCGTACGCCATCTCAGGCCATACCACTCTATCATGACCAAAGTTGCAATCCATTAAATAGATTGGTGACTTATATCCGTTCGCAAGCATACTTTGTGCTGATGCAGTTGTATTAAAATATCCATACATCTGACTTCCATATTTGTTACCGAATGCTTTCGCTGCAGTAAGTTCATCACTTTGAATGCTACCATCGGTATAAGCGCTACCATTGTTAAATGCTGAGAATTCATCTGATCCTGTAATCATAATTACAGGTACTTGATTGTATACTTTCGTTTGGAATCCTTCTTTTGGAATTGTTACTCCATCAGCATATAGATGTGGAAATGCACTCATTCTGATTCCTGCATCACCAATCGCGGCCATTAATCTTTCAGAGGATAATGAATATAGATAATCCTTTACATCACTACCATTTGTCAAAAGCCATGCTTTTCCTTGTTCTAAAGTTGTAACCTTTCCATCTTCAACAGCCATTGGTGCAAGAATGGAAGCAATTTGTGAGGCACTTGTTGTGACATCACTTGTTGTCATTCCACCACTACTAACAATTGCTTTCTGAAATAATCCTTTAAATATAGGTGATATCAACATCACCATTACATCTCTACCACCTGCAGAATGGCCAGATATTGTGATATTATTAGGGTTTCCACCAAATTGTTTGATATTGTCTTTCACCCATTGTAAAGATTTCTGCATATCTAATAATCCATAATTGCCAGTAGAACCTTCTTGTGTCTGCAATGCTGGTAAGCAATTGAAACCTAATAATCCAAGACGATAGTTTACACTTACTACAATACAATCTTGGTTGATTACCATATCGGTTCCAGTAAGATCACCATAAGATGAACCCGTCTGGTTATTGCCACCATGAAAGAATACAAACACTGGTAGATCGGAACGTTTTTCATTTGTCGTATAGATATCTAGATTCAATGAATCTGTTGTTCCTACCACTTTCTTACTAGCAGCTGAATACTGTAAGGCTACTTCTTCCTTCGTGGTACAATCTAATGAACCCTCCCATTTTGTTGGATCTACTGGGTTACTCCATCTTAAATCCCCAATTGGTTCAGCTCCATATGGCACACCATACCAAGTTACATTTCTACCATTTTTAGCACCTTTTACTTTACCAAACTCTGTATTTACTACGGTATTTTGAGCTTCCTTCACCTTAATCGTGTCGGATAATGTAACTTTCTTCTTACCTTTTACTAAAGTTGCAGTTATTTTTGCTGTACCAACTTTCAACGCAGTTACTAATCCAGTCTTTTTACCAACAGTTAGAACTTTTGTCTGGTTCGATTTCCAAGTAACGGTATAACCTGTAGCATCCTTAATAGAAAAAGTAGCAGTATCTCCTGAGACCATTGTTGTTAACCAATTAAGCTTTGTTGGTTTTGTTACTGTACTTGCATCACTCACATTATTAAAACCAAAAACTAACGTAAATACTAGTAATAGAGCTATTATCTTTTTTTGTATCTTCCCCATAAATCTCCTCCTGTTGTGTACAAATCAACGATAGTTTCTTCTCAACTCTTCTTGTTATTCTGTCCTCTTTTGCGCAAATTTTGACTGAAATCAAATGATTAATAAGTTAGATTAATATGCCCGGTACATATTATTAACTTTATACTGAATAAGAGAAATAAAAAAACCAAATACAAAAAAGCATAATTCCCCTAGCTTTTTTGAATTTGGTTTTGCCTGAAATAACAGTAACAATCCTTACTCAATATATTTTTATTATACATTTAGTACAATAATTTGTCAATTATATTATTCAAACTTATCCAATATGCTCAATTTGCAATTCTATGCTACGTTTTTGCATCACATTGAATATATAATAAAGAGTTTACTACTTAACAAGAAGCAGCGGAAGCTGCTGCACTAGCAGCTACTACAGAAGCACAGATTGCAGCTTCTTGAGCAAGAATAATGGAAACTATTCCATTCATTGCTGACGTATTCATTGAATTATTCACCTTCTCATTAACCATATCGCACATTGTCAACATTCCCGCATACATTAGTCTCTGCTTTGCGCCTACTCCTAATGCTCCAAATCCCTTCTTCGTATGAAGGTATTCATCAACCTCGATCATAATCTTTGTTAATTCCGAGAGTTCAATATCAGAATTAGCTAAAACTCCCAATGTGGCTAATTCATAACTAGTTCCATATTTATATCCTCGCTCTTTTAGATTCTGATATAATTCCGTAACCCTGTTACACTTATATTCCACGCTACCTTCTCCAAGTGCTAATACATGACTAAGCGACTGTACAGCATTACCTGAAAAGAACTGTGGTTTTAATATCTCATAGCATTTCTCCATCTCTCTTAAAGCACTTGAATCTTCCATATCGCTAAGAGCAAGAATGGTAGCATAGGTACAATCCTCACTAGAAGTCAGAAAAGGATGTTCTCTTTTCATTAAGTCATAAATACGTCTTGTTCTTTGTGTTATCTGTTGATACCGATCTGGCTCTACCATATCCGCTATCATCATTGCTGATATTGGTAGATATGCACTTGAATAAAAATCTTCTTTAAGAAGTTCATGTATCTTAAGTACTTTATCCATCTTAACTTCTGGTTCTTCATCAAGGGCTAAGAAAGATGCCGTTGCTAATTTAGTTGTTCCCTTAAAATTAGAAAAGAACCCCGTCTTCTTCTTAATAAGTTCTACACTCTGTTTTAACTTCGGTACATCCACCAGAATATCCCTTGACGTGAAAATACTAGCACACATTGGGTGTATATAAAAACTTTCCCATGCAAAGTTTGATTTAATCATATCTCTATTCTTAACCAAAAGTTCACAACGATTCTGTAATGAAGCTTGCATACTAACTTCCTCCCTATTGTCCACGTTGATGCGGACCTATTACATAATAATATATACTCAAACTTATTCTTACGTCAATAAGTAAGTTCGTGTATTACATTCATATGTTAGGGCACTTTTTACTTATTCGTTCACTTCGAATCCAAGGCTTTTTATGTACTCTTTTTCTTTCTCATTATGAATTTTCTCAAGTTCATTCTTTGTTTCATTCCATTTATCACCTTTGAGTGTATACTTAAACATTGCTAAAAAGCATAGTAGTAAAAGAATTGCAGGAATTAACATCCAGCCAATTAAGATACCTCTTTCAGCACTTGCTGATTGCTTTCCTAGTTCTAAGGTTGAATCATAGCCAAATATATCAATAATTGTTAAGAATGCTGCTGTAGCAATACTCATAGCTGGTTTTGTAATTAAGCTATTTACGCCTGCATACATTCCTTCTCTTCTAAGAGAAGTAAGGCTTTCATCATAGTCAATTACATCACCATTCATTAATGGAATTAGATACATTCCTCCTGCAAATCCAAAACCAACTGTGAAGAAGCCTAGTACCGCAACAGGTAGAACCCCACCAAAGAATGCCATTGCAAAGCAACCCACGGAGAATACAATACACATAACCATCACGCATTTACGTACGCCCCATACAATTTGTTTGTTAATCCATAAAACAATTCCAAAGATAGCACCTACTAAAAGTGCACCATAGCATGGAACCATTGACATTCCAAGCTCAGGGAAATAATAATTCACACCAAGTGATAGGGAGTTCTGAATATATATTACAGTAAAGCTTATCGTTTCAAATATAATAAATGGTTTGTTTTTAAAGCATATAAGCAATGCCTTAATAAAATTAGGTTGCTCTTCTTCTTTGATATATCCTTTTTCTGAGTAGAAAAAAGTACTGAAAAAGATAATCGCACCTGCTATGATACCAATACCAGCCATAATTAATTGGAACGTTAATGGGTCTTCTCCTGGTTGTAATTGAATCATTGGCATAAGAATTAATGGAACAGCTAATGAAAATAAACTAAAAATTAATTTAAAAATAAAGATAGAGCCTCTTTGCTTATTGGATATTGCAATTTCATATGGCATAACATAAAGCGATGTTGCAATACAAGTATAAAGCGTATCAAATAAGAATAGTGATATTAACATCTGCAGGAACATCCCCCATTGATTTCCTGCAAATGGCCATTTGATCCAACATAATACGAAAATGACTGCATATATTGGTGCACCATATCTTATGTAAGGACGTCTTCTCCCTATTTTGGACTTTGTTCTGTCTGAAATAAAGCCAAACAACGGATCATTCACTGCATTCCATATTCCAAATAATAGCCATACAAGGGATGCTTTTTTTGAATCAAGTCCCATCCACCTTGTGAAGAAAACAGTAAAGCCTCCTCCAGTTATTAATCCACATAACACTCCGCATAAACCATCTGCTCCGGAAAGCCATAACTTTGATTTTAATGATACCTTCTCTTCTATCACTTATAAATCCTCCTTAAAGAATATTAATTTCTTTTAAAAATTCTTCTACTTCTAATCTATATTCCGTTTGATTATTCCAATAACTTTCTGCATGAGTAGCATTTGCAAATGTTTTCTTACTTCGATAACCTTTTTTCGCTTCATATACCTCATTTACCATATAACTTGGAACAAAATCATCTATTTCCCCATGTATAAATAGCATTGGAATCTTCTCACACTTTGCAATCTCATTCTTAGGAATAACCTGATGAAAATAGATTCCTCCTCGAAGCTTGGATATAACACTAGCCATATAAAGAAATGGGAAACGTGGTAGGTGATAAAACTTTTTCATATTATACGCTAGTTGATCACCTAAATTGGAATAGCCACAATCTTCAATTACAAATGCTAGTTTTTCATCTAACGCTGCATTCATCATAACCGTTGCAGCTCCCATAGATTCTCCATGAGTACCAATTATGGTATCAGCTCCTAACTTTTCTCTTACCCAATCTGAGATTTGCTTTAAGTCGTGTGCTTCATAGAATCCCATAGTTGTAGTTGCTTTATCGGAATAGCCATGGTTTCTATGATCATAAATTACACAATGAAAGCCTAAATTCCGAAAGATATCCACATATTTCACACTTCCATATTGACAAAACGTATATCCATGCACAATGATAACAACTTTATCTGGTTGATTCTTTAATGAACTATCCTTATTTTTAGGGATATATGTACCTGATAATGTATAACCATAATCAGACTGTACCTTAAAGTCTTCTCTATTATAGGTACGTTCGTAATTATCTTTATCAATTTTCCCTAGCTCAATTTCATCTATATAGCATTTATCAGGATCAGAAGTCTTTGGTGCAACTACTAAGCTAGAAAGCTTCCATGATACAATTAACATTGCTATTATTGCGAAAAGGATTATAACTAAAACCACATTAACTACAATATTCATCATTCTCTACCACCTTTATTTTGTGATACCCTTTATCATAATTGTTACAACCTTATTAAGTCCTTCCTTGTAGGAAATCTTATTTTCCTCTAAAAAATTACCTTGGCAAAGCATCTTCATTCCATTTTGAAGCAATCTTATTACCACAGGAATGCTTGTATCCTCAAAGACACCTTCCTTAATTCCTTCTACCAACAGCTCTTC
The DNA here is from genome assembly GCF_016591975.1 of Anaeromicropila herbilytica. Lineage (GTDB taxonomy): Bacteria > Bacillota > Clostridia > Lachnospirales > Lachnospiraceae > Anaeromicropila > Anaeromicropila herbilytica. The sequence continues at coordinate 760,971 of NZ_AP024169.1, read as the reverse complement.
TACAATCTCCCATCCTTTTTCATATTTACCCATAAAATAATCAAAAACTTCTGGAATTAGTTGCTCGGATTCGTAAATCCTATTTAAATTAATCTTCTTATCATACTTAGTCTCAATTGTACATACCGCAAGCATCTTCTCTGAAATTGTTAACGTATCATCCTGAAAGATTTGATTCTGCTTCATATGAATATCATCGTAAGCCTCATCAAGAATGCCTTTAAATATATCATCCTTGCTTAGAAAATATTTATATATTGTTTTTCTACTCACTCGAAGACTTTGCACAATATCATCTAGTGTAAATCGGCACCCTTTTTCATTAAACAACCTAATACATTCTTCAATAATTCGTTGTTTCAATATATTACCCCTCCATTTATTGTTAATATTGTATAATTAAACTATAATATTTGCATTCTATTTTGTCAATATGTAGAAACTATTTTTTCTCATTAGTTTCCTTTATGAAAATACAAACAAAAAAGACTATGTTAAAATATAAATAATAACATAGTCTCTAATTTGATACCTTAATCTTACTTCGTATATCTTCTTCTCATATCCGTTAGAATAGCTTCTACACCTTCTTTTTGATTCTTTAGATCAGTTCCAATTGTATTCGTTACCAAGGAAAGTTTCAAGGAATCTTTACCCCTGTAGATTTTAAGAACATGTCTTCCTGGAATTAAACTCTTTTTCACTTTTACACGATCAATGTTTGAAAAAGGAATCTCAAATGCGCCCTTTACTTGGGAGCAATCCATTGTTCTCATTACAATGAATACTAATTTGGAATCTGTTAACCCTACATAACAATATTCATTTGATAATGCCCCAGCCGCTCCTGAAAACGCACCGCCAATTGCACCAAATAACATTATTGTCTTGGCATTTGCCATGAGACATCCCCAGACTTTTGCTTTATAGTTCTCTCCATCCTTTAATGCTCGGCCTAATAATTCATTCTTGTCACTCTCATTTAATTTTTTCATTTATAATTATCCTCTTCTTTCTAAATTGTATCTCTTTATTTATGTATTCCATTGAGCTCCTTATAAAATGTTTAGAGATCACTCCAAACCATCCTTTATTATAATATTTTCCATTCTTGATGACAACGAGCAATAAGTCTCATAATAATCTGCATGGCTCATAACAAAACATTTCCATTAATGAAAGAAAACGTCTAAACCTGGACATTTCCAACTTTAGACGTCTTATACTCCTTCATCATTAAATTCCGGTATAAAGCTCTCCGATGCCGTCTCTCCCTCCTGAATAAATCCATTTTCTAATCCAAGATCTATCGCATAATCTACAAGCTTTTCATATTCACTCTCCGTAATCGTTCGATTCAATTCGGGATACCTCTCTATCACAGCTATAGGGGTATATTGATTCATAATACTAATATAGATAGAATGACGAAAAGTATCAAATAAGTATTTAATGATCTTCATTGAATCTTCAAGATATCCTGGCAAAGTCAGGTGCCTGACGATAACTCCTTTTTTCATTCTTCCACTCTTATCAAATGCTGGCTCTCCCACCTGCTGCACCATTTCCTTAATCGCTTTAGATGCAAAGGTAAAATAATCACCACAATATGAATATTTTGCTGCCGGTTCTTTACTGATGTATTTAAAGTCTGGAAGATAAATATCTACATAACCCTTTAATAATTTGATAGTTTCAACTTTCTCATATCCGCTACAGTTATAGACTATTGGTAAGTCCAATCCCTTACCTCTTGACATATCTATTGCTTCCATAATCTGTGGGACATAATGACTTGGTGTTACGAGATTAATGTTGTTCGCTTTCTTCGCCTGTAACTCAAGAAAAATGTCTGATAACCTTTCTACAGTAATCTTTTTTCCTGCATTTCCACTAGCAATATTATGATTCTGACAGTAGACACATCCTATAGAACATCCCGAGAAAAACACAGTACCTGAGCCTTCTTCTCCTGATATACAAGGTTCTTCCCACATATGAAGTGCTGCTCTTGCAACCATAATTTCATCTGTCATCTTACAGTACCCTACATTCCCCTGAATACGATTTACATGGCATTCCCTCGGACAAAGTGTGCAATCTGATAATAGTTTTTGATTCATACTAGTTTTATACTTCCCCTCCATTTTCTACTCATTTTCTCATGGTACACCCACATTTGCCACTTCGTCAATATTCCATTTCACGATATTTTTGTTTACTCTTGTATTAGAAAAATGATTGCTCTTAAGCTTTCTTTTGTCGTATAATAAATAACTAGAACAAGTCAATTTGCTCTGGCAACTGATAAATCAGGGGTGTGAAATTCTTTTTATGTCACACTAGCCTACATGCCTGCGACTTGCTCGCAGGCCTAAATTCAACGTGTGAAGTCTTTTATTTCACACTATGCAAAGAGTAACTTGAAAGCTTAATAACTCATCCTTCACACCCAGAAATCTATACTATACTTTATAAATTCAGGCGTAACTTAAATTAATTAACATGATTCAAACTTTTATATTGTCGTGACTTTGACGAGTTTGTGAAGCTACTTATGTTTTATCACTTTGATTTAGATAGAAAAAGTTCACTGTTTGACGAACAAAGTGAGGAGTTTGAACTTTTTCTATCTGCTTTTATCAAAGTAATAAGACATTAGTAGCTTCCAAATGAGGAAATGGAACGTAAGATATAAAAGTTTGAATCATGTTAATTTAGATAACCTAGCCTCTGAATTTATCAAGTATTCACTAACTACTGTGAAGGCTGAGTTAATAATACGTAATGGAGGTTCTTATGACAAAAAAAGATGTATTAGAGCTAAAGAGAAGATTGAAAAAAAATGAATGTACCTTTACTAAATTAACTGGTTGTTATGTAAATGGAGAGAAAGAAATCCTTTTAAATCTTAATGAAACTTTCTTAAATCTTGAGGATGATGAATTCTACAAATACTTAGAGATTGCCAAGAAAGCATTATCCGGAACTATGGGAAATAACCTTTTAGAACTTGATTTTCCTCTTGAAGAAGAAAAGACTGGTGGAAAACAACAATTTCTTATGGGCTTAAGAGAAAGTAAACTTAAAAACGAGGGTCTCCTTGAATCCTTCTATCAGCTAATTATAGACCATTATGATTATGCTGGTAATTATCTAATTCTTATCTTCCATGATGCGTATGACGTTATGACAAGGACAAGTGATAAAGCGAAATTAGATGAATCTGAAGAAGTATATGAATATCTTCTATGTGCTATTTGCCCTGTTACTCTTACAAAAGCTGGTCTTGGCTATCTAGAAGATGAAGGTAGAATTGGACCACGTAACCGAGATTGGGTAGTTAATGCTCCCGATACAGGATTTATCTTTCCTGCTTTTACAGAACGTAGCACGGATATTCATTCCGTTTTGTACTATACGAAAGATACCAAAGAGCCACATAAAGAATTAATGGAGGATGTATTAGGCTGCCCTTCTAAGCAAACAGCGACCGAACAAAAGAATACCTTCCAAACAATTATTAATACTGCAATTCAAAATGAAAGCCAAAGCAACAAAGTATTTATAGAGATTCAGGAGTCCCTAAGTCTTATGGCTGATGAACATGCTGCTGTTAATGATTCCAAAGAAGATCCACTTCATCTTACCAGTGATTCAATTCAAGAAATTATAGGTTCTTGCGATTTACCTGAGGAAATCACAAAAAAGATTGAAGATTCCTATGTTGAACAATTTAAAGATACTCCTCCAGTAGTAGATCATTTAATTGACAGTAAAGTGTTAGCAGAACACGCGAAACGTAAGAAGGAAATAGAATTAGAAGAAAAGGTACAACAATTACAAACAAAGTTAGAAGAGGTTACTTCAATAAAGGCTGATACATACTCTTTGGATGATTCCATAGATACAGAATCTAATCAGAACTTTGATGTTATTCTAAAAGTAAAACCAAAGAAAATGCAGCAAATCACTTCTCAAGTAATTGATGGCAAGAACTGCCTTGTTATTCCATTAGATGAAGATGAACAAGCAAATGTAACAGAACTGAGTGAATAATGCTATAATTGGTATTCACTAAAATGTTCTTTAGTAAAAAGATGAGTGAACTAATACGACTAATAGAGTCCCTTAGTTCACTCATCTTTATTTTATATCATTTATTCTAGAGCATTAGCTCTCAATACATTAAGCCATTATTTTTGGTTATTCACGTACTCTAAAAACTCTGCTGTCTTTGACCAATACTTAATACCCCAATTCTCAAAATTCCATTCTTCCATATAATTATTACATTCATAATCAATATAGTAAATCAGATTATCTTTTACCACAAAATTAGTTGGAAAATAGTCAATATTTAGCCTATTTAGATATAGAAGTGAACACATCTCTTTAACCTGTTCTATATATCTCTCTTGCATCTGATCAAGCAGAACCAGATCATAGATTGTAGGACCATCTATGTATTCTTTTAGTATTCTCTCTTCTTTCTCATCAATGCATAACAACTGTGGCATTCTAATTCCAGTGCTTTTCAGCCTCTTATAATCTGTACTCTCTGCTTCTATCTTATTACCAAATTGATAATAGCTGCAGGGTTCATGGTGAATCTGCTTTAGCACATATTCATGATAGCCATCTGTCGCAAGATAGGAATATCCTCCCTTCCCTTTTCCAAGGAGCTTTATAATATTATATTCCTTGTCATTAACACTAAGTTTCTCCATGATTGTTTCCATCCTTTTTTACCTTATTGAAAATTGTTAAAACCAATACCTATCACTACTCCACCAGCCTTTATTATGCCCTCTTCATAATGTCTTGCAAATAAGATATGCTCAAATGTACCAATCACAATGTCTTTCTCTTCTGCGTTAATTAGAATATTCATTATCTCGTTCGTATCTTCATTTTTTTTGCAATAATGAATTAATCTCGTGCCTTCATGATTAACCCATTCAATATATGGACACTTGGTCTGTGAATATTCTCTTCGTATCGCAATTAATTGTTTCACTTGTCCAGTGATTTCTTGATATTTTCCTTCTTCAATCTCTTCCCAAGGCATACATTTACGATTGATTGGATCTTGACCTCCTGACATGGCTATCTCCGTACCATAATATAGACTTGGAGATCCCTGCATGGTTAGTAATATTGCTAATTGTTGAAAGAATACATCCATACTTCCACATCTAGTAAATGCACGTGGGACGTCATGAGAATCTAGGCAATTGAAGAGAACTCCATTAACCTGCTCCTGGTATAGGGTATAACATCGATTCATAGAATACATGAATTCATTGGCTGTGCGATTCTTATGTACCCAGAAGTCATTAATACTCTCTAAAAATGGATAATTCATAACGGAATCATATTCATCTCCTTGAAGCCAAGAGATGGAATCCCTCCAGATCTCTCCTAATAAATATAACTCTGGATTTATTATTTTTAATTCACGCCTAGCTGCCTTTAAAAAAGTATGCGACACCTCATTACCAACGTCGAATCGTATTCCATCAATATGTAAATCAGTTACCCAGTGCTTGCATAGACTAATGATATATTCTATCACCTCAGGATTGTTGGTATTTAACTTTGGCATACCAGATGCAAAAGCAAAGGAATAATAGCTCTTATACCACTCCTTCGTATGGTCTGTTTCTATTGGCCATTGTTGAATGAAGAACCAATTGTAATAAGGTGAATTCTTCCCATTCTGCAACACGTCTCTCCATGGTGCGAAATCTCTCCCACTATGGTTAAATACAGCATCTAACATTATTCTTATTCCTCGTTTATGAGCTTCTTCAATGAGCTCTTTCAGATCTTCTTCTGAACCAAAGTCGGAATCAATCTTCTTATAATCACTGGTATTGTATTTATGATTGGAATTGGAGTCAAAGATTGGTGTAAGATATAAGCCTGTAATACCAAGGTCTTTCATATAATCGAGTTTACTTATGATTCCCTTTATATCCCCACCATAGTTATCCCAATATGACATATCCTCTTCACACTTCCATGGCTTTACCTCCACACGTTTTTCTCCCATATCACCACGACAGTAACGATCTGGAAATATCTGATACCAAATCGTATCCTCCACCCATTCTGGTACCTGAAATACATCGGATGGATTCAACCATGGAAAAATAAAATATTGATAGGTCTTTCCAGAAAGATTCATCTCCTCTGGCTGATAAAAATCATCTTCAAGGTAATACATGACTTCATCTTTACTATGAAGTTCGAAATAATATTGTTCTCTTTTATATTCTGGATTCAAAATAATATGAAACATCTTATGAGAACGTAATTCAAGAGAGTTCTCCATAAGTTCACGTTCTCCTCTCCACTCACTTTCCCCTGTAATATGAGGTGTATATGGATCTCCATGAATGATATATACTTCATCAATGTCCTTACCAGTGCGAAGATTTACTCTAACCTTATTCTTATCTATTGGGTAACAATCTGTAAATGCACAACGGTGCATAATCTCTGCTATTCTCATATATTTAATATCCTCCTTGCTGCTCTTAACGCTTTCATACTTGCATTATACTCTTCCTATGTATATAATTCTTGTAGAAAGTAGTTAACTTTATAACACAAAACTATTATTTTCAATTAATATTATAATTAAGATACATTTCACAATAAGCCGACGCTCTTATTTATCAATGTTTCGGCAGAATGGAGATAACGATGAACGACACCAATATTCGAGAAAATAAAACTCATGGACACGTCAGCTTCCCTTATATTGTCTATCCTGGCAATATTCCAGAGTATATTCATTCCTACCCACTTCATTGGCACGAGGAAATGGAGTTAATCTATAATCAAAAAGGACGTGGATATGTTACTGTACAATCCACCAGGTATGAGTTACACGATGGCGATATGATTCTTATTCTCCCTCATGAACTTCACTCAATTGAACAATGCGAAGACAACAAAATGGAGTATTACAATATACTTTTTCAGTACTCTTTATTAACTAATCATACCAAGGACATCTGCTTTGAGAAATATTTCAAGCCGTTTCTAGATCACACAAGAACAATTCCTGTGCACATTACAAAAAGCCATGAACTATATCAGCAATTATATCCTTACATCATTGATTTGATTATACATAGAGAGGAAAGTTTCTCAAATTACGAATTAATGGTAAAGTCCAATCTCTTTACTATTATGCATCTTCTAAATAGGTATAGTCTACCTATTGATGATGATTATATCCGTATGGAAGATATCTACATAAAATTAAAGAATGTACTATTACATATTGAAAAGAACTACAATATAGAAATTAGTGTGAAAGATGCTGCTCATATCTGTGGCTTCTCAGAAAGTCATTTTATGAAACTATTTAAAACAATTACCGGGAAAAGCTTTACGCAATATCTTAAGGATTATCGACTAGAGATTGCTGGGCGCAAACTTTTAGAAACAGAACTAAAGATAATTGAGATATCAGAAAATTGTGGATTTAATAATCATTCTTACTTTATACGCTCCTTTTGTGAGAAATATGGAACGACACCTTCGAAGTATAGAAAGGTGTATGGTAAGAAATAAATTCGACCTATTATTGCTAAATTAGTTTTACACTAGTTTAGCAATAATTCATATAAACATGCATTTAGATTATGATCTACTTGAATTTCTCGTTTCAAAGTAAATCCACATTCCCTATATAACTTTTTTAGATATTCTCTATCGCCATAGCAATCAAGTCTAAGGTAGGTTTTACTTTTTGATATTGAGTAATCTTTCACCCACTCAATTGCATCTTTAGCATAGCCTTTGCCTGTATAGCCGTCTTTAATTACAAGTTTATGTATATAGTATGCCGCATCATTGTTTTCTTCACTATTCCAAAATGATTGGTCATTCTCTATTAATACGAATCCACCTACAACCTCTTCACTTTCCTGTATTACAAACATTTTACAGTTATTATATTTCTTTAAAAATTCTTCCTTAGATAAATATTTAGGATTCCACATTGGTTTTTCAATTTTAATAAGCCAATCCGCTTTTTCACGTAATAGCTCCAATAATATTTCAATTCTTTCTTCTGCAATTTCTTTTATATATAGATTCATTTATAGTTACTCCTTCTTGTATAATTTGTTATAATTTTTTTGATTGTTTATTACGTCCCATGTAATTCTTATTATAGCACAGACTGTAAAAAACATATGATAAAGAACGATAAAAAAGGATGTTAGTAATTAATTCAACATCCTTTTTCAGAAATACTTTTTAATATTTTAACTTGTATTATCACTCTCAATAGAGTTCTTTTAATCAAACTATACTACAGGGCTACTTTCAATACATCTGTAACCTTCTTCACAGGAAGAATCTCTAATTTTTCTTTTACTTCATCCGCTACGTCTTCTAGATCATCCACATTTTCAAATGGAATGAAGACTTTTTTCACACCTGCCCTCTGGGCAGCCATAAGTTTTTCAGGCAATCCACCGATTGGCATAACTTGTCCTCTTAAGGATACTTCTCCAGTCATTGCATATTCTGGATTCACTGCTTTTCCCTTCACTAAGGAGGATAATGCAGTTACCAGCGTGATTCCCGCGGAAGGTCCATCCTTTGGTACTGCTCCAGCTGGAACATGAATATGCAAATCACTCTTAGCAAGAATTTCTGCTTCTTTTGGATACATTGATTTGACCACACTAAGTGCAATCTGAGCAGATTCCTTCATAACATCGCCAAGTTGACCAGTAATTATGATTTTACCACTCCCCTTGGTAAGAGAAGTCTCTATAAATAATATCTCACCACCAGCACGTGTCCAAGCTAGACCTGTCACCACACCAGGAGTCTTATCTTTTAGTATACTGTCATGATTCCTTGCTTTTCTTCCTAGATACTCTGAGATTTTCTTCTCTCCAACGGTAATGCTCTTCTTTTCCCCTTTTACTAATTGTACTGCAGCATAACGGCATAAATGGTCAATCTGTTTCTTCAAGCTACGAACTCCTGCTTCCATAGTATAACCATCGATAATCTTCTTCAATGCCTCTTCAGTAACTTTTAGATTCTGTGCTTTAATTCCCATATCCTTCATAGCTTTAGGAAGTAAATGCTTACGAGCAATCTGTAATTTTTCAATCTCAGTATATCCTGGGAACTGAATCACTTCCATACGATTTAATAATGGTTCTGGTATCGTATCAATAGAGTTAGCAGTACATACAAATAGCACATCAGACAAATCATATGGTACATTCATATAATGGTCTGTAAAATTACTATTCTGTTCTGGATCTAATACTTCTAGCAATGCACTTGCTGGATCTCCACTATGATCTCTTGATAATTTATCAACCTCATCTAACACCATAACTGGGTTAGATACACCACTTCGTTTCATACCCTCCATAATTCTTCCAGGCAATGCCCCCACATAAGTTCTTCTATGCCCACGTATCTCCGCTTCATCACGGATTCCTCCAAGACTGATTCTTACGTATTCTCTATTAAGGGCTTTGGCTATACTCTGACCGATACTTGTCTTTCCTGTTCCTGGAGCTCCTACAAAGAGAAGGATGGAACCTGACTGCTTCTTATTCAAAGCCATAACTGCCAATTGTTGAATAATTCTTTCCTTTACTTTCTTTAACCCATAATGTTGTTCATCTAGGATATCCTCAGCTTCCACTAGATCCACCTTGCTGGCCTCTTCCTTTTTCCATGAAAGACTTGTAACGAACTCTAGATAATCATAAAGAATACCGTACTCGTGGCCATCTTTTCCTTCCTTTTTCATACGATTTAGAGCCTTAAGTACTTCTTTTCTCGCTTCTTCATCCATATTAGAATCGTTAATCTTATTCTCAAATCTTCGAACATCCGATACATTTTCTGGATGCATGTCATCTAACTGTTTCTGTAAGAAATCAATTTGTTTCTTTATAGCGGACTCTCGATATGCCTGTTCATAAGTCTCCTTTTGAGCAGTCTCAGCTTCATTACCTATTCTTGTCATTTCAATAAATTCATAGACTACTTTTTCTATTTGTTCCGTTCTACGTTTTATTGAAACTTCTTCTAACAAGAGATATTTTTCCTCATCTGTTAGATTCAGATATCCAGACAGGGCAGATGCTATTTCATTTATACTCTTCCATTGAAGAATAAATCCTCTTGCCCAGACTCCCCACTGAGTACCTTTCGTAAACTTAAGAAGTTCTGATCTTATCTTCTTTAATGTTGCCTTTAACTCTTGTTCTGAGATATCTTCTATATCAGCGCTAATACTTGCAGTAAGCGTTATCTCTTCTTCTGCTACATCAATATCGCTGAGCTCAACTCTCTCCTTTGTCTTGATACTAACATTTCCATCCTCATCAACATATTCAATCTTCCCTGAGACACCAATTGGATAAAAATCATCTGGAGTCATATCTTCTCTATCTTTATCCGATTTTAATATTAAAAATATTATATCCTCACCTGCTTTAGGTGATGCTATATTGAATTTATGTAACATATCTTTTTTAAAGAAATAAGTTACACCTGGTAGAATAACTGTATCATATATAGGTAATGTCATCATTCATTTTCCTCCTTATTATCAGCACTCTATTTGTTTGAGTGCTAACGTTATTGTATAAAATAGGCGAATTAGTTTTTCGAATTCGCCATGACTACTATATTGCGATGCTACAATATTGTTCTTAAATACTATTTATTGACTAATAAGATAGTTATTAATCTCTTGTACTAAAGCGTCAGCTTCAATTCCATGTACCATTGCTGCTTCTTCTATGCTCTCACCTTGAGCAGATGGGCACATGACACAATGCATACCAGCTTCCATTAGAATCGCTGCAGTTCCTCTATTTTCATTTATCATATCTCCAATTATTGTTTCCTTAGTTACTTGCATATCTTAATCTCCTTTCATTGCTTCCACATATCCTTTTATGTAGTTATAAAGTGAATATTCATTTACTTAAATCGTATCATATAAGCGAGCTCTTATACTCGCTTATTGCTTAATCGTTATATGCATTATATTACTTTGTTACTCAAACTTCGCAAGATAATCTACATTATACTTTATAAATTCAGGCAAAACAGTATATTAATTACCATGATTCATACTTTTACATCGCCCGGACTTTGACGAGTTTGTGAAGTTACACTTTTGACTCTAATCTTTTAGGATTAATCTTTGTACCATTGAGATTAACTCCTCCAAACGCTCTGATGCAATTTCTGAACTATCGTGCTTTTTTGCTATAAATTTCACTGGCGAAAATAGAATTGCATATAAATTATCATTGCTATAATTATTTAAGATTTCTCTTTTCTTTAGATCCGTTAATAGGTTATTTAAATCTGATAATCCCTTCATTGCTCCACAACTACTATGAAGAATTGGACAAGAACTATATTGTTCAATGAAATGAAATACTTCTTCATGTTCAATGATAAATATATAATACCTGCGAATTAACTCTGCGGTAATTTCTTTTCCACTCATATCAAGTGACAGACTATCAAGCAAATATTGGTACGTATCTTCTGCATATTCTTTATAGATTTCTCGAAGCATAGCATCTTTATTTTCATAATAAATATATACCGTTGCTGGAGATACTCCCGCAGTCTTTGCTATCTTAGAAACGGAAGTCCCTTGAAACCCCTCTTCTAGCATCAACTTCATGACTGCACTTTTAATACAATTTTTCTTTTCATCATCTTTTTTTCTCATGAATACCACCTAACTTTTCGTTTAAGGGTTAATCCTATAATAAATGATCATTCACTTATTGTCAAGTGTAAAATCTCTCTAGATAATTTGATCTAATCGTATTAGATGAGTCGCCCGACAAATGACCTGTTTCAAAATCTAGCCTGGCAATTTGCACAAAACAGAAAAAGCGATTGCGCCTTTGAATAGGTATTAGAAGATTTTGTTCTCGGATTATTTCGTGTTATATGCTAGGACAGATCTGTCTGAGCAAGGCGAGTTATCTGTCCTAGCATATGTTTTACATGAAATGGTCTGAGAACTAGATCTTCTTATACCTATTCAATGAAGCATGAGTTTTTCTGTTTTGTGCAAATTGCCTAGACAACCTCCCAAACAGGTCATTTGTCGTGCTCTCTTTAGATACTTTTATGAAATATTTACACTAGAGAATTTCGTAATTTATAGTGAAATAATTACCATATTATTATATAATAAAACAAAAATTATAACGGAGGTATTTTGTGAATCAACTGAAACAACGTATTAAAAATCATCCAGTAATATCATCAATCCTTGTTCTTCTTCTCGCAATACTATGTACTGAAGTAACCAAAGATAAAGGACAGGTATGGTATTATTCCATTGGAGCAATCACACAATTCTGTTTTGCTGGTGCGCTAATCATTTTGCTAAAATATCTTGATCTCTATAAAACTGCTGGAATTAGTTCTCCCCGTTCATGGAAACAGGTATGGTTAATTGCCCCACTTCTTATTTACTGCTATATCAATGGAGAAAGTTTTTTCACTGGTGAACTTCATATCAATGCATCACTAGGATTATGGTCGCTCTTCATAATCCACTATATATCCGTTGGTGTTTTCGAAGAAATGGTATGTCGAAGTACCATCATGAATCTGATGCTACATAAATGGGGCAATACTAGAATGGGTATATACAAATCAGTTTTATTGTCTAGCCTAATCTTTGGTTTGGCTCATCTAACAAATCTAATCTATGGACGTGGTGATCTGCTTTCTGTTAGTTGCCAAATTATTTATGCTATCTTCTTTGGTGTATTTTTTGGAGCTTGTATGATACGAAATGGCTCTGTAATTCCTGCTATGATTATGCATGCTTTTTTTGACATTTGTGGTAACTTCTCAGATTTAAAAAGCAAAAGCAATTTTATAGCTATCCATCAAACCTCCTTAGAAGGCGCAATATTAGTTATTCTGATGTTACTCCCAATGTTCTTATATGGGTTATTTATTCTAAGAAAAGCTGATTTACATAATACTTTGCTACATAAGAATGATACGATTGATTAACTAGAGCATGTTAAACTTTTACATCTTAGTTACTTATTTTTAAAAGAATATTTCAACATACGTCGTGTAACACTATCTCCATACAATGATATAAAGGAGATAAAATTATGGATAGAAAACGCGCAACCGAATTAGCCAATTCACTTGTAATGGCTGATGTCACTTATGAAGGACGTCCTATATATATTGAAAAAGTTAATTCAGGAAGAGAAACTGCGAGTATACATTTTCTTAACCAGCCTCATTATAGCCAGGAAGTATCTTTAACACAATTAGTAGAAAATCAATAAGAAAAAGGCATTAGGATGATGTGATATCACATTACCTCCTAATGCCTTTATTCAGATAGTGTTCCCTATCTATTCTACATTAACTTTTGATTTAATATTATCTTAGTCCTAACTTCTAATTAATCTTGCATTGCTAGGTGCCCCAGGTGTCTTTGGAATCTCTGGCGTTGTAGGAGTCGTTGGCGTGGTTGTATTGTCTCCGCTACCATCTGAATCCAGAACATTCACTTTGCCTGCTGTAGTTGCGGTTATCGTATTTCCATTTGCATCCGTAAAGGTGACATCAAATGTAATACCCTCCACATTCATACCCTTTGGCACAACCCATACCCATTCATAATATCCTGGTGATACTTCTGTCATTGAAGTGGTAAATGTTTTTAGACGATTAGCAAACTTCATCTCGCAAGATGCTGTTCCACCTTTCGTACTACGAAAGCTTACTGTTAGTGCATCTCCTGCCTTTAAGTTAACATCACTTGAAGGCGTCAATTCTCTGATTCCTTGTTCCTCTGCTGTAACATTAATTGTTCCTTTCGCAGTTGCAGTCACCGTATTTCCTGCGTTATCAGTAAATTCTGCCTCTACTCTAAGTCCATTTACGGAAGCTTCTGGAGCCACCCAGGTTCCAACATAATATCCTGGTGATACTTCTTTCATTACAATCCTATTATTTGACTGTGGTGATATTTCACTTGGAAGAACCACACGGAAAGCACCACTTCCTCCTGGCTCACTTTGAAAACTAACAGTAAGTGTGTCTCCTGTCGTCAGATACGTATTTTCTGATGGTTGTAAATCAGTAATCACTGGAAGTTCCTTTTTCACGGTTATAGTTACTGATTTTTCAGTTGAATTACCTGCTAGATCATATGCTTTTAAAGCAAATGTATTGTTTCCTTCTGTTACAATCTTTTCAATATGGAAGGCTCCATTTATAACTTCTACTGCTGCACCATCGAGCTCTAACTTGTCAAAATTAGTATCTGTAACAGTTCCTGTAATATCTACTACCCTTTGATTTGTCTCTATACCATCCTTTGGTCCAGTAATGATAAGTTCTGGTGCAACTTTATCTTTTATAACTGTTTTAGCAGCTGATGGTTCTGTTTCTTTTCCATTCAATACAGACGTTACTGTAATTACGCTTCTCTCCTCAGTCAGTGCTAACTGCTTACTAAATGCTTTGTTTGCTGTAGTTAATTCTCCAGTTTTCGTACCATTTACATATAAATTAACTTTTCCGTCTGCTTTAACTTTACCTTCTACCAAAATATTATCCTGATTGGTGTAAGTAATGTCTTTAAGATTCGTGATTTCAGGTGTATCAACGGAATATTCCATTCTTGCTCTTATCATTAATCCGCCCTTGGTATCTTCATCCTTTAACTTTTTAAAGGTATCCCCTGAATACAAATACGATCTGTCTGCATAAGGACTTGATTCATCAATTCCAGTTCCAGGTGATGAAGTTCCAATTGCTGTTTGAGAGGTAGCAATAAAGAAATCTCGATCTGTTGCAAATGCAAACTCCGATAAATCGATATAATTCCATTGTCCTCTTACAACGTTTACAATCTTAGGCTTTACATTCAATTTTACTGGATTTCCCGCTGAATCTGTATCATATATTGTTATACCAATTTGAGTTCCTCCTGGTGATGGCCAATTATCGCCCCAGAAGAATATGTTAGCTCCTTTTACTTTGCCGTACTGGGATGGGGTTACTCGTATTGCCAATCCATTACCTGCAGTATTCAGTACAAGTGCGTTTTCCCCTGTTCCATCATCATATGCTATTTCTTCTTCATATCCTACGAATCTCTTTAGTCCAATTTCAGTATCTGTTGTTTTATTTCCTACTACTGTTATGTTCCCTTCTCCTGATTCGAACTCATCAGCGATTACCTTAAGCGTATATATTCCTGCATACACATTTGGTATTGTAAATTCACCATTTTGATTTGAAGTAACGGCTGCTACCTTGGAATCTTCTTTTACTCTTATCGTGGCGTTGGCAACAGGTGCTTTGGAGTAGCGATCTACTATTTTACCTGCAATGGTTCCCTTTGGGATTTCCTCCAACTTAATATTCATCTTAATAACTTGATCTTCACCCAGATGGACTTTGACTTCTGCTGGATAATAACCATATGCTTCTGCTTTTAATGTCCAAGTTTCATCGCCTTTATTTGCAGCATGTTTTAGAGTATACTTTCCTGTTGCTGGATTCGTCCTTACACTTTTTCCTGTTTCAATAACTGTAACCATAGCATCCACAGGTAATCCATTGCTTGATGGTGAAATAGATTGAACCGCTGAATCATTTACGGTTGTATATTTGCCCTTTTGAATGGACTTAATATTATCTAATTTTAATGTAAGTGGCTTTAACTCTGTTTCTTTCTTTGTAGTCACAGTATTACCAAGCTTTAACTCTTTCTTTTGTTCTATCTTCTTTGCAACTCCAGTAGATGTATTAACGAATACATAGTCAATATACAATCCAGTTTTTGCTACAGAACCATCCGAAGTTAATACGAATCTTATTTTTACCGTTTTGCCATTATAAGATGAATCAATTGGTATATCAAGTTGACTCCATGTCATTCCATTTCCTGTTATGAATCCAGAAGGTGCAATATTTGCCCAATCAGACCAACTGTCTCCGTTCTTCTTTGATATCTGAATATATCCTTTATCATAATTATTCTCTAATTCATACCATTGGCCAATAGATAACACGCTACTTTGACCAGTAGGTAATTGAAACTGTGAAGACTCGATAAAGCAATTGCTTCCATTTTGATAACTGCCAGACAGGTTAGTTGCCCATACTTTTTGGCCACACATTGCATTTCCTGGTCCAGAGGTAGGTACTCCCCATTCCCATGAATTATTTGTTCCTCCTGTTGTAAAGTTACCATTATTTTGTTCAAAGTCAGCTACATATGTATACTGTCCAAGTGCTCCAACATTTACCGTTAATGGAGCTGTTAATACGCTATTATTTCCTGCATAATCATAGGCTGCAACCTTATAGTAATAAGCTCTATTTGCTACTATGTTATGATCTTCTAAAGTAGTACCAGAAGTCTCACCTAGAAGTGTATATTCACCATCTGCCACTTCTGAACGATACACCTTATATCCTTGTATGTCATTATCTGATGATGCGTCCCATTGTAATGCTACATTATTAAATAGAATTCTACCGCTTAGATTTGTTGGTGTAGTTGGTACTTCCTGATCGGTAGCAATTAATTTTGCATTGTCAAGATACCATCCTACCTTTTGTGTACTAGCATTTGTCTTCAATCTGAATGCTATATAGATTGGATTCGATGAGCCTATATATGGATTCAAGTTAATGGCAATTTCTTTCCACTGAGTCCCAGTTCCTGTATAAGTAGGTCCAACCTGATTCCACGTATCTCCGTAATTATTAGTTATATAGATAGCACCTAAATCTGCATTATTCTCTATATCATACCACTGGTTTACTCTAAACTGAGCAAAAGTTAAACTAGAATTTCTTAAATCAAGCGGAGCCGTAACTAAAATACTATCTGAACTATTCGAATAATTACCTGAAAGATTCGTACCGATTAACTTTGTACCACTGAATGCATCTGGGCCAACACCCTCTTTCGGTTCACCCCATTGCCAGTCACCACCTAAGATCCAACCGACAGGATTACTTTCAAAATCCGTCGTATACTCATCTGGTACAGCTCCAAATTTAACTACAATCTTATACTCATCAGAAGCGACTTCATTATTATCATAGTCAACTGCTATAATCTTATAAGAAATTCCTGGTTGTTTGATAAGATCACTTGGTATTGTTCCCGAATAGGTACCCGCTTTATAATCTCCTGATTTTCTAGTCATAGGTAATGTTACCCAATAGGATTTGCCATCTTGTTTTACTAACAACTGTGTATCTGTAATCGATACATCATCTGATATATCTGCACTAATCTCAAGGTCAGAACCAGAGAAAGTCTCTGTTACTTTCTGCGTATGACCAATTACTGGACTTGCTGTATCTTCACCTTCTATGGTTACTTTTCCTTCAATTGTACCAGTGCCTTTCGCAATTCTTGATACTGCTTCAAAGGCGTCAATTAATCCATATCCATACCCATTATTCGGATATCCAGCGTCATCCGTATCTTCCAAATGTACCGCTGTATCTTTCAGCAAAGATTCTACTTCTTCAATTGAAAGAGAATGATTCGCAGACAAGATTAACGCAATCGTACCTACTACTGCTGGTGTTGCCATACTTGTTCCGTCCCAACCACTTTCATAACCTCCAGGAACAGAGGAACGAATATTAACCCCAGGAGCTGATACGTCAGGCTTTAAATTATGATATGGTCCTGGTCCTCTTTGTGAGAAATCGCCCCTTTGATTATTAATATCAGTAGCTCCAACTGCGAAACTTTCTGGATAATTGGCTGGTGAGCTTACGGATCCTACAGGTGCTCCACCATTTTTCTGGTTTCCTGATGCAAATACTGGAATGATTCCAGCTGCTACCCAAGCTGTGACCATAGGTCTAAACCACTCATCTAATCCAGTACCGCCACCCCATGAGTTATTAATGACATCTGGTGCTGCTGAAGCATCTCCACCTGGTGCAAGCATCCACTGAGCTCCAGATAGTATATTATTATCAGAACCACCATCTGCTGTAAATGCTTTGGCTGCAATCCATTTTGCTCCTGGTGCTACTCCAATCTTGTTACTTCCATCTTTCTCTTGACCCAAGATAGTACCTAGGACATGAGTTCCATGTGGAATACTTGGTTCATCCACTGGAAGTGCACTATTATTAATAGGATCATACCAATTGCCTGTTGCATTTGGATGATCTGGATCGTTAGGATTATAGCCTCTCCATTTTGCCTGAAGCGCTGGGTGTGTCCAAGTTGCTCCTGTATCGATAGTTCCTACTACAACTCCCGTTCCATCAATTCCAAGATCCCATACTTCATCTGCTTTTACTTTTTCAACATTCCACTCTACACCATTCTCATTTGCTTGAATCTTTACCTTAGATACTTTAGGCTCGTCTAGTTTCACAATTTTGTTCTTATAGATTTTCTCTACTTCATCCATGTAAGCCATATTGCGAATGACATCTTTTTGGGCCTTAATATATACTGCATTAATGATGTAATATGGTGTGTACTCTTCTACGCTTCCCTTACTCTTTTCCTGTGTTATGTACTTTAATAACTTCTGTTGTGTGTTCTCAGCATTGTCTTTTAACGCATCAATTACTTCTTTTCTTACCTCAACTTTTGTACTACTTGGTGTTAAGGCCGATGAAAGTTCACTTTTTGCTTCCTTCGCGACCCCCATACTGTCTACCTGACTCTTTAGATAGACGATTGCTTCTGCATACTCTCCATCACCAATAGAATCAAGAAATCCCGATTCTATCTTGTTCATTGCTTCTGTTTTTAGATCCCCTTTTGTTGATGAAAACGGCAGAGAGTTATTGCTTTGTGCAAGAGCTGGAACTGAATTAATAATCATTGCAAAGACTAATAATACAGTTAGTAATCTTCTTACTTTCCTCCTAGTCATTTTAAAACACTCCTATCCTACTATATTTTTAAAAGAATTTGCCCCTCATAATTCCTCCCTTCTCTTTTGGGCACATGACTTTGCGCTACCTTGAGATTTATCACCTTATTTATTCTTACAATAATTTTGCGAGTTCTTTAAAAATATTTAAGGTAATTATATTCAGATAATTTATAAATATTCATATATAAATAAATTCTTTTATTTATATAGTGTTGGATGGATTTTGCTTAATTTAATTACTTTGTTTTTAACATATTAAAGCCAGTAGATTTTACCTACTGGCTTCATTCATTCGCTATTTATATTTCTTATATTCCTAATGTCTCGCGCGCTTTAAGCGAGACTATTCCTTCTCTTTGAGCCTCCACTCCTCCATCTTCTCCCTAGCTTCTCCAGTCAAGGAATCAAACAGATAATGTCGTCCTTTTTCCTGTTTTTCTTCATATTCCTGCTTGACTCTATGATTTGCTTCTTCCATCTCAACCTTAAGTTCTCTTGCAGATAATAAGCTAGCTCCTGCTCCTCTTATAATAATCTGTTGCAGACCATCCGATGTTGCAACTACTATATTATATTTCTGATTGTTATCATGAGCGAACTTTTCAATATACTGATCGGCTGTTTGTGCTTCCCTTGTAAATACCATATGAACATTATGATAATCCGTTATCTCCTCCACGTGCCCTTCCACACGGTAAGCATCAAACACTACAATGATCTGGCACTTTCGAATTCCTTGATAATTACTGAGTGCTTCTAGTAATCTCATTCTCGCACCATCCATATTATCCTCTACAAGATCTTTCAGTTCTGGCCATGCATGAATAATGTTATAGCCATCCACAAGGAGATATTCTTCCTTAGTTTCTCTTGGTTTCGTTGCATTAGAACTGGATTTATAGTAGCTCTCACTTGCACTTTTACGTTTTTTCCATATCGACTTTCTTCCCTGATTAGCATAGAACGTGCTATTAATAATCTGATCAATCTCCTCAGTATCAATCCATCCCTCCTCTGTTACAGGAGCCTGTGTTCTAAAAATTTCTTCAGCTGGTTCTTTTCTTTGCTTAAGATAACTTTCTACATGCATGTGACTCTTCACTTCATCCCAATTCACCAGATATCCCGCTCCATGAGTGCAGAAGACGGAACTTGTTGGATTATCCAGATCTCTCTCTGAATCGTATCCAATACTCTCTATTACCTCTACCTCATTATGACATGGTTCATACCCTTTCAGAGTACAGAATAGTCTACCAAGCCCTTTGGTATACGCTGTAACCTCTTTCTGATAATTTCTCATAGTAACAACAGGTGCACTTCCTATCAGAATTGAAGTCTCGCCATTTGTCTCTGATATCTCACAGTTACCATGCATTTTCTCAATGTCTACCATCGCTCTACCTACCATTTTCTCAGGTATTTCCAACTGAAAGGCATAATAAGGCTCCAACACTACAGATTTCGCTTCTTTTAGCCCCTGTCTAACGGCACGATAGGTTGCCTCCCTAAAGTCACCACCTTCAGTATGTTTATTATGAGCTCTTCCTGCGACTAGCGTAATCTTCATATCAGTGATTGAGGATCCTGTTAAGACTCCTCTATGAATCTTCTCCTCCAGATGAGTTAGGACTAGCCTCTGCCAGTTCTTACTCAATTCATCTTCACTACAATCATTCTGATATACTAGGCCACTTCCTAGTTCGCCTGGTTCCATTAGTAGATGAACCTCTGCATAATGTCTCAATGGTTCAAAATGCCCTACTCCCTCTACTACATTTTCAATCGTCTCTTTATAAACAATTCTTCCTGAATCAAAAGTCACTAAGACACCAAAACGGCTTTTGATAAGACTCTGTAGTATCTCAATCTGAACTTCACCCATAATCTGAGCTTGAATCTCTTGTAAATGTTCCTCCCATATGATATGAAGTTCTGGTTCTTCCTCTTCAATCTCTCGTAATTTAGGAAGCATCACTTTAGGATCCATGCCTTCTGGAAGTATAATCTGATAGGACAATACTGGTTCTAATATTGGTGTGTTCGAGTACTCCTCTATTCCTAACCATTCCCCTGGCTTTGTCTGGCTTAAACCTGTTACTGCACAGATAGAACCTGCCTTAAGGTCATTTACGGCCTCATATTTCTGTCCAGAGTAGAGGCGAATCTGATTGACTTTCTCTTCCCATATGCCATTTGTTAAGGAATCTCTTACCTTAAGCTTACCACCGGTAATCTTCATATGCGTCAAGCGATTCCCCTGTTCATCTCTTGATATCTTAAAGATCCTAGCTCCGAATTCTTCTGAATAAGCTGGTGTCTTGGTATAGGCATCGACTCCTCCCATCAATTCTTCCACACCTTCTAATCGTAGTGCAGAGCCAAAGTAGCAAGGGTATACTTTACGTTCCTTAATTGCCTCTATCATCTGTTCATCCTTGATACAGCCTGTATCCAAATAGGATTCCATAATATTCTCATCGCACATAGCTAGTTGATCATAAAATACATCTTCCTCTACTTGTCCAAACTCTACACAAGCATCATCCAACTGTTTTCTTATTTCTTTCATTAGCTTAAGTTTATCCGTTCCACTCTGATCCATTTTATTAATGAATATAAAAACCGGAATCCCGTACATCTTAAGTAAGCCCCATAATGTTCTCGTATGTCCCTGTACGCCATCCATGCCACTGATTACTAGAATTGCATAGTCTAATACCTGTAATGTCCTCTCCATTTCCGCTGAAAAATCCACGTGTCCTGGGGTATCCAAAAGGGTAATCTGCGTATCCCCTACTTCTAACATTGCTTGCTTCGAGAAAATGGTGATTCCTCTTTCTCTTTCTAATTCATAATTATCTAAATATGCATCTTTTTTATCGACTCTTCCTAATCTACCAATCTTACCACTTAGATAAAGTAAACTCTCTGATAAAGTAGTCTTGCCTGCATCTACATGAGCTAATATTCCTATCACTAATTTTTTTATCATCTATTTCAATCCTTCGCTTTTGTTAATGTATTGTAAACGCTCATATTACTAATTCTCCTTACTCTAAAAAAAGATAAAGATTGTTCATGAACGCGAATGTGATAATTCACAGACAAATATATTATCTACTAATATAATAACAGTAAGTTGTGAATCTGACAATTCAACGATAACTTTTGTTAAGATAAAATGAACCCACAATTTTATCCACTAGATACCACTTATAATTAAGAGTAATCCACAAATATCATTTCTATGCACAATGATTTAGTTATATTATTAACTGATTAGGATGTCAAAACTCAAACTCCTCAATAAAATCTATACTATTACTTGATAAAATTAGTCTTACTTAGCAATTAGTAATGTATTGAAAAGAAGCTCCCAAATAGACTTTTAATCTATTAAGGAGCCTCTTAATTAATATGAATTAACGTATCATTTGATGTTCTTAATGAACACTAGTTTTCCTTCATCTCTTCTGCAGTAGGATAAGAAGCAATTGCACCAGCTTTTAGAACGCTTCTACTGCAATAAGCATTGGAAAAGTCAAGGTATCTCTTCATCTGCTCAGAAGATAGCCCTGCAATACCCTCTTGACTGATTCCGTCATTAGCCATCTGATATAAGAACGAACCAATGAATGCATCTCCAGCTCCTGTTGTATCCACAGCATTTACTCTAAAGCCTTTAGAATCAACTTCTGTCGTTTTCGTATAAGCAGAAGCACCTTCTGGGCCTTTTGTAAAGACAACTAACTCCACATTACCACAGAATAATTGATCTTTCGCTTCTTCCACAGTCTTCTTTCCTGTTACGAATTCTAATTCTTCATCTGATATTTTTAAGATATGAGCTTTTGGAATATATTCTAATACTGCTTTTCTTAGAGCCTCTTCACTATCCCAAAGTGCAAATCGAAGATTTAAATCAAAGCTTACAATTGCTTTCTCATTAATAGCATATTCGATTGCTTTCTCGTGAGCCTGTTTCATAGGAAAATCGCCTAAAGATACGGAACAAAAATGTAGTGCGAAAGCATCCTTAAACCATTCTTTTTTTATATTACTTGGATCAAGCAACATATCTGCACCTGGTTTACGATAGAAGGAGAATTCACGATTACCATCTTCTTTTAATGCAACAAATGCTAATGATGTGTTAGCCTTATTGGTTCTTTGTACATAACTGCAATCAATCTGATAAGTTGCAAACTCATCTACGATTTTATCTCCAAATGGATCTTCCCCAAGCTGCGTAATCATTGCAGAACTTCCACCTAATTTTTGATATGCTCCACATACATTCGCTGGTGCTCCACCGACTGCTGGCATGAATGCACTAACTTCCTTTAATGGTTTTCCTATTTCGTTTGGAATAAAATCAATTAATGCTTCTCCAATGGCTAATAATTTTTTCATATTACATTACCTCCCTATTACTGTCTCTTAAAATTGCTCCTATCTGACGTCTCGGAAATATACAAATATGGTCATATTAATGAGCTTTTCTTTAACCTTTTATAGTCCTTGCATTTCATTTAGAGTCCAAAGTATATTTTCTTTACTTCCTTCTATTCGGATACTACGATCTTCTCCTTCAAAATAGAATCTAGTTGTTAACACGAATTCCCCTTGGTTAACATAGATCTCCATCATTGAGGTATCCACGAAGATCTGCATATGCTCTAGCTTTTCGACTTTCAGCTTACGAAGTTCTCTTCCTCTTCCAGCTTCTTTCGTCAAAGATAGAGATAGTATACCTTCCTGATAGGATATTATAACTTTTTCTACACCGCAGATATATTCTATTATACATGGTATATTAACTTCTGTCTCTATATCTAATTCAAAAATATCCTGTTGTACTTTAACCTTCTTATTAGATGGAATTATAAAACTTCCCTTTCGTAGCGATAGAATCTCCTCTACGGGATTCTGAAGAACCTTTCCATCTACAACTGTAATTTCTCTAGGGAAAGTAAGTGCATGTTGCCATCCATAATGAACGGTAGGTTCATTATCATATGGTGCGTCTGGTACACCTGCCCATCCAATGAGAATTCTACGTCCCTTCTCATCTTCAAAGGTTTGCGGTGCATAAAAATCATATCCCATATCCCATTCTGTAAAATCTTCTAAACTACAATCTTTTGTAATATTTCCATTTACCTTAAAGTATCCAGATTGATAGATATTCTGAAATCTGAATTTTTCTACCTCTAGCCCTTGGGGAGAAATAGATAGAATCTTTTCCTTTTGAACCTCAAAATAGTCTGGGCACTCCCACATATAGCCAAACATCTCATCTGTTGTGATTTCTTTATCATATTCCCAGTGATAAAGATCCTTAGAGGTAAATAATAGGGCAACACCTTTATCTTCCTTGGTTCTTCCACCCTGAATCATGTAAAATGTATCATTCTCCTTCCAGACTTTCGGATCCCTGATATGACAAGTATATTTCTTTGGATAATCTTTGTTAGTCATAAGAAGTTCCTTATCAGAAAAGTGTATACCATCCTCACTTGTTACTAGTACGGTATTCGCTTCCCTTCCACGAAGGATATAGTCATAATCTCCTTCATGTTTTACATTACCAGTATAGAACAGATACATGATGTCTTTATTAACTAGTGCACATCCAGAGTAGACTCCATCCTTATCATATGGCATATCCGGAAATAGGGGTGCCTCTTGGCACTCCCAGTTTATTAAATCTTTACTTGTATAATGTCCCCAAGCTTTCATCCCACCTCTGGCATCCAGAGGTGAGTATTGAAAGAATACATGATAGACTCCATTGATTTGGCAGAGCCCATTGGGGTCATTCATCCATCCTGTTTTTGGCATTAGATGAAGTTTCAGGCGATATTTATCATTTCTTTTAAGAAGGTTCGCTTCTTCTTCTTTTCTTATTGTCTGCTCGCGTAAGTATTTCCCTAATTCATTCACGCAACCACCATTACTTTCTCCCCTGCTTTCACTGACTTCTTCTCCTCAATTACAAATGTCTCATAATTGTCGGAATTCGTTAAGATAACAGGAGTTATAACATCATAGCCTGCTTCCTTGATTTTTTCAAGATCAAACTCTAATAGTAATTGACCTTTTTTAATGGAATCACCACTGTTAACTTTAGGAGTATAATATTTTCCTTCTAGGTTAACGGTATCAAGCCCTACATGAATAAGAATCTCTTCTCCTGTTTCAGAGGATATTCCTAATGCATGACCAGTTTCAAACACCATATCTGCTGTTCCGTCAAAAGGTGCATATACCTTTCCTTCCTCTGGAAGAATGGCAAATCCTTTTCCTAACATTTCTTTTGAAAAACTTTCATCATTAACTTCCGAAAGATTGAAAAGAGTACCATTCATTGGGCTGTTGATTGTCTTTTCGCTTCTTTGTTTCGCTTCTACTTTATTACTTGCTTCACTTGAAGTAATCTCGTTATTTGGGCTATTAACATCGTTAGTATTCTCTACTTGCGTACTCTTCTCTTTATATAGAGTCCAAGATATTGCAAATGCAATTGAAGATGATATTACTATTAAAAGTGCATATTGAGCTGTATAACCAGTTGTAATCAAGAATCCGAAGAATCCCGTAATACCATAAGCTGATGCTCCAATGTGTAATAATCCTGCTACTAATCCACCTGCTGCACCACCGATACAACCTGCGATAAATGGAGTTCCATAACGAATATTTACACCAAAGATAGCTGGCTCCGTAATTCCTAAGAAAGCGGATAAAGAAGCTGGTAAAGCCATTGCTTTTGTTTTCATATTTTTAGTTTTAATTGCTACTGCAAGTGCTGCTGCACCTTGTGCTACATTTGCTGCTGTCGCAATTGGCATCCACGTATTAACCCCATTCTTACTTAGAAGTCCTGCTTCTAGGGCGTTATACATATGATGTAGACCTGCCACAACAGTAGGTGCGTAGAATGCTGCCGCAAGGGCACTACCAATACCAAGTGGTAAGGTAATTAAAGTCTCTGCACCAGATAATACCCAGTTCTCTACTGTTGAAAATACTGGACCAATAACTGTTAACGTAACATAACCTGTAACTAAGACTGTAACTAAAGGTGTTACGAATAGATCAATAATTTCTGGTACAATCTTATGAAGTTTCTTCTCAATAGTAGACATTAACCATACTGCAATAATAACTGGAATAACATGTCCTTGATAACCTACAAGACGAATGTCAAAAAGCCCGAACCATACAGATGCTGTTGGTATATCTGCTGCTTTCATGCTGGATACTGACCAAGCATTAATTAAGCCAGTATGAATCATAATCATACCAATTACTGCTCCAAGGAATATGTTTCCACCAAATACTCTAGCTGCACTAATTGCAATCAAGATTGGCAAGAAAACAAATGCTGCGTTACTAAATAGATGAATAATCTGATATGTTCCAGAGTTAGCCATAGCTGGCCATACATTACATAAGCCCTCTAAAAGTCCCATAAGAAGTCCACTTGCAACGATAGCTGGAATAATAGGAACAAAGATATCACCTAGTGTCTTAAGTCCTCTTTTAACTATATTTTGCTTTTGAGCTGCTGCCTTTTTTACATCCTCTTTGGATGCCGTTTCAATTCCAGAGATTGTTACGAACTCATCGTAAACTTTATTTACTGTTCCAGTTCCAATAATGATCTGTAGTTGACCCTGTGCTGCAAATACTCCTTTTACTCCATCAATTTGCTCTAACGTCTCGTTCTTTACTTTACTATCATCAGCAATAACTAATCGAAGTCTTGTCGCACAATGTGCCGCAGATACAATATTATCCTTCCCTCCGATACAATCGATCACTTCTGTAGCGATTTTTCTGTAATCCATAGTATTTTCCTCTCCTATTTGTGTAATCATTCTCATATTTTTATTGTTATGAATAAAGATTAAGTTTACTTTGTTACATGATATCCGCTTTCTATTAAGTGGAATCGTTCTCACATCTGTTCTAATTATAGAGGGAACACGAATATTTGTAAAGGGTAATTTCCACCGAAACTCTGACTTAATTTTTAGATGTAATATACAAAAGAGGCTATCTAACGTAGCCTCCTTTCCTAGTTTTACTATTTTCTGGTTGATTCTTGTATATTCATACGATATCCCATTTTGATCTGTTTTTTAAAATCTTCTCCACTGCTTAGTATCTCAAGTAATAGTCTTGCTGATTCTTCTCCACTGGTATGATAATAAAAATGAACAGTGGTAATGGAAGGCTCTACAATCCCAGTGATCGCGTTGTCACCAAAACCAATTAATTGAATGTCGTCCGGGATTCTTTTTCCTAACTCACGTATATGTTTTAATGCTCCTACTGCAATACTATCCGTTGCACATAAGATGGAATCTATATCTGGTGATCTTTTCATTAGTCTATTTGTAGCTTCATATCCGGCTTCAACAGCAAAGTCTGCTTCTTCCATATATTTTTCTTCTGCCTTAATTCCATTCCTTGTTAGTTCCTCCAAAAAGCCTTTCTTTCTGTGAGTACCAGCTGCTTTATCTCTAGTATTGACGCCAATATATCCAATTGTCTTTCCACTTCCCACCAAAAGTCTCACTGCTTCTTTGGCAGCGTTGTAATCATCTTGATATACGCAAGAATATCCTTCCACTTGTTGTCCTAGAATTACAATTGGGACTTCCAGTTCTTTCATAAGGCTAAAATGTGCCTTAGTAAACATGGTTCCCATGAATATGATACCATCTACATGATTTTTCCGAAATGTTTTAAGATATTTGAGTTCTTCCTTTTCATTATTCTGTGTATTCGCCAAAAGAAGTTGATATCCAGACTCTGATAATACTCTACTAATCCCTGCTACCATTCGGCTGACCGACTCTGACTGAATTCTTGGTATAATTACACCAATAAGACCAGTAACCTGCTTTCTTAAGCTCTGTGCCTGCGCAGATGGTTGATATCCAGTTTGTTCTATGACATCTTTGATTACTTTTCTTTTTTCTTCACTTACATATCCATCATTCAGGTATCTAGATACAGTCGCTCTTGATACTCCTGCCAGCTTTGCAATCTCATTTATATTCATGCAGTTCTTCTCCTTGTTATTAGATTCAGTAGCTTCTTACGTTCACTGAACTCTATTTCAATAATATTATATCATACTTTAAACCCATTGCATATCACAGGCTGGCCTGTGATACTGCCACAAATAAAAAAGAGTGAAAGTATCCATATATGGCATACTTTTCTAATTTTATTTTTTTCACCTTGCTCCTACTTCGCAGTTATAAAAAGGTTGTAGTATAATAAGTATTATTGTATTTTATAATTCTATCATTTATTGACAA
This sequence comes from Anaeromicropila herbilytica, assembly GCF_016591975.1. GTDB lineage: Bacteria > Bacillota > Clostridia > Lachnospirales > Lachnospiraceae > Anaeromicropila > Anaeromicropila herbilytica. The sequence goes on along the minus strand of NZ_AP024169.1, from coordinate 732,650 downwards.
ATAAATTGAAAAATATCGTAAATTTTGATATAGTATACCTTGTATCCATAAATTAAGGAGAATCGTACATTATGATAAGAAACACTATATTTGGTAAATGGTATAAACATAATATCCACAAATGGATACCCGCATATGCTCTACTTTCTCTAATTGCATGCTTTTCCTTTAATAGCTTTGTCTATTGGGGAACACAGATTCTTGGAAAGAATGTATATCATTACGATCTTACATCATCCCTAGATCGCAAAGTTCCGTTTATGAAAGAATGGGCGGTAATATATGTTGTGTGCTATTTGTTCTGGGTGTTCAATTACATTTTGATATCCCGAGAAAGCAAAGAAAAATGGTATCGCTTTGCATCTGCTGATATAATGTCAAGAATAATCTGTGGAATAATATTTATTCTTATTCCCACGACGAATATTCGTCCACAAGTACTAGGAAATGATGCATTTAGTCAGTTAGTACGCTTTGTCTATCACACAGATGCACCCACTAACCTATTTCCGTCGATTCACTGTCTTGTAAGCTGGTATTGCTTTGTTGGTATTCGTAAAAGTAAGAAGATTCCACTATGGTATAAAATATTTTCATGTATCTTTGCTCTACTAGTTTGTGCTTCTACTCAATTTATAAAGCAACATTACTTGATAGATATTGCAGGCGGTGTACTTATTGCAGAGTTGTGTTTTTATATTACTCATCATACAAATTTTTACCTTGTTATTGAAAGATTCTTTGACTGGATTGGTCAAAAGATATTCGGGGCTAACTATTATGATGAATAAACGAAATAGTATTTTGAACGTGATCTTTTTAGTGATTGTATTTGCAATCACATTATATTATATTTTTCATGGTCAAGATATGCATACTCTTCTTAATTACATAAAAAATACGGATGTTAGATACTGGTTCTTAGCTGTGATATGTGTAATCCTCTTTATTGGATGTGAATCATTAATCATTTATTATATGATGCATACAATTCAACAAAAAATAAGTCTTTTACATTGTTTTCTCTACTCTTTTGTTGGATTTTTCTTTTGCAACATTACACCCTCGGCAACAGGAGGACCACCAGCACAGCTTTATTATATGAAAAAAGATAAGGTACCTCTACCTATAGCAACATTGGTTCTTATGATTGTTACCATCACTTACAAACTTGTTCTAGTAGCTATCGGTTTAATTGTAATAATTATACGACCGTTCGGTATTATGCACTATCTTAGTCCGGTACTAGGTATTTGCTATCTTGGCCTTTCGCTCAATATAATTTGTGTAGTATTTATGGTTTTACTTGTCTTTCATCCGACCATGACTAGAAACTTGCTTTTGGGAATTGTAAAAATACTAAAGAGTCTTCATGTTATGAAACAGACAGATTATCTAACTAAGAAAATTGAGCATGCATTAAAACAATATCAGGATGTAGCGATGTACTTTCGTACTCATAAATTAGTTGTTATGAATGTATTTATCATTACAATATTCCAGAGATTGTTACTTTTTTATGTCACATATTTAACTTACTTGTCCTTTGGTCTTCATGGTACAGGTATCATTACTATTATAACATTACAAGCGATGATATCCGTTGCTGTTGAGATGCTTCCTCTTCCTGGTGGAATGGGAATTAGTGAAAAATTATTTCTTATGATTTTTACACCACTATTTGGAAACCTCACATTGCCAGCTATGGTTGTAAGCAGGGGCTTAAGTTATTATACTGAATTGATTATCAGTGCATTGTTTACAATTGTCTCACACTTTGTAATAAAAGAAAAAATCGAAAGGGTAAAATAAAAATGATAGGATTTTATGATTATACAGTAGTACTTACATATATTAGTCTGATATGTTCTGTGTTCGGAATTACACAGGCCATGAATGGGAGATTTAGAATCGCAATTGTCTGTCTAGCATTATCTGGGCTTTGTGATATGTTCGATGGAAAAATTGCAAGAACCAAAAAGGACCGCACCAATGATGAGAGGTTATTTGGTGTACAAATTGACTCATTATGCGATGTAATATGTTTTGGTGTATTTCCTTCTATCCTCTGCTATGTTCTTGGGGTACGTGGAATATTGGGTGGAGCTGTTATTTCCTATTATTGTGTTTGTTCCGTTATTCGACTTGGATTCTTCAATGTCCTAGAAACCAATCGTCAAATGACAGAGGATGGTTCAAATAAGTATTACTATGGCTTACCTATAACCTCAATTACCATAATACTTCCTTTAGTATTCCTTATCCATCTGTTTATTCCAATCGAAACATTTCGATGGATTCTACTTATTACGCTTTTTGTTGTAGGTACACTTTTCATTACTAATTTCAGACTAAAAAAACCTTCGAACCAATTACTATATACATTTGTGCTAATTGTAGCCTGTGCTGTTATAATATTTGTAGTTTCTTTTAAACATCACAAGATACATAAACCTATTCATCATAGCATATTCATGGAAAAGATATTAGAATAGAGGAAAGAGAAATGAAATGTATTGACCGCAATGGAAATGAGATAAAACAAGACGATGCACAAAATAAAGTTTTATCTTTTTTATATCATACAAAGCTTGGAAGAGTCTTACTTACTATTCTAGTAAGACCAAAAGTATCAAAAGTTATGGGTTGTTGTCTTAGTCTTCCAATATCGAAGTTACTAATCTCTCCTTTTGTTAAAAGGAACAAGATCAATCTCGATGAATATGAAAACCAAGAATATTCTTCTTATAACGATTTCTTCACAAGAAAAATCAAAGAAGGTTGTCGCAACATTGACCATCATTCAAACCATCTAATAGCACCATGTGATGGTAAACTAAGTGTATATTCAATTACCAAAGATGCTCGTTTTACAATCAAGAATACCAAGTATTCTATGGAAAGCTTACTTAGAAGTAAAAAATTAGCCAATCGTTATGAGGGTGGAACACTTCTTCTATTTCGTCTTACAGTAGACGATTACCATCGTTACTGTTATATTGATAACGGAATAGAAACGAAGAATTATCGTATACCCGGTGTATTTCATACGGTAAATCCTATTGCTAATGATGTGCTCCCAATATATAAAGAGAATACCAGAGAATTCTCTATTTTAAAGAGTGATAATTATGGAAGTGTTCTGACTATGGAGGTTGGCGCTTTACTTGTTGGTAGGATTGTAAATTATCATGTTAAAGAGGAAGTAATCCGTGGCGAAGAAAAAGGGAAATTTGAATTTGGCGGATCTACTATCATCATATGCTTAGAAAAAGACCAAGCAATCATAGATGCAGATATCTTACATAATTCTATAAACGGAATTGAAACGGTAGTTAAGATGGGTGAAAAGATTGGTGAATCCATTCATTAACATGATATATAATAAAAATTACATTATTATAGTATAGAATCAAAAAAGTCACTTATGATATTCATTTAAGAACTATCATTAGTGACTTTTTTATAAGTATTAATCCTCTAAATTAGTATATTTAGTACTAAGTACAATAATATCAATACGTCTATTCTTTTCTCTTCCCTTTGCTGTTTTATTATCAGCAATTGGCTTAGTATCACTATAACCAACAGGCACAAGTTTCTTTGGTGATATTCCACACTTGTCTATAAATAATCTTACAACACTTGAAGCTCTAGCAGATGATAATTCCCAGTTCGATGGATAAATATTATTCTTAATAGGGATATTATCAGTATGTCCTTCAATACGTATATTCTTATTTAATTCTTTTATCTTCAGTGCTATCTTAATTAATCTCTCTTGATTCTTAGGCGCAATATCTGCACTTCCAGAATCAAAAAGGATTGCATTCTTCAGACTGATAACAAGTCCTCTTGTATCAATACTAGTTGTTACATCACCAGACATTTCTTCTGCTTTAAGTTGTTGATCAATTTCCTTCTCAAGTTCTTCCAGTTTCTTAGCTTCATATTCGCCTAGAGCCTTTTCAACTTGTTCTTGTGTTATAGTACTATTTTCACTTTCAGTATTCTCTGATGAATCCACCTCTGGAATACCATCGATGTTTGGTTTTATTACGGAATTTCCCTTTTCAGGCATAACGCCATTACCTACACCAGCAATATTCTTCGAAAAAGCCTCTGCCATTGCATCTGCTTTGGTTTGATCTACTTGACTAACTGCAAATAGTACGATGAATACTGCTAATAATAAGGTCATTAAATCCGAATAGGGAAGTAACCATGCTTCACCAGCTTCTTCTTCTTGATGATGCTTTTGCTTCTTCTTAGACATGTATCATCCCCCTAACCCTGATTCAGTTCCTTAAGTATTCTATCTTGTTCAGATTGTGAAAGAGCTGCAAGTAATTTTTCCTGTAAGATGGCAGGAGAATCACCGCTTTGAATAGATAATATTCCTTCTGCTGCTAGCTGTTTCAATGCAGCCTCTTCTTTACTCTTTACTTTTAATTTCTTTGCAAACGGATTCCATAAAACGTATCCGGTAAATATACCAAGTATTGTTGCGATAAAAGCTGCTGATATTGCTTCTGACATCATTTCCACGTCATTAATATGAGACATGGCTGCGATAAGACCAAATACCGCACCTAAAACTCCTAGTGTTGGAGCGTACATTCCTGCTGATGAAAATATACTTGCATTTACTTCATGCCTTTCCTCCATCGCAGAGATTTCAGCTCCTAGTATATCTTCAATAAGTTCATCATTCATACCATCGATTACCATACGTAGTCCTTTTTTGATAAAAGGATCCTCAATAGTATCCAGTTGTCCTTCTAATGCTAAAAGCCCTTCTCTTCTGGCAGTACTTGACAACCCAACCATCATTTTGATCAGTTCAGCTTCTGACATTCTCTTTTGCTTTGTAAAAAGTATTTTGAATAACGTTCCTAAACACTTAAGATTCTTACCTGGGTATGAATTTAATATAGTAGCGATAGTACCAACAATAATTACAAAGAATGCTGCTGGATTCAAAAATACTGTAAAGCTAATACCTTTAAATATCATTGCTCCAATAACAGAGATTAATCCTACTATAACCCCCAGTAGTGTAGTAATTTCCATATCTTCCTCTCCTTTCAATTTAAACGCATTTTATATGCATAATTAACTAAAATGCCTTGGTATCTATGATACTTATTCAAAGATTTATAACTATGCAAACGATTTATAGATTTCTGCGTCGAAATATACACTATTATAATACTTCAATTTACCAATTTTGTCACGGACCTATTTTTGTAAATATGCAAGAAAAAAGGAATAAATTTCAGATTTCCCCTATAATTTGCTCTCACGCTGTGATAAAATGCAATTCATTTACATTTATTTTCATTATTATACAATATTACTAATTATCACTTTCTATCATTAATTCAATCATTTGAGTTTCCAAGTCATCGATGATTCTATTTTTTTCTTCTAATTTCTTAGCTGATAATTGCATATCCTCATTAAACTTATCTTCCTTATTTCGTAATTCTTCAAACTTGGAATTAAGTGTATTTTTATTTTGTTGAAGATTTTCGTTCTTTTCTATTAACTGCTGTATTAATATTTCTTGTTCTTGGACTTTTTGCTTATGAACTTCTAACATTTTGTACTTTTCTTTTGATTCCTCCCTATTATGTTCTACATTATCTTTGAGCTGCTTCACTTCATATGTAAGTTCTTCCTTATCATTCCTAATTTGAATTAATTCTTCCTGATTTTGATTAAGAAGTTCTACATATTCTACTTTTTCTTTCTGATGATTCTCTACCTTTTCTTCTAATTCTAAGACTTGCTGAATTAGTCCTGATTTTTCATTTATAAGTTCTTCTTTTTCATTTATTCTTCTTTTTATTTCTTTTATGAGTTCTTCTTTTTCTGTTTCTAATCCCTCATTTTCTTTTGTTAGCTTTTCTGTTTCCTTTTCTAACTTACCGTTTTCATTTGCTAGCTTTTCTGTTTCCTTTTCTAACTTACCGTTTTCATTTGCTAGCTTTTCTGTTTCCTTTTCTAACTTACCGTTTTCATTTGCTAGCTTTTCTGTTTCCTTTTCTAACTTACCGTTTTCATTTGCTAGCTTTTCTGTTTCCTTTTCTAACTTACCGTTTTCATTTGCTAGCTTTTCTGTTTCCTTTTCTAACTTACCGTTTTCATTTGCTAGCTTTTCTGTTTCCTTTTCTAACTTACCGTTTTCATTTGCTAGCTTTTCTGTTTCCTTTTCTAACTTACCGTTTTCATTTGCTAGCTTTTCTGTTTGATTCTGTAATGTTAGGTTGTTTGCCTTTGCAGACTGTAATTCTTGATTAACCTCTTCGATTTTATGACCTGACAATTCAACTAATTCTTCAAGTTCACTCACTTTAGATGCCAACTTTTTCTCAGTAGCTTTTAGATTCTCTTGGTATTTAATTAATTGTTCTTTTTCCTGCTTTTCTTTTTGTACCTCAACTGAGACACGCTCAAGCTCTTTCTTTTGCTCTTCATATGTAAGTTTGAGCTTCTCGATTTGGTTACTTAGATTAAAGTTCTTCTCCTTTTCTTGCTCTAACTCAGACGTTACTTTAATCTGCACCATTTCATGATGTTCTTTTTCTTCTTGTATTTTCTTACTTTTAAGTATACTATTCTGTAATTCATTTTCTAATTTCATATAATCATCTTTGTACTTAATAAGTTCTGATTCCAGCTTGCTTTTATTATGTACTAATTTGTCATACTCAAGCTTATTCTTATTTAACTGATCGTTGGCTTGTAATAATCCTTCTCTTGTTACTTCTAATTTAGACATTGAATCCTTTAATTGTATCGTAACCTTTTCGAAGTTTTGCTGAACATTTTCTGATTCACGCTTTCGTTCTTCATATTGTGTCTTCGCATCTAATAATTCTTCTTTCGTTCCTTTCACTTCTACTTCTAATTCTTCAATTCTATCATTTTTATTATTTATAAGAATAACTTTCTCGTTCATATCTAACTCTAAGTTATTTATCTTGTCTGTAAGTTCTATAATCTCATTGCTTTGTTTTGAAAAAATAGTTTCCGCTTCTTCCAATAATTTAGCTAATTCTTTTTTCTCATTTTCTGTCACTTCTAATTTTTCTTGATCAGATATTCTTTGACTGTCACTTGCCTTTAACTGTTCTTCTATTTCGCAAACTGCCTTTTCCTTTTCTTTTACCGTCCTTAATAAACTATCCTTATCCTTGTTCAATGCCTTTAATTTAGAATCATATTCTGCAATATCTTTATTTAAGCTTTCTATCTGTTCTTCTCTTTTGTTTACATATTCCTCAACCTCAGTTGTAATCTCGTTATACTTCGCTATCTCACCTTGGAAGAATAAGACCTTTTGCTGCAACTGTTTTATTTCTTGCTCACGTCTATCTAATCTAACCTTAACATTTTCATAATTCTTATTCAGATTCTCTATTATTATTAAACTTTCATCATAATCCTGCTCTATCTTTAATAAACGTTGTTTTTCTTGTCTTGTAACTATCAATTTATTTCCCATGCCTTTCAATTTTATGACCCAATATAATTATAAGCTCATACTAGTAACCTTTTTCATCCGCTATACTTAACCCAACGGGTATTATGGATACTTATTATACTTGTTTTTCTCCTAAAAATCCATGTTATTTGACACATTTTTATGATCTTTTTATATCTAAATTAAAGTTATAAAGATAAGTAACTCTACTAATAAGCTTATAGAGACTAATTTAAAGTAAAACAGCAACATATGCCCCATATAATAAATATATTTGGGACATATATTGCTATCTTCGAAAACTTGTTTATTAATAAATGGTTAGGGTGTAAAAGTCATTCTCTACATAAATTGTGTATATTGATGTATAATTATTAATTTTGGCGTAGTCCGACTGAAAGTAACGCTTATATTTTGTCAAGACTCAAAGCGAAAGCAGGAACGTGAGTGAGTAAAGTTTATAAATAAACTTGTCACTTGTTATGAGGCTTGTAAAAAATATGTTAAGTTTGTTTTGTAAACTTTTTAAAGGAAAGGTAGCCAAAATTCATAATTATACAGCGATATACACTCAGTGAACTAAAAAATGACTTTTGACACCCTATCCATAATCATAAATACTCTCCATACTCACAACCAACATGTTTGATTTCGATATGATCTACCAGAGTCTTTTCACTACCATTTCTATGATATAGACGTATTGTTCCAAAGCCAGTTCCTCCATTCCATAATCTATTATGGAGTTTCTTACCATTTGGTGCTTCATAATTTATCAATAACATTTCCTCTACTGGGCATTCCAATGTAAGTTCTAATATGGATTCTTTGTTCAGAGCTGTAAGTTTCCACGTGTTTACCTGATCTCCTTCTCTGAAACTAAATTTAATCTTTGATCTAGTCCAAAATTTTGAGAAATTGTAATCATACATTCGACCTTCATAATACAGTCCTCCTAGAAGCTTTCTATCAAGAGATACACCCATAACTTTAGGTCTACCACCACCGAATTCTACTGCTGAATTATTTAGTATCTTGCCTGATATAAGGCTTTTCATATGACAACTACTAATCCATAACCAAGGTGATGTGAAATCTGAACCCCAGTTTTTATCTGCATAACCAAAAGATTTATTAGCTATAATATCATATACTTCTCCATCCAATATTACTTCCCCAGAATACTCCGTCTTTATTCCCTCAGCATGCCAAAACATTTCAAAGGCGTTCAATGTTCGAAATAACCTTGATGCTCCATATCCAACATGATAGGCAATCTTCTTATGTATCTTAATGTCCCATATCATCTCACCTGCATCGGACATATATTCTTTATGCTCGCACACTTGATTAGGTGTTATACCGCAAGACCCCTTCATATGACGTTCAGTAAGACTGCAATTTCCAATCGTAATATCTAATTGATTATTCGAATAGGTGAATTCAGATATAGGGTAAAAATTATTAATCTGACGTGCATTTTTCCCCCAACATCCAACCTTAATCATTGCATAAGAAGGTCGAATTCCCTTTTCCTTATTCTCAGGTAATTGGCCTAGTATAGCTTTGTCACCACCTATAGCAGGATTGCATACAAAGTATTCAATAAAAAATGTCTTTGGCTCTCCTGTCTTTTTGTGATATCCCGTAAAGTTATGCCACCACCAATCATACCCTTTCTTTGCTAAGGGACCTTTCAACATATAATAATCTCTGCTAATATCACTTTTATTCAATTGATTTTACCTCCAATCTTGACTGAAAGATTTTTTATAATTGTATTATTTACACATTTCTATTTTACTTTTTCATTTATTTCTTTACATCATCTTCCTTATTACTTTTCCTTATTTATAATTCCATGGTATCATAAAACATTATAATTTACAATTTATGATACCTATGCTGAGGTCTTCCAACTCTACCGTACTCCACCAATTTATCAATCTTATTTTCACTCTCCATATACTCGAGATATCTTCTAACTGTTACCCGTGCAATCCCTAACTTTTCTGCTAGTTCCTCTGCTGTAAAATCTTCTTGATTACTTTTTTCAATTTCTGTCCAAATTGTTTTATAAGTATATTTATTCAATCCTTTCATAAATTCATCTTCGCTTACCAATATACCAGAACCTGATTTCAACATATCAAGGTCTTTCTGTTCAATAATATCAACTTTTTTAAACTGCTCATATCTACTTTTAAACTTAACAAGTGCTTCCTTTAGTCTTTCAAAACTAAAAGGCTTAATCAAGTAATCTACCACTCCATAGCGTAAAGCCTCTTGAATTCTTTCAATGGATTTATCCGCTGTTATTAATATGATATCAATATCTATCTCCTGACTTCTGATCCATTTCAATAAATCAATTCCATTTTCCTTAGGAAGGTATACATCAAGTAGAATTAAATCAGGTTTTTTAAGTTTGATATACTTTTTTGCTTCCTCAAGATTAGGAACTGCCATATACAATTTAAAACCATCAATTCTCTTTAAAAATTTCGTATTTATTTCTCTAACCATTGGATCATCTTCCACTATCATTACTTGTATCAAACTCATCACCTCTTGCCATTGGTATTTTTATCTCCCATAGAACACCTTCACTTACAGTTAAATTAATTGTTCCATTAAAATCATCAATTATTTTCTTAACAATATACATTCCATGTCCACGCTGTCCCTCTTTGGTTGAGAAGCCCTGATCATATATTTTATAAGTGAATTCCGGTAAAATTCCAGGTCCATTATCCTGAACATTCAAGCTAAGATATTTATTATCTTCTACAATTTTTATACTGATAACGCCAGTTCCATCATTTTTAACTGCATCCATAGAATTTTCTATTAAATTGCCAACAACCGATACAATTTCTTCGGAAGTCATATACCTGGGTAACATTGATAACTTTGAATCTTCATCTATCTTTAACTTAACCCTGCATTCTTCCGCTTTGTTATATTTAGATAACAGTAAAGCAGATAGGGAAGTATCTTTAATATTATCCGTCAGAATGTTACTAATCTTATTTCTTACTTTGGCTATATCTGATATAAATTGAAGCGCTTCTTCATACTCCTCTAACTGTATTAATCCAGCTATCGTATGAAGTTTATTCATAAATTCATGATTTTGTGCACGCAAAGACCATGCCATCTTCTGGACACCAGTTAATTCTTCTGCCATTCTAGTCACCTCTGTTTTATCGCGAAAACTTGCTATTGCACCTACAACCTTACCTCGATTAAATATGGGAATACGGTTTGTCATAATGATGGTATTATGAATTCTTTGCTCCATCTCAAATTCAGCAGTTCCAGACTCAATTACATTCATCATACGCGTATTCGGAATGACATCCTCTATGTTTTTCCCCATAATATATTCCTTATTAACAGTATCCTCAAAGTGCATTATTGTTAATGCTGAATCATTAATTAATGTAATCCTCCCCTTATAATCTACAGCTACTAGTCCTTCATGGATTGCATCTAGAATTCCCATCTTTTCATTATATAATTTTATAATTTCTTCCGGCTCTAGACCAAGTAATGTATTCTTAATATTCTTAGATAATAAAAAAGCGCCTAGGATTCCTGCCATCAAGCCACCAAAACCTATAAAAATAATATAAAATATTGCAGTATGTTTTGCTCTTTCAATACTATGCGTAAGCGTACCAGCACACACAAATCCTATCTCATTATGATTCTTGTCATAGATTGGCGTAAAAGCCCTTAGAGATTGACCAAGAGTTCCCGTTGCCTCAGAAATGTAGGTTTCTGCATACTCCAGTACTCTAATTTCATCTCCTCCAGCAAACTTCTTACCTATCATGTTATGATTTGGATGGGAATAACGGATCCCCCCCTTGTCAGCCACAATAATATACTCAACCTGTGCTAAATTCTTTAGCTGCATTTCAACGAAAGGTTCTATTTTATGTTGCGCATCCTTGGTTGTAAGTTCCTCTACTATTTCAGAAGAATGAGCTACCATCTCAGCGACATTCATTATATTTGTTCTCACCTTACTTTCGATATTACTCGACATCCATGAGGCTACAAATGGAATGATAACCAAAATAGGAACAAACACTGCCGTGATAATCAATAATGTAATCTTCGTCTGCAGCCTCATTTCTCTATTCATAATTAGACACCTCCTTTATAATATAAACACTAGGAATAGAGCATCAAAAGGCTAGTTTAAAAGGCTTTTGACACTCTATTCCTAATATAAACTCAGAACAGTGGAAGACTATAGTTACTATAGTCTTCCACAATATCTATGTTTTATGAGTGAATATGATGTGATTAATAAAATTACTTCTCTGATAATCTTCAATTAACTTCAATTAGCCTATACCACTATTTTATCCATCTTCTTCTGTTTCTTATCTCTTAGAAGTTTAAAAGCAAAAGTTACAACTAGTGGGCATACTATAGCAGATACTACACACGCTGCTGCTACTTGTGCGGTTGCAACTGATACAATGGCTGCAAGTGATGGATCTGCCGCTGCTACTGCTGCTGGAGTTGCTACTGCATTACCAGCAGTTGATCCAGTAGCTAGACCAATGATAGGTTCTTCTTTGAAGAGTTTAAGAAGTACATAAGCACCAACACCTGTAAATCCAGCGATTAATCCTAATAATATACCTGGCCCACCTGCTTGAATGATATTATCAAGGTTCATTCCTGCACCAAGTGGGAATGAGAAGAATGGGATTAATAATAATTTACTACTTCCAAGAAAGGCTCTCATGTCCTTATCAAGGTTACCTAATATCATACCAATAACAATTGGAACCATAACCGCTACTAATGACATAATAGGAATTTGAGCAAGTCCTGATGCTCCTAATGCTACTAAGGTGAAAAATGGACCATCTTTTAAGGATAATAAAGCATAAGCACCAACATCTGTTTCATCACCATACTGTGAAGCTAATGATGCATATAATCCGCCATTACAGTTAGTTAAGGCTGCAAGAATTGCTAAAGGTGATAAGCCCAATACACCAGCAGGTCCAAATACTTTACCAACAAGAATACCAATGGAGGCACCAACGATGAATTTACCTGTTATTAATAACGCACCTTTCTTTAAAGCTTTTGGTGCCAATTTAAAATTAATCTGTGAACCAATCAAGAACATAAAACATGCTAAGATTGTTGAAGAAGCTGACTTACTAAATAATGCAGTCGTGAACCCTCCTATATTTAATACTTGTGGGAAAAATGTATTTGTTAATACACCTAAGAATAATGGAACTACCATCATACCGCCTGGAATTTTATCAAGTGTTTTCTTAATAGGAATTTGCATATTTTTATCCTCCTTAGATTATATAGTCTCTTGCCCCATAAAGTTCTTACTTATATTCTAGCTACTCCTGTTTCTCTTGCAGCTTTTTTAATTGCATCTGCTACATTTGCTGCAACTGTTCTGTCTAGTGCATAAGGTATTACATTATCTTCATTTAGATCTTCCTCTTTTACCATGGAAGCAATTGCGTATGCAGCTGCAAGTTTCATCTCTTCATTGATTTCTTTTGCCCTGACATCCAATGCTCCTCTGAATATTCCTGGGAAAGCAAGAACGTTATTTACTTGATTCGGGAAGTCAGATCTTCCTGTTCCGATTACTTTTGCTCCTGCTGCCTTTGCTTCATCTGGCATAATTTCTGGTGTAGGATTGGCCATTGCAAATAGGATAGAATCCCTATTCATGCTTCTTACCATATCCTGATTTACGATACCAGGTGCTGATACTCCAATAAATACATCTGCTCCTACCAAAGCATCTGCCAAAGTACCTTTAATGTTCTCTGGATTCGTTACCTTTGCAAGTTCTTTCTTAGCATCATCTACATTTTCAATTCCTCTATAAAGAATCCCTACTTTATCGCAAGCAATTAGCTTCTTAACTCCAGAAGCAAGTAACAGTTTTGAAATTGCTGTTCCCGCAGCTCCTGCACCATTCACTACAACTTTGATCTCTTCTATCTTCTTATTCACTACTTTTAATGCATTGATGATACCTGCAAGAACAACAATTGCAGTTCCATGCTGGTCATCATGAAATACTGGAATATCAAGCTCCTTTTTCAGTTTTTCTTCAACCTCAAAACATCTTGGTGCTCCAATATCCTCTAGATTAATACCGCCAAATCCTGGAGCGATAAGCTTTACTGCTTGTACTATTTCATCAACATTTTTGGTATCTAAACAGATTGGGAATGCATCAACCCCTGCAAATTCTTTAAATAGAATTGCTTTTCCTTCCATAACTGGAAGTCCTGCTTTTGGTCCAATATCTCCAAGTCCTAGTACCGCTGTTCCATCTGTTACTACCGCAACAAGATTTCCTTTGGAAGTATATTTATATACATTTTCTTCGTTCTCATGAATTTTTCTACAAGGCTCTGCAACCCCTGGAGTATATGCTAAACTTAGATCTTCTCTTGACCTTATTTCAAATTTTGAAACCACTTCAATTTTTCCAATATTCTTTTCATGTAATTTTAAGCTCTCTTCATAATAATTCATAATAACTTCCCTCCAACGCTTCATCATTTTGTCTTTGTTTGCTACGAGTAAATCATAACATCTGCAGTAATTTAATGAAATATTTTAAACTTTAAAAACATGTTATGGTCATAAAGAACACTTTGTAGGATAATTAACAATGTTTATTATGCATTTTTTACAGAAATACAGCATAAAAAGAGACCACTCTTCTATTTTTCAGATAAGTGGTCTCTTCCATATTCTAATTTTAACCCTTCACTAACAATCTATAACACTTGTTCAACGGATGGTTACAGTTATTTTAATTACTCTATATTTTGCATCTGCTCTATAATCGTGCTTTTTTTCTGCATCATCCTATTCACAACAAGTGGTATCATAATACATGCAAATATAATGATAAGGAATACTATCATACTTTCCAATATTGGTATCCTCATTCCTAAATGATATCGATTTGTTGCTTTAAATACCAGATAACTAATCGGGCCTCCGAATAGAATCGACATGACAATCGAGATTATTCCATATCCAAACCCTTCGAGAACCAGCACTTTTTTAATCTGCTTCTCTGTCATACCAATGCTCTGTAGTATTGCAAATTCCTTTACTCTACTTTGTATACTTGTTGCCATCATATTACAGTAATTCAATACTGCAAGAACAGCTAAAATGATTCCAAGTCCTCCACCAATAATTCTCATTTGATTTTCAGAATGTTTCATCTCATCAAAGTCGTCTAATTTGGAATCAATCGATATTTCCTTCACCTTACTAAAAATTTGCTTAATCTTTTTATCCATACTCTTGGTAAAAGGTTTCGTATAGTTCACATCAATAAGCTCATATGTTGTTTTTCCTAATACATCTTTTGTTAGCTTATCACTTACAACAATATCAGGTGTCCATCCTGCTGCATATGTATTAGGGGCATTATTAGTTGAAGAAACAATTTTAATCGAATATTTTTTTGAAGTTCCACATGGAATATAGTTTAACTCTTTCCCTACTGCTTCCTTTGCAGAGAATCCCAACATGTCAGTTACTATTCCTACTTTTCCAGCCATAAATTCCTTCTTATTCACCTTATGTTTTAAATCCTTATTCATATTATCAAATCCTGTTTCATCAATTCCAACTAATTTTGCTTTAAAATCATTACTGATTCCTTTTTCTTTATAGTGTTTTAATTGACCTGCAAATTCAGGAGGAATATATACAAACTTACTAAGTCTATCATAAAAACCTTTCAAAGTTGTTTTATCATATAAAAGATAAACATTGGATGATATAACTTTACGTATGGCAGAAACGCCATCCAAAGACTGTAATTTTTTCAAATCAGACTCATTAAATATTTCTACAGTATGATCTGAATCGACTGTTTGATTTAGTAATCGAATATCATAACTATAAGAATTATTCAATATATTCTTTGCAGTATTACTTTTCACTAAGGTATTAATACATAGAAATGAGGTGAGAGCAATAAAGAGTGAAAGCAATATCATTGTCGCCTGTTTTTTATTCCGAAACATATTTCTCCAAGCGATATATGTAATCTTACCTCCGTTGGTACTTTTCCTTTGTTTACGCTTTGAACTAACAGCTGTATATTTCGCAGCCTCAATTGGCGATATATTGCCCGCTATAATAGCAGGTTTTCTACAACTAATATAAACAGTAATAAAAGAAAATAATACTGCTCCAATCAATACACTTGGATGTAACACAACATTTTGCTCCGCTCCTAAGGTTGGATTGGCTACTTTAAGAATATATGGAACAATACGAAAAGATATCATCGAACCGAAAACCAATCCCAACGGAATACCTATGATGGAATTCCATAGCACTTGTTTATGAATTAGTTTTTTTATCTGCTTCGATGTCATACCTAGTGTTTTTAACTGACCAAAGAAACGAATTTCCTTCGATATTGATATGTAAAGAATATTATATATAAAGAGATATCCACTAGTTACAATAAGTAAGAACATTCCACCAATACTTGCTACAAACTTAATAAAATTACTCATCGTTTCAGAATCGAAAAAGATTACCTGATTATTTCTAAGCCCAATGTTATCTCCTAGTACTTTTATATCTTTATTACTGTAGATATGATTCTTAAGTGTTATATACATATATCCATTTGCTAAATCTGTCAATTTCACTCCCGTCTTATCATAGAATTCTTTTGAGACACACCCCTCTTTGCTTCCCGTGTAATCCTTATAATAGCCTGATAGAATGAATTGCTTTTTATATCGTATATCTTCACTCTCATTTTGCTTTAGTGTATAGTATCTAACTTCTATTTTCATTCCTAGCTTAGGGTGGTTGATCCCTAGCTCTTTTAAAGCCATTGTTGACAACATGACTTCATCTTCCTTACTAGGATAGGAACCTTTTATAGATTCAACTGCGGGAATACATTGCTTCTTCCAATTGATCATATCATTCCAGAATAATCGTATTTCCGTTTTCTTATCCTGATACTTATCTATAATGGCACATTTCACACCTACTCCTGCATCTTTAATCTGATCTAATTGTCTTGCTCTTGTAATCTGATCTTTGTCGGGTTCTGGTAATGCAACATCATATTTCATACCCTCCATTCGGACATTCCGATTGGTAACAGCATCCCAATAATTAATCCCCATACTGCATATCGTTGTTATCATAAAAGTAGTTAGAAGAATTGCAATCACAGTAAAAAAGTTTTTCTTTTTACTTGCATAATATTCTTTTTTAGCCATTCTAGTAACAACTTTCTTATTATTTACTTTTATCATCTACTTCGTATTCCCTCCATAGATTTTTCCGTCCTCTATCCGTATGATTCTTTCAGCCATCTGTGCAATTTCACTATTATGCGTAATCATAACAACGGTCTGTTGAAATTGTTCACTGGTTATTTTAATTAACCCCAGTACATTTTGACTGGTATTACTGTCAAGGTTACCTGTTGGCTCATCAGCAAGAACAATGGCAGGCTTAATTGCGAGCGCTCTTGCAATTGCTACTCTTTGTTGCTGTCCGCCTGATAGATTTCCAGGCATTACATACTTTTTAGACTCTAATCCTAAAACCTTTAATAACTCATTGATAAACTTTTCATCTGGCTTTATTCCATCTAGCTCAATTGGTAATACAATATTTTCATACACATTAAGTAACGGTAACAAATTATAGTTTTGAAATACAAACCCAACTTTACGACGCCTAAAAATGGTTTGCTCATCTTTTGATAATTCCGAAATATCAATTCCATCAATAATTACTTTTCCAGAGGTGGGATTATCTAATCCACCTAGCATATGTAACAAAGTTGATTTTCCGCTTCCAGAGCTTCCTACTATGGATACGAACTCCCCTTTTTCTATCTTTAGATCAACCCCATCTAAAGCTTTGACCATGGTATCTCCTGATCCATAATACTTTCTTAGATCATTTGTTATTAAAATACTCATATAATAATTCCTTTACATATCGCAGGCTGACCTTCGATACTGCCACACGTAAAAAAGAGTGATAGAATCCACATGTGGCATCCTTTCCTAATATAGTTGAAATTGATTTAATATCAATCGTTTCACTCTTATCTCCTTCTATTAACATTTTTCCAATTCTAACTGATCAGTACTCATTAATCATATCAAGAATCACTTCATAAGTCCTTTCAGAGAAATGACAGTTTTGTCACATTTATAAACATATCGAAAATAAATACACTCTAATAGAATTAAACGCCTTATTTAAATACCGCATATATAAACTGGAAATAGCTTAAACATTTTATTCTTAAAAAAATTGGGTATACCATAATAAGATTTTCCTGCCTTTAACCACATATGCTAACTTTTTATCAAAAGTCATATGAAATTAGCGCTTAATCGAATTATAATATGCCCAATTTTTTTATAGATCTACAATTCTGTTATGTAATATTCTATTATATTAAAACACTATAATCACCTATTCCCACTCTTAGCAACATAAGAATATAGAAAATGTAGAACCATTCTTAAGACTGGAATCCACTTTTATAAAACCTCTTTGGCGTGAAATAATCTCTCTGGCCAAATATAAACCGATTCCTAACCCCTTAATCTGACTGACTTTTGGTGAACGATAGAAACGCTTGAATATTAATCCCTGTTCTTCTTCTGCAATTCCCATTCCATTATCTTTTACATCTATTCTGATAAACATTTCATATGGAATAACATTTATATCAATATGGCTATCTCTCGGAGAGTACTTAATTGCATTATCTAGAATATTACTTATTGCCTCTAACATCCACTTTAAATCAAATTCACAGGATAGTCCACAATCATGATAATTGATACATATTCCTTTATCAAGCGCACCCATCTCAACTTGTTGACACGCAAGACGAATCATTTTATCAATCTGCTCCTCTTTCATATGAATAGAGATCATATCTGTTTCCAAATAGGATGATTGCACCAATTCATTGATTAAAAAACTTAATTTATCTGCTTGATATTGAATCTGTTCTGCCATATTTGTAATTTCATGATTAACATCTTCTCTTTCTTGTAGCATTTGCGAATACAGTAGAATATTGGACAATGGGGTCTTCGTCTGATGCGAGATATCAGAAATAAGAGATTTAACTGCATTTTTTTCTTCTATGGTTTTATTTTTACTTTCCAAGGATATCGTCAGAAACTTATTCAGCTTTTCATCAATAGCTGAGTTTATCCCCTCATCAAATTTTTCCTCAATATAGTCTCCGTCGATTGCATTATTTATACTGTCCAATATATGTTGTAACTGTCTTTTCATAATCTTTCGATACCACAATATAACTGTAATCGCCGAAATCAATATAACAACCGTTATACTACAACAAATCACTACGAATAATTTCATATTTGATTCACCTTCATATCTGATTTACCCAGGTATACCCTTTTCCAAACACGGTCTTTATATACTCTGGCTTTGAAGAATCCTCTTCTAGCTTATCCCTTAATCTTCGAATCGTTACTGAAAGAGCATTATCTTCTACATACTCTGCTCCATCAGACCATATTTGTTCTAATATCATATCACGTGATAATGTTTTGTTCGGGTTTGTAACAAATAAATAGAGTAATTTCTGTTCTGTTTTGCTTAACTCAATTCGTCTATTATCTTTATAGAATTCCATATTCGTAAAGTTAAAGAGGAACTTCCCAATCTGATATTCTCTAAGACCTTCAATGGTTTCCAATCGCCTGAATAATACATTTATTCTTGCTCTTAACACCATCAGACTAAATGGCTTAGTAATGTAATCATCTGCTCCTGATTCTAGACCAGCTACAACATCAAATTCCATATTTCTGGCAGTTAGAAGAATAATAGGAACATTACTACATTTTCGAACTTCTTGACACAGCTCGAAGCCACTTCCATCTGGTAGATTAATATCTAAAATTAGCATGTCATATGTCATAGTATTTAACATTTCTTTTGCTTCTAGAATTGTGAAGCATTGTGAAAATTGATATTCCTCTCGTTTTAATGCCATTACAATCCCATTATTTAACGTCACATCATCTTCCAATAATAATATTTTTTTCATAATAAACCTCTATTCTTCATTTCATTTATCACAAAATATTCTCTCAGTGTATCGACTACAATATAGATACAAATCAAATCATGAATAATTCACATATATCATGACTTATATTTAATTTTATAGTCTATAATTAATATATATTTCATATTTTATTCCATTTCTCTCATTAAATCTACTATGTAAATATGCACGCTGATATTAATCAATTTATAGCATTTGTTAAGCAAGGAAGTGAATATCTCAAAATTTTTGAATAAGGTGTTCATATAGTAATTATGTAGCGCAGACAACTCTTAGAAGATTTATAATGATTAATGCCGTGTAATATCCAAAACTAAATCTGATAAAGGAGCAGCTACACCATATGGTACTGATACCGTTCTCTTTTCTTTGTAAATTTACCATACTGAATTGCTGATTGTTTACAACCATGGATACATTTCAAGCAAAAAGTGCAATCTCCTACCCACGTAGGCTTGCTATCCACCATATGTATTACATTACATGGACAACTTCTTTCGCATTGTTTGCAACCATTACAATTTTGCGTTGCATAAAATTTTCTGGTGTGATTGGCCTTTCTATAAGCTGAGCTTGTAACTGGCGTAATAAATGCAATTTTTCCTTTTTTGATATAATCCTTATTTTCTCGGATCTTAATTATAGATATAACTTTATCGATTTCCACCTCGGCGTTCTCCAGAATAGTTCTTTGTTTCTCTGCATTCACAATATTATAACCAACTACATAATTGTCAACCATCTTTACTCCGAATCTTCCATTCAACTGCAATTGCTTATTCGTTAAAGCTTGGGTCACTCTATCCATAACGTTACCTGCAGCAATACCATAGGTTGCCACTGAATAAATATATTGATTCTGATATCCCGATAATTTTAGTTGTTGAATAAACTTCTCAACTATTGTTGGCATGCTATACCAATACACTGGAAAAATGAATCCAATTATTTCATTTTTTCTTACTTCGTATATTTCATGGCCCTGAATGGTGTTTTCAGAAATATCTATAAGTCTTTCACCTATATGATTTGCTACTTTCTCAGCTACATGTTTGGAATTTCCTGTTCCACTAAAATAAAATATCATACTAACTAGCTCCCATCTGTCTTCTTGTTTATTTCTATTTATTTTACAAGTTCTTTTTCTCAAGCTGTTCTACTAATGCAGAAATAATATGCTCAACAATTTTAATTTCTCTATCATCTGTAGCAATGTTCTTTATAGTATCCGTAACCCATTTATAAACAGCTTGATCTCCCTGTAAAATACACCTTCCCTTTGCAGTGAGTTCGACATAATACATTCTTTTATCCTCTGTTGATTGCTGTTTTTCAACTAGTTTCATATTAATTAATTTTCTTATAATTGCTGATACAGCAGGCTTAGTCAATGACAATTTCTCTGCAATCTGTGAAAAGTTCGGTCTCTGCAGTGATTGAATTACCAGTAAATAATAATAATCATTGTTAGAAAATTTATTTGACTCTTCCTCTTTTAATGTTGTATTAAGATTTCGTATGCATTCTTCCCATAATAAATTTACAAGGATAGAAAATTTTTCTTCCATCTATTCCTCCAATCGAACTAATTAGTTAAATCATTTTAATTAATTTCTTTTAACTAATTTAGCATAATAAAAACGTACTGTCAATAGTACGTTTTTATCGTGAATTATGAATTATTCTTTTATTACAAACTGCTCAACACTTCTCCATAAATGATCCGCTGTGTCCTCTGCTACTTTCGTATTTTCCATAACATTCGTAGACTTTGTAACAATACTTCCAGCTCGATCTGCTATATTAGTCGTTCCTGATGCGCCTTCATTCGTTGCAGATGCAATTTGGCTGATTGCCTCTAGTATATTATGGATGGAAGCAACTAATTCCTCTGATATCGCTGAAAAGTCAGTAACCATCCCATTAATATTAGTTGCATCTTCCTTGTATGAATCCGCCATGGATTCAAATTCATCAAAGCTTTCCACTACTTGTGTATCTACAAACCCAAGGAGACGATTCGAATCCGTTGTAAGTTTCGATACTGCTAATGTTACATTTTCCGTAACACTTTGAATACTGGCAACCGTAGTCTTGGATTGCTCTGCAAGGTTTCTAATCTCATCTGCTACAACTGCAAAACCTTTTCCTGCTTCTCCTGCTCTTGCTGCCTCTATCGATGCATTTAGTGCTAATAGATTGGTTTGAGAGGTTATGTTCATGATAGCATCTGCAAAAACACTGATTTGATTTACCACTTTCGCTTCTTCTAGTGCAATTTCCAGACTCTCTTTGATTTCATTTTTCATATCAGCAATATGCTTTCTGTTACGTAGCGTGCTATCTTTTGCATCCCTTGCACGTAAATCTATATTTTGTGCCTGAAGCGCCCCCTCCTGCGCACGTGTTGAAATGGTTTTTGCTACTGTCTCGATTTCATATGACATTGTATTAATTTGATCAGAGGAAGCTGCTGTTTCTTCCATACTTGCTGCTAACTCCTCTGTTGTTGCAGATATATCTTCAACTTCTCCATTTAATTCACTTACATTTTCATTGATGAACGATACTACATCGTTTATTTTCGAAGCTTCTATCTTAATATTCCCAATCAATGTATTCATAGATAATCGCATATTTTCCATTGATTTAGCTAAATCACCAAAATCATCTTTTCTTTCATAATAATTCGTTGCTACAGACTCAGAAAAATCACCACCTGCAATATTTTTAATATATTCAGAAATTTTCTTTAAAGTAACTTTAATATCGCTTGATATAATTAAAATTACTAATGCTGTAATAGCAAGATTTAATAAACTAAATATAGCAAATATAACAAGGCTTCTCTTTACTTCTTGACCAAACTCATTATTTCTAGAAGCAATTTCTTTATCAATATAATCCGTATAATTACCTGTTCCTACAACCCAGTCAAAATCCTTAAAATACTCTGTATATGATCTTTTTGGTAATGGTGTTGTTTCATTTGGTTTAGGGAAATAATAATTGGTATATCCCCCTCCATCTTTAACAGACATATCAATCATTGCTTTGACCATCTGAAATCCATTTGAATCTTTCGTTTCTAATCGATTGGTTCCTTCTGTATCTTTACCAAGTAAGACTATGTTCGTTCCATCCGACTGATCAACCCAAAAATATCCACCATTTCCATAGGATAACTTTCTTATATCATCAGCAGCAAGTTTTTTCGCTTCATCTAACGTATACTTTCCTGCTTGATACTCTGAATTGATATTACTTAATAGTGATATAGCTACCTGTACTTGATTTTTAATATCATTATCGTAGCTAGTTCGTATGGATGTTTCCATTGCATCTAGTGCTTGCTTTTTAATCTTCAACATACTGTATGTTGAGATAGCCCCACAACAGATTGCAAGAAATGCTACCATAATAATAATCAAGTTCATTTTCGTCTTTACTCTTAAATTTCTCATATGCATACTACCTCCCTAAAAGTTAGTTCTCTCCTCTTAATACTCACTTTCATTTTAGATTGGAATTGGGATCAAAATAATAAGTTTGTATGTATAAATATTATCACATTTGTGCACTATATTCAATATTTACTTTTATTTCAAATATTATTTGGCTATTTTTACCAATTACTCTTTAATTTATATTTTTCAGAAAAAAATCTTAAGTATTGTTTGCTTTGACAATACTTAAGATTAACTTTTTACATCCATTTTCTGTGTAATCAATAGTTGCATATCCTCTTTGTCTTTTTAGTATAACAGCTTACTCCAACGTAAACATCCAATTAACTCCAAACTTATCCTGTAAATGTCCATGAAGCTTTGCAAAAAAAGTGGGACTAAGATCTAATAATATTTTCCCTCCCTCTTTTAGTGTAATCCATGCTTGATTAATCATATCTTCATCACTTGATGTTATGGTAATATACATATTACTTCCTGATATAGGAACATGTGAACTATCTGCACACATTATTTCACTCCCGTCAATTACAAGTCTTGAATGTAAAACAAGTTCCATATCGCCTTCGGATACAGGGAAGTAAGGATTAGGAGGTAGATCCTTATATTTTTGTATCATAGTTACTTTTGTATGAAAAGCCTTCTCATAGACTTTTAATGCTTCTTCACAATTTCGATTAAACATTAGATAATAACCTAACATAATAATCTCCTTCCGTTTATAGTAATTCAATCTATTAATTTCCTTATCTACAGTATCCATCTATAATCTAAATTATTCAATTAATCATCAACTTTAAATGTACTTCAAAAGAACATTCGTCATTTTGTCATATGAATAACAAATATAAATGCTTGTAACTCCCTTATTACTTATTTATTTCTACCTCCACCTTCAATCAACGATAAGATTTCCTCTTTTTCTGGCATCACACACAAAGCACCTTTTTTTGTTGTAATAATCGATGCTGCCGCATTGGCAAAGGTAAGCATCGAAGATAATTGTGCATCTGTTAAGTTCTTAATTCCATGCTCTAATACAAACTGAAGAATGCAAGCACCAAAGGTATCTCCAGCACCTGTAGTTTCAATTGTATTTCTCTGCAAAAAAGACTTTTCTTCCACTCTAGTATTACCATAATATGCACGACTTCCTTCTTTTCCCATAGATAATACAATGAGTGGAATCTGATACTGTTCTTGAATACAGCTTATTCCTTCATCAAAATTTTCTTTTCCTGTAAACCACTGAACTTCATTATCGGATATCTTTAATATATCGCAATGTTCCATTCCATATGCGGTCTGCTCTTTTGCAAGTTCTAGACTCTCCCATAATGGTGGGCGTAGATTTGGATCAAAGGAAATCATACACCCAGCTTTTTTTGCAAATTCAACTGCCTTCTTTGTTGCAGCTCTTACTCCATCATGTGTCATTGACAAAGTTCCAAAATGAAATATATCTGCAGTTTTTATTAAATCATGTGGAATCTCCTCGGGGCTAAGCATCATATCTGCTCCAGGGTTTCGATAAAAGGAAAAATCACGATCTCCATCCTCGAAGGTATGCACAAACGCTAGTGTTGTATGTACCTTTTCATCCTCATATAGATAGGTAGTATCAATTCCCATCTTAGTTACTCTTTGTCTTAACATCTGACCGAACTGATCTCTGCCTACCTTTCCGATAAAGGAAGTTGCAGTCCCTAATTTTGTAAGCATTGCAAGCACATTGCATGGCGCCCCACCCGGGTTTGCTTCATACACAGGATTATTTTGATCTGACATTCCATTTTCCGTAAAATCTATTAACAATTCTCCTAATGCTACTACCTTTTTTTCTTTCATATAATTTACTATTCCCTTCTATATTGTAAAAGTGCCAGACACTTCTGCGATAAATCTTCGCATGTTGCTCTGACACTTTTGAACTTATTTTATACAGATATCATTTTTTTCACCAGAGACATAGACTTTGCCTTCTGATCTCATATATACCCCATCAATTTCATAAGGAGTACGTATAATTGAGGTCATCGCCTGTTCTCCATCATTTACAAAAAGTTCGATGGAATAACGATCCATAACAATTCTTAGTTTGAAATATGTATCATTCGTCAATATTTTCATACTTCTTTCATGTGCTCCATCTCTACGGACTCCTGAATGAATTCTGCTAAATGTCAGTAATTGTTCTTTTTTATCATATTTAACAGTGGAATAATAGGTATCATTTGCAGCAAGTCTCATTTCAAATGTATAGTTATCTTCCCCTTCTAATATGATTTCTAGATTTTGTTCTCTACCACTTAAGCTATCATATTTTTTAAACTTTGTTTTGAGTAGCTCTTTTTCTATAAATTGTTTGTTCGTATAATAGTTTTCGATTTCTCTTACTGGAGTCTGGCATAAAACATTATTTTTAACATGTAATTCCCTTGGAATAGACATCATTCCGCAAAATCCATCCTCTTTGCCAAACCAACTTGCACTCCACGCCTGCATCCAACCAATCATAATACGTCTTCCATCCGAAGTCTGCATGGTCTGTGGTGCATAAAAATCTAGTCCCATATCCAATGCACGTATCTCTTTTTCAGTAAATACTGACTTGTTTTTATCAAATTGACCAAGAATATAAATACTACCATCTCCTGCATGAAAATCATATTCTACTGCCGTCATTTCCTGTGGCGAAGTAATTAAGACATCCTGATTATCAAGAGAAAAGAAGTCTGGACACTCCCACATCTTACCATACCTATTATTGCATTTAGATAATACGGTTATCAGTTCCCAATGTTTTAAATCCGTTGTCTGATACATCAAAATCTGTCCGCTTCCATCTTGGGCCCGATTACCAACCACCATATAGATACTATCATCTTCTACCCAGAGCTTTGGATCTCTAAAATCAAGGCAACTGCCTCCATCCGGAATCTGTGCACTAGTAATCACCGGGTTCTCACTAATCTTCTCATAACTTATTCCATTCCCGATAGCAATGCATTGTGTCTGATAATCCTTAACCTGATTATTCTCTTCCGTCTTTCTCTCTACTCCGGTATATGCTGTGACATGTTTTCCCTTCCATTCGATTGCGCTTCCAGAAAAGCAACCAAATCCATCATATTTTTCATCTGGAGCAAGAGCTACCGGAAGGCTTTCCCATCTAATAAAATCAGATGTTTTCATATGGCCCCAATGCATTGGTCCCCACACGGTATCATATGGATGATATTGAAAGAAAAGATGATTTTCACCCTGATACTCTGAGAATCCATTTGGATCATTCATCCAGCCTACTGGTGCACATACATGGAAAGACTGTTTTTCTACCATGGTTCGATTTTTTAGCTCCTGTTGTTCATATTCTCTCGCTCGCTGTAGTTTTTTACTGATTTTTATCTGTTTTTCCATGTTAACTCCATTTTCCTACTCGCTTTGTAATAACATAGCTTTTCTATTTTGTTTCTTTTTGATAACGGTCATAAGCTGACTGCCATGCGGCTACTACATCATTTACACCCATACTATTTAACTGGTTGATATAAGTATCCCATCCTTCCTCAACTCCGCCCTTAATAATCCAATTTGCTGATGTTTCGGATACATAATCTTTGATGTCACTTATATTGTTATTAATGGTCTCTGTTTCCTCTAAGGAATAAACAACACTTGGGTAATATTCAAAATTTTTCACATTTTTAAACCAGATATTTGCCGTATCATCTAATCTTTTCTTTGCTCTATCTTCCATGTAATAATACTTACCGAAATCAGTACTTAACTGTCTATTTGGTGCCCATAATTCTGTTTTAGCTTTAAGATCTCCACCAGCATCTTTTGTCTCCACATATACACCATTCTTATCTGGCTTTGACTCAAAATATTTGCCGATTGGTCCATAAATAATCTGCATACTTAATACTGGATCATAAGCCTGATCAATCCATTTCATCAAAAGTTCTGGATTCTTACAGTTACTAGTAACTGCAAAACGGTCATGTCCTGTTGTACCTTGTTCATTCAGATTAACACCTAATGTTCCATCTTTTCCAGATAAAAATGTAAGATATTCATATTCATCCGCATGCTTTCCAGCCACCTCTGGAATCTCCCACCAAGAAAATACACCTAATTTTTCATCTTTTCCTGAACCCTTTGCAATATACTGGCTGTCATCTTGTGAAAAGCTTTCTATATCAATCAGCCCTTCTTTGTACCACTGATGAAAATATTCCATTGCTTTTTTATAATTTTCAGTACTAGCCTGAAAATATACTTTACCATTCTTAATTGCACGGTGGTCAGCATTATAATCTGTAAATCCAAATGCAGAGAATAAGGTTGTCATACCAGCGCACCAATGTCCCCATTCAAAGGATAATGGAATTTCATCATTTGGATCACCATTTCCATTACAATCCTTTTCCTTGAATGCAACTAGAACATCATGTAATTCATCAATCGTAGTCGGCATCTTCATTCCTACTGCTTTCAGCCATTTTTTATTAATTCCCATAAACTGTGGAATCGCTCCAATATAATAATCATTTCCATCTGAATACTTAAATCCCATCTCCGAAATTGTCGGCAAGGTGTAGATATGACCATCAGGCATCGTACAGGTTGCAAGTAGATCTGGACGTTCTTTAACCAATTTGCTTAGATTTGGCATGGTATCTTCATTGATATATTTCTCCAATGGAATAAATACACCATTGCTGCCATTGGTAATAATCTCACTATCTGATAAAGAGGCTCCCATGAATGCATCTGGCATATCGGTACCTGAATTCAACACAAGATTCTTCTTCTCTGTCAGTGTATCTCCAGAGATACAGTTCCAATCAATGGTTACCCCCATTGCTTTATTCATTTGCTGGATAATTGGTTTATCAGCGTTATCTGGAGACAATGCACTGATACCTGCAAATATCTCGAATTTCTTTACATTCTTATCAACCTTTGTTTCTTCTTTTTTCCCGCAAGCGGTCATCCCCATAACCATAGTTGCTACTAGCAGTATACTCACTGCTTTACTCATTCTCTTTTTCATACTAGCTCTCCTTTTCTTAACAATACAATATCTCATCTCAAAGTAGTATATATATGGTTCATTGATCAGCCCTTAACAGCACCGACCATTAAGCCCTTTTCAAAATATTTCTGAACAAACGGATATGCAATCAACATTGGTACAGCGCCAACTACCATCGATGCAAATTTTATCAATTCTGTAATACGATTTGCTTCTGCATATCCTCCATCCATTCCACTCATGGCATTGGCTGAGGCTTGGCTCTGGATCAGAATCTGTCTTAACGCCAGTTGTAATGGATATTTATTCTTATCACTCATATAAATCAGCGAAGTAAACCAATCATTCCAAAACGCAACCATGGCAAAAATGACCATTACCGCTATAATTGGTTTTGACAACGGAAGTACAATTTTCAAAAAAGTCTTCATATTTCCACAGCCATCAATATCAGCTGCTTCATACATCTCCTGTGGTATGCTGCCTTCAAAATACGTTCTAGCAACAATTACGTTAAACACTGACACTCCACCTGGAAGAATTAATGCCCAGACTGTGTTTAGCAAACCTGTTTTCGCAACAACCAGATATGTTGGAATCAACCCGCCCGAAAAATACATGGTAATAATAAAGAAGATCATGATAGCTTTTTTGCCAGGCAGCTCTTTTCTTGATAGTGGATATGCCGTCATAACTACTAAAGCTGTTGATATTACTGTTCCAAGTACGGTATAAATAATACTGTTCAGATAGCCTGTAGCAATTGCCTTTTCTTTAAAGACTCTCATATATCCTTCAAGTGTAAATCCAGAAGGAAAGAGAAATGTCTTCCCAGCATACACATCATAGGGATTGGAAACTGAAGCAACCACAACATAATATAATGGATATAGTACAATAATCAAAAATACAATAATCACTAAGAGCATCACAATTTCTATGACACGATCCGATCCATGCACCACGCTTTTGCTCTTATTCTTTTTCATATGCATCTATGTTTTCCCCTTTCCTTAAATAAAACTAATGTCTGCTGTTTTTTTCGCAATTTTATTCACTATAATCAGAAGAATAATGTTTACAACGGTGTTAAACAGACCAACTGCCGTTGAAAAACTGTACATGGATTTCAGCATTCCCTGCTCATATACATAAGTTGCTATAATTTCTGATGTAGCAGTATTCAAATCCGTCTGTAACAAAAATGCTTTCTCAAATCCAACATTCATCAAACTTCCGAATGACATAATCAACTGAATCATTATCATTGGCACTAACGCTGGAAAGTCAATTTTCATAATTCTCTGCCAAGTATTCGCTCCATCCACTTTTGCCGCTTCATGTAAGGATGCATCAACACTTGAAAGTGTCGCCATATAGATAATCATTCCCCAACCTGCATCCTGCCAAATAGCCGATGCAATGTAAATACTCCTGAAATTCTCCGCTTGATCCAAAAGTCCGACTGATGAGTGTCCTCCTAATGCAGAAACAATTGATGTAATCAAGCCGCCATATGGTGATAGAAAGATACGTAACATACCGCAGACAATCATGATTGAAACAAAATGTGGTGCATAAAGAATTGTCTGTGCCACATTCTTAAAGCGTTTAAACCTTAACTGATTCATAATCAGTGACAGAATAATTGGTATTGGGAAAGTCCACAATATTGTATATAAACTTAAGAGCACCGTATTACGAATCATGTCCATACTCTTATAATTTGTAAAGAACTTATGAAACCACTTCAATCCCACCCATGGACTTCCTGAAAATCCCATTGTTGGATTGTAATCACGAAATGCAATCTGTACCCCGTACATTGGTATGTATTTATAAATAATTGTTACAATAATTCCGGGAAGTAACAATAGATACAATTCCCTACAGGATAACATTCTCTTCCATAGTGGTCTTCCCTTCTGGGTAATAGCTTTTGTATTATCTCTAGTGCCTTTCATTCTTCTTCATCTCCCTTTTAAGTTCTGTGAAACGTTTCATCCAGTGATATATTTACAATACGGTCAAAAGGATAAAAAGTCAATATAATTTATTATTCTTTTAGCATTTTTATAACTTTTACACATTATTTTCTTTCTTTTTTGTGATATTTGTATATATGAAACGTTGCACGTGCACTGTATAATATATAAATATACACAGTAATTACACATATTATCAGTAGTTACTATATTGCTTGACTATTTATCGATCAGTTGTATATTTATATATAGAGTGATAACATCACATAATTAGAACGAACTATTGCTAACGCAGATTTAAATTGACTTGTCTGAAAGCCTTTTATAATAAGGGCTAAGCATTGATTATATGTTAATGGAGGATTAAAATGATAAAAAATTCAGCACCTACTATGAAAGATGTCGCAAAGGAAGCAGGTGTAGCTCTCGGAACCGTTTCAAAAGTAATTAATGGTCTACCCGTAGGAGAGCCATACAAAAGTAAAGTTGAAACTGCAATTAAAAAACTAAACTATCAGGTAAATACTTACGCACGAGGCCTTAAAACCTCGCAAACTAAGACCTTAACTTTAATTATTCCTTCTCTTACGCTATCGTTTTATGCAAACTTTGCGTATGAAATTGAACAACAGGCTTACTTACATGAGCGAAAACTTATTTTATGTTGTTCCAATGGAATTCCAGAAAAAGAAATCGACTATATATCATTAGCATCCCAGAGTAAAACTGATGGTATCATTGCACTAACATACTCTGATATCAGCAATCAAGTTCCAGAAAGCATACCGCTTATTGTATTTGACCGATATTTCGAAAACAGAAACATTCCACGAATCTCATCCGACAATTTTGCAGGAGGCCATCTTGCAATTGACAAATTATATGAATTAGGATGTAAAAATCCCATTTTTATTGGTTTCCACTCTATGTTTCCTGGTGAAGCAGACAAACGTTTCGATGGGTATATGGCTGCTTGTAATAAATATCATATAGAGCCAGTGTATCTTTACGAAGCTGACAACAGAGATTGCTATAATTCTATCTTTCAATTCATTACAGAACATCAGAACAAAGAACTACATAAGCTTGATTTTGATGGTATTTTTGCGAATACAGATTATCATGCCTGCATCGCTATCCGTGTTCTAAAAGACCTCTGCTACTCCGTTCCTGAAGACGTTCAGGTTATTGGATTTGATGGTACAAAGAAATTCTATCCATCTGACGAATATATTGTCTCAACCATACGTCAGCCTTTGCAAGATCTTGCTAAAAAGTGTGTGAAGATGATTCTGAATGCGGAAAACGATCCTATTCCAACATTGACCCTACTACCAGTCACTTATGAATACGGCGGAACAACCCTTGATCGTTAGAATATAAATAGTACAAGTTGAATAAATAACACCTGCATATTTCAGCTTAAACTGATTGTATTATTGCAGTCTCTATTACATGGAATTCACTACATTCTGAACCAACAAACCCATTTCGAAAATAGTTTAGTCTTATATTTATAAAGAGGAGCCGTTCCAAACGACTCCTCTTTATAAATATAAGACTAAACTATGTATCCATTTAATTTTTTTAATAACCAAGCAATATTTGTACCTAAATTATGCATATTTCGGATTCCTTCTTCATCACTAAGAACATCACCTACATCTTTTCCATAAACCATATTCCAGTAAGTAGATCCCGCTATAAAAACTTCTTTATTCAGTAGAAAATGGTTCATTGTATCTATGGCATTCAGACCTCCCCCTCTACGCACAGCTGCTACGGAAGCACCCACTTTATATTTTAATAATCCTGGGTTTGTAGCCACTACTACTCCTGCACGTTCTAAAAAGGCTTTCATGTTCGCGGAAATATCTGCTGAATACACTGGGGAACCAAGAAGAATCCCATCTGCTTCCACCATTTTTTGAAAGCAATCTTCAAATATATCGTTATGAATAATACATTCTTTCTTTCCTTTGCATACAAAACACCCCTTACATGGTTGAATAATATTTTTACCAAATTGTATTAATTCAGTCTCAATTTCATTCTTTTCAAGTTCTTCAAATACCATATTCATAATTAATGCTGTGTTACCATTTTTTCTTGCACTTCCATTTATGCCAAGTACTTTCATTTCAATATAATCCTCTCTATTTTGATATATTTCAAATACCTTTCATAATCATAGTTGCTCTTTGTACCACTCAATTTTATCCTTTAGATTCTTTGAATACTCTTCCCAAAGCTTTCTTTGCTCCTCAACGTAGTTCTCATGGACTTGCAATATTTTAAGTCGTTCAGAAATTGTGGAATCTCCCTCATACCTTAAATCGGAGTATCGTTTCATGTCTTTTAGAGACATTCCTGTATTCTTAAGTCGCTGTAAAAATTTCACCCACTCTATATCTTTATCATCATATAATCTTCTATTTGCAAAATCCCTCTCTACATGTATCAATCCTTTTTCCTCATAGTATCTCAATGCGGAACAGCTTATACCAGTTTTCTCAGAAAATTCACCTATTATCATATTGCACCTCTTTTATCATTGTTAACAATTTGTTCATTGACCTCAACCATACTTGAAGTGATATTCTTCAAATATCAAATATATAGGAGGCATTTTTATGGATAATATACGTTATACGAAAGGAATACATAATTTAAAATCTGTTGATGGAAAAGGTGGTGATGCAGTAATTGAATCACTAGATGATATCTCACCAGATTTAGGAAAATATATCATCGAGTTCGCCTTTGGTGACATCTATTCAAGACCGATTTTATCTCTGCAAGAAAGAGAAATGATTACAATTGTTAGTCTACTCACTGCTGGTGGTTGTGAGCCACAACTCGAAGTACATATCAATGGAGCATTAAATACAGGAATAGACCCGATTAAAATTGTAGAGAGCTTTCTCCAATGCTTACCATATACTGGTTTTCCTAGAGTCTTGAATGCGATTTTCACTGCAAAAAAAGTATTTAAGGAGCGTAACCTCACAGTATAAACAGAAACTCCTCACATTCGATACGAGTGAGGAGTTATTATTTTACACTAGTATCATTCTCCGAAATCTTACCATTCCTAAGTAACTCAGTCAACTTTTTTAACATGTAACAGCATCAAAATAAAGATGCAAGATGCTTTTTACTATCTTACACATTTCTTAAATTGAAAAATGTAAATAACCCTAAATATATATATTAATTAAGTATATTAAAATATCTCCAGTCAAAACTTATGACTGGAGATCTAAAATTTAATTTTTAATTTTTCATTTTTCTAATTTACTGAGTAGTATATTATCTAAATGGACACATATGATTTCTACTTCCATATTATAATTCAAATATATCTAACCCGCCACTAAGTTCTTTCGATATATCTTCCAGTTGATACGCTGTTTCTTCTAATTCTTTCATTCTCTTATCTATAGATTTTACGGTATCGCTCATCGCTTCTGTTGCTGTTGCGAAATGATCTGAAAGATCTGAAAGTCCTTTTACTTTTTCTAATACTATATTTTTTGATTTATCCAATTCGGCCATTTTCTCAGTGATATGCTGTACGCTTGTAATAGAGTTCTCTACTCCCTTTTTCATATACAGATAATCATCCATAGATTCCTTTATCCTATTACTCTGATTCACCATTTGGCTTTCAATTTCGTTGCTAACCGTAATCATTTTTCCTGATTCATTTTTTAATTTCAAAATGATTGATGCAACGCCTTTTGCGTTATCAGCGGATAAGCTGGCAAGATTGCTTATCTGTTCTGCAATTACAGAAAAGCCTTTCCCTGCACTTCCCGCATGTGCTGCTTCTATACTTGCATTGATTGATAATAAATCTGTTTCGTCAGCAATTTGTTGGATAATATCAATTGTTTTTTGTATCATAAGAACTGAATTATTCGTTATTTCAACCTGGTCTGTAATTTTCTCAACTGTTTTCATCACTGCTTCATTAGTTTCACGCAGATTGCACATTATGGAATAAGATCTTTTTTCTGCCATTGACATACTTTTAACAGTTTCACACATAGATTCCATTTCTGCTGTAATGAATGCAATCTGTTCATTAATATGAGATATATTTTCAACTGACTCTGTTGTCTCTGTTGCCTGTTTTGAAGCATCTTGTACAATAATATCGATTCCATCATCTAACTCAGTAACACTATTGTAAATATTATGAGACATCTGCATTAA
This sequence comes from Anaeromicropila herbilytica, assembly GCF_016591975.1. Classification (GTDB taxonomy): domain Bacteria; phylum Bacillota; class Clostridia; order Lachnospirales; family Lachnospiraceae; genus Anaeromicropila; species Anaeromicropila herbilytica. The sequence continues at coordinate 698,272 of NZ_AP024169.1, read as the reverse complement.
TCCATTAGAGGATGTGGATAACATACTAGAAGAATCTTTCATTCTTGACACAATTACTCTAAAGCGTTCCTGCAAGTGCAAGGAAATAGCATAAATATCTCCTATTTCATCTTTGTTTTTTATTACTTTTATTTCATTACCCTTTACAAGCTTTCCATTTGCCACTTCTTCCAAATATTTTTTTGTTAATACCATATTATTGGATAAACGTTTAGAAAAAGCAAACACAAGAATAAGAGCAACTATAATTATTGCAATTGTAGGATATACAATCTTTTGAACCTCATTTTTAATCTGCGATGTCACTTCATTTGTAGGTTTACCTGAAAAGATAGCTCCAACAACAGTTCCATCCTTATTAGCCAGTGGTTGGAAGTAGCCAAAATAGGTAGTCTTTTGCACCTCGAATTCTGGAATAAATACTGTCTTCCCCTTCATAACACGTTCATAAATACTCTTATCCAGTGTTAAGCCTGTCGCTCTTCCACCAGCTTCCATCTTAAGTGTTGTTAATATTGTCTTGTCTTCAAAATAAAATGCTGTGTCTATACCTGTCTTTTTTTTCAATGAATCAAGAAGTGAAGTATCACCTGATATTTTTGTTTTTCCCTTATACAGATTCCATGTCATATCCCTGACATAATCTCCTTTATATAGGTTCGAATATGTACTTTCAAGGGAAGATGATACAATCTTTAATTCGCTCCGTATTTCTTTACTTAGACTTTTATCTAATGATATTGAACTTAACATTACAATAATGATACCAATGCAAAGCATTGGAATTCCAAACATAACAACTAATTTCTTAGAAAAAGAGAATCTATTTCGCTTTTTTTTCATATATCTATCTCCACTATCCCTTCACACCACCAAGTGTAACACCCTGAACAATAAATTTAGAAAGAATAAGATATATAATAATAACTGGGAATATCGAAAAAGCTATCATCATATACAGTTGTCCCATATCAAACTTTGTAAAATCCGCACTTCTGATATATGCAATCCATAAAGGCAATGTCTTTTTTTCGGCACTTGTTAAAATTAATGCTGGAGTAAAATAATTGTTCCAAGTTGCAACGAATCCAAAAATAGCCTGTACTGCAAGTGCTGGTTTCATCATAGGCATAATTACCCAGTTGAATGTATGTAACTCATTCGAACCATCAATTCTGGCTGCTTCCACTATTTCTAGTGGTATTGAGCTTTCCATATATTGCTTCATAAAGAAAAAGCAAGCTGGCGCTGCGATAGCTGGAATAATTAATGGAATGAAACTATCTTTCAAATTCATCATGTTCATTTCTTTTATAAAACCAAGAGCACTAACTTGTGCTGGAATTGTCATAATAAGTAATATAAAATTAAATACAAAATTCTTTAACTTAAACTCATATGCATGTACTGCATATGCTGTCATTGCTGAGAAATAGACCGAAAGAATTACTGTTAATGAAGAAATAATAAGACTGTTAATCATTCCTCTAACAATTAAAATAGTAGAATTATTTAATACATTTGATATATTCGTCATTAAAAATTTTCCTGGAATAACTGAAAATCCTCGTTGTATATCAACATGTGCTCTCGTTGCGTTAATAAATAGCATATAAAACGGTATTAGACAGGCAACTGATAAGATAATTAATACAATATAACAAATGATTCGTTTCATACTCAAACCGACATTTCTGCTGTTTTCTTGCTTTTTCATATTCAATTACCTCGCCTCCTTCTGATCCGTTAATAGCTTAAATACCACAATACTCAATGCTCCTGTAATAATAAAGATTACAACCGATAAAGCTCCTGCCATACCATAGTTTTTACTAAATAGGTGATTATTTAAATACATAATCAAAGTCATTGTTGTTCTATCAGGTCCACCTTTTCCGTTTGTCAAGATCTGTGGTAAATCGAACATCTGTAAACCACCAATTAGTGATGTAATCATTACATATGCCATAATAGGTTTCAATAATGGCATTGTGATCTTTGAAAATACTTGGAAAGAGGTTGCTCCATCCACCTCTGCAGCTTCGAATAATGCAACATCAATACCCATCATACCTGCCATTAGTAATATGGTTGTATTTCCAAACCACATTAAAAAGTTCATTGATGCAATCAAACTACGAGCACCTAATGTAATAGACATAAAGTGGCATGGCTCTTTAAAGATTCCTGCATCCATCAATAGCATGTTGATTGGTCCATTATTAGAAAATAGTGTAAAGAACAACATAGAGAAAGCAGATGCCATTATTAGATTTGGCATATAAATAACGGTTTTAAAAAAACCAGAACATCTTAGTTTTAATCTTGTATTGGTAAACCATGCTGCTAAAAGCAATGAAACTGCGATCTGTGGAACAAAACCTAGAACCCACATAATCAATGTATTTTCTGTATATTTAAGCAAATCCGCTTCGGTAAAAAGTTTTACAAAATTATCAAATCCAACAAACTTTGGACCAATTACATTAAGTCCAGACATATAGTTTTCAAAAAAACTATAATAAAATGTTGAAATCATAGGTATAAATGAAAATATAAAATAAACTAGAAAGAATGGTATTAGAAAGATATATCCCCATTTTGTATAACTTACATGTTTTCTTTTTTTTGCATTAGAAGATTTCATGTTTTTCTCCTATTCCGAATAAATTTCAAAAGTAAAAGGGCCTTCTTCTTCTCGATAAAAATCAGAAGCCCCTTTACCTATGATTGTTATGTTATTAATTATTTTGTTAATTCAGGATATTTTTCCATAGCTGATGTATAGAAATTATCTAATGCTGTCTTTTCATCAACATTTCCTTCAAAATATTCATGCATAGACTGTTGGAATGCTTCATTTAAACCTTGATCATAATCACTGATGTTACTCATGTCAATTTTCTTAGCTGCTTCTGCAAATAAAGCGATATGATTTTGTCCACCTAAGAAGTCTGATTTATAATCGCTCTTTGCGATTTCTTCCATAGCTGCTTGATTATTAGTATAATCTTGAGTATCTAATGTGATTTGTTTCATTGTCTTAGAATCACAAGTTAAACGATACATTAAATCTTTAATAAATGGTAAGTTGTCTGAACCTTTTGCAGCACAAAGCCATGTTCCACCCCAGTAATAAGCTTGTGGTCCTTCACATACTGCATAATCTCCGTAGATACCATTTCCAACTTCTTGTTTGCCTTTTGCATCTGATAAAGAGTTACCAAGTAATGTAAAGTTAATTCCCCAAGTTGAATAGAAGAATCCAAATACTTTTCCATCTGGTCCTTGATCTGCACTCCATTCAGGAGCCCAAAGTGTTGTTTTATTGTTATATCCTTTATCTGTATAATCCTTAGTTTGTTTTACCCAGTTCATAATGTTATCATCTACAACAATCTTTGTACCATCTACCCATGGTTTAGAAACATTGTTAGAAAATGCTCTGTAAGAATCATCATAACCAGAAAGCATCTTGAAGCCAGCATCTTTCATCTTTGTTGCTACCCCATCAAATTTACTCCAATCGCTTAAAGCTGCTTGTACTTGTGTTGGATCATCTGTTCCAAGAACTTTTTTAGCAATAGAACGTCTGTAAGCAAATAACCCTGGAGTTGCTTGCCATGTAGTACCTTTTTGTACTCCATCTACAGTTACAATATCTTTTGTATACTGATATTGGCCAGCAAGATCTTCTTTTGTAAGACCTACATCACCAACTACATCAAGTGCATACTCAGATTTTGTATATTTGCTTGCATAATCTGCTTCAACTAAGAATAAATCAACTTTATCGTCTGCTGCTGCTGATTCCTGAGCTTGTAATGCTGTATCAAGATTATTCTGATATGCATTATTCTCGTTCGCTACAATTACAAAATTAACCTCTACCCCATGTTTTTCTGCAAGGTCTTTTGCATAAGCTTCATAACGACTTTTAAACTCATCGTTCCAACAATAAATATTTACCTTTTTCCCCTCTTTTGTATCAGATGTTGACTCCGTCTTAACAGTTCCCCCTGCTTTTGTCTTGTCAGAAGAAGTTTTTGAATTACCACATCCGGTAAACATTGTAGTAACTAAAACTGTTGTAAGTAAAACACTTAATAATTTTTTCTTCATAATAAATCTCCTCCGTTTTAATTTTCTTCTACTTTCTACCTTTACAAGACACATTATATTATATTTTTCACCTTGCTTATATTAAATTTGTTGAAAAAATGTCAGAATCATGTCATAATTATATTATATTTTTTCTGATGCATGAACAATTTCATTACATATATTATATGAGGTCAAATAATGAGTTTACAAAATGAATGGCATTTAAAAGAATTAATTGAAAATGAGCAATTAAATATGCACCGGCCTATAGAAGAAGAATACTCCTTCTATCAAGCTGTAAAAACTGGAGATATGAATTATATCCGTGAGAACTGTCAAAAAGGTGCTTTTTCAGATCTCGAAGGTGTAGGAATACTCTCTAAGAATTCATTAACAAATATGAAATATCACTTTGTCATTACTGTTGCAATGATAACTAGATATTGTGTAGAAGGTGGTATGGAACTAGAGCAAGCTTATCGATTAAGTGACTTTTACATATTAAAATTAGATACTTGCTCCACAGTTCAATCCATCACAGAACTTCATGATAATATGGTACTAGATTTTACCGGAAAAATGTTGTTACTTAAAAATAGTGCAATTATATCAAAATCAATCCTATTATGTACGGATTATATCTATAGTCATATCCATGATAGAATTACGGTAAATGATCTTGCTGATCATACCAATTTATCCGCGAGCTATCTATCTAGGCTTTTTAAAAAGGAACTTGGGATTGCTATAAGTGATTATATACGAGAAAAAAAGATTGAGAAAGCGCAGAACTTATTAAAATACTCCCATTTTTCTTCGATAGAAATTGCAAATTACTTATCTTTTTCTTCTCAAAGTCACTTTATTCAGACTTTTGAGAATCAAGTTGGTTTAACACCTAAGAAATATCGAGATAAATATTATCGAACCTCTTGGTAAAAGTAAAAACTGGGTATTCAACCTCCATTGAATACCCATAACACATAACTTTCCTTTACTTAAGTTCTACAATAATTTTATGAATACTATTATCCATTTCTATTATTTTTTTTCTGCTAAGGCATACTTGCATTCCTGAATTATATAGCGCGGTATTATTATCACAAACAGCTCGTTTTATTTGATATTCTCCATATGTATGTCCGTTTGGATTATAAAATTCTATAATAAAGTTCTTATCTGCAAATAGGAGCTGTACAGATGCCCTGCCTTCTTTATCAAATTGTTCTCTTACCAACTTTGGCCTTATTACCAACTCTCCAGTCTCTCCACGTACTCCAAATACTTCTGTTAGCATTGTTATCATATACCAACTAGCTGCTCCAGTCAGATAATGATACATTCCTCTACCTTTTGAATTAAAATATTCTGGAATACCAGGATAGATTCGACTCGTTTCAAAATTTAGTGCAGTATCAGCAAGTGTTTGTAAAGCTTTATATCCTTCTTTCACAAATCCCCTACGATACAGTGCATTTGCATACATTACTGTCATATGAGAAAATACTGCCCCATTTTCTTTTTCTCCATAAGCAAAGCCAAACATTCTTCCCAAGTTAAACTTCTGTTCATGAAAATCTGTGTTTAATCGATATCCTCCAATCTCCTTTTCATACAGATATCGATCAGCACTCTTACATATTGCTGAAACTTGTTCTTTCTGTGCTGTTTCACTCATAATAGCAAATACCTGTCCGGTCAACATCATACGAACGCCATTATTTAATACACCCTCTACTGGTTTTCCATCATTATCATAGTAACTATTAAACCAGCCATTTCCATCCAAGTCCTTAATCCATTCATGTTTACGAATATTTTGCATCAACCAATCAGCTTTATGTTCCAAACTGCTCACAATACTATCAATATCTATTTTTACTTTTTTTCCAGTGATATTGTGTCTGCACAATATTGTATAGTTATGTAGTAGCTCCTGCTTTTCCATGATATTCTCATAAATTTCTATATCATCTTGTAGTAGCATCCTCATTTCTACTAACAACTCAACTGTGCTTATATTCAAAATATCTTTCATTTTTTTCATGTACAATGCAATTTCTTTCATATTTCCTGCATATGCACAGGTAAACGCTACACTTTCCCCATGCTTTTCTGCCATATCTAATGCATCGTTCCAATCAGCTCCGCGTAGTTTAATGTGGTTATGTTCACCAACCTCATAAAATGCACAAAGATGCTGAAGAAGCAAATGTTCTAAAACACTTCCCGAATAAGTTTTCCCTTTTATATCCTTCTGAACATTTCCATATTTTTCTTTCCATCTTATATCTTTTCCAAATCCTCGCTCAATCTGCTGATCTTTGAAATAAGATACATCTTGGTTCAATATCCCAATATCTCCGGTCTGATCAATATATAACTTTGTTGTAATAAATGGCCATACTCCGTGATCCATCCATACACGTGTTATATTATTTCTGTCAGCAATAAACTCTCCTTGTTTTTCCCCAATAATAGTAGCATTTGTACCATCAATTCGAACTCCACCATAGTTATCAAGAATCATCTGACGTACATTAGTAGGATCCATAATCAATAATGCCAAGCAATCCTGCCATAAATCACGCCATCCTCTTCCACCTTTACCATAATCATGATATGGCAAAAAGGAACATCCATATATTCTTCTTAATATTGGTTGAAAACTAACCCAACGCATATAACTATCAAATCCATTATTTCCTGTGTAGAATCTAACATTTACCTTACTTTGCCAGTATTCCTTCATCTCATTAAACATCACTTTAACTTTTTCATCTTTATTGCACTTTTGAATCAATTCTGTAATTTCTTCTGACGAATCTGTTGCTCCTAGAAGGATAGTATAAGATGTGCTTTCCCCTGCTTTCAATGTAACCGTTTCAAAGCGTATACCTCCTATTGCTTCCTTTCCTTCATAATATCGTCCTGCATTCTCTCCAGACTTATTACAAATAACTGCTTGTGGATGTGTAAAACTACCACCTTCACCTATATATTCCTCGACAATAGGATAGAAACTTTGTGGTTTCTCAGAATTGCCAGATATTCCACACACATAATAGATCATATGATTCTCTTTGTGTCCGCGTTCATCAAAGGACATTGTTGGTTTAACCATAACTCCATAATCCGTAGTGGTTATTCGATGCAATAACGAAGTAACATGTCTGTGATCTCGGATATTATCAGCACTTCTTCCATATAACGGTATTGCAGCTATTGGAGTTATTACTTGTTGCTGATTTGAATTATTACGAATTTCTACTTGCATAATTTCTACATTATGTTTTAGTGGTACAAATGAGGTAACCTTTGCACTCAGTTGATATTTTTGTGATGTTCTTGTCACAGTTTGCCACATGAATCCTGCTGTAAGTTCACTGTCATCCTGCTCCTTGGTAAATTTACGACATTCTTCTTCAGCAGATACTCCTACAACAGACCAACTGCCACATCCATCAACATTGCACCAAAAGTTCCTTCCAGAACGATTATTATGCAAGTTCTCTGCACTAACTGGTTCTATTACAAAAGAGTTTTGATTTAATTTACTATCCCCTCCAAGATTGGGTGATAGAGAACTTTTGATTCCTTCTTCTCCTGCAATTGGGAAATACAGGTGACTATAATTTTCAGCTTGTCTCACTGAAAATGTCCCTTCATTATTCAAAAAATTTATCGACTCCATATTTACTCCTTACTTTAACTTTTGAATGCCATTTTTCAGACTATAATTCTCAATTTTATCTTAAATAAATTCTTTTTTTTATGAAATCATATTCATAAGAAATATATCAATTTCATGACTTATTTTTATACACCCAGGAATTATAACAATTTCATGAATCGTTCTTATACCCCCACTAAAGATTATCTTCTTTACTATATATATAAAGGCATAAGAAATCAGCATCAGCTGAGTTCTTATACCTTTCTTTATTTTTTTATTAATTATTTTTTAACAATACTAATATCACTAATCTCAATTATAGATGTTGGAGTATCAATATCTTTTATCTTACCCATAGAAATCACAAATGAAATTGTATTAGCATTATTCTCTGTTACAACTATTGTCTCATCAATTACCTTTAGTACATCATTCTCTAGAAGGATATCCGATCCACCATACCATTTATATCCATCATTTGGGTTCAATAAAGCGTACTTAACTGTTCTTGGAGCACTGGACTTAATTTTAAATTTCACTTCATAGCTAGCACCCTTTTCTAGAGTCAAATCATCTTGTTTTAGCTGTATATTCCAATCATCTGTTCCAACGTTGGAGATATTATAAATTGCTTTACCTTGAGTGAAATCTGCTGTTGCATCTCCAGGTGCTGTAACAGCATTAACCCATCCGTCATTTTGTGTTGCAAAATTTCCATTTTTAATTAATTCTGTGCCAGAAGGAATATCCTCTTTTTTTGGTGCTGCAATCTCAACTAAAGATATATTATCCAGAATAACCGTATGTTTATCCGTTATTTGTACTCCACCTACTGCTCCCGTAGAAATACTTAGAATTGTCTTCTTATCCGTCTGACCATTCATTTGGAAATCACAAGTAAATGTTTTATAATCATTCGTTAAATCAATAACCTGTGTTCCTGAATATGGTGTCCAATCATTGTCTGCAGAACCATCTTTTTGTAACGCATACATGATTTTTCTGTTTTTAGTAGATTTAGCATCCAAGCTAATTCGATACCATTTTCCATTTTCTAATGTAATATTGTTCTGTTTTAACTGAATCTTCCAGTCTGCATCCCCAGTATTATTTATATCAATGCATGCTGCTTTATTTTCATGAAGTTCATCCACTACATAGCTTACGTCACTTGGATTATATGCATACACTTCAAAGCCAGTCATTCCATTTGCGAAGTCTCCATTGATTAATAAACTGTCCTCTTGAATTCGAACATTATCTATATAAATGCTTCCTTCTTGACCGAGTAAAAATTTCAATGTGCTTCCATTCAATCCCGCTTCAGTATTAAACTTATACTTATATGTTGTTTTTATATTTGTAAGTTGTGTATCAAAACTCTGTCCATCAATGACTGATTGAATTGATTTATTACCATCTGCATAAGCATCAAAGCTTAGAGTATATGTCTTATTACCAGATATCGCAATCGGATCTTGCTTCACTATAACCTGATCAAGACTTGTAACAGTATTTGGCATAGTAATCTTAAGCTCACGCTTATTGTCGATATTAGTTACAGAAGCATTTACTCCTTCGCACTTACTATCAACACTCCAGTAGTCCATACGGTCTTTTCCTTGTTCAAATTCACCATTATAGACGTAATTTCCATCAGGTAGTACAGATTTTATTTCTTGTGGAATATCTGCAGTACCAATCTTCTCTAGTCTTACATTACTAATATGTACATCAGCTGTAGAGCCTTGATTACCAAGATTAAACTCAACTCTTCCGTTTATATCACCAACATCAGTCATATCAAAGTCATAATTATAATGTTGTTTATCTGCTGTTAGGGCTACTGTTGTATCAGGGAAATAACGCTTATATCCCTTATCTGGAGCAGTTATATCAGTTATTATCGTACGATTATCTGAAGCATATGCATCAAAGGAAAGACGATATTTATACCCTTGTATCATTGGCAATCCCGCTTCTACTAACTGAATACTATAATTTAGGCTACCAGCATCTTGTGTTTTAATATGAATTGCATTATCTGCGATTTCAGCACTTGCTTTGCCTCCTCCAGTTTGTAAGTACTCCCAATTCTTACCATCCGATAAACTTTCTAATTCTTTAAAGTCTCCATTTATTACATAATTTCCAGTTAAATCTGGGTCTCGAAATACAAGATTTTTAACTGGTTTTTGCACGTTTTCATCATAACTATCCTTCTGATATACTTTTACATAGTCAACACAAAGTTCTGCATTGTCACCAAAATTAGTAGTCTCGTCAGGATTTCCTGGCCAACTTCCTCCAACTGCTAGATTTAGAATCAAATAGAATGGTTGATCATATGGTGCTGGATAAGTAGCTTCTCCATAACCAGTTTTTTTAGAAAACCAATCATTTTCTTTATAAAACATCTTACCATCTACGTAGAAACGAATCTCACTTGGTTCCCATTCACATGCATATGTATGAAATTCACTTGCAAAATCACCATTTGTTAATGTGCAACTTCCTTGGCTCTGTGTATGTGGCTCTCCGAAATGAAGTGTTCCAAATGATTTATTTGTCTGATCACCAAGTACCTCCATAACATCAATCTCACCACATTTTGGCCATTGTCCATATAGATTTTCATCTGTAGGCATCATCCAGAAAGCTGGTAAGAATCCTTTTCCACTTGGAACCTTTGCTCTTACTTCAAACCTTCCATATTTATAATCATGTTTATTCTGTGTATTAATTCTTCCTGATGTATAATGAGTACCGTTTTCGTCTACCGTTTTTATTGCTTTAATTACAAGATCTCCATCTTTTACATATATATTGTCTGGTGAATCTGTATATTTTTGCAACTCATTATTTACCCAACCTGGATCATGATATTCATAATTCCAATTATCTGTATTTAACTTTGTTCCGTTGAAATCATCTTCCCATACAAGTTTATACCCTTGATTTGCCGTACTATTGCTATCACTTTCACTTGTTTGACTAGGTTGAGTTTCTTCAAGCTTCTTCTTCACATTTACAACACATTCTGCTTTATTACCACTTCCATCTGCTGCAACTGCAGTAATGGTTGATGTTCCTTCTTTTACAGCTTGTATTAATCCATTTGTTATTGTTGCAACCTCTTTATTACTACTTGTCCATATAACATTTTTATTTGTTGCGTTATCAGGCTTTATCTCTATTTCTAATTCTTTTGTTTCACCTTCATAAAGATCTACACTTTTAAGCGCAAGTGTCACACTTTTCACTTTTACTTCTTTTTGCTTAACTGTAACCTTACAGGTTGTCTGTTTCTTTCCATCCAATGTAATAACTGTAATAGTTGTACAACCAGCATTTATCCCCTTTACTTTACCCTTGCTATCTACAGTTGCTACATTTTGATTACTTGACTTATAGGAAAGATTTCTTATTGAAGCATCCTTTGGCATAATAGTTGCCTTTAATAAAAATGTATTTCCTACTGTTATTGTCTTTTCTTCGGGACTTACTGTTACTTTTGTTACTGGAATCTCAGGAACTTTTACAGTAATCGTTCTCTTTTCTTTTTTATCTGCGGATTGAATTGTAATCTTTGCAGATCCATATCCTTTTGCCATAATTTTTCCTTTTTTACTTACTGTTGCTACCTTTTTATTACTTGTTCTATAGATCAGTTCCTTATTACTTGCATTGGAAGGTTCTATAATTGTTTTTAATTGCCACGTATCTCCTTTCTTCAACACCAACATATTATTTTCAATATTGGCTAGGATGATATTCCCCACTTTTTTTTCTGCTGCCTGTACATTGATTAATACTACCAATATACTAGTGCACGCCATAAAAAATGTCATTAGAGTAACAATTAGTTTAGCTTTTGACTTGTTTTTCATAACTTTTCCTCCTCTTTTTTAATTGACAAAAATATTATAACTAAATTAAAAAGTGAGAAAAATTAGATTAATGATATAAATGTTAAAATCATAACTACATTCCAAATATTTTCCATCCAAAATAGAAAAAAGAGTTTCCTATAAATTAATAAGGCTTTCAAAATTAAATCTTATAGTACAATTATTACACTGTACTTACGATTTAGTCTTGAAAGCCTTAACATCATTGTTACATTATCCCTTAACACCACCAAGGGTAACACCCTGAACAATAAATTTTGAAAGTATTAGGTATATAATAATAACTGGGAAGATTGAGAAAGCTATCATCATATACAATTGTCCCATATCAAACTTTGTAAAATCCGCACTTCTTATGTATGCAATCCATAAAGGTAACGTCTTTTTCTCCGCACTTGTTAAAATTAGCGCTGGGGTAAAATAATTATTCCAACTTGCAACAAATCCAAAAATAGCCTGTACTGCTAGTGCTGGTTTCATCATCGGCATAATTACCCAGTTAAATGTATGGAACTCATTCGAACCATCAATTCTAGCTGCTTCCACGATTTCTAGTGGAATTGAACTCTCCATATATTGCTTCATAAAGAAAAAGCAAGCTGGCGCAGCAATTGCTGGAATAATTAATGGAATGAAAGTATCTTTTAAATTCATCATGTTCATTTCTTTAATAAAACCAAGAGCACTAACCTGTGCTGGAATTGTCATGATAAGTAATATAAAGTTAAATACAAAATTCTTTAACTTAAATTCATATGCGTGTATTGCATATGCTGTCATTGCTGAAAAATAAACAGAAAGTATAACTGTCAGAGAAGAAATAATGAGACTGTTAATCATACCTCTTACAATTAAAATTGTGGAATTATTTAATACATTCGATATGTTCGTTATCAAAAATTTTCCTGGTATAACTGAAAATCCTCGTTGTATATCAACATGTGCTCTCGTTGCATTAACAAATAACATATAAAATGGTATTAAGCAGGCAACGGATAAGATAACTAATACAATATAACAAAGGATTCGTTTAATATCCAAACTCAGTGATCTGCTGTTTTCTTGTTTTTTCATATTCAATTACCTCTCCTCCTTCTGACCCGTTAATAACTTAAATACCACAATGCTCAATGCGCCTGTAATTATAAAGATAATAACTGATAAAGCACCTGCCATACCATAGTTTTTACTAAATAGATGATTATTTAAGTACATAATCAAGGTCATTGTTGTTCTATCAGGTCCACCTTTTCCGTTTGTCAAGATCTGTGGTAAATCGAACATCTGTAAACCACCAATGAGAGATGTAATCATTACGAATGCCATAATAGGTTTCAACAATGGCATTGTAATCTTTGAAAATACTTGGAAGGATGTTGCTCCATCCACCTCTGCAGCTTCAAATAATGCGGTATCAATACCCATCATACCTGCCATTAGTAATATGGTTGTATTTCCAAACCACATTAAAAAGTTCATTGATGCAATTAAACTACGAGCACCCATTGTGATAGACATAAAGTGACATGGTTCTTTAATGATTCCTGCATCCGTCAAAAGCATATTGACTGGGCCATTATTTGCAAACAACGTAAAAAATAACATGGAGAAAGCAGATGCCATAATTAGATTTGGCATATAAATAACAGTTTTGAAAAAACCAGAACATTTTAGTTTTAATCTGGTATTAGTAAACCATGCAGCTAAAAGCAGAGAAACTGCGATCTGTGGGACAAAACCTAGAACCCACATAATCAATGTATTTTCTGTATACTTAAGTAAATCTGCTTCGGTAAATAATTTTACAAAATTATCAAATCCAACAAACTTTGGACCAATTACATTAAGTCCAGACATATAGTTTTCAAAAAAACTATAGTAAAACGTTGAAATCATAGGTATAAATGAAAAAATAAAATAAACTAGAAAGAATGGTATTAAAAAGATATACCCCCACTTTGAATAACTTACAAGTTTTCCTTTTTTTGCATTAGAAGATTTCATGATTTTCTCCTATTCCGAATAAATTTCAAAAGTAAAAGGGCATTCTTCGTAAAAATGATTCACAGAAGCCCTTTTACCTATGGTTGTTATGCTACTAATTATTTTGTTAATTCAGGATATTTTTCCATAGCTGATGTATAGAAATTATCTAATGCTGTCTTTTCATCAACATTTCCTTCAAAGTATTCATGCATAGACTGTTGGAATGCTTCATTTAAGCCTTGATCATAATCACTGATGTTACTCATATCAATTTTCTTAGCTGCTTCTGCAAATAAAGCGATATGATTTTGTCCACCTAAGAAATCTGATTTATAATCGCTCTTTGCGATTTCTTCCATAGCTGCTTGATTATTAGTATAATCTTGAGTATCTAATGTGATTTGTTTCATTGTCTTAGCATCACAAGTTAAACGATACATTAAATCTTTAATAAATGGTAAGTTGTCTGATCCTTTTGCAGCACATAGCCATGTTCCACCCCAGTAATAAGCTTGTGGTCCTTCACATACTGCATAGTCACCGTAGATACCATTTCCAACTTCTTTCTTACCTTTTGCATCTGATAATGAGTTACCCATTAATGTAAAGTTAATTCCCCATGTTGAATAGAAGAATCCAAATACTTTACCATCTGGACCTTGGTCTGCACTCCATTCAGGAGCCCAAAGTGTTGTTTTATTGTTATATGCTTTATCTGTGTAGTCTTTTGTCTGTTTTACCCAGTTCATAAGATTATCATCTACTACAATCTTAGTACCATCTACCCATGGTTTAGATACATTGTTAGAAAATGCTCTGTAAGAATCATCATAACCAGAAAGCATCTTGTAACCAGCAGCGCTTGCTTTTGCTGCTACTTGATCAAATTTACTCCAATCGCTTAAAGCTGCTTGTACTTGTGTTGGATCATCTGTTCCAAGAACCTTTTTAGCAATAGAACGTCTGTAAGCGAATAATCCTGGAGTTGCTTGCCATGTAGTACCTTTTTGAACACCATCTACAGTTACAATATCTTTAGTATATTGATATTGGCCAGCAAGATCTTCTTTTGTAAGACCTACATCACCAACTACATCAAGTGCATACTCAGATTTTGTATACTTGCTTGCATAATCTGCTTCAACTAAGAATAAATCAACTTTATCATCAGCTGCAGCTGATTCCTGAGCTTGTAATGCTGTATCAAGATTATTCTGATATGCATTATTCTCATTTGCTACAATTACAAAATTAACCTCTACCCCATGTTTCTCTGCAAGGTCTTTTGCATAAGCTTCATAACGGCTCTTAAACTCATCGTTCCAACAATAAATATTTACCTTTTTCCCCTCTTTTACATCAGCTGTTGATTCCTTCTTTACAGATCCCCCTGCATTTGTTTTTTCAGAATCAGTTTTTGAATTACCACATCCAGTGAACATAGTAGTTACTAATACTGTTGTAAGTAAGACACTTAATAACTTTTTCTTCATACTTAATCTCCTCCGTTTTTAATTTTTATAGCAATTACTTAACGTTGCAACATTATTATAATGATTTTTATAATATAGTTATATAAAAATTATTGCAAAAATATCAAATTCGTGCCATAATTATCCTGTAATTGTAATTTATTAACACCTTTTCAAAAAAGAGGATAAAATTATGAGTTTACAAAATGAATGGTATTTAAAAGAAGTTTTTGATAATGAACTATTAACGAAACATAAACCAATAGAATTCGAATACTCATTTTATCAGGCTGTGAAGTCGGGAGACATGAATTATGTCCGTGAGGACTGTCAAAAGGGTGGCTTTTCTAATCCAGATGGAATTGGAGTATTATCCAAAAATTCACTAATAAACATGAAATACCACTTTGTTATTTCTGTTGCAATGATAACTAGACACTGTGTAGAAGGGGGAATGGAATTCGAACAAGCCTATCGATTAAGCGATTTTTACATATTAAAATTAGATAACTGTTCAACAATTCAAGCTGTTACAGAACTTCATGATAACATGGCATTAGATTTTACTGGAAAAATGTTATTACTTAAAAATAGTTCAATCATATCAAAATCAATATTGTTATGCACAGACTATATTTATAACCACATTCATGATAGAGTTACGGTTGATGATCTTTCCAATTATACAAATCTATCCAAAAGCTATTTATCAAGACTATTTAAACAGGAACTAGGTATTTCTATCAGCGATTATATTCGCGAAAAGAAGATTGAAAAAGCTCAGAACTTATTAAAATACTCTGATTTTACTTCAATTGAAATTGCAAATTATCTAGCTTTCGCTTCTCAAAGTCACTTTATTCATACTTTCGAGAAACAAGTTGGCTTAACGCCAAAAAAATATCGAGATAAATATTATCATAACTCTTGGTAATTAATATTTCTATAGCATATGTGATGTGGCTTTGCACTATAAAAAGGTATAAGTAATCAGTCTCTTAACTGAAATCTTATACCTTTTTATGCTTAACTATTGTAGCAAATATACTCTTGCTTCGTATGGCCTTAATTCAACCTTTACAATATTCATATCCTCCACAGGATAATTGCTAATAAGAAGTGAATTCGTATTATATAATATATTCTCAGGTAGTTCAAAAGTAATCTGATTGGTGTCAAAACTGCAAATTACCAGAAGTGTTTCATTATCTAATGTTCTTGTATAAGCAAATAGTGATTCATGGTCTTCATATAATAATTGATAATCACCATAAACAATAACTTTATGTTCTTTTCTAAGCTTAATAAGCTTTCTGTAATAGTTAAAAATAGAGTCCTTATCATGAATCTGTACTTTCGCGTTAATCGACGCATAATTTGGGTTTACTTTAATCCATGGTGTACCGGTAGTAAATCCTGCATATTCACTATCATCCCATTGTACTGGTGTACGAGCATTGTCGCGACTTCTGTCATGGATTGCTTTCATCATTTCTTCTGGATCTTTCCCTCTTATTCCTACAAGTTCTTTATAGGCATTTAGAGTTTCAATATCCTTATAATCTTCTATATGATCAAATGCCACATTTGTCATTCCAAGTTCTTCGCCTTGATAAATATATGGTGTTCCTCTCATCATATGAAGCATAGTTGCAAGCATTTTAGCTGACTCACACCAGTATTCCTTATCATTTCCATATCTGGATACTGCACGTGGTTGATCATGATTATCTAAGAAAAGACTATTCCAACCATCATCTTGTAATCCAAGCTGCCATTTACTTAATATATCTTTCAGCTCACTAACCTTATATCCAAGATTGCTCCATTTTCCTTCCAGACCATTCCCTATGTCTACATGTTCAAATTGGAATACCATGTTTAATTCATTTCTATCATTTCCTACATAATTGACTGCATCGGATGGACTAACCGCAGGCGTCTCTCCAACCGTCATAATATCATACTTAGAAAGTACTTCTCGGTTCATTTCTTTAAGAAATTCGTGTACCTTTGGTCCATTAAATACGAAAGGCGTTATATCACCGTATACTGCCTTTTCATTTACATATCCATCAGGATATCTCTGATCTTTCGATATCATATTAATGACATCCATCCGAAAACCATCAATCCCCTTATCAAGCCACCATTTCATCATGTCATAAACTTTATTTCTTAGTACTTTATTCTCCCAGTTAAGGTCTGGTTGCTTCTTTGAGAACAGATGTAAGTAATACATGTCTGTAGTGCTATCGTATTCCCATGCAGAACCACCGAAGCAGGAACCCCAATTGTTCGGTGGTTGTCCATCTATTCCTTTTTTCCAGATATAATAATCTCTGTATTCATTATCAACTGACGATTTACTTTGGGTAAACCACTTATGTTCATCGGAGGTATGGTTTACAACAAGATCCATAATTATCTTGATGCCTCTTTGATGAGCCTCTTGTAATAAAATATCAAAATCCTCCATAGTTCCAAACTCATCCATGATATCCTGATAATCGCTAATATCATAACCATTATCATCATTTGGTGACTTATAAACTGGTGATAGCCAAATAACATTAATTCCTAGCATGTTAAGATAATCAAGCTTTTCTATGATACCTTTTATATCTCCGATGCCATCCCCATTACTGTCCTTGAAACTTCTTGGATAGATTTGATATATGACGCTTTCTTTCCACCACTTTTGTTCCATTCTGTACCTCCTACGAATAATTGATATTATTTCTTAATCTTGTAATAATTGATTTACTAGCATATCTCTATTGTTAATAAACATCTCCATAACTTGATAGCTTTCCGTTTCTTCCAATTCACTCTTATGAAGTTCACCCTGATCAAAAGAAAAAATATCTGCTCCCGGTATTCCTAATAGTATAGGTGAATGAGTTGCTATTATAAATTGAGAACCATTCTTCGCCATCTTTGCAATTTGAATAAATAATGTTAACTGTCTTTGTGGAGATAACGCAGCTTCTGGCTCATCCATAATATAGATGCCTTCCTTCTCAAATGATTGAAAATACGCCAAAAAGCTCTCTCCATGTGATTGCTCATGTAATGATTTCCCACCATATCTTGCATAGTATATTTCTTTCGGTTGATCGCGATAATCTTCTGCCTTACTTGCAACATTAAAAAAGCTTTCAGCACGAAAAAAATAATTCGACTTTGGACGCTTATACCCTTTTACCATACGAATCGCACTACTTAATTCTGATACATCATCAAAGGTGCTAAATCTATAGTTCATAGTACCGCCTTCTGGATTGAACCCATACGCAACCGCAATTGCCTCAATCAAAGTAGATTTGCCCGTACCATTTTCCCCAACAAAAAAAGTGATATTCTTATTAAAGTCTAGTTTATTCATCTCTTTAATTGCTGATATATTATTCAAATAAGAATCACCGTCTATTTCATCCCAATCAACACGAATACTTTGGATATAACTTCCACTCATTATTCTTTTCCTTTCTTGGTATATAACTATCTTATCACCAATTATTCTTTTAGGTAAATCTTCTAATGATTATTGTACCATCATTTAATATATCTGTCATATCATATTGGATTGTTTCATTTCTGAAAAAAGATTTGTATTAATTATCACTATAATTAATACATTATAAAAAAATTAAGCCAAGGAATATACTTTGATATGACTCCTCATAAGTAGATTTTGGTTATTTACCTTGTCTACATAAGGGGAATCATATCACTTTCCCTAGCTCAAAGTTTTCATTATATCTAACGTATTCTTATAACATTTTATAGACTTTATTAACTCTCTCTAATGAATAGTCTTTTTAATTATCTTACATATTCCTTTAAGAATTCTTTTGTCATATCGGCCATTTTATCTGACTGTGTCCTATGCAGATAATGTGCCCCATCTAAATACTTAATCTTCTGAATATCTGGATTCGATATAACTTCTTCATGTAATCCTTCCCAAGTAGCATTATGTCCCCTTTTATTAAGTTCAATTTTAAGCTCTTTACAGGAAGTATTACTTAAGAAAAATAAAATTGGCTTATCCGCTGGATACTTCATATCATATAATGACTTAAAATTCTTTCTCATCGCTTTGCTTTCATTAAAAAATGCTCGGGTTACTTGTTTTCTATTACATAAAGCAGTGACAATCTTGATGTCTTCATTTGAATAGCTTCCACTTGCCTTCATAACTTTCAATAATGGCATTCCAGATATATTAGAAAGTCTATTAAGACCTGTCACATCCAAAAAGCGGGCTAAGTAATAAAGTCCTTTAGAAATATTAATACCCTCTTCATATTTTCCTTGATTTGGTACAGAAGAATCAATACCAATCATTGCTTCTACCTCATTTGGGTACATTTTCATGTACTGCATACAGTAAACTCCTGATATCGAATGAGGCATAAGAATATATGGTGGTTTGATATTTAGTTCTTTTAACGTCTCTCTGACTTCCTCTACAATTGCTTTATTACTTCTATCAATGTTCGCATCTTCACTTAAACCATATCCTGTATACTCTATTGTAACTACTCGGTAAGAATCACTTAGTTTTTCTGCAAGCGGTTTAAAATCAATAATTGGACTTGGTGTTCCCATTCCACTTAATAATACAATGGTCTTTTCTCCTTTTCCTATAACGGATACTCTTATATTAACACCATTTACCTTAACTTCTTTGCCTACTTGATTCAATAACTTATCTTCTTTTGTGCATAGTACACTGTTCCAGATTGTAGTTCCTATGATAAAGATTATCACTAGTAGTAATAGGCCTATCAATAGATTCCTAATAATCTTTATTAATTTATTTAGTTTATTTTTCATAATATATTTGGAAAAGTAGTTTGTTTTATTATTATTCTTTTAATATGGGTATCTGAATGATTACCTTTGCTCCTCCAGTCCCTTCATCATTGGCTAACTTCATAATTCCAGAATGTTGTTTTACAATTGAATCAGCAATAAATAATCCTAACCCGTAATGGTTTTTTCGCCCTCTGCTTGCATCCTCCATGTAAAACTGCTCTGTTCCATGTTTTAAAGTATTATTGCTAAATCCCGTCCCTGTATCTTTAATTGTAATCATGGCATAATCTTCTATCCGATTCAGTATTATCTTAATACAACCATCTGCTGGTGTAAAATCTATGGCATTTGTTATCAGGTTATTAATCACACGTTCAAATAATATGCTATCCACCGCCACAACAATATCCTTTTCTACTAACTCTGTTAAGATTGTTATTCTCTTTTCACTGGCTATTCTACTTAATGGTGATACTGTTTGTTCTATGAATCTTGCAATATCTACATTTTCTTTATGTATATGATAACCACGTTCTGCGCGAGTCATCTCTAAAAGCTGATTGAGATATAGCTCCATTTGTTCAAGACTACCCTTTGCATCCTGTAAATAATCTTTACATAGATTATCTAGCTCTCTCGTCTGCATTAGTTCCAGATTTCCCTTCAATATGGTAATCGGAGTCTTTAGGTCATGTGTTAGAGCGGATATCTGCTGTTTACGATTATGCTCCATTCGCCACTCATTTTCAAGAGACTGCTTTAAAGCAAGACGCATGTCATCCATACTACTTAGAATTTGATCAATCTCTTTTACTCCACTTGGTGTGATCTCAAAATCCAGATTCCTTGATTTTATTTTTTCTACTACATTTATAATGGTCTGACCTTTTTTCTTTATCTTTCTGGAGGTCAGAATCGGAAATAAAATAGTTAGAAATATAACCACTATAATATATCCTATAACAATTACATTTATAACCCGAACATATATTTCTGGTGTCAGTAATTTATGATTCTGTACTGCAGATAAATATAACAGTATGCATGCTGTTAAGGTTAAGATTGAACATCCAATGCCATAAACTGCTTTTACTACCATTGATGTTAGCGTCTTCTTGCTCTTCTTTATACGATTTAACTTTCCCACTGATATCCGATCCCCCAAACTGTCTTAATTGGTGAAACGCCTACTTCGCTTAACTTATTACGAATATTCATAATATGGGTTGCAATCGTACTATCATTACTTTCTCCATCGTATCCAAAGACTGCTTCATATATCTGCTCTCTGGAAAACACATGCCCTTTGTTCTTGACTAGAAATTCGCATATCTGATATTCTCCTTTGGTCAGATTAATACTCTCATCCTCAACCATTACTCTCATTCCTTGTAAATCAAATCGAATATTCCCTGACTGTATTACTACACTATGATTCCGTTTTTCTCTTCTAAGATGAGCATTGATTCTTGACTTAAGTTCCTCCATACCAAAGGGTTTTTTGATATAATCATCTGCTCCTAATCCAAGCCCGTATACAAGGTCTTCTTCCTCTGCTTTCGCAGTAATAAACAGTATTGGACAATCCACCTTATCTCGGATCTGTTTGCAGACTTCAAATCCATCCGTTCCTGGCATCATAATATCTAACAAAATCAAATCATACCATGGAAGCTTATTATCATCTACTTCATCATAATTGCAACATAAGGTTACGGCATGTCCCTCAAGGAGTAGAATATTTTTTATTAATTTTAAGATTTTCTCTTCATCATCAAGAACCAGTATTTTCGCCATTATTCGTCTTTCTCCTTATACTACTTTTCTTCGCTCCTTTCAAAGAGCATTTTATATAATAATTTTAAAGATTCTTTAAAGATTTTAAAATTTTAATTTATTACTTATTATTTTTATATCCATACAAGAATAGAAGAACTACATTGATACATACATTAAGTACATACGAGTATACTGAGATATCAAAGGGATACCCATATGAGATCTGATAGCCACACCCAATGATCCTTAAAACAGCAACACTAGGTAATAATGATGATGCATATGGATTCCACATTCCTACAAACGAGATGATTAAGTATACCGCACTTATGATAAATGCACCAAAATATTTCACATTGAAAAGATGAATCATTCCATAAACTAGAAGTAACGCTCCAAACATCAAAATACCACCAGATATGTATTTTACAAATCCTAATACAAATTCTTTTCCATCAACCGAAAATCCAAGAATTAAATAAAACAAGTTTGTTACATATGATAAAGTAGTAATCATAAGTGTAAAGAGAAACAAAACAACTAACTTTGCTATCACAAGTTCTATTCTTCCAATTGGTATTATAAATAGATTATCAATCGTTCTTTCTTCTTTTTCACGAATAAACAAAAAACATCCTAATACTAGAAGATAAATTAGCCATACAAGCATGATAGAAATCCATAGATTCTGATTGATAAAGCTTTCCCATGAACTTTGTTTCAATGAACTAGCGTTAATCTCTGTTCCAATCAATGGGAGAATAATGCTAATACCAATTAGCACTTTATAAAAAGGAGTGTTCTTTAATTTTAAGATTTCTGATCTTATTAATCTTGACACTTAAGCTACCTCCTACCAATCTCATTTAAATATTCTTGTAAGGATCCTTTATGCATATATATTTCCTTAACGATAACACCATTTCGGTTCAAGCAGGTGTTAATTTCTCCACTATCCTTACTTAAATCAAATATTTTCAATGAATTATCATTTACAACATGAAAGTTATGAATGTCAAGATCACGTTCTATAATTGGAATGATATTTGAAACATGATCAACCACAAGGTATATATACTGTCTATTGATCTCTTCCTTATCCTTTGTAAAGATTTCTTCAATTAAGTTTCCCTGCTCCATATACCCAATGCAATCTGCTACATTCTCAACTTCACTTAATGTATGACTGCTCAGTAGAATCGTTTTTCCATATTCGTCACATAAGTTTTTTAATAATCTACTAACTTCTTTCATTCCATTAAAGTCAAAGCCACGAAATGGTTCATCTAATATTAAAATTTCAGGATCATGAAGTAATGCAATTGCTAAACCTAACCTCTTCTTTTGATCTGCATCCAGAGTATTTGCTTTTTTACTTTTATATCTGCTAATACCCAATTGTTCCATCATATCATCTGCCATATTTCGTTTTTGCTTTGGCCTTATCATTTCTAATACTCTTAAATTGTCTTCCACTGTTAAATTCGTATACACAGCAGGGGGATCTAATAAAACACCAATCGAAGGAAGCAAGTGCTTTTTCTGAGTCTGGATGTTCTTACCAAACAATCGAATATCTCCGTAATCGGGCTCATCCAAGCCAGATGCTAACCTCAAAACGGAAGATAAACCAGCTCGATTTCTTCCGTATAACGCATAGATTATTCCATCACCTACATCAAAGGTTAGATTATGTATTCCATTCTCTAATTTATAATTTTTCGATACATTACTAAACTCTATTTTTTTTATTTATCTCATCTCCTGTATTCTTTAACTTTTTAGGATATAATCTTCTTACTACAATAACTATGATTATGAAAATAAGGGAATATCCAATCCAGTCAATATTTCTTGTAAAGAACGTGAATGGATAATAATTTGGTGTTTGGAATCTTGTACTGAATATGTAATCAGAATACATAACCATATACCACCCAGCTAGTAAAATGCAAGACACTAGAATCGATACTATTAATTTTATAATATTTTTTCTTCCCTTTACTCTCTCTCTTTTCTTATTATATAGGCCTTGAATTAATGTAAAGATAAGTAGACTTCCTACTACTGTAACAGTAATCCAGATAGCATTGATAATGTTAGCCATGGAATTTTCAAATGCTTTATCTTCTACTCCATAACCATTGACTTCTTTGCTCCATATACGCATAACTTCATTGGTTAGATAATATCCTTTATCTGAATTACACAGAAATACCATTCCATTCTTACTTTTTGGTTCAAATGCAATCTGAGCATTCCAACCAGTGAGTGTTCCGTTGTGTTCATAGACAATAGTACCATTGTCTAATTTATGTGGTATAATTCCAAGCCCATAGGTTCCAAAAACAGATTTGGTGTTTTTCTGCGTTTGAAACATTTGACGATTACTAGATTGATAGTAATCTATCATACCAATTACAAAGTTAGCCATATCGGATGAGGTTGCGGATACTCCTCCAGCTCCTGTCATTACAATTGGTGTTACACCAACAGGTTTATTTAATCCTGCATATGGCGTAGCTAGTGTTATATTTTCTTCACTTTTGTTATAATACCCTGCCCTTTTCATATCTAACTTAGCAAAGACATGACCCTTCATGTAGTCCTCAAACTTTTCACCTGTAACATTTTCAATAATAAGTTGACATATCGCAAATCCACTAAAACTGGAATATTCAAATTCTGTTCCTGGTTCCCTTTTTAATCGAATATCCCTTTGCGTTAGTGCTTCTACCACAGTAGGAAGGGGCTCTGTATAACCAAATTCAGAACTATCTGTAATTCCTGATGTGTGACTCATTAATGTTCTAAGTGTTACTTTACTGTTATCAAACTTTGTTTTTGGTAAGCTCCAGTTTTTAATATATTGTTCCACTGGAGTATCGAGATCTAATTTCTTTTGATCTACTAATTGCATTATCGCATATGCGGTCATTGTTTTTGATATCGATGCTATTTTAAAAGCAGTATTATCATCAACAACTTTCTTTTGCTTGACATTCGCATACCCTATATTATGTGAAGATGTAACTTTTCCATCTTTAATAATGGTATAAGATGCTCCTTGTACATGATACTTTTGTATCACTGAGTTTAATTTTTCTTCAACAGTATCACCATGATACGTATTATGAACCTTAACTAAGCTTAAGCAAGCGCATAATACAGTAGCAATTAGTACGATTCCCATTGTTATTTTCTTTTTTCTTGATATCATTTTCTTTCCTCCTATAATTACAATACATTTTAGGATTTGGGATATTGTAAGAGTTTCTAACCTCTAATCCTAGAATACATACATTATAAGAAAGGAATCTGACATTAGGCCATTACTAATCTGACATTTAGCTGACATTTATAGTACCTTTGGAAAAATCAATCGAAATACAGTCTTCTCCTTTGTATTTTCATATAAACTAATACTTCCACCCATTCTATTCACTAGCTCATAAGTAATTGCAAGCCCCAGTCCACCGTGATTACTTCTTGCCTCGTCTGCTTGATAGAGACGATCGAAGATATATTTTGAATCCTTCTTAGCAATTCCACCACCATGATCAATAATATCAATAACAATTGTATCATTCACTATATTAGAACTTATCCCTAGATATTTTCCACAATTGGCATGTTCTAATACATTATCTACTAGGTTCTGAATCATTCTTATGAATGCCTTCACATCTACTTTCATATAATGTGGTTGTTCAAGAATATTAAAATCGTATTCAAATGATTCTTCTTCTAATCTTGGACTAAACTCTATGGCAATGAGACGAAGTAACTCTCCAATCTCCACTTTTTCTATCTGAAATTGTATTTCATCTGCATCAATTCGAACTAATTCAAATAATTCACTAATCCTTTGTTTTAAATCATAAGACTTATGTAGCGCAATCCCTAAATATTCACTCTGTTCTTCACCCTTAACTAAATTATTCTCAATTGCCTCTAAATAACCAATAATTCCTGCAAGTGGTGTCTTAAGATCATGAGATATATTAGAAATCAATTGTTTCCTTGCAGTCTGCTCACGACTTAAGGCTATCTTTTCGTTCTGATAACGATTCAACAATTGATTAATCTGATAGGTTAATGTTTCGGTATCTCTCCCTTCCTTAGTATAAAGATAATGAATGCTACTATCAGTAATTAAGTACTCCATTTTGTGCTCTAGCTCACGAATTTCTCTTCTTAACCTTATGTATTTAAACATTAATATCAAAAATGAAAGAAGTAAAATGCCAGCACAGAGTATGTACAAAACATCATATATCATATTCTATGTCTCCCTTTATTGTTTGCAAAAGCGATAACCTAATCCGCGTATTGTCTGAATATAATAAGGTTCCGAGGGATTATCTTCAATCTTTAACCGAACTCTGCGAATAAGGGTCATTATTGCATCATCATCATATACATACTCTTCATGCCAGACGTTCTCATAGATCTGTCGTTTACTATAGATCTGACCAGGTCTATCCGATAGAAAACACAATAATTCATATTCTTTTGAAGTTAACAAGATTTCATCCTTCTCTTTCATCACCAAACATTTATCTTTATCTATGAGAAGCTTTCCTATCATTCTTATATTCTCATCTTTTATTTCATTTTTTGAATCCGCTAACTTCCTCTGCATCATCTCGCATCGGCGTAATACACTCTCAACTCTAGCAACTATTTCTGATAGGCGAAATGGCTTTGTGATATAATCATCCGCTCCACTTTTAAGACCATCAACAATATCCATTTCCTGTTCTTTAGCTGATAATAAAATGACTGGAACAATATACTCTTTTCTTAATTCTTCTAGTACCTCAATTCCATTCATTTTTGGTAACATAATATCCAAAATAATTAAGTCGTAATTACCTGATTTTATCTTATTCAGACCTTCTTCACCATCTGATGCAGTCTCTATATCATATCCTTCATTTTCAAAACATCTCTTTAAAAGTCTTCTTAAATCGTCATCGTCATCAATAATGATTATTCTATACTTCAACTTTTGTATACCTCCTAGCCCAAAAGTATTTTGGTTTATTGTAACATTAATTATAATATCTGTCATTTTCTTTTGGAGTCAGTATGCATTAAAGTATTTTCCATATTTAAAAACTATATGGAAACCTCTCCAACACAATCTGAAAAAACAATTTCCTATATAATTAAAAAACCAACAGAATGTTAATATATTCATTCTGTTGGTTAATATTAGCCTACAATTAATAATCCAAACACATATCAATTTTCTGATAATCATTAATTCCTTTCTCTGTCAGATTAGGCAAAAGAATTGACCATATAACAGATCTCATATCACGATCTATACCGAACTGTATCCAGAATATAGCAATAGACAAAACAGCATACGATAAATTATCGTACATGCTTTCACTAACTTCCGGTTTCATCCATTCATTCTTTTCAAAATGAGTAAAAATACCTCTGATTAATACTAAAAATTCTTCTTTATAGTCTTTTTGAAGTTGTGCTATTTCAGGATATTTGTGTTTAAGCTCCATGAAATTTCTATAATAAAATGCATAATGCTTCTGATGCTGCGTAGTCAATAAAAGAATAGAATTAAATTCAGCCAATGTAATTTCTGGTTTATACTGCATTTGTTCATGATCATGCTTTAAACAATTTAAAATTTCATCTAGAATGTCTGTCTTTTTCTTAAAATGATATGTTAGATTCCCTGGGCTTATCTTTAAGCTTTCTGAAATATCTCGCATCGAAACATTTTCAAATCCATGTTGATTAAAAAGTTCAATTGATTTTTCTAAAATTCGATTTTTTGTATTTTCACTCAATCCATTCACCTCGTAACGATTATATCATAGCTATTTCAAATAACAAACTCTTTCATAATTCATTTCTTTATATTTCTTTTTATGAAAGATATTAAATATAATTATTCTTGACATTTATCTACTCCGTGTTAAAATTAGTACAAATGTACTATTTTTTTCCCTTTCTTCACATATTACATATTACTTTAAACGTAAAAAGGAGTGTTAATTATGCTTAACAAACGTCACAGCACACCATTGTTCAAATCAACAACTAAGATTGGATTAGGATTTTGGATTCCATACATCATTTTAATCTTTATTACTATGATACTTTTCTGTTTCAGTTCCTTTCCTTTACTACAACTTGCAATCATTTCAATTATCATATCAATCACTTTATTCATTAAAAAGTTAATTTCGTCTAATAAATGGTTTATAAGAATTCTATTATGGATAATATTATACCTAGTAGTAGTAGCGACATTTATCTGTATAAAACCCTCTTTTAAAAACCGTCCAGCTATCACTTCTAAAAATACGGTTGCTACCTCACCAGTAGAAACACGATATGGACCTGTTTCTGGAGTCTATAATTCAGACAAATCCGTTAAAGTCTTTGCTGGAATCCCATATGCTGTACCACCAGTTGGTAATCTAAGATGGAAAGCACCACAAGAACCCCAAAAATGGAGTGGAATAAGAAAAGCAGATCAATTCTCTGATTGTCCAGCTCAAACATATGTACCCTCAATTATAACCAATCTACTTGCATTCCAAGAAGGGACACAACAATTAACTCCACTTCTATCAAACAATGAAAAATCCAGTGAGGATTGTCTATATCTAAATATATGG
Source organism: Anaeromicropila herbilytica (assembly GCF_016591975.1). GTDB lineage: Bacteria > Bacillota > Clostridia > Lachnospirales > Lachnospiraceae > Anaeromicropila > Anaeromicropila herbilytica. Next base: position 669,855 of record NZ_AP024169.1, on the reverse strand, counting down.
GCACCTTCTAAAAGAGCATCGAAAAAACGTCCGGTTATTGTATATATTTATGGTGGCTCCTTCTTAAACGGTTCTGGCTCTATTGATGTATATAACGGAGAAAACATGGCGAAAAAAGGAGCAGTTTTTATAACAATTAATTATCGTCTGGGAATCTTTGGTTTCATGGCTAGCCCAGAACTTACGAAAGAATCTGGTTACAATGCTTCTGGAAATTATGGTATTCTAGATCAGATTGCAGCTTTAAAGTGGGTTAAAAATAATATATCTGCATTTGGAGGAGATCCTGAGAATATAACTATAGCCGGAGAATCCGCCGGTTCAATGAGTGTTAATATGTTGCAGGCCTCTCCTCTTTCTAAAGGATTATTCGAGCGTGTTATTGGTGAGAGTGCCGCTAACTTTGGTAGCAGAGGAATTAAGGGAAGTGCAATGGAAACTCTTGATGAAGCAGAAGAAATAGGTACTAAATTTGAAAACGTTTTAAAAGAAAAATCATTATCTGACTTAAGAAAGATGTCAACTACTGATTTATTAAAAGCTTCCAAAAACTTTTCCATGAGGCCAATTATTGATGGGTATGTATTACCAGATTCCATTTATAATATTTATGCTTCTGGAAAAGAAGTAGATGTTCCTACCTTAATTGGATATAACTCAAATGAAAGCTCGGTATATTTGTTAATGCCTTTTCCTTTTACTTTATTGGATAAGACCTCCTTCTTAAGTGCAAAAGATTTTACATCAGCAATTAAAGAAACATACCAAGGTGCATCAAATAAGTTTCTAGAATATTTTCCTGCAACAAATGATAGTCAAGCGAAAAAGTCTCAACTTACTAGTGGAACTCTACAATGGTTTGGGTGGCATATGCATACTTGGGCAAAACTTCAAACTCAGACAGGTAAATCAAATGTTTACACGTACTATTTTGACCATATCCAACCTGGTAATTCCACATTTCAAAAGCTTGGCGCATACCACTCTTCTGAAATTTCTTATGCTTATGATAATTTAAATACCAGTGACCTAAACTATAATAGCAATGACTATAAACTTGCAGATATCATGTCAACCTATTGGTATAACTTTGCATCTACTGGTAACCCTAATGGAGCTGGATTACCTGAGTGGGATCCATATGATGCTGGGGAAGAGAAAACTTTGAAACTAGATAATGATGTTAAAATGATACCCACACCACATCTAGATCAGATAAAATTCTTCGATACCTACGAAAGTTACTTAAGATCTAAATAATATATAAATAAAAAAGTATGGAAATCTTCCCTTTTGTGGAAACTTCCATACTTTTTATACTTTTCTTACATTAAAATACAAACTTAATGTTTTTAAGAGATATTTTATAGTATCACAATAGGCTGCAAATACTGTCTTATATGTATATTCCTATAATGTTCTCTTGAGTATATCAAAGACATTATAAACATTAATAATACCATAACCCCAGTCTCGATTTGGAAAGGTTAAATCTTTTGGCTTTATTGTACTTCGAATTAAATAGTTCTTCACCTCAATTGTATCTAGACCAGGCGCATTACCTCTTACCACACCCCACTCTAAGATCATAGCTACAATTCCAGCTGTATGTGCTGCTGCCACACTACTTCCTGTGTAAGCAACATATTCCTTATTCTGGTTTGGTGCGATATAATTAACACCAGGTGCTGCTAATTCTGGTTTCACAACATTATCTCTGTTATACCCTCTGCTTGCGTCTAAATACAAGCTATTATTTGCAACATTATATGCAGTAACTACAATTGGTAGCACAGCAGCTCCTGGTGTTAATAGAGTTATATCATTATCCGAAGTGGTAAAGAAAGTATTATATGATATCATATTTCCCATGGGTAACCATATGTCGAAGTCACCAGTTATAGTGCTCTGGCTATATACATTAAATTTCCATATTCCAGCAGATACATTTTTAAAACGCATTAATATTAACTGCTCACCAGTCGGTGTCTGTGAAAGTTGATAATCTATATATATTTTAGTTTGTTCAAAAATAAATGAAATTTCTTTACTTAATCGTAAACTGAGAGGTAATTTTGAGATGTACTCACCGCTTGGTGATAAGATATCAATTGTATAGATTCCAGGGGCATCACCCCACAATTCCATAGAAAATCCCTCATCTGTTTCTCCGACATTAAGCTCAACGGTATTATATCCGTTAGACATTTTACTGCCTCCATGATAATGCCTTTTTCGATTTCCTTCGTTGCCAACAGGTACCACTGCAACAGTGTTTGGATAATCTCCAATAATGGATAAAAGTGTTGGTAAAGGCTCATATCCTTTATGACTTCCTTGTGAGGTCCCCATACCAGTAAGAATAACAATCGGTCTATTTAATTTTCTAGCTAACTCAGAACAATATTGAATCCCCCACATAATGTGATTTTCCTGATAGCATGGCACATCCTTTTTGACAGCGTAAAAGTCCCTTAGGTATTTTTTTGCTGTCCTTAATTTCACTATAATTAAATCACTTTCTGGTGCTACTCCAGCAAACCCTTGTTCTGGCACTTCATTACCTACTGCTATAGCAGACAACATTGTTCCATGCCCAATTTCATCCACGCTTGGAACGATGCCCAAAGGATTTTGAGAGGCCAATGCTTGATTAATCTGATCTGAATTATATTCTGAACCAAACTCAGGTCCGAATGGAGTAGCTCCAGTAGTTAGAGTCTGGTCCCATATGGATATAATTTTTGTTGAACCATCAGATTTTTTAAATACAGGATTGGTATAATCAATTCCTGAATCTATTATTCCTATCAATACTCCTCTACCACGTAGATCAAGACTTTGACTTAATTTATAAACACCTGACGCTTGCAGACTTGCTTCACTTGTCACCCCATAGAGTTTTGGTATTGCATTATATCCAAAAGTACTAATTGCGCTTTCTGTTATCAGAGATACTGGTAAGTGAACAATAGCAAAAGCTTCATTCATATAGTGAATATCCGCACCCACATATTGATTCAGACTCTTAGGATTATTAAGGTAATATTCAATAAGATCAGCATATTCCTCGCTTACAATCGTAGAACCTTTCTTTTCATCCATATGTTCCCTCCTCTCATCTTTTTATTTTTAAGATTAGGGTTTCAAAATCTTTTGACTCTCTAATCTTATCTATCAACTTAATTTTTATGATGTCTCTCTTAAACTGTTAAACACATTATAGACATCAAGAATTCCATATCCCCATTCTCGATTTGGGTATTGTAGATTAGTATCGCGTTTAGCACCTCTTTCCAGTAAAATCTTCATTTCAATCGAGTTCATATCTGGTAGATGATATTTCACTACCCCCCATTCCAAGAGCATTGCAGCAACTCCTGTAGCATATGCTGCTGCTACACTACTTCCAGTAAACTCAGCAAAGCCATGATTTAACGTTGGTCCAACAATATTAACACCTGGTGCTGCTATGTGAGGGGTAACTACACCTATACTAGAATAGCCTCTGCTTGCTTCTAGATAAAGACTATCATCTTCTGGGTTATATGCAGTTACTGTAATCGGTATAGGGTTATTGGCATAGGCCGATACTGTTGTGTAGGGATCCGAGCTAGTAAAATAAGTATTATCTGAGATAAATCCTGTCATAGGCAACCATATGTTAAAGCCAATTCTTACATCACCTTTTTCATGTACAATAAACTTCCATAATCCTTTTGCTGGATTCCTAAATCTGAAATAGATTAATTGGCTACCTGTTTGAACTTCTGATACTTGATAATCTATTAATATTATAGTTTTTTCAAATACAAATTTAACTTCTTGGAAATCATCCTTTCTTATTACTCGGCCTTGAATCATTTCTCCAGAGGGTGAAATAATATCAACAGAATAGAAATTGGGATGTTCTCCCCATAACTGCATAGAAAAATCACCTTCATTTTCACCCACGTTCAATTCTACTGTGTCAATGCCTGTTCTTTCGTTCACCATTCCAAAGTAATGCCTTCTTGCATTTCCTTCATTCCCAGCCGCAAAAATAGATGCTATTCCCGGAGTTGATGCAACCAATGCCGAATAATTATTAAAGGTTCCCCTCCCATCGTGAGGGCCCTCCGAAGCTCCAAATGCAGTACATATAGCCATAGGTCTTGCTAAACTAGCAAAATTGTGAACTAAATATTGTAATGCAAAAGCAAAATCATTTTCCTGATAAGCTATGGCACCCTCTGGAATGCATTGAAACTCTTTGAGATATTTTTTTGCCTCTTTCAATTTCACAACGACAAACTCTGCACCTGTAGCAACACCGTAAAAGTCATTACCGGGTGATTCATTACCTCCTGCAATTCCTGCTACCATAGTACCGTGACCTATAGTATCCCTAGTTGGAACAAGCTCAAAAGGATTGTCGCTCTTCAATGCCTCATTTATTTGCTCTCTTGTATATTCCGTCCCATATAGAAAACCTTCTGGTGGTTTACCACTTTGTATTGTCTGATCCCAGATTGACACAATCCTGGTCGTACCATCTGCGTACTGAAATATCGGATTCGTATAGTCAATTCCTGTATCATAAATACCAATTAATGTTCCAGTTCCATAAAGATTAAAAGTAGGAAAACTACGTAATTTTGAAATACCTGAAGCTTCAAGACTATTACTGCTTACTAAACCAACAATAGAGGGTAATACGTTATATCCAAGTTTAACAACGGATTGGTTAGTAAAGAGCGCTACTGGAATAGTAACTAAAGATATTTGAAAATTAATTGGAACAGACGCTGCATCTGGATATAGTTGCAATAAACTTTGAACCTGCGTTGTTTCTACAACGAAATCTGCGTAGTCTTCACTTACAATTCGATTCACATTTTCTACCGCTATAATAATCACCTCATATTTTGGCTCATATTATATATATGCAAACAGTTATGAAATATTACGTAACGAGTGGGTGCATAATGGTCAGTATAGTGGTTTGCTTGGACGTAAAAAGAACCAGTTTAAAACTGGTTCTCTTTAGGAATCTCTTCTTCTAAGTTATCACACATTTTCATAAGCACACGCTCAAATATCTCCAACTCCTCTGCTGATATATCTTTTTTTAAGATAGCTTCAAAACGAGTAAACATCTCATGAATAATCCTCGCTTTATCTTTTCCCATTTCGGTTAGATAGATACTTACAGCTCGCCTGCTCTCTGGATTCATTCTCCTGCTTAAGAGGCCTAGATTCTCTAATTTATCTATATTTCTGGACATTGTTGTAGTATCAATGTGACATCGTAAGGACAATTCTTTTTGAGTTAGTCCCTCTTCTTCAAAAAGATTATTTAGAATCTTTGCTTGCCCCTGTCCAGGGGTTAAGCCATTCGCAATTAAAACAGGCCCTACCATTTGTTTTCTTGCACGTTCTTCCCTCGTAAAAAGTTCTCTTAGATTCTTTATCACTGTTATTCTCCTCTTATTCCCAGAACCTTTATTGCATCTTATATGTTTTTTTCTGGTTCAAAATCTTATTATAATACTTTACTCTAATTCAAATTGTCCTGTATAAAGCTTGTAGTAATGTCCATTCTGACTCAGTAAATCATCGTGATCACCACGTTCGATGATTTCTCCTCTTTCTAAGACAAGAATCGCTTCTGAATTACGCACCGTAGATAATCTATGTGCAATAACAAAAACTGTTCTGTTCTCCATAAGTTTATCCATCCCTTTTTCAATTAGTTTCTCAGTACGAGTATCAATGGAACTAGTTGCTTCATCCATAACTAATACAGGGGGCTGAGATATGGCTGCTCTAGCAATGGCAAGGAGCTGCCTTTGCCCTTGAGATAGATTAGCGCCATCACTCTCCAGTAAAGTTTCATATCCATCTGGTAATCTTTTTATAAAAGAATGTGCATTAGCAAGCTTTGCGGCTTCAACCACATCTTCATCACTTGCATGTAATCGACCATATCGAATGTTATCCGCAATGGTACCAGTAAATAGGTGAGTATCCTGAATAATCAAGGAAATCGAACGTCTCAAATCATCTTTTTTAATATCTCTGATATCAATTCCATCGTAAGTGATCTGTCCCTCTGTTATTTCATAAAAGCGATTAATCAGGTTGATAATAGTTGTTTTTCCAGCACCAGTCGAACCAACAAAAGCAATCTTCTGTCCTGGTTTTGCAAATAGATTAATCTTATTTAGAATTGTATGCTCTTTAGAATATCCGAAGACAACATCATGAAAACAAACATCTCCTTTTAATGGTACCAGAGTAAATGCACCATTTTCTCCTGGTACTTTCCAAGCAAAATTACCTGTATAATCATCGCTTTCTGTCAAAGTTTCGTCTGGATTATGGATTACCCTACTTAAAGTAACAGTTCCATTATCAATCTCAGGTTCTACCTCCATCATATCAAAGATCTTTTCTGCACTTGCTAATGCTACCATAAGGAAATTAATCTGCATGGTAAATTGATTCATTGGCATTGCACTTTGTCGAACATATACGAGATAAGAAGCTAACGTACCAATATCTGTTAAACCAGCAAGTGCAAATAATCCTCCAACACAAGCAGAAACAGCATAATTGATATAGGATAATGCAACAATGGTAGGAACCGTCATTGAAGAATAGGTATATGCTTTGGTTGAGGCCATTCTTAAGTTGTCATTTAACTTCTCAAACTTTTCATAATCCTTTTGTTCATGATTAAATATTTTTTCCACTTTCTGACCTGCTACCATTTCTTCTACATAACCATTGATAGCACCAAGATTCTTCTGCTGCTTGGCAAAATATTTCTTGCTGATCTTACCATTATGACGAATATATAAAAGCATAATACTTAAAAATACAATAACAATCAAAGAAAGTTCAAAGTTAAGCATTAATAACATAATGATGGTTCCAACTGAGGTAATAAAACTTTGAATAATAAGTGTAAAACTATTATTTAAAGCTTCTGTAATTGTATCAACATCATTGGTAAAATGACTCATGAGTTCACCATGTGTATGCGTATCGAAATAATTAAGAGGTAATTTTTGCGTATGTTCAAATAAATCACTTCGGATTTCAGACACAACGGTTTGTGAGATATGAACCATAATCTTGTTATATAACAAACAGGATAATGCACCAGCAGCATAGATAATCCCCATGACTGTTATCATCTTGATTAATCCAGGAATATTTTTTGGTAATATGTAATCGTTAACCACAGGTTTTAGGAGATATGTTCCTATAATTCCAGAAAAAGCACTGATGCATACAAATATCGTAATAAAAAATATAGAAATCTTGTGTCGTCCTAAATAAGATAATAAATGCAGCAAGGTTTTCTTCGTATTCTTAGGCTTAGCGCGTGACATTGTTCTTGCCATTATAAGTTACCTCCCTGCTGTTGTGAATAATAGATGTCTTGATAGATCTCATTATCTTTTAGTAATTCTTCATGTGTTCCAATTGCATTAATCTTGCCATCATCCAAGATAATAATCTGATCTGCATGCATGACGGAAGTGATTCTCTGGGCAATGATGATCTTGGTCATGTTAGGAAGTTCTTTGGACAGACCTTCTTTGATCTTTGCTTCTGTTGCTGTATCCACTGCACTTGTGGAGTCATCTAAGATCAACACTTTTGGTGCTTTTAATATTGCTCTGGCAATGCATAACCTTTGCTTCTGTCCTCCTGATACATTAACCCCTCCCTGACCAAGTTCGGTATCATAACCGTTGTCTAACCTGTCGAGGAATTCATCCACACAAGCAATATGACAGGCGGAATCAATTTCTTCTTGGGTCGCATCTTCTTTTCCCCAAAATAGATTCTCTCTTACAGTACCAGAGAATAAGATATTCTTCTGCAATACCATTGCAATCGAATCTCTTAAATGCTTTTGAGTAAATTCATAGATTGGATGTCCATCTATAAAAATACTTCCAGAACTAACATCATATAATCTTGGAATTAATTGAACTAAGGTACTTTTTGCAGAACCAGTTGGACCTATAATACCAACCGTCTGACCAGATTTAATCTCAAATGAAATATCGGATAATACATATTCTTTCGCGGTGTCTTTATATTTAAAATAAACATGTTCAAATGCAATACTTCCGCTTTGCATCTGAATATCCTTTGCCCTATCATCTGTAATTGTTGGTTCTTCCTCTAATACCTCCGTTATTCTATTCCATGAAGTAAGCGAACGGGTAAATAGTAAAAAGACATTAGAGAACATCATCAAAGAGTTTAATACCTGCAGAACGTAGCTTAAGAAACTCGTTAAACTACCTACTTTCATATCTCCAATGATTACAAGGTGTCCGCCAAACCACAGAATACTTAATATAGTACCATACATTACAAATTGAAACGCTGGCATATTTAAAATAGCAATACCAAAGGCTTTCTCAGATGCCCCTTTAAGATTCTGATTAACTTCGTCAAATTTCTCTATTTCATGCTCCCCACGTACATAAGCTTTTACAACACGTATCGCTGCAAGGTTCTCTTGAATAATACGATTCACGAAGTCAATGGAAGTCTGCATTTTACTATAGAGTGGACGTACATTTTTTACAATGAAAAAAAGTATGCTTCCTAGAATAGGTGCCGCTATTAAGAATACAATTGCTAACGTGGCATTAATCTTAAACGAAATAACAATAGCAATGATCATCATAACAGGGGAACGAAAGGCTGGACGCATCCCATTTGTAATCGAATTTTGAATCATTGTAACATCACTGGTTAATCGGGTTACTAAAGACGGTGTGCTAAATTTATCTGTATTTGCGAAAGAGTACGTTTGCATCTTCTGAAACTCAGATGCACGTATCGTGGCTCCAATTCCATTACCACAAGTTGCAGATAAATGTGCGTATGCTTGCCCTAATAATAGAGCGATTAAAGCACAGACTACCATTTGAAAACCTTTCATTATAATATAACTTTTATCCTGATTGGCAATACCAACATCAATGATATCCGCCATAATCATGGGAATGATGAGTTCAAATACAGTCTCTGCTTCAATACAAAGAATTGCCAGGATCATTTCTTTCCGATAAGCTCTGGCATAAGATAAAAATTGCTTCATATTGTGTTCTCCTAATAGTTGCTTCTACAATAGTTGCTTATGCAACTATTGTGACAACAACTATTATAGACCTCTAAATGAGAATGTCAAGAGGGCATCAATTATTTATATGGTTACACTCCTATCCCCATATAGCACTGGCATCGGAAGCACTTCTGTTCAAACGTGAAAAATCTGTATGGACAAATGATATCGTTGATAACAATAAAAACATCAAGCCAATGATTAGAATAATAATAAAGGACATTACAGGAGTAACAATAAAACCATTGATACTAATTGCTACTTCCTCTTTCACAAGATCTGCTGTTGAAAGGTTCGTTTTCTCTAAAGTAATCATCCTAAAAAAAGCAGTAGCATATGTCATGGGATTAATATAGGCTAGATATCTGAGAGTTTCTGGAAGCATGGACAAAGGAATATAAGCTCCAGATAGGAAAGTTAGAGGCATTGTAACTGCTGTTTTTACAATCTGAAAGGTTTGACCATTACGAACTTTCGTTGCCATAAATAAACCAACTCCTGAGAATACCAACCCTATAGCTATCATGGATACCAGTACATATATAGGTGTGGACCAATGTCTAAATCTTATTCCAATAAATAATCCAATAATTAGAATTAATATACCTTGAAGCGTTGCAACCGTTGCTGCTGATAATAATTGTCCCATTGCAACAGCTACTCGTTTTGCTGGCGAAACTAACACTTCTTTCATAAAACCACTTACCATATCATCAACTGTTGTAGAAGCCAGATTAAGTGAACTTTCAAATACTGTTGTTATAATAACACCCGACAACATATATGCAATGGGGTTATCAATAACGTCATTTTTAAATATTGCACCAAATACATAGACAAAGAATAATGGGAAAATTAATGAAAATACCAAACCAGTTTTATTTCTAACAAAGGCCTTTAGCCCTCTTACCCATAAAGCAATTACGGTATTCATCTTAAGCCTCCTCCCTAATTTTTTTACCGGTTATCTCCAGGAATACATCGTTAAATGTTCCTTTTTTAATCTCTAAATTCGTAATATTTTCTTTATGCTCACTAAGGACTTTAAGCAAGCCCTCCAGGTTTTCTGCTTCTACTTTGTAATAGCCATCTTTTTTCGTATAATCTAATTCAAATTGTAATAATAACTTCTCAAGTTCTTCTTCATTTTTGGTTGTAATATAAGCTTTATCCTTTGTGTATTTCTTTTTTAATGCATAAGGAGTATCGTGAGCTACAATAACGCCCCCGTCCATGATTGCGATTTTACCGCATATTTCTGCTTCCTCCATATAGTGTGTAGTCAGAAAGATTGTTATATTTCTTTCCTTTTGCAGCTTAATAATATATTCCCATATATGAGCTCTTGTCTGTGGATCAAGGCCAGTCGTTGGTTCATCAAGAAATAATACCTTAGGATAGTGGATTAATCCTCTAGCAATTTCAACACGTCTTTTCATACCTCCAGATAATGCGCCAACCAACTTTTTTCTCTCCTCCAGTAGATCTACCAGTTTCAGAACAAATTGAATCCGCTCCTCCACTTCTTTCTTATGAATATTATAAAAAACGCAGTGCATTTTCAGATTTTCTTCTATGGTCATTTTCGTATCCAGAGTTGAGTCCTGAAATACAACACCAATTGTTGACCTCACATCACTTTTTTGTTTTGTAACGTCTTTACCATCAATAAGTAGAGTCCCTGATGTCTTTTCAAAAATCGTGCATAAGGTATTAATCGTAGTACTTTTCCCAGCTCCATTTGGTCCAAGAAAAGCAAAAATGGAACCCTCCTCTACATTAAAAGAAATATCATTTACTGCCGTAAAGTTGCCGTATTTTTTTGTGAAATTTTTAACTTCAATAATCGGGTTCATCTTCATTCATCCCCTTTCACATAGTTTTACTACTATAAATCTTTGTAGTAAAAAATTCATATTATTATATTTTTACCGTATCTTCTTTAGAATAAACATATTGATATTGTTTTTGATTAGATAGTATCTTACTGAAATATAAGGTATCCCCTCAATTTACATGGGAGTAAATAGAGGGGATACACTTATATTTCATATTCTTTTTATCGTTGCTTTGGAGACTTAGAGGAAGACTTTTGCTTTCCGCCACCCGCCTTACCAGTTGTTATTCTTCGATTATTTGAATTACTTGAATCCTTTTTACCGAATTTATTTATTTTTGAATGACTCTTTTTTTCTTTCAAGGTACCATCCGCAGCCATTCGTAATTTTTTCTTTTCGACTGGCGCCTTCTTTACAGTTCCTTGTCTGTTAGGTTCTTTTTTCTCCGTTGGTGTTGTAATAACCATTGGAAAGGGATGATCTTTAATCTCGGTAATACGTATTCCAATCAATTTTTCAATATCTGCAAGCATTTCTTTATCATCAATACTACAAAAAGAAATTGCTTTTCCACTTTGCCCTGCTCTGCCTGTTCGCCCAATACGATGTACATAAGTTTCAGGCATATCAGGCATATCAAGATTAATAACATAGGAAAGTTCGTCAATGTCAATACCTCTTGCTGCTATGTCCGTTGCAACCAAGACTCGTAACTTTTTATTTTTAAAATCACTAAGAGCAAGTTGTCTAGCATTTTGCCCTTTGTCCCCATGAATTGCTTTTGCACTGATTTCTGATTTTACTAATTTATGCACTAAACGATCAGCATTAATCTTTGTTCTTACAAAGATTAGAACAGAAACAATCGATTCGTCTTTTAACAGTTCCAATAATAGATTTTTTCTGTTTTCCTTATCAACGAAATATACATATTGTTCAATGGTATTAGCAGTGGAAGATACCGGAGATATGTTGATTTTATCCGGTTTTGATAAGATTGTACTAGCCATTCTTGCAATAGCAGGAGGCATCGTTGCAGAAAAAAGCAGTGTTTGCTTTTTAATCGGAGTTTTATCAATGATCTTATTGACGTCATTAATAAATCCCATATCAAGCATTCTATCCGCTTCATCCAAAATAAACAGTTTAATATTCTTTAAATCAATGATATTCTGAGTAATTAAGTCATTTAATCTACCTGGAGTTGCAACAAGTATATCCACACCTTGTTTCAATTGTTCTTCTTGAGGTTTTTGAGGAACACCACCAAAAATAACACAGTATCTTAAGTTAGTATATTTACCATAAGCGTTAAAGCTTTCATAAATTTGCAGTGCAAGTTCTCTAGTAGGCGTTAATATTAAAGCACGGATGTTTTGATTCACACCACTTTTTTGATCCGTTTTATGTGAACCCATTTCTTCACAAAGAAGTTGTAACGTTGGTATAGCAAATGCAGCTGTTTTACCTGTACCAGTCTGTGCACAGGCCAACAGATCTTTTCCAGTTAGAATCGATGGTATCGATTTTTCCTGTATTGGTGTAGGCTCTTTATAATTTTCATCATTTAACGCTTTTAATATTGAGGGTATAATCTTTAGTTCTTCAAATTGCATTTAAGCTCCTTTTCTATTTCATCCAGTTTATTCACTGGTTTATCATACACTATATTCACGTGTATTGATATATTTTTTTAGTTCTTGTATATTACATTTATTAATAAGTTGGTTTTTACTCCTCCTAGCACTTTTATTATTGTACATCCTATGCAGCTATGATTCTATACCATGGCTGCATATTAAGATATAATTAATATACTAACTACTACTATTGATATTTTTTTGATAAATATTTACATCTGTTTTTTATAAAGCAACTATTATAGCCCTTGAAGGGAGAATATCAAGTGGAATACAAATTTTATCACTATATATTTTATTATGTATTACTTCTTAATCACCTTTACCCTATACAAAGCAAAAACACTAGAAAGGAAAATCAATAATACAATTGTGGCAGCAAATCCTCCTTCTGCCCCATTCATGCTACTAACCCATAATGAATTATTATCTAAAACGGATGGTATTATTGTATCCTTCGCTACTAAACCACTATTGGGTAATCCAAATACTATTTGATTCAGAAAATTCCATCCTGCATGTATCGCACTTGATGTAACAATATTCTTTGTTATTAGCATAATAATGTTGAAAGCTGTTCCAATCAAAAAAATATTTACAAAAGAGAATATATTATTTCCTTTATTAAAAGAGTGTAACAATGCAAATATTATGTTGGTAACTATAATTCCATAAGATAACCCTTTCATTTTACTAAGATGTTGATATAAAAATCCTCGAAATACAAATTCCTCTGCAAATGACTGTATCATAATTGAAATAAATACTAGAGTGATACCTATAGCATTTACCTTAATCCCACTATTAACAAAGTACTAATGAATAATCCGATAATATATTGCTTGCTGCCATCCCTCCATGTAGTATTCAATCCTAGACTTTTAACTGACTCTTTCTTAATATACCTTTGATATAAACAGATGAGCAAAATAATTCCGAAGAAAGACATATTCTCTGAAATCACATTTATACTATCAGGTGTTATATAAAAAAATGAATTTGTATCAAATATTTTTAATATAGAAGAACTTATTGAACTAAAAATCTCTCCAAATACCAATCCTCCAAATACAATGACAATAGTAACAATTATAATTGGTAACGAGTAACTTTTTTTATCTCTCATATGTAAAGCCTCCTTTTATTATACAATTCATGATTGACTTATTAGTTCAATCACATTTACATATATTAGTCCAATTACTTTATTGTGTCAAATATTAACATTTGTAACATCTGTTTTATATAATACTTCCTCTAAAGCAAGAATAACTCCAAGCATAGATTATTTCCTATCAATCTATACTTTGAGTTATTCTATTTAATATATTAGTGTGTTCACAAATATAATTATAATCTGTCTAGTAAAATTGGATATCTATTAACTTCTCAGCAGTGCCCATATCCTTGAATTCCGAGACAATGTATTCATAAATATCATTTAAGTCTCGTGCAGCCTTTGCCATCAACTTAACCTGATACTTATTCAAAATGTTTTCTCCTTAATCCTGCTAGAGTATCTTTTGCGTCTAGTAATATTCCTTGTGCCTGATATTCCTCTTCTGCTTCTGCTATACAATCATCTATTCTATGATTTTCAGCTATTGCCTCATATGTTTCAATACTCATAACTACCATATCGCCATAACCATTTTTGGTAATAAAAATAGGTTCCTTGACTGCATGACAAGCATCTGATATTTCATTTGTATTTCTTAAATCTGTAATTGGTCTAATCTGTGGCATATAAAACACCTCCTTTAAATGTACATTATTATATCATAATTATGTACATTTCTCAACTAATATCATTTCCACTGCAGCCATAAGAAGTATATAGTTTTTTCCAATTTGCTAAAAATGAGTCTATAACTGTTTTTATAGATTTACTAATATATTTATCTAGTTAATAAAAATCAAATTAAATACTCAATGGTTCTCTGCCATAACCCCAACCAATTTATGCGGTACATATGCTTCTTCCAAATAAGCAATTTCTTCTGATGTTAATTTGACTGAAACAGCCATAACTGCATCATCTATATGAGATATTTTCGTCGCACCTACCACTGGAGCTGTTACGTTCGATAATAACCAACCAAGCGCAATTTGAATTCGAGTCATACCCTTCTTCTCAGCTAATTCAGCAACTCTTTCAATAATGATAGCATCTTGTACAGCGGTAGATTCATATTTCCCTTTGGCATAACTATCCTCTTCCAATCTCTTTGAAGTTTCTGTAGGAGGTTTTACCAGACGCCCTGATGCAAGAGGACTATAAGGCGTGATAGCTATATTTTCTTCTCTACAATATGGAATCATTTCTCTTTCTTCCTCGCGAAATAGAAGGTTGTAATGCCCTTGAATTGATACAAATTCAGCCCATCCATTCATTCTTGCAATCGCATTTGCCTTTGCAATCTGCCAGGCATAACAATTCGATATGCCAATATGTCGAACTTTTCCCGCTTTCACCGCTTCATTCAATGTTTCCATTACTTCTTCGATTGGGGTATGATAATCCCACATATGACAAATGTACAAATCAATATAGTCGGTAGCAAGGTTTTGTAAGCTCATATCTAACAGTTTATTAATATGCTCTTTTCCACTTATATGATTGGCAATCTCATCTGTTGTTCTAGGAAAAAACTTCGTTGCTAGGATAATGTCTTCACGTTTCGCATATTCCTTAATAGCACGTCCTACAAATTGCTCGCTGGTTCCACCGGAATACCCTATTGCAGTATCAATAAAATTAATCCCCAAGTCAAGTGCATGTTTAATGATTTCTTTTGATTTATCTTCATCCAATGTCCATGTATGCTGTCCAACACTCGAGATTCCAAATCCCATTGTTCCCAAGCACAATCTTGAAACGTTCAAATCTGTCTTACCAAATTTCATATATTCCATTGCATCTACCACCTTTCTTCAAGAAATGCTGAGGTTCTATTTTTTGAGTACACTTCCTATGTTTACAACTATTTTATTAGTTTTTCCTTCTTTGACTTCTTCCATGCGTTTACTATTTCCATGGTAATAGGTTCACATTTTTGGTCATAAGTACCTAATTTATAATTGATTACATCCAAGCTTTCTTGTATTTCAGCCATCTTTTTCTCAAGACTATCTTTTGCCTCTATTAAGATTTCTTTTCTTGCGGGTTTGGTATCTTCACCTTGTAAAGCTAATTGAATATATTCTCGAATTGCTTCCAAAGACATTCCTCCACGCTTAAAACGCATTGCAAAGTCAATCCAACTTAACGCTAATTCATCGTAATCTCTAATACCAGATTCCGTTCTAGGTATTTCCGGAATTAGACCAATTCTTTCATAATATCTGAGATTGTCAACCGATATTCCAGTTCTTTCTGCAGCATCTTTAATTGTCATAATCACATTCTCCTTTTACTATCTTGATCCATTATAAATGCTTAACTGGACTTAAGGTCAATAGAGAACTTCTTCTATTTTGATTTTCAATTAGTTTCACTTTGTTTTGTTATTATTCTTTTCCAAGTGTCATACATTTTGCAATCACATCACCTGTTCTTAGATAATTATAATTTGGCATTTCAAATAATACCGGTTTAAATTTCGTATAATCAATCTTTCCGTTTTCATTTACAATTGTATCCTCTACAAATGTATGTGCTATCTTAAGAACAAAGTTTTCAAATACTCCTACTTCGTAAATATCTGCTACAGTGCATTCCATAACAACTTTCGCATCTTTCATCATTGGAGCACCTGTTTCTCCAACTTCATACTCAAAAACTTCTGATTTATCAACCTTGCTTCCTGAGTTACAACCACAGTAATCAGCTTTCTTAATAAGAGCTTCATCTATCACATTAACTGATAAAACTTTTGATTCCTTCACACCTTGATTGATATAATGTGGCTTAGCAAGACTCACAAGAAAACTATCATGACTCACAATACCAGTATGTGCAACTAAAGTCCATGTTGGCTTTCCATTTACCATTGCACCAATAACTATAACAGGTGTTGGATATAATCCTAATGTTGATCCTAAATCTTTTTTCATTTTTACCTCTTTCCTACAATCTGTATCTACTTATTTTATAAATCATAATTCAGTGCAGTGATTTCACTTACTTGCAAGAGTGAAATCACAAACGTTGAGAGTGAACGCGTTTTTCTTTCGCTCTTGTATCATCTGATTTTTACTACGATTTATATATCTACCATAAACCCTTAACTTGACTCAAGGTCAATAGTTATTTTTATTTTTAAACTCTCTTAATTCTATACCTCATACCTTTTTAGATTTTCCTCTAATTTGAGCATACGTTCTTCATATCCATCTATTTTGTTATCCAGGTACTTTAAGGTATTCATCAGTTCCTCGATTTTATCAGCAATCTGTCTTCTCTGTTCACATAATAATTCTTTTCTAGCATCAATCGTATTATTTCCCTGTTGAAATAATCTTACATATTCAATAAGAACTTCTATTGACAAACCAGAACGCCTCATACACTTGATAAAATAAACCCAACGGCAATCTTCTTCTGTGTAATCCCTATTACCACTACTGTTACGGGATACCGGCGGTATTAATCCAATGCGCTCATAGTAACGCAAAGTATCTGCTGTCAAATCATATTTTTTACCTACTTCAGCAATTGTCATAGTCTACAACTCCTCCTAGTCAACACCATATTTAATAGTTCTATACCCATTTTTCAATTAATTTCTTTGCATTACCGACACTTCCACCATGAATTGCTAGGTCAGATTACCTGGAATCTTGTCCAACTATCTTTTTTATAATGCCATTCATAAATAATAGATTTCACAATCCAGTCAACAAACATAGCTACCCATGTACCAAGCATACCCATATGAAAACCCAGTGCAAACACATAGGACAGAGCAATCCTGCAAAGAATCATGGATACAATGCTGACTATCATTGGGAATTTTGCATCCCCTGCTCCACGGAATACAATTGGAAGCATATAACCTGATGGCCATATCAATATCATCATGACTGCATGTGCAATTACTATAGTCCACGTCATAGAATTCGCTTCTGCAGACAAATTATATACTTTTAAGATCAATGGCATAAATGCCAATACAATCGCAGAGCTGATTATAAAACTGATATGCATGATACGTCTTACTTTCTTTTTGTAATATTTCGCTTGTTCATAATCACCTGCACCAACACATCTTGATATTATGACAGAAAGTCCAAGATTCATTGCCATTCCTGGAAGCACTTCAAACATAACAATAGTTCCAGACACAGAATTGGCCGCAATAGATGCCGTACCGAAGATTGATACAATACTCAATACCACTAATCTTCCCAGATAAAACATGCCATTTTCAAAACCAAATGGAGCTCCTATATTTAAGATTCGTTTTAGCATAGAGAAATCAAATGGCGTGGTCACAAAATTTGTAATTCTAAGTTCCAAATCCTTTTTATGGGCTATGACTAATATAATCAAAGCTGCTCCAGCTCTAGAAACTAGAGTTGGAATTGCAACACCAATAACGCCCATATGAAATCCTGTTACAAGTAGTGCATTTCCTGCAACGTTTAAAATATTCATGATAATCATAATTTTCATTGGTAGTTTTGCATTTCCCATTGTTCGAAATATGGCCGCACCAGCATTATAAAGTGCAAGAAACGGAACCGAAATTGCTACCACCATAAAATACTGGTTTGCCGCATGTTCCACCTCTTTTGTGACCTCCCCAAACAAATTGTGTAGAATGAGTGGCTTGCATAAATAAAGCAATACAGTGATCATGAGAGACAGCACGAAAGATGCCTTTACCAACTGATTTGCTGCTTTTCTTGCACGATCATCCTCTTTTCGGCCAAGATATTGACCTGCTATAACTGAACCTCCAGTAGCTAATGCGGCAAAAATACTTATAATGAGTGCCATTACAAAGTCTACTAATGAAACCCCAGAAACAGCTGACTCACCAACCTGAGCTACCATCATGGATGCTGCCATTCCAACAGTATATTCCAACCCTTGTTCAATCGTCAGCGGTAAAAATAGCGAAAATAAATCACGGTTTGTAAAAAAACGCTTTTTTTCTAAATTTGTTTCCATTGAAATACTCCCTTCCTTCGTACTCTCATACTACGTCTAAAACAGTAAAGAGTAGATTTCCGTTTTTAATATATCATCTTGAGTTAACTCCAAGGCAAGAAAATTTTTAATATTTTAAATATAAAAATTCTGGTATATGTTTTTATTCTTATACCAGAATTTAATTATTTAGTGATTTATATCTTTAAATAATAGAGTTGAGATGATACTATAAGTATTGTTTTCACTATATCTGGCTAAAATACTCCAGTTGATTTATTGATCATTTTTTTCTGAATTAGATTTCTTTTCAAGTAAATTTAGATTAATGAGCAAAAAATAACCGTTGAACACTTTAATGCTCAACGGTCATTCGTCTAGTTCTCTTAAGACCTCCTCATATTCGCAAGTTTATAGTTACTTTCGTTTTATGCTAACTTCTGAATAAGTCGAATCTTTTCTCTCCAATAACGGTTCCTTGCTTCCTTTTAGATAATGTTCAAAAAAAGCAAGTACATATGTATTCGTAATCTTTGTCTGTTTATTTGAGTCTATGTTTCCCAAAGCACCTAAAGTCTTTCCGATTCTTGGTATAACGGTATTCAAATCAGTGAAGTTCATATGTTCAGTTCCTTCTACATTTACAATCATATAGTTTTTCTGATTAGGGTTGTAACCATCACTGGCTCTAAATTTGATACTACTATCTGAACCTGTCCCTAATACCATAAAAGGCTGCTTAATGAGGTGATCTACAGCATCTCCGAATGGTGATCCATCAATATTGATAAATGCTTTAAAACGACTGTCTATAAGACATGCTTGTCCAGCTGCGGCCCCTCCAAAAGAATGGCCAAATACACCAATTTGACTTGTATCTATTTTGCCTTTAAAAATACTTTCTATTGATCCCTCATTCATTTTTTCTATCTGGTTTGCTATAAATATTAAATCTTCTGCCCATACTCTAACATCAGCGTTGGACAATTCTGCTTCTTTAATCATGGCTCTCTGCATTTTAGGTGTTGCTTCATCTTCTGAAAATTGATTCTTTACTTTATCAATGGCTTTGGACGTATCATCACTTAATGCATCACTTAATTGCTTACTATATGGTAATATTGTTCCATCTGAATATATTGTTGCAAAATCGTCATTTGGATGACTAACTGCAAAAACAATGTATCCATGACTAGCGAGTTCTTCCATCTGTATCGTATTCTGTCCATTAAACATTCCGGCACCACCAGAAAATAAAACAACCGGATACTTTGCTGATTCATTTGAAACAGAGGAACCAAGATAACTGTTCGTTTCTACAAGACAAAACTGATCAAAAATATTTGGAAGCCCTATCATCTTGGAAAATAAACTTGCAACTTTATGGTTATTCATCCAATGAGCACGTTTCTTCCCACTTATATCAGAGGCTGGATACCATACCTGTACTCCAATTTTTTGTGCTTCTTTCTTATTCGTCAGTATATTTGTTCTGGATGGGTTGGTAAAATCCATTATAATTGTTCCTACTTTACTTGGTCCAGAAGGCTTAGGTAGATGAATAACTGGTAAAAACCAAGATAAAATAATTGAAATTAGAAAAGCTATGCAAAAAACTATAATTCCGAATGTGTATATAAATCTATGCTTTTTCTTCGGTTTCTCGTTGTTCTGTATCTGGTTTTCCTGATAATGATCTGCCCGACTTACAGTCTTTCTTCGCTTTTTAATTAAAACTATTATGAATAAGATTATACTCAGTAAATACAGTGGTCCCATTACAAAACGAAAGCCTTCAAAACTTATACATATTAATGCGATTATAATTGCACTTCCAGGTATAATCGTTAATAATTTTCTGTATTTTATTAATAATTGGCTTTTCTCTCCTATAAAAAAGGTAACAATGATTGCTAATAATAAGATAGTGGTATATATCAATTCAAATATTCTCATTTTTCTCCTATCTGCCACTTTGGCATTTTATTTTATTTTAATTACCACACTATCTTACACATATTAGTTTAATTTAAGCGAAACAGTACCTTAACTTAAGCTTAATTTTCTCTCTGGCAGATGAACCATGAATGTAGTTCCTTTATCTAGCTCACTATTAACGGTTATTATTCCTCCATGTGCTTCAATTAATTGTTTCGCAATAGCAGTTCCTAAACCACTTCCTTTCACTTTTTCTTCACTGGTATTCGTACCACGGTAATATCGATCAAAAATATGTTCTAAAAGCTCTTTTTCCATTCCTTTTCCGTTATCAGATATTTCTATATCAACAGAAGTCCTTACCCACTCATCCGTCTTGTGGTTAACAGCAATAGTTATTGTTGTACCGCATTCATTATGACTGATTGCATTCCAAAGTAAATTATCTATAATTCGTTTAAACCATTTTTCATCAATAGGATATAAAATCTCATCATCCTGCTTATTTAAAAAGTCTATTTTAATTTGATTGGCTACACCGTTATTCAACAAATCGATAATTGATCTTCTAACAATCTCAACCAGATTTTTAGTTTGCAGATTAATCGGAAGAGCATTATTACTTAGCGCAAAAGTTAAACTTAAATCTTCTATTAAATCTTCCATATAGGCAGCTTTGTCACTTATAATTTCTGCATACATCCGTACTTCTTTTTGATCATAAGTATATTGCTCTGATGCAAGAAGATTGGCATAGCCTTTAACTGATGACAGTGGAGTCCTCATATCGTGGGATACTCCTGCAATCCATTCCTCCCTTGATTGCTCCAGCTTCTCTCTCTTAATGTCATTTTCTTTCAGGTTACAACTTAAAGATTCCATTGCTTGAATTAACTCTTCATGGGTTTTGTAAGATCTGCGAAGCTGATTATTAGAATTACGGAATATTGGTGTTCTATTATTACGAATCGGTTCCTGGTAGATACCTTTTGAAATATTTTCAATCCACGCTAATATATAAAGAACCGGCTTACCCAACTGTATTCCAAATAATATGGCTACACCAAATAAAATAACAATACATAATATTGCTACTCCAATCCATAGCCGGTAATCATCCTTGATATCATAATGATAGGATGTACCATATATCCATGTGAGCTTCTGTGAACTAACTTTTTTGAACCAAGTGTAAATTTTATAGCCAGATAAATTCTCTGCTTTTCGATATGATAATAATTCACCAGGGGCATAGGAAGATTGAATTATTTCAGGCTTATGATAGCTGTATAGCTCCTGGCCTTCTTCATTCAAAATCTGGATCCAACTGTCACCTTTCATTAATTTTTTTAATGTATCCTGAGATATAAATATTTTTTCATTCTCTACTACTGTGTCATTGGCAATACATTTTAATAACTCAGATGGTTCGAATCCAAATGATTGTTCCATCCAGCCACTATTCGGTAAAAAAGCTAAACCTATAAAAATAACAACCACCATTACCATCAAGGCTAAAATACTTGCTAGAAATTTGATTGTTACACTTTTACTGTATTGAATAAAAAGCACCTCCTGCTAGATAACTAAAAATATGTTTAAACTACTTGACTAATTTGTAACCTAACCCCCGTACAGTTACTATTATTTCTGGATTGCTAGGATCTTTTTCTATCTTCTCGCGAAGTCTTCTAATATGTACCATAACCGTATTATCATCACCAAAGGATTCTTCTCCCCAAATATGCTCATATAGTTGAGTTCTGCTGAATAAGTGGTTAGGATGCTGGCACAAGAATATAAGTAGCTGTAACTCTCTCGCTGGACAGTCCATTCGCTCTCCTTTCACAAATAATTCTCCAGACTCCTCATAAACTTCAAAACGATCCATCTGAAAGCTAAAATACTCTTTGCCAATTTTCTTCTGCATAGAAAATTGTCTCTTTAAATGTACTTTAATTCTTGCTACAATTTCTAATGGGTTAAATGGTTTGGTTATATAATCATCTGCACCCATTGCGAAACCAGTTAATTTGTCTAGGTCAGAGGTTTTTGCAGTTAAGAAAAGAATCGGAGCCTGTGAACATTCTCGTATTTTTTTACACAAGTCAAGTCCATTACCATCTGGTAATATCACATCCAATATAATAAGATCATATTCCTTTTTCGTTATTTTCTCAAAAACCTGCTCAACAAAGAAGGCTTCCTCGACCTGATGGAAGCCTTCTTTGTTTAATGTTATTCTGAGTAGATTAGTAATCTCTTGTTCATCGTCTACTAATAATATCTTTGCCTGATTTAATGTATCTTCATTTGTCATTATGTTATCTCCAGCCATTTTTATAAGAATCAGTTACATTCTTTTTATTATACCATACGCAACCAAAAAACACTATCTTCAAACATTGGTTCAATATACTCTCTAATCAGTTTGATTCTATCCTTAGCGCGTGGTACAAAAAGAGATGCTATCGAAACTACCATTTCTTTCTTCCCATTAACGTAAATCACATTTCCCCCATCTCCCATTGCTGCATAGCAATGTTCTTTCTCATTAATGATCCACCACAGATAACCATACGGTAGATTCCCCCATTGGCTACACCTACTATGCTCTTTCGTACTCTCATCAATCCACCATGCTGGTACAACTTGCGTTTCCTCCCATACTCCACGATTCAAGTACAGTTGTCCTATCTTTGCCATATCCATTGGTGTTAATGTAAGACCAAAGCCTGCTGTATTTATCCCTTGTGGATCAACAACCCAACCGCTAACATCTTTATCTTGGAAAAATGCTATATGTTCTTCCTTATCATGTAACACTACATCAGATCCAATATGAATATCCAATGGCGTGAATAAATGGTCTGTAGCAAAATCAGATACGGATTGTCCTGTTGCTTCAACAAGAATCCCCGACAGGATATGGCTTCCTACTATTGCAGAATACGTAAATTTTCCGTTCTCTGCTTTCCCCCCTAATAAATTCAGTGCAAAATCTATCCAATTATTACTTGTGAAAAATTGTTCATATGGCTCAGACTTATATTTATATGGAGCCGTCATAGTCAGCATATCTTTAATCGTAACACTTTGTATTGCTTTTTCACCTGTCTTAACAGTGTAATCAGGAAAGTAATCCAATACTTTCTGATCTACGCTTTTGATATAGCCTTTCTCTATAGCGATGCCGATCAATATAGAAATAATACTTTTTGTTACCGATGCTATATGAATCTCATTAGTTGCAGTATATTTATTAAAATAGTTTTCATATATTCTTTTACCATCTTTAAGTACAACAATGCCTGTGGTGTTGTTATAGCTACTGTTAATTATCTTTTCTAACCCTATCTTTTTTCTTTGATCCATATGATTCCTCCATTATTTGATCCGGGGTGTTCTCTCAACTGTTCTATTGTTCTATTACTGTAAGTACTTCTAGCATGGTGTACACTTCAAGTGAGATACCTCCCTGTCCCCGAATGCGGATTGGTCATAAGGCTCTCTGGAGTTCCCATAGCAATAATCTCACCGCCCTTATCTCCACCTTCTGGACCAAGTTCAATAATATAATCACAACTCTTTAATACCTCAACATTGTGTTCAATAACAATTACTGAATTGCCACTGGCAACCAACTGGTCTAATAGTTGAAGTAACAATGCTGTATCATACAGGCTAAGTCCGGTCGTTGGTTCATCTAACACATAGAGCATATTGCCCTTTAACTGCCGTCCTAACTCCTTTGCAAGCTTCACTCTCTGCGCCTCACCACCACTTAGAGAAGATGATGGCTGGCCAAGAGTTAAATAACCCATTCCCATCTTCTCTAAGATACTGAGTGGTTTCACAATATGATTCTGATCTTCAAAGAATGAAATGGCATTCGTAATACTCATCGCTAACACATCAGCTATTGTCTTTCCATTATAATGAACAGAAAGACTTTGTTCATTAAAGCGCTTACCATGACACGTCTTACAGAGCTTATCTACGGAAAAATCAGAGGTCAAAAATATTCTTTCATAACCACTACCTCCACAGTCTTTACAAGCCCCTTTTGAATGAAATGAAAAATGTCCAGCACTCATACTTCTTATTTTTGCTTCTGGCTGTTTTGCATATAATTCTCTGATTTTATCCCAGACACCAATATAAGAAACAGGAGTAGAACTTGCACTTCTTCCTATAGGTTCTTGTGATATCTTTACAAAGCCACTAATTCGTTCTACACCTTTTATACTGGTTGTATTATCACCCTTTCCAGATAACTCTTTTTTGTGTTCGAGTTCATCTATCTTATTATTTTTGCTTGCAATGTCCTTCTTGCATGCAATGTTCTTCTTGTATGCACTGGCAAGACATCTCAATAGTGTATCCTCTATCAAAGAACTCTTACCACTTCCGGATAATCCAGCAATACCAACCATTACATGAAGTGGAAACGCTACAGTTAAGTCTTTTAAATAATGAGTATTTGCGTGTTCCAAGATAAGGCAGTCCGATATATCTAACATATGCCTTGTGGCAGTCCGTTCTGGCATCAAACGTTTTCCATAAAAATATTGGCTAAGCAAAGTGTCAGCACTCTTGTATTCTTCATAATTGCCTTGGTAGACAACTTCTCCTCCTTCTACACCTGCCCTAGGACCAATCTCAATAATATAATCTGCATGATGAATCATCTCTTTATCATGCTCTACTACAATTACCGTATTTCCAAGATTTCTTAACTCCTTTACCGCTTCAATCATACTTTGCTTCTCGGATGGATGTAATCCTGCCATCGGTTCATCAAAAACATAGATCAAGGAATCTAATCTGGACTCTAGATGAATATGGAGAAAGATACGCTGTACCTCGCCACCACTTAAGGAAGACATCTCTCTATAAAGAGTCAGATGTCCTAGACGAAACTGGATCAGATGCTTTAATTTCTCCTTCATCTTCTTTACTACGTTCTTGCTAAATTGTGATAGTTCTTCCTCTGGTATTTCATTTAAGAAATCTAGAAGACTTGTAAGCGTCATTTGCCCTAGCTCACCAATCCGCTTTCCATGAAGGAATACTCCTCTCGCTTCTTTGCCAATTCGTTCACCATGACAATCTGGACAAATGGTCTTCTCATAGACTTCCTCCACATCCTCACCTTTTTCAAAGGCATTTCTTAGTATCCGCTCCAGACAGTAGCTTTGTTTGCCATTATCATACGTTCCATAGACCACTTCGCCCCTTATATCATCTGGAAGTTCCCAGAATGGGGTATCAAAATACATGCCGTACTTCTTCTTTAGAAGCTGTAAGAAACCAGTTGTTACTTGCAGACTCTCATAGATCTTAGAAAGGGTTGTTTTTCTATCTGGAATTAGATGCTCTAGATTGATATCATAATAAGAACCTCTTCCTTGGCAACTAAGACACATGCCATCAGCAGTTGTATAGAGAAAAAAGCTTGGTGAGAGATGTTTATAATACTCTTCCATAACTTTTCCGTCACTGGCATAGATGAGAGCCAATTGGTTAAGAATTGTTGTCTTTGTACCTACAGTAGAACGAGGATTACTCTGTCTTATAGTATTCTGGCGAACCGCCACCGTTGGACCGATTCCTTCCATCGTATCGAAACGGTCCTCTCTATCAAGTCCAGCCAGAATGCCAATCGAACTTAGATATTGATTCTTGCCTTCTTCAAACAAGATATCAAATGCAAGACTTGATTTACCTGAACCACTGATTCCAGTAATGACCACTAGTTTATTCTTAGGAATTGTTAGACTAATATTTTTTAGATTATGGATTCGTGCACCTTGAATCTTAATTTCTTCCATTTACTCACCTCGGAATCGAATTCAGCATACAAGGTATCTTTAAAAGATGCCCTAGAAATGAATGGGTTCAATAGGAACGTAGATGTCAACCTCGTGAATTTGTCTCTCCTCATCGACATGTGGAACATAGCGATATACTTCAAATGGACTGTAGCCTCTTGGAACATAACCACTGCCCGAGATCCACTCCTGATACATGTAATTCCACGCATCAGCGTACTGTTCCCTCTCAATCTGAAAATGTCCAACTGCATACAAACCGCCTTCTAACTTCATCCTTCCAAGGATTCCGTCTTCCTGTATTGGAATATCCTCTGGCACCGTTAGACACAGACTGGTACGAAACTGACTCTCCTCTCCAAACTCAGGATTGTCATGATACATAGCAAGAACCCAGTTCTGACCATCCACCAGTAGGTGTTGATTACTAGCATGAACAAACAATGTCTGAATCAGATTCTCATACTCCTTCGCTAATGTCTCGTAAGTACCTGTATGTCTTACGTAAGCAATCTGTTTCTCCTCCAGATGCTCTATGGTAATCTGTACGGTTACAGGACACGGATTTCCTTCCCATTCTTTCTTTGCTGTGTTCTTATTGTACTCAGACAATAAAAAAGGTTCTTTGCAATTCTTGCTATATTCTTTTCGGTACTCTCTTGGGCTAATCCCATAATAATTCTTAAACGCCCTTGTAAATACAGCTGAATCAGAAAGCCCTAGTTCATAGGCAATGTCCGTCATATTCTTATCTGGCCGATGTGCCAATAGAAACAATGCATTCTCCATACGAATCCGGGTTACATAATGGCCTAAAGATTCATGTATCATTCCCTGGAATATCCGACTAAAATGATATTTGGAAAATCCTGCAGCATTCGAAAGTTCTTCTATGGACATGGAACGTCCTAAATGTTGCTCGATGTAATCTTGCACTTTGTGAATTCTTCGTATGTACTCTTCCTGACACTTTTGATCTGACATATGGATTCCTCCTATTTTTTGTTAATTTCAATTTTAAAATATACAATGTTTCGTTTCACACTAGCCTACATGCCTGCGACTTGCTCGCAGGCCTAAATTCAACGTGTGAAATATTTTCTATTTCAACTAGATCCACCTTTTATATAACAAATATGTTTGATATTTCTCACACTTGCTACCTATCAAAAAGGAGCAATCTTTCGATTGCCCCTGATTTCTTATCTATCCCTTGAATTTCATAATTATGATTTCATTATTTCTTTCTCTCTATATATACTACTTGAGTTAATTTACTAACAAAGAAGATTTGACAATAACTATATCATAAAACAATATATATTTTATTTCTATATATTTTAACAATTTACGGTAATGATAATTATAGTATATCCCTGACGCTAATTAAAGTATATTACGTGTGACAGATTTAGTGTCTCAAACCTATTTACTTATAACTGCCAATAGCTCCAAAATTATATATTTTGTCATAATCAGGATTACTTGAGATAAAATGAATAAATACAGGTGTATTGTCAAGATTGGGATTATTAACAAACAAAAATCGATCAGCTTGGCGTAAGGCTTGAAGTGCTGTCGGCATTTCGTTATAGAAAATACTATTTCTAATATAAGCATTTCCTTTTACACCTTTACCATCCACAATAACCGAACCAATTAAGGCAATCCCTTTTTTATTTTGCTCCCAAGCAACCCTTACCTCGTCACGCATTCTTGTAATTTGATCTTCTGCATAATTTCCAGCCACAAACACAAATAGCTCCGCCGTTATATCCGAATGTGTAATAGTATATTTCCTGCCCATAACAGGCTCATATGGTTTCATTATATCTCGATATTGCGCAAATACTTTTTGAGGATTAAGTTCTTTCACTTTCCAAACTTCCTTCAATCTAATTACTTATATTCTATTCACATTATTTTTATTATGCCATTCACAACTTTAAAAAATGTGATTATTGCTAGATACTCTTATTTATGATATGTTAGTTAGATATATCTTATAAACAGAATAGATTGATGAAATAATACATTTTAAGAACTTAATATGGAACTCTTTATCTATCTTCAATGAACTAGCAGCTAAAGAGGACGAAAGGAAGAAATTGAATGAAGGAGAAGTATTCTAATCAGATAGATTATGATACAACAACATTATGAAATGGAGTAAGATGAAACAACAATTGGAGGGCTTCCTTTGTCAATCACTTGTTGAAAGGGTAGATTACCGTGCTACAGGTTATCGTTATCTGCCAGATAAAATAGGAAGATGTTATATTACTGTTGATAAAAAAGAAATACTTAACTTTAATAATGAGAATACTCTGATTCGATGGTTTCAGACAGAACAAGAGATAAAGAATGACCCACACCTTCAAATCTCTATCAGTGCAGAAGACATCGATGGAGTCAAGAAGGAAACATGCGGAAAAGTGCCTGAGGAACGTTTGTTAGTAATAGCAAAAAAACGTAAGATATCCGATTATTCAAAGGACATGATGGAAGCACAAGCAGTGCTATGTAAATCCGATTTTTATGGTGCAGCGAATGCTTTTTTATCAACCCCCATAGAAGAAAGTCTTGAAAGTAAAGATATACTAATCAATATCTTCGCCTTGGTGGACCGAAGAGTTGGAAAAAAAAGGCTTCAAGACATGAGAGAAATGATGAAACTAAAGCATCCTATTGTACAGTATTTTTATGAACTACGTTGTGGTAATTAGAAAGAATTGATGTTTTCTGTACATCTTTTTTATATTCAGAGGCAAAAAGATGGGGATATCGCATATCCAATATATACAATATCCCCATCTTTAAATATCCAATTATGTAATTTAGGACACGTCTTACAAAGAGCCAGCTTTTTGTCTAAATCCTCATTGTTTTATCGCAAGATTATCGACATAGACTTCCACTTTCCTACAAACATATCAATTCCATACTTCCTTGGCTATCTCTCGAACAAGTCTTAATTTTTCCCACTGTTCTTCTTCTGTAAGTTTATTTCCCTCTTCTGTTGATGCAAATCCACATTGTGGGCTTAAGTATAATCGATCGAGTGGAACATACTTTGTAGCCTCTTTAATTCTGCTAATGATATACTCTTTATCTTCTAATTTTGGAGACTTTGTTGTAATCAGTCCCAATACCACCTTTTTGTCCTTACTTACATACTGAAGTGGTTCAAATCCTCCGGAACGCTCATCATCAAATTCTAGATAAAAAGCATCCACCTTTTCTTTTGCAAAAAGCTCTTTTGCGACAACCCCATAACCTCCTTCACAAGCCCAAGTAGAATGAAAATTACCTCTACAAATATGTGTATTAATCACAAGATCCTCTGGTTTTCCTTCTATCACCAGATTGTTTATTAATATTAATCTCTCTATGTGTTTTTGCAAGCCCTTTTCATCTGTACCAAGGATTAGACAAGCATTCGGATCAACACATACTCCCCATGTACAATCGTCAAACTGTATATTCCTACAACCAGCCTCATATAAATTTTGAATTACCTTTTTGTATCCCTTCACAATATCCTGTATTAATTCTTCCTCTACCGAATATATTTCTCTAGTTCGTTCTATATTATCTGGTGTAATCATCTGAAATAAAAACTGAGCAGGTGCTGGTATTGTCTGACGAGCAACGATATCCTTTTCTTCAAACTGTTTTACAAACTTAAAATGTTCTACAAATGGATGTGAATCTACTGATACTTTCCCTGTTAAATAAGTATCATCAATTAAAGCTGGTTCCCCATGAAATGGGATTCCTATCTTAGTCTTATTATGCCCGACTCCTGAAAATGCCCACATAAAGTCAAGATGCCATGAACCTCTTCTGAATTCTCCATCTGTAATGACAGAAAGTCCTGCCTTTTTTTGTTTTTGAATCAAATCTATAATTGCTTTATCTTCGATTTCTTTTAATTCTTCTTTGCTTATTATTCCATCAGTATAACTATTTCGTGCTTGTTTTAAATACTCAGGTCTTAAAAAACTTCCTACAATGTCATATCGAAAAGGTGCATTTTTACTCATAATATTATCTCCTGTCTTCTTTTTATTTTTTAGAAATTATGGTTAGGGTGTCAAATTCATTTTCAATATACCTTCATAAACTTAAAATAACTTTTGGCACACTAACCAATTATGTAACTTCAATAATTAATTTTCCTAGCTAGTCAGATTAATTCGTTGATTGAAATGTATTATAAACTAATTTGTTAAATTTGAATAATATAAAAAAATGTGAGTTTGATATAGTTATTAGCTATATCAACTCACATTTTTCATTCTATCTGTCAATTCTTATGTTATGTTTATTCCGAATGAGTTAATTCAGAAACATGCTTTTTTAAAGCGTCTTTATATGATTTTCCATATCTGCTTAATGCCATATTAGCTTGTTTTATCGTCCCCACTCTCATATGTTCTTCCACAAGCAATGGCCTAGCAATAATATTCTCTCCATTTAATTCTTTACTTATGACTCCCGTACTAACGGTATATCCATTCAGTCCTATTGCTAGATTGAATAGAGTTGCACGGTCTCTGACTTTTATATTTTTATTACGATCAAGCGTACTTAAGATTTCCTCTGAAAAATAAAACGCATTGTTATCTCCCTGTTCAAATGATAGATAAGGATACTCCTCTAATTCTTCCAAACTAATTGCTTCTAGTTCTGCCAAGGGGTGCTTCGAACTAATAAATACATGGGGCTTTGCAATAAATAATTCTTCAAAAACTAAACCATTCTGCTTTATCAATTTGCTGATTACTTCTTCATTTTTTGAAGAAGTATATAGAATCCCAAGTTCGCTCTTTAGCCTGCTTACATCTTCAATAATTTCATAAGTTTGTGTTTCTCGAAGTGTAAAATCATACTCATTCCCTGCAAATTCTCTTATTACATCTACAAATGCATTTACTGCAAAGGAATAATGCTGAGTAGAAACTGAGAATATTGGTCTTTGACTCCCTACATTTAAGAATTTATGTTCTAGAAGATTGGCCTGTTCTAGAACTTGTCTTGCATATGAAAGGAATTCATCCCCTATGTTAGATACTACAATACCTTTATTCGTTCTATTAAATATTGTAATCTGCATCTCATTTTCCAAGTCCTTAATTGCATTCGTCAGGGTTGGCTGAGATACAAACAGTTCTTTAGCTGCATCACTGATTGTCCCCTTTGCTGCAACAGTTACTACATATTTTAATTGCTGTAATGTCATTTTCTCATCTCCTACTCTGCTCATACACAAAAAGGGGCGCAATGGAATATTTTACTCCATTTACACCCCCTTATCTTCAAGATATCTATTGTGATATTTTTTTGGTTCTCTCTGAATCAATTCCGATATTCTTATTTCTCTTTTCCACTTTACCTGAACCAAGCTTTTTTTCAGGTTGAAGATAACCGCCTTTTGCTTTTTTCTCTTCTATTAATTTTTTCATTCTTTCCATATCTTTCATTGACATTATTATATTCCTCCATATAATGTATTCCACTTTATTCATATTTTTAATAACAAGACGTTCTCTACTTATGTTTACATTTCCTTGTCAATATATTTTACCATAATAGTCAACTGTTTTGTAATATAGTTCGTCAAACAGCATATACTATTTTCTGGCAAATATATAATCAAGAAGCCATATTTATACGAAAAATATAATAACAAGCTATAATAGGTTAATTAATTACAGTTTCAATGTTTTCTAATAGTATATGGAATTTTAATCATATACACTTTTCATTTATTTTACTTTGTTCCATCGGTACTGATATATATAATCGATATTTCCACTATCTTTACTTAACTTATATAAGTTTCCATTAGAAATTATGTAGAACGAATCATTTTTCTCAGATACAGAAATAGGGTTGTTCATTATACCAGCGTGATTATATGCAATTGACTTTGCCCATTTGATTGAATTCTCTTTTAATGAAACCATAGAAATCCTTAGATTTTTATCATTTCTCTTTTGATGATATGCGATTAATGCTGAATTCCTATCTTCTGCCCATAAGATGCTAAGATCCAATAGATTCGAATAATAGCTGGTACAAGCCTCTGTCACCCATTGCATATCCTCCTCGGATAATCTGTTGATATTAGCTAATGATTCGAATTTTTCCGATAAAATCTCCTTATAATCAGGGCTTTCTATCAAAGTGTTGTTAGTCAAATCAACCCTGTAATATTTACCGTCTAGTGCATATAAGTATAATTCATTTTCTGACACTAAGTAATAATCAGATTCATTATAACTTAAATTATCTTTTAACTCTGGAATTTTTTCTACCCATTCTTTCTCTGTAAGGACTACTTTCCCTGTCCTCGGGTTGATAAAGTAGAGCTTTTCTTTTTTATTGTTAATAGTTAGAATTCCCTTGGTGCTCTCTCCTATGATATATTCCTGCCATCCGGAAAGGCGAGTCCAGCACTTGGTCCCATTCTCTAAGTCAACCGCTACTAGCGTAAATTTCACAACATTAGTTGTAACTCCATGTTCAACTCCATTCGGAAGGACCATTCTCATTTTATTGATAGCTAACGTGTGATTACCTTCTTCTACTGTTATCGTTGGGGATTCTAATTCAATTGATACATTACTAAGTGCACCGTTAAATACTATCAGAAAAAAGGAACCTGCTAGAAATTCGGCAAAAAGGATGAAAACAACTCCCCAAATCGATTCTATTATTTTCTTCTCTTTCCTAATAATTTTCTTTACGCGTTTTACCAGGAATAGAAAACAGCTAACAATCATAACGGTATATATAATATATAAGACGATGTCTTGCATAAACCAACCACTAGAAACCCAATTATTAAAAAACTTTTTTCGAAGCAACAAAAAAATAAATTCTCCAAGAATGAAATAGATCACTATCATTAAGAACAATCTACGAAAATAGCAACTTATCTTTGTCTGAATTGTACTATTGATCATCTTATAAGTTAATAAACCGAATTGGAATAGAATCCAACCATACAAAATTGTTAATACTACATTATGAATCAAATCCTCATCATAAAACCAACATGTAACAATATCTAGCATAATTTCCTCCACTATTTCCCTTCAAAATTATATATGAAAAACAAAAGATGCTTTTAAAGAAATCATTCTTAAAGCATCCTCTTTCCTTATATCTCTATAGAATTAATTTATTCTTTATTATTCTTAAGTAATTAATTCCATCAATTACTATATTCCACATTGTTTTGAAGTTTATCATACTATTTATATTTCGTCCATAGGACTCAATTCCTACTAATGCACTCCAAAGAATCAAAGAATTAACATAACGTTGTTTTTTATAATCAAAAAAACAAGCTGAGTCAATATAACTATGTCTCAGCTTGTAATTTACAATATCAGTAACTTATAACACCATGAGCTATTAAGAAATCTACCATCAGAACCTATATTTTACTAGCATCTCTTCTAGATGGGCTACTAAACAACCCTTCAAAGTGTCGTATCAAAGATTCGAGGGGTCCAATAGGAAGTCTCGTAAGAAGACCTCCTGCGATAAGGACCGCTATCGCAACAAGTATATCACCAAATAAAATTGCTCCAATGTCAATACTCGTAACATCAATTCCAACGATATTAAATCCCCATGCAATAACAAATTGAACTACGTACAACGTTAATGCTACACGCCCGACTGCACTAAAAGGTTTAAGTATAGCAGTATTTTTCTTAGATATCAAGCACAGCAATCCAAGTATAATTAGAGATCCTCCAGTTCCTATTAGCAATTCAAAGGTAGACCCACCTTGTGGCATATCCACAAATAACATTTGCCATTGCGGTGGTTGCGTGTTCATAGGCCAGATTGCATAAGGATCTACCTTAGCATTCGTAATGCCTGGAAAATGTGTATACCATGTCACAAAAGATTTAAGTACCCCTGGAAGTACAAAGGTTGCAATTAACTTAAAGGGAATCAGTATTGTAATACCAATTGTGATCAAGCGTAATGCAATACGTGTATTATGAAGATCAAGACGCCCAATTGCCATACCAGCTACAAAAACAGGAGCCCAAGCAAGTCCAGATAAGGGACCACCAGCAATATCACTTAATAAAGCTACATCATGAAACAGGCTTAATCCTAAAATCATAATTGGTGGACTCACAATAAATAAAATGCATGATATTCGAATCAAAGCGCGTGTTGAACAACGAATTAGTAATAAAGCAAATATAAATAACATTGCGTAGGCTGGCAAAACCACTCCAAATGGACCATTTAACAGGATAAGAATATATCCAACCAAATCAATAAATACTGTTCTTGCCAATATTCGTGCTCGGAACACGGTTGGCTCTACTTCATTTTCTCTCATTCGTTTTGACATAATAGAATAGGATATCCCAGAGCATAGGATGAATAAAATCATCGTATTTCCAGACACAAAGCTATTTCTTTGGTTTAGAGCAAAATGCTGTATAAACATTCCAATTACTGCCAACCCTCTCGCAGCATCAAGAGCAATGAGTCGTTTTGAACTTTGCTTTTCTTGCATAATTGGATTCTCAATTTCTTTATTCATCATAACTAAAAGTGTCCTTCCTTTATCTTTCATATTCTGGGGTAACATTTTTATTGGCTCCAGCATCAAAAATAGAGTTTGCTAGTAATCGATACTGATTCTGAGTATGACCATCATTAAGCAAATCATTAGCAAAAACAGTTAATTGTTTCTTCTCTCCTTTATACTTGAAAGCTAAGATTTTTCCTCTGGCAGCATCGTGTCCAGGCCACCATCCTGCTTTAAAAAAGTCACTCTTATCACTAATAAGAGCAAGTATTTCTGCTGTTTTGGGTACACTCGTGATATAAGAACCTGTGATTGTGTAAAAGTACTCCTGTTCATTATAAGGTGCAGTAATTACATTATCTTGTTTTACATTTGTCAAGAAAACACCTTCGTATCTTTCCCATTCAGGTCCCTTAAATTCGAATTCAGGTATCAGATTTTTAATATTCATCATACCCATGTTTCCAAAAGCAATGTAAGGTTTACCTTCATTTACATACTTGTCAGAGTCAAAAGTATTAACTAGCACATCTGCAACTGATTGATTATCTGTTACTTTAAAGCCCAATTCTTTCAATACATCAGCTGTTTGACCAAGTGCCCCAACTATAGATCTATTAAGGGTCTTTCCATCTGGCTTAGTGTTAGAAAATGTTTTAACATCTAAATAATATTTGGAAGCCACTGGCTTTAAATCTTTATAAGATACCACGAAATCACCTGCCTCGTAATCTGGTCCACCTTGAGTGAGCATCGTAACAGTCTTATCAGCTGCAATCAAGCTATTCACAGCTTTGATTGCGTCATTATTACTATTTTTAATCAAAACAAATTCACTACTAGTAGGTATTTTAGTCTCTGGAATCGATATGGATGTGACTGATGAAGTTTTATCCGTAAATGCCTTTGCCTCTCTTACAATATAACGATCAAATCCCCGCAAATCATGAAAATTCTGAATAAACTCTCCCGATACCCACTTATAGTCGGATACATCTATCCCATCATACAATACTAAGTTCGCAAATCCACGCTCAGCTTGGTGCATATTGATTACAAAGGAATCTGCAGGATAAGTAATACCAGCAACGGTTACATCTTTTGTTGAACGTTCTACCTTAACTCCATTACGTAACAGATACTTAACCATCCGATAGACTTCCAAAGGGTTTTTTTGAACGCTACTATTAATTGGAAGAATGTAATATTCTGGGTAAAAGTTTTGATTGCATATACGTGGACGTCCTATCTCTTCGTTTTTTGCATTAAGCAAATAACGGTCAACAGAATGATCATCGATATTATTCACTCCTCGTTCATAGATTTTTAATTGATTTAAAAACAAATCCTTTTTCTTCTGTATAACATAATTTGTAGCACCAGCTGTACTATAAAATAAAGCTTTTGTCGATTCTTCATTCATCTCTGGAATCTCTATTGTATGTCCCATGGCACCGTGATGCATGGCTAGTGATGCAGTATATGCTGCCGATAAATCATCCCAATTTGACTCTGTACCCTTTGTTACATATTTTGGATCACTTATAAATTTTTGATGTTCTTCGTAAGGAATATAGTATCTTTTGTATTTCGTATTTGCAATTCCTGCCTCTCCCATCGCTTTAGCTTGTTCTACCATATGATTCATCAATAGATCGATTTCTACATTGGGATCATGTGGCGGAGTACATGGTTCAATCAGGAAATTCCCATCGAATCCATGCATATCCAAAAATGAAATGGGTGACCATTTTGCGATTTGTTCCGTTACAGCTTGAGTTTCTGGCTGCGTCTGATATGTATTATCACGATTCAAATCATAATCCTTAGCATTATATCTTGTTCCATGTTCTAGTCCATCTGGGTTATCCGTATAAACGAAAATGAAAAATACATGTTTCAGTGCATCATCTATTTTCAAAGTTGTCTTATTAGACTTCATTTTTGACTTTATTGTATTATATGTAACCTTATTATCTAAGGCCATAGCTTTAAAATAGTTAAGAATTGCACTGACTCCTGGGGTTTCGTTTGGATGAATATTATTCAACCAAATTGGTACCTGATAATCGCTAAGGATTCCTGAATTAATTTTCTCTTGCAACTTCTTAGGATTGTTCAACATAGCTGGATGTATCACCTTCTGATACTTATCAATAGTTGCTTTATCCTTGGCAAGAATAGTTAAGTAAATATCACGTCCTTCAACAGATTTTCCTATCGAGGTAGTCTTAATATATCTGTGATTTTTCTTAGCTGCCTGTGCTGTGATTGAATCAATTTCTGTCTTTAAATCCATGTAACTATAGTAGCTATCATAAGGTGTCAACTTTATAGAATTCTGCGCAATTACTCGTCCCTTCGACTTGACTGCAAGGTTATATGTACCCAATAAGGATTTGTATAAAGGTCGTTGTAATCTTGGTTCATTCAAATTAGAAGTATCATATGGTAAATCAAATGTGATTTTTGCATGAACTCTGCCACTGGTTACCTTTATGTTATGAACAGTTATAAAGGAAGGACCGTCATAGCTTCGTTCTTTATATTTTTTCCACTGAGACAAAGGTTTTCCACCATATGTCCAGCTTATGCTCTTTACGCTAACATCCTTTGGGAGTGTAAATGTAGCGTTGAATGTACGTTTCTCTGTCATAGATGCGACACTATGGTCAAGTTTTAAAACTTGTGGAGATGCAGATTTTTTAGCTGCATTCACAACATCTGTTCTGACAAACCCTAAAGTGGTGGCTCCTAATAACAATACAAGCGATAGCAGCAATAATACATAATTTTTTAATTTTAATTTCCTGTTCATGGTGGCATTTCATCCCCTTTTTTACTTAATTTCTCATTATATGTTTCATTCAATCTCACATTTTACTAACATATGAACCAGATTGTACTAGTGCTATGTGACATCAAGGTGACGCAATATCTTATTTTTACTGCTGCAATTCTGCTAGATGATTCGTTGCTTCTGTCTCGGTATCACCATAGAGATACATAAATAGTTTCTTGATATTCTCATTCCAATCATACACAAGAGGATATGTAACATTCAGATATTTTCTTGGACCTTCGAAGGCACCATCCACTGGTAATCGAAATGTATCTAAGTTATTGATTTTATTTTCAATTCCTTCCTCAAGAAATCGTTCTATGGTATCTTCTGACAGATCGGTAGTAATATAACCCAACCCTTCCTTTGTAACGCCAATAAGCTTAATTGGATCATAGGCTGTACATTTCTTAAATATCTGATTTATTACTCTCCTCTGTCTTAACGTCCTACCGAAATCATCGGCTACATTTCCAAGTGTAGGCACATGACGAACTCTGCAATATCCAAGAGCCTGATTACCGTTTAATATGTTTACTCCTTCTCTTACATTTCGATATTTACGATTGGATACATAATTGGTTCTATTTAAATAATCTGCTTCCACCTTAGTCAGTTCTACTTTTACCCCACCAATTAAGTCAACTATGTTGGCAAAATCATTAAAATTAACACTAGCATAACCATTAATTCCTATTTTATAGTTTTTCTCTATTGTATCTACTAATAAGTTGATTCCACCTTTTGGATAAGCAGAATTAAGCTTATTATTCATATATCCCGGAATCTCCACATAGCTATCTCTCATCAGTGATACTAGTTTAATGGTATTTTTCTTAGTATTTAAAGACGCAATAATCATGGAATCCGTGTTTCTTGCACCACCAATTTCTTCAATACCTATGAGTAAAATATTTATTACATCTTTATCATGTCTTACTGGATATTGACCACTTCCAATATCATTTAGGTTTGATACTGGTAACTGTTTTGAACTCCCAACTTTATGATTATCTTCTACTTTTACTTGGGAGTGAATATAATGTGCTGCTAACTTATATATTATTTTTCTCCCAGGACTTGTCTCAGTTAAAAATACTGCTACTAAAGCAAATACTGCTAGGATAATTCCCATACTCTTTAAAATTTTAATTTTTCTTTTTCTTTTCTTTTTCATTACCATCCTCCATTTTAGATCAGAAAGGCTTATTCTTAATTTTCACCCTTACTTTAATGCTTTATTAATAAGAGTTACTAATGCCTTGACACCTTTCGGTTGTAAATGTACACCATCCGATGCAAAATATTCTGGATGCTTAATTGCTACAGAATACCAATCTATTAATGTAACATTTTTTCTTTCCTTTGCTTTTTTCCTTAACATCTTATTAACATCTTTTTCCCATTGGCGTGGAACACGTGTATTAACTAAGTAAACATGTGCTTTCGAAAAAGAATTCAGCAACTTATTAATCTTACTATCTGAGAACGGTCCATTTGTTCCAAGTTCCAAGATAACTGCACTGTTTTTTGTGTTAAATTTTGAGTATTTAGGTGCTAATTTAACTGCCTGGATTAATTGTCTTCCCACTTTACCGTCAATTGTAATATTATGATATTTTCTATTAAGACTCGTAGATATATCAAGCATGATAGAATCTCCAATAGCTAGTATTTTATTGTAAGAAGCTTTAGAACTTGTCTTGCTTTTTTTAGTATAGGTATCTTTACTTGACATAACTACACTTGCAATTTCTTGTCTTCTCTGTTCTTTCTGTTGTTGACTATCATCTGAACTTCTAGCACACGCTGTAATAGAAATAATTCCCATACCGATAACTAGTACCATAGTAATACACCTTGCGAATATTACACATTTTGATTTAATTCCTTTCATAATTAAAAACCTCCTAAAATATTCTCTAAAACCATTTTTACGTATTGGCATTTCAATAAAGCGATATGATATCTCAGCAATAATAAGTGTAGCCATCAGTTGTAATGCCACTCGCCAGTAATTAGCGTTTCCAATTTCATATGCTGGAGTACTTAAGATAAAGATTGGATAATGCCAAAGATAAATACCATAAGACCTCTTTCCTATATAGCTTAAAGGCTTCCAGGCCATAAGATGTCCCAGATAATTTCCTGGGCTACTAATACACGCGATTAATACAGCTGTATTCAAGCCAATGAAAAACATTCCACCTCTATATAGAAAAGGATCATATTCCTTTACTAAATGGACACTAAAAATAAGAATAGCAAATGAAATTGTACCTACTATATTTAATTTTTGTCGCTGTCTTATAGCAAATCTTCTTATACGATAATTATTTACAGGATAGATCACAGCTAAACACCCTCCTATTAGAAGTTCAAAAGCACGGGTATCTGTGCCATAATAGACACGACTGGGATCTTCAAAAGGCTGATATACGATTGCCATCCATATTGCAGAACATATTGCAGTCATAAATATAATAATTGAAAGATTCTTTTGCTTTTTGAAAAGTGTAATTCCTGTGATCAAAACAATTGGCCATATCATATAAAATTGTTCTTCTATTGCTAAAGACCAAAGGTTTTTAAATGGAGAAGGTGATTGAAAGCTATCAAAGTAGGATACCTTATGAAAAATAAGCCACCAGTTACTCATATAGAAAATAGAAGCCACTGAATCACCTTTCATTTTTGTTATTAAATTAGAGTTAAAAATAGCTGTCCAAGAAAAAATAGTAAGTATCATTATGTAGGCAGCTGGCAACAATCTTCGAATACGCCTAATCCAAAACATAGGTAAATTGAAATTAGATTCCTTATTCAGCATTAAAATATTAGATGTTATAAGAAAACCTGATATTACAAAAAATACATCAACACCAAGGAATCCACCAAAAGCAAAACTAAAACCAAAGTGGTAACATACAACAGATAATATTGCAAAAGCTCGAAGTCCATCTAATCCATTGATATAGTAACTTTTATTTATACTTAAACTATTGATATCCTGATTCATACTTTTTGGCATAGTACTCTCCCTTCTTAATTAATCCCATTTTTTAAATGTAATATTAATTATTTTATTTTTTAAATGAATAATGAGTTTGCAATGCAAACTCTCGCGCCAAGCGCGGTCGCATTAGCGACATCTTCCTTTCGCGCTTGTGTGCATCCTGCACGGAGTGCTTTTTAATTCATAGGAAACTCGAAGAAGTTTCCTATGAATTAAAAAAGCATCTTTACAATTTGCTAACTTATAAGCAAATTGTAAAGATGCTACGTGACGACAAAGTGACATATCTTAAGAATCTTTCACTTCTAACATAAAATAAAATCGAACTCCATTATCTGTATTTTGAACTCCATAAAAGCTTCCATGTTTCTCAAGAATCTGCTTACATATCGCTAAACCAAGCCCTGTACCACCAGTTTTTTTACTTCTTGATTTATCTTCACGATAAAATTTCTCCCAGATCTTATGAATCTCTGATTCGTTAATGTGACTTCCTTCATTACATACTGAAACTATAATATATCCATTTTGAGTCTCTGCTTTTAACGTAATTGTCTTATTCTCAGGTGTATGAATCACTGCATTTGTAATAAAATTCATAACTACCTGTTCGATCCTACTTTTATCCGCATATACCCATACTGCTTTATTCTCAAGTTCACTATTATATATAATATTTCTTTCTTCCATCATAGTGCTATACTTATTTCCAATCATTCTTAGGAATTCCGTACAATTAAATCTTTCCTGATTCAATTCATAGGTGATTGATTCAAGCCTTGATAAATCAAGTAATTCTTGTACCAGTTTATCCATTCGATCAACCTCATCCATAATAATACCCTGTGCTTCCAAAAGTTCGTCTTCCTTCAGTCTTTTCTCTATAATCATCTCATTAAAGCCTCGAATTAACGTTAACGGTGTCTTAAACTCATGGGATACTGCTGCAATAAATTCTTTCCTCATTTGGTCAATCTCTCTCTGCATATCTAGATCACCTTTAAGACCTTCATTCGCTTGCTTTAACTGGATAATAGTATCATTTAGCTTTTCAGAAAGAAAATTGATGCTATTTGAAAGATCACCTATTTCATCATTTGCCCTATAATCACATTTTTCCGTAAAGTCAAGGTTAATCATCCTTGCTGCTGTATCTCGTATTTTAAGAATTGGACGAGTTATGATAAAGGAAAAGACAAAGCCTAAAATGGATGCTATTAGGATCACTAGAATAAATAAATAGAAGCTATACTGTCTTAATATCAGATAGTTATTATTTGTATATACCTCCTTTGTAACTGCAACAGCATATCCTATCGCATAATCACTGTTAGAGGTTTGATAAATTGGCATACAAACGGCTATATATTTGGAGGGTAGATTAAATAATCCATTGATTCTAAAATCGAATCCCCACTTTAACGATTCCTTATTGTTACGCATCCTCTTTATAATATTATTGATATAACTTTTATCCAGTTTACCTGCTTCTTTCGATTGATATTTTATTTGATAGGAATTATCAATGAAATAATAGTAAGCTGAATTCTGTTCCTCATATTCATTTAAGAGATCTATATATTTTTGCTTGTCATTAGTAACTGGAATTTTGTTATACTGGGATACCATTGATTCCATTCGAGCATTTAAAACATCTACACGCTCTTTCGTATATTCAGTAAGATTCATTCTACTAACAATAAACAGCTGAGCTACAATAGCAATTCCTACTAAAAATATCATGGAAAATGCTATAATTAAATATAATTTTAATGTTATTTTTCTTTTGAACATGAGATTCTCCTATAAAATATTAATCCTTATACTTCAATAAATCTGTATCAAAACAATAACCTCTGCCACGTAGTGTTTTAATATAAATATTCTGATTTTTCAGTTTTTGTCTGAGTCGTTTTATATGAGTATCTACTGTTCTTGGATCACCATCATAGTCAAACCCCCATACTTTATCAAGTATTTGTTCTTTCGAAAGAATAATTCCATTATTATGAATAAGCAAAATAAGTAGGTTGATTTCTTTTTGAGTCAGTATAACAGGAACCTCATTTATTTGTACTTCACCATTTGCTAGGTCAACCATTAGTCCACCTGCTCTAAAAATACTACCGTTTTTACTGACTTTTCCCTCTACTCTTTTCATCATTGCTTGTGCTCTAGCTGCAAGAACTT
The DNA here is from genome assembly GCF_016591975.1 of Anaeromicropila herbilytica. Taxonomy (GTDB): domain Bacteria; phylum Bacillota; class Clostridia; order Lachnospirales; family Lachnospiraceae; genus Anaeromicropila; species Anaeromicropila herbilytica. Next base: position 626,740 of record NZ_AP024169.1, on the reverse strand, counting down.
TTAGACTGAATGGCTTAGTAACATATTCGTCTGCTCCATACTCAAATCCTCTAAGCTTATCCTCTTCCTGTGATTTGGCAGTTAACATGATGATAGGTACGTCCGATGTTTCTCTAATAATCTCACAAACACGTAATCCATCCGTTTCAGGTAACATAATATCAAGAAAAACAAGATCAATTTTTTCATTTTGAAAAACTCGAATCGCCTCCTCCCCTGTCTCTGCTTCTAAAATATTAAACCCTTCATCTCTAAAATAAACAGTTAATAACCTTCTGATTTTTGGATCATCTTCCACTATTAATAAGTTTCTTTTCATATTACTATTCCACCAACCCTATATAATATTATAATAATGTAATTAATTTCATACTTACTCATCAAAAACCAAATGATACATATACTATGTGACATCAAAGTGACATGTCTTAAGACATTTTATCCAGATGTCATCTTGTTAATATATTTTATCATAATAGTCACCTGTTTTGGAAAATAGATCAAAAGTAAAAATTCCTTATGGTTTATTCACATTTCTGGTTAAACTAACCTTACAACCGAAACTATCGTTGGAAAAATATGAAGGAGAAATATAAAGTGAAAAAACTGATAAAAAATAATGTTTACTGGGTGGGCTTTATTGACTGGGAGCTAGAATCCTTCCATGGAGCAGACTACTCCATAAACCACGGTTCAAGCCAGAATGCCTACCTAATTAAAGAAGAAAAAAATGTTCTCATTGACACGGTGTAGAAGCCACATTCAACGGAATTCATTGACAACCTAGAAAAAGAGATTGATTTAAATGAAATCGATTATATTATTGCCAATCATGGAGAAGTAGATCACAGTGGCTCTCTTCCTGCATTGATGGAGAAGATACCAAACACTCCTATTTACTGTACAGCAAACGGGGTAAAATCCCTCACTGGACAGTATCACCATCCGGAGTGGAATTATCAAGTGGTGAAAACAGGGGATTCCATTGACATTGGCAATGGAAAGAAACTGGTCTTTGTAGAAATGAGAATGCTTCACTGGCCCGACAGCATGGCCACCTATCTGACAGGCGATAATATTCTTTTCTCAAATGACGCCTTTGGGCAGCATTTTGCTGTAGAAGAATTATTTAATGATAAGGCTGATCAGTGCATGCTATGGGAAGAAGCTATTAAATACTATGCTAATATCCTAACCCCATTTTCACCCCTAGTGAAAAAGAAAATTGAAGAAATACAAGGGCTGAATCTACCCATTGATATCATTGCAACTAGCCATGGCTCTATTTGGAGAGAGAATCCATTACAAATAGTAGAAAAATATTATGAGTGGTCCCAAAACTATAAGGAGGATCAGATTACCGTTGTTTATGATACGATGTGGGATGGAACGAAACAGTTGGCACATAAGATCAGCGCAGAAATCGCGCGGATTTCACCAAATACTAGGGTGAAAATCTATAATATTTCCAAGACAAATAAAAATGATATTATGACAAAAGTATTTAAATCAAAAGCAATTGCTCTTGGATCTCCAACCGTATACGGTAGCATCCTTTCATCTGTAGGCGGGTGGCTTGAATTTCTAAAAGAGTTGAAATATAAAGATAAAAAGGCAGCTGTATTTGGATGTTACGGATGGGGTGGAGAGGGAACAAAGGTCCTTCGCGAACGCCTGACAGATGCAGGATTCATGGTGGTAGATGCAGAAGCTAAATCTCTTTGGAATCCAGAAGAAGCGGACTTTCAAAATGCAGAGGAAATTGCTAGGGCCCTTTGCCAATAATAATAGATTAGTATACAGATTACATTCACAAAAGCCAGAGAATTAAAGCGCTCTCACGCTCCGATTCTCTGGCTCTTTTTTTATAGGTATACATACTAATTTATCTTATTTATATCTTTCAATTTGCAGCATTAAGAATTTTAGCTTCTTTCAAATCTATTTTTGCTTTATGACCGTGTTTTTCAAGCAAATGTAGTAAATTTCCGCCATTAAGCAATGTCAACGGTTTATTTTTAATAAATTCATAAGCATCTGAACCATAATCTGCTGTCGTTACCAAGATTCCTTTGGTAGCTCCTTCATTCATAACCGTTCCATATAAGTCTCGTACAGCAGATACCCCCACCGTATTCGTATATCGTTTCGCCTGAATTACTATTTTACCGCCTCTTATTGGGTCTGGATCAAATGCAACAGCATCTACTCCCCCATCCCGACTTGCCTGAGTAACCTTTACTTCTCCACCATTAGACGAGAACTCATTCTCAAATAATTCTCTAATAAGATGTTCAAAATCTTCCCAAGGTATTGCAGCTAAATTGGTTGAGTCATCCAATTGGTTGCTTACGTTATAGGATTCAACAAAACGTTTATCCTCTTTATTCATAATTAATATCGGCTTTATTGGTGTTATACCCGCAAGTTTTGAACTTCCAATACCCTTTAAATTTTTAAAACAAGCTTTTGGGTCTACGTTCTTTAAATCAATATTTTTATACTCCTCTCTTTTCACCTGTAGACTAATGATACAAGCATCCTCCCGTATACCAGTAGCTTTATTCATATAATTAATCCATCCATTAAATGAAATCGCATCTAAAGCATTTGCAACATCTGCTTGAAATTCTTCATACAATACTCGTAAAACTAATTTATATATTGTCGAATCAAATAATTTCTCAATAACATTTTTATTGAAATAAATCTCACTAAGTTCATTTTTGGTAGCTATATATTTCACTTCTTTAATGTTAGGAAATGCTTCTATATCTGGTAGCATATAATCTATAATAAGTATTTTTGTTTCTGTATTATAGCCAATATCATATTCTTTATTAACAAAATCAGGTAATACAGAATTATCAAGAACCATATTACAGTATTTAATTACAGCATTAGTTTCATTACTTAAGTATTGGCCTTTAAATTTATCAATATTTGAATTGAATTCCTTTTGTTTGCATCTATAGGATTCTTTCTGCTTTTTTAACTCACGTGACTTTTTCTCATATTCTTCTATGCTCTGATGATATTGCGCTAACAATTGCTTATTTAAATGTTCCTTTTCTTTATATATAATATCAATTTCATCATATACTATTTTATACTTCTTTTCTGCTTCCATAATTGCATGATCACTAAAAGATTTGAATAAACTAGTAAATATATTAAATTGAGGCTGAAATTCAGGAGCATTCTTATCAGGATAAATTGGTAAGATAGCAAGTACTGGTTCAGATGGTTTAATTAAATTTGGCCCTTTAAATTCACTATAATCCTTTAATTCATGCCAATTTATAATGTGATTAATTTCCAAAGTATCAATTAATATATTCTCAATTTCGCTTATTTTTTCTTCTGCTTCTTTCGTTCTTCTAGCCGCTTCTTCTAAACTAACTTTTTTTATATTCTCGATACGTTTTTTTTCCTCAATTACATTCCACTTCTCATTCCATTTTTCTATTTGAACTCGTACTTTATTATTAAGAATATCTATCTCGGGTGCAGATACTATTTTATGCTCCTTTATACCTTCATGCCATATTTCTTGTTGATAACGTAATATTTTAGTTCTATTCGAATTCAGGACATTTTCTAATTTCCCATAGCTTATTAATTTTGAATCAAATTCTCCATAATCTTTCACTTATAACATCTCCCATTGCATAGTACTAAAATGTACCATTAATGCTTTAGTATACCTTTGTAACACATAATTATACTAAAAAATAATATAACGAAACTATTATGTAATGATAAACTTATTAATATTTATTTTATATCCATCAACCATTGCTTTACTATGTTTCTAAATAACTCTGGTTGTTCAATTTGCAAATTATGCCCTGCCTTATTAATCGCGCAATAAGTTGCATTTGGATACTGATTCATCAGCTCAAACTGATCTTTGTATCCTACTTCCGTATCCTGCTTGCCCACAATAGTAAGACAAGGATTCATATATGGTGCATCCAATTGATCTACATCAAAAGAACATGCACCGTCTAAGACTTCCTCTAAAAAATGTCTGTCTTGCTCTTCAATTGCTGGCAGAATGTCCTTTTGATATAACTCCCACACAGGTTTTGTTAAAATTACATTCATATATGTAAAACTATCATATTGTTCCTTGCTAAGTGTCTGTAAAAACTCATCGTCCCTTTGCATTACTTTAAGTGGTTCGATTCTACCTTTTTGATAACCAGGGTATACCAATGGCCATAGCATAATGATTGCCTTTACCATATCAGGATATTGATTAATATAACCTCTTGCTAAATAACCACCATATGACTCTCCTACTAGAATAAATTTTTCACACACTACTTCTTTAATAAATAGATGTAATATTTCTAAGATATCATCCGAATTCTTAATACTAGGTCCAGCATGAGACTTGCCCATTCCAGGTAAATCAATGTATATACGGCTGTATAATCCTCTTGTATCTTGAAACTCTTGAAAAATAGGTTCAAAACAACCTGACATAATTCTACGGTCCATCCCCCAACCATGCAAAAACAGGATTGGTATACCTACACCAACACGTTCATAATCAATAATTGTATCCTTAAACATATATTGACTCATTTCATTACCTCTTTCTTCTTTGATAATAGATAGATTATGCAAGTTGTTGCAGCATATACAGTTCTTGATAAGCTTTACATGTCGTAAGAAGTTCATTATGAGAACCAGAATCTAGCACCTGCCCCTTATCTAATACATAAATAATATCTGCATTCTGTATGGTAGATAATCTATGGGCAATAATAATGGTTGTTTTACCTTTTCGCAACTGATCCAGATTCTTTTGCACCTGATACTCCGTCTCTGTATCAAGCGCAGAGGTCGCTTCATCTAATATAAGGACATCGGTATTTCTTAGCATAGCTCTAGAAAGTGCCAGACGTTGCTTTTGTCCTCCTGATAGCATGGCTCCCCGTTCTCCAATATAGGTTTCATACTGTTCTGGAAACTGTTTAATAAATTCATGACACAGCATTTTTGAACAAATCTTTTCTATTTCTTCATTTGAAAACATTTTATCGAACGTTAGATTTTCCCTAATTGTGGATGGTATAAAATAAGGTTGTTGAAATACAATGGATACCTTCTCGGTGTATTGCTCCCCGTACCTAGATAATGGAATTCCATTCATAGTAATTTCTCCTTGGTCCGGTTCATACATACGAGTTAGAAGCTGTGCAATGGTAGACTTTCCACTTCCACTTAACCCTACAAGAGCTATCTTCTTACCAACAGGCAGTTCTAAGGAAAGATCTTTTATAACTGGGTCCTTGTCCCTTCCATATGCAAAAGTAACCCCATGAAAGCAAATGGATTGCACCCTCTCTTTTACCTCTTCTTTTCCATAACTCGCATCTTCTTTGTTCATCACGGATTGCACAGTTTCAACCGCCGCTTCAAACTTCTTGAAATTAAGACCTTGATCAAATAACAAACCAAGCTCCGTTACAAGCTGATCCACAAAGGTAAAGCCTACTACAAATTCCCCTAAAGAAATCGTGTTATGTATCACACCGATACCACCACACAAAATAGATATAAGCTTTGTACCATATAAAAATGGTGCACTTACAAACATTACTTTGCATTGGAAAAATCCTTGCTTTAGTATTGTTGCAAAATATTCACCAAAGGTTTTATGATATCGTTCTAACTGCCAAGCCTCACGATGATAAGCTACTACTTCTCTGATGGAAGATACACTTTCCTCAATGGTAATGGAAACCTTTCCTTTCTGCTCTCTCACATTTTGTGAGAAATCCTTCGTTTTCTTACCAAAGATATGAAGCAGTCCATAATAGAAAAAGGTAACAAACACAACGATAAAAAGCATAAATACATTAATCTTTCCAATGAAATAAATCAACAAAGCTACAGTAAGCACATTTTTCACTGCTTCTGATAAGATTTGATTCACTGCTAGATCTGCTGCATCAGCTACATTCGTACGAATATGATTCAAAAGTTCTCCCACGTGTTCTTTCACAAAATCTGCTGTTGGCATATTGTATATTTTTTCAAGAAATGCTTCTGTAAGAGACATCTGTAACTCATAACTAAGATGAAAAAATGCTACTTTTCGAACTGTAAACATGAGTCTAGGAGCAAAAAAGAAAATGGCGTACAGCATAATGATTTTTAAAAAAGCTTCATATTGCTTTTGATAAAAAACACGGTCAATCATATCTTTTTGCAATAACGTTGCAATAATTGGTGTTACGCACTCTAATATAATGGCTGCATACCCCAAGAGTAACCAATACATTTGCTTCATATATCGAAAAACATAAAATATATTATTTTTCATCCTGCATACCTCGCATTACTAGATTATAAAAAAGCCCTTTACTGCTCATTAATTCCTCATAAGAGCCTTGTTCTTTCACATAACCAGCATCCAATACTAGAATAGAATCATAATCCCGAATGGTTGATAGTCTATGGGCTACCGTAATTACGGTCTTACCAATTGTGAATTTCTCTAATGCTTCTTTTACAGCTAATTCAGTTGCATTATCTAAGGCTGAGGTTGCTTCATCTAACAGAATCACCTTAGGATCATTTAACATCATACGAGCAATAGAAAGTCGCTGTTTCTGTCCACCGGATAAGCTAACGCCTCGTTCACCCAATATCGTATCATAGCCATCCTCTGTCTCCATAATAAATTCATGGGCTTTTGCCATTTTGGCGGCTTCAATAATTTCCTCGTCTGTTGCATCTGGCTTGCCAAATCGAATATTATTCTTGATTGACATATGAAATAAATAGGTATCCTGAAATACATAGCCAAAAAAAGAACGATACTGATTAAAACCTAGCTCTTTCACACTCACGCCACCGATTTTAATATCACCAGAAGTGACATCATAGAATCTTCCAATTAGTTTTAGTATGGTTGATTTTCCACATCCACTTTCTCCAACAATAGCTAACTTTTGAACAAATGGAATATTACAGGATACATTCTCTATAATAGGATGTTCTTTTTGATAATAAAATCCTACGTTCTCTAATTGAATGTCAAATGAGGTAAGTGGCTCCTGCTCTGTTATCTCATTTCTTTTAACAGCGGGTTCAAGTGCCAGAAAATCATACAAGTATCTGGCATAATTAATTGCATTGTACTGAGCTGGAATAATATAAAAAAATACAGAGAATCCACGTGATATCAATCCTATTAAGAAACTATAACCAATAAGTTCACCAATCAGCAGAGTTCCTTGCCTTACTTCTTGTAAACCATAAAAGTAAAAAAGAACTGTTGATATGGTTAAAGTCAATCCTACTGTAGTATAACGAAAATGACGCCAAAAAATAGACCACATACGGGCAGTTTTATATTTCTTAAAATCCTGAATAGTTCTATGTATGATCCAGTCTTTGCTTCCAGCCATTTTTAATTCTGTCGTCGCTTCGATTGCATCGTATAAAGATTGTTGAGATGTTTGTGCAGCACTTGATTCTATTGTTAAATAATACTCAATTCTTTGGTTGGCAACCTTATTTAAAAATATATATATAATATTTCCTACCATCGTAATGAGAAAAAACACTGGTTGTTCCATAATCAGGACCACAGACGGAACCATAAACTGTGCCATAGCATAAATAAACTGAGGAAATAAAAATGTATAGGTCTGCTGCGTCTGGCCTACCGCATTTTCAAATATGGACAATATCTGACCAGTAGGAACTTTTTCATAATAAGCATATCCCAGTGATTGCAATTTTGTCATAAGATCCGTCTGCTGATCTTTTATGATATGATTTGCTATAATCTGCTCCATTAGCTGATAGATTGCCTTTGCAATCAATATCACAACAACAATTCCACATAAGAAGAGTATCTGTCTTCCCAATATGTTTAAGTCTTTCTTTGGAATGGTGTAATCTATTAGATGCCCCATTCTCCTTGGAATCATCAGCTCTCCCCAGATCATACCTCCTCCACATAGAACGTAGATGCTGGTAAGTAGCATATATGGCTTAAAATAACCTAATGTCCAAAGATACACTTTCCATAGTTCTTTTTTACTCATTTCTTGCTTGTCCAATGTCAACACTTCCTTTACTGCAAATCTAGTTAGAATAATATAACTTTTCGACCTTGCTACTAATAATATCCTATTTTTTTAAGCCTAATAGTTTCACTCTTTTCTATTATATACCTTTATATTACATAATTAAACAACTTTGAATATAACTTGAATATTATAGATTAACTTCTTATAATTGAATTCTTAAACCTATAAAAGACCGTCCATTCTCAGTTTAGCAAGTTGCTAAAGAAATCTGAAAATGAACGGTCTAATATGTTATTTAATATATCTATCTTGGTTCGAGTGTCAAAAGTCTTACACAATCTAAATTGTGTATATTGATGTGTGATTCTTGAGGGTAAAGTAACCATAATTCACAATTATAAGCGATATACACTCAATAAACATAAAAAGACTTTCGACACCTAACCATATCTTTATACCTTAAACTTATCTACTGTACCCTTAAGTTTTTCAACTAATTCTTCTAAGTTACTAGTTGTATCTCCAAGTTGATGCATACAGGCTGTTTGCTCCTCATTGGATGCAGTAACTTGCTCTGTTGCAGCTGAATTTTCTTCCGCTACAGCAGCTACATTACTTATAACCTCATTTGTAATGTTAGCTTTGTCCGTCATAATATTTGCAGCTTCTGATACTTCTAATACGATTGAATTTATTTCCCCGAATACCTTCTCTATTTCTTCAAAATTCTTACCAACTAAAGTTGCAACATCAACACCATGTATTACTTCATTCGTACCGCTATTCATTTTGTCTGCAATCATTTCAATTTGCTTTTGTACTCCGCCTATAAGCTCTGAAATTTTATTCGATGCAGTACTTGATTGTTCAGCGAGTATTCTAACTTGCTCTGCAACTACAGCAAATCCTTTTCCTTGTTCTCCCGCTCTAGCAGCTTCAATAGCAGCATTAAGTGCTAATAAGTTAGTCTGATTTGCTATATCATTTATTACATCTACTATTTGTCCGATTTCTCTGGATTCCTCTAATAATTTTTGTGTTTGTTCTACATTGTAACTATTTGTTGCAGCAATTGCTTCAATACTCTGAACAGCTTGTTTAACGCCTTCTGAACCAGAGCTACTTACTTTTTTCGATTCATCCACAACATTAATCATATAGTCGCATTTATGTGAAATTTCTTTTATTGCATTCACTAATTCTTCTGTTCCAGTTAATGCTTTGCCTGCACTTTCAGCTTGTATTACCGCACCTTCTGCTATTTCCTGCATGCTTCTTGCAACTTCATCCGTTCCTCTTAAAGATTCCGATGTCGTTACAACCAAACTATTTGATAATATGCTGACTTCGTTCGCTGAATCTCCTATAGCAGTTATCATCTCTTTTAGCCTTCCAACCGTATTGTTTAAGCTATTTCCGACTTTCCCGATTTCATCATTGGTATTAAAATCTAATTGTTTGGTAAGGTCACCTAATGCAATTTGTTCTGAAAATGTAGATAATTTAACTAATGGTGATGCTATTCTTGTCGCCACTAGCATGATGATAGCTCCTATCATTATAACAATTGGAAAAGTAATTAGAAGCAATGTATTCATCATTTTTTCAGAAGAAGCAAATAATTCTTTTTCTGATACTACACTTGCAACACTCCATCCAGCTAAAGGAACTCGATTGTAAAATACAATGAATTTACCCTTATCAGAAGTAAATCTATATGTACCAAAATCTTTTTTCATCATTTCTTTACCCAATGATGTCATATTAGAATCTGCCACATCTGATATATTACTTTTCATAATTAATGATTCATCTGGATGTACAAGAATCGTACCATCTTTTCCAATTAATAAGCCATAACCTTTCGTTCCGAATTTAAATGCTTTTACTTTATCTTGAATATAAGAAAGGTTTACACCTGATATCATTGTTCCGATTGATTTGTCAGCTTCATTTTTAATAGGTACACCAATTACTATTAAAGTTTTACCAGTTCCTTTTGATACTACTGGATTCGATATGTTATAAGGAACACCACTCATTAAGGTTTGATACCATGGTTTTTCAGATACATCACCTAATACCGCCTTTCCATTAGAATATTGTGCTCTAGATATACCATCATTATTAAATAAAGTAGCAGATGCATTATCGTACTCACCAGGATAATTTTTATCTAAAAATTGAATTCTATCCGCATTGAATTTATCAACAGCGTTAATATCTGATTGAATTAACTTCGCTGTCGGGCTATTAGCAGCACTTCTTACCTCAAGAAGTTTTCCCTCAATCCAAGTGTTAATATTTTCAGATAATTTGTTTGTTGCTTCTACCCTGTTATCAATAATTTGCTTCTCAATCGTTTTCCTAAATTGAAAAAAAGCTGTAAAACTTAACACTAACATTGCAATTATTACAGCTGGCAAAATACTAACTAACAGTTTCATCTTAAAGGATAATTTTCTGTACAATATTTATTTCCCTCCACAAAAATTAATCTTATTTTCAATTTTTAATTACAATAAAATTATATTGGCTAGTAAATATTATGTCAACCGATTATCCGGAAGATGAAGTAATTACCAGCATTTCTATCTTCATTCTTTTTATTGATAGAGGTTTTATGTAATACTATCATAATTTATTAATATAATGTAATAAAATGATTTTTGAGGATATTATGATTACATACATAGTACAACCCGGAGATACAATTAAGTCCATAGCAAAAAGTTATAAAGTGTCAGTTGAAAAACTGGTTTTAGACAACGGATTAACAAATCCTGATAATTTAGTGGTAGGGCAGTCCATCGTTATTGTTTACCCCAAGCAAACTCATACGGTTAAGGACGGGGATTCACTAAATAGCATTGCTACCACATATCATATTTCTGTAAAACAGTTGCTTAGAAATAATCCAATACTTTCTGATAGAACTTATATATACCCAGGCGAAATCTTAATTATTGACTATGATTTAGAAAAAATAGGTGATATTTCAACAAACGGATATGCCTATCCTTATATCAGTAAAGATTTACTACGATATATACTACCTTACTTAACATACCTTACTCTCTTTACCTATGGGTTAACTTCGAATGGTGAATTGATTCAGATTGATGATACAGAAATTATAAAGATTGCACGAGAATATCAAGTAGCTCCCCTCATGCTAATTTCAACTATATTAAATGTTGGAGATTTTAGTACTGAGCTTACTCACAATATTTTGAGCAGTAAGAACATTCAAGAACATTTAATCAATAATATTGTAAATAATATGAAAGTCAAAGACTATTTTGGCCTATATATCAATTTTGGATTTATTCTGATTGAAGATAGCCCAGCTTATCTTGATTTTATAAAAGAATTAACAGATAGACTTGCTAAAGAAGGATTTGAAATATGTGTAGCCTTAGCTCCAAATATTATAGATCAGTCAGGAGTAATCTATAAAGGACATGATTATGAAGGCCTAGGAAAGGCTGCAACCGCCATTCTACTTATGACATATGACTGGGGCAAAACCTTAGGACCAACAACTTCAGTAGCTCCAATCCCTATGATGAGGCAAGTATTTGATTATTCTATCACCAAGATTCCTCCTGCAAAAACTTATATCGGGATACCAACCTTTGGATACGACTGGACTCTTCAATCGATTAGTGGCATAACGATAGTACATTATCTAAGCAATAACTCAGCTATTAATTTGGCAATAGAAAAAGAAGCAGTTATTCAATACGATGATTATTCCCAATCACCATTCTATTTTTATGAAGATAGTACAAATCATATATTACATATTGTATGGTTTGAAGATGCAAGAAGTGTTGATGCAAAGTTAAAATTGGTTACTGAATACGGGTTCCGCGGAATTAGCATATTAAATGTAATGGAAAAATTCCCTCAATTCTGGTTTGTACTTAATACACAGTATAATATACGTAATGCCATATAAATACGACCGTTCATTCTCAGATTAGAAAGTTTCTAAAGAAACTCTGAAAATGAACGGTCTATAAGTTGTTCCTTAACCCATTTCAGGCAATACCTTTTCAATAATACAGTTTGAATTAGTAATCAGCCATAACTGTGGATTATAATTCATGATATTCCACAATCCATTTCCCCGCAAATTATTTTCTATAACTAAATTGACTATTCCATAAATAGTTCTGGCATCAACAAACCATACTATATGCTCAATTATACTTTCACCCAAATTATTATTATACTCATAATTAGGTGTTTCTGAAATTTCATCAAATTGAATCGTTGATTCCATTAATCGTGCCAAATCAAGTGCAGAATCTAAAGTAATAGCATTTCCCTCTGAATAACCTTCAACGTATGGAAGAGTCCAATCGTATCCTAATAGCGGGAATCCAACGTTTATTTTTTTAGGGTCTATCATTTGCTTCATATAGTCTACATATAATGAAATATTTGCGACTGAACTGACAGGCATTGGAGGTACATATTGAGTTCCCCAGAAAAATCTCATAATATAAACTTCTTCCACCAAATCATTAAAAAATGAATAATCTACTTCTTCAAAATACAGTTTATTTTCTTTGATTGTAAAATTAGGATCTATTGTAACAAAAACTGGATACCCTTCTTTATGAAAGTGTGCTGTAACTCGTTTCAGATAATTTATATATAGTTGTTCCGTAGCCTTACTTAAAAATGTAATGGTAATATTCACCCCGTAATAGCCTTTTTCCTTCATAACTTTAATCATATTCTGTGCATGATTATCCTGATACTCTGGATTTAAGAGTATTTCATAAATCATTTCTGGATTCCTTACACCTTGAAATGTAATACTTGTCACAAGCATCACTGGCGCTACTCCATATTGTTTGGCAGTCTTAATCAATTCGGTATCGTCATAGAATGATTCAATCTCGCCCTTTTTCAATGTTTTATAGTTTAATATTGACAGATAGGTTAAGTTCGGTAATGCCTTCTTTAGAACGTTCATATTAACATAAGGAAATGCATAGGCATTTGTTGTAATTGTTGCTAATGTATTATAACTAATTACAAGTTCTTCACCAGGATAAATATATTCCCTTTCCCAAAGAAATGGATTGTTACGATATAATTGCATGATTGATATTCCTTGATTTAATGCAATATCAGATAGAGTATCTCCTTCTTTTACAACATATATCTTTTGCGGATAGGTAATTACAATTGTTTGCCCTATTACTAAATCAGTTGGATTATGTAATCCATTTTCTTGAATTATTCTAGCTTCTGAAACTCCATATTTATTAGCAATTGATGTAATTGTATCACCAACCTGTACTACATAAATTATCATATTTATACCATATCTCATGTTTTTACTATTATATATATGAATTAATCTTCATCATATTACCACACTTAATAGCTTATATCTTTTTTAGCTAATAATGCGTAAAGAGTTACCCACTTATTGGGATTGCCAACCTTTCCAATCTTATAGACTGGTTTAGACAGAGCTTTATCAAGAATATAATGTCCATCCCCATCTCTTTTGCTATCTAGTACAGTCCATGCTTTTTTGCACCTTTCATCGGCACCATAGCCTAGCACACTAAGTGAATACATGGCCATTTGCAATCCAATTTTTACAGGATCAAGAGGATAAAAGGTACCGGCTAAGTCAGGCACTACAAAAGCATTATGATCATGGTTGGCGTATAATACTTCACGATTCAAATAATAATTTACTAGTTCTTTTTCCTGTTGTGGCATAGCGTATCCTTTTTTCTTTAGAGCTGCCGCCAATAATAGATATGTACCTGTCTGACGGTAGCAACCCTTAGCCAAGTTTATTTTAGGCTTTTTACTAAGGCAGCCATAGCCACCGTCAGGCTTTTGCTTTTCAAACACATGGGATACTTCTTCTCTAACTCTTGGTTCATCCCCATAACCCAGCAATATTAAATTGCGCAGTAACAAGGCTTCCCCACACATCATTTGAAACTCAGTTTCTTCAATAAGAGCGTTTACATATCCGTCCAGTTCTATACCAATATCCTCTCTAGTCAGACCAAATTCAGCAAATGCAGATAATACGTTGTAAGTCTCCCATTTCTTACCCATTTTCAATTTTTGATATACTTTATCAAATACCTCCGAAGATAATAAGGTATTTTTAACATCTCTTACTTCGGTGTCATCCTTTTTCATTTCCAACAACTCAAGCATTGTTCTATATTGAATCTCTGGATTTTTGTCTTCTAATAACCATCTAATAATTTGTTCCATACTATCTCTCCTATTTATTATTTCTTCACTATTCGTTTAACATCAACACTATAGTTAAACTTGATACAACCCTAAGTACAACCACGATTTCCTTTTTCCCTATAGCACACTAATAATACAACATCTAATATGACAGCAGTCTGTCATATTAAAGATAAGTAAAGAAAAAACACGCCTTGCATTGGGCGTGTTTCAGTTTTGAAGCATCTCGTTATTCATATATCTATTTCTAACTCCAAGTCAACTTCTCAAGTGCAATGTGACTACGATACCAATCATCGCTTTCTAGAAGTACTTCCGGCGAGCCAGCATTTTTAATTCTACCATGTTCCAATATAACTACCGTATCGCTTGCTATCATTGAAGATAGGCGGTGAGATATTGACAATATAGTATGAGAATGGCTTGCCTTCTTAAGTACTGACACTATTTTTTCTTCCGTTATTGAATCAAGGTTTGCCGTAACTTCATCTAAGAGGAGGATAGGAGGATTGGTTACTATAGCCCTGGCGATTGCAAGAAGTTGTTTTTGTCCCTGTGAAAAGAGATTATCACTGTTTACTATCGTATCCATACCATATTCTAATGACTCAACATAATCCTTAAGTCCCACAAAATCGAGAGCCTTTTCTGCTTGTTCTCTTGTAATACTCCCATCTTGTAAACTGATCTGATCCGCTACAGTACCCTTAATTACGTGAAAGCTTTGATCCACATACCCAAAGATCTTGCGTTTTTCAGAGTTTGGTATATTGTAAACATCCACTCCGTTTATTGTAATACTGCCTTTAGTTGGTTTCAAAAGCCCCATTATGAGCTTAAATAAGGTTGTTTTACCAACTCCTGTTCTTCCAACAAACGTAACCTTTTCATTTGGTTTTAAATTAAGGTTAATGTTATGAAGAATGTCTGCACCTTCTTCATACTGAAAGCTAATATTATTGAAAGACAATTGCACATCCTCACGATTTGATATCATATCCTCAGCCTTTAAGTCCTGTTCCTTATAATCATCTTCGGCTTCATTATAAAAATCATTTACTCTTTTAATTCCAGATATGGCCTGTTGAATATTTTGAAGTTCCATACCAAGGTTCTCAATTGGCGCAAACAAGTTGGATATTAATTCAATTGTAGCTGCAACCATACCCAAGGATATACCTAAAAAGTTAAGCTGCTTAGAGGATAATACAACAATCAAAGCAATTACGACAGCACGAGTACATTGAATGATGGGTGAGTATATCGAATCATAGAAATTCACTTTCTCTACGGTTTTATAATTATCCAGTAAATATCTCTTATAATTCTCTTCCATATAACTTTCCTTACTGTAGGATTTAATCATCAGTATATTTTTTAAACTTTCTGAAATATGATTATTTACCTTGCCAATAAGTATTCGATTTTCAATCTGCGCTTTCAGCATTCTTTTTTGAAACTCTCGTGTAATACCATAAATAGCTGGAATCAGTAATAACGTTACCATTCCAATTCTGCTACTAAATATCCATATTGAAATAACAATACCTATTAGCTTTAAGCAGTCAACCATCATTCCAATAATACCGCTTGTAAATAGTGAATTAATTGCATCAACATCATTTGTAAATCTTGATACCACAACCCCTGAACTGTTCGAGGAAAAAAACATCGCATTAATCCTTTCGAGTTTTTCCATCATTTCAACTTTTATCTCTTTCGTAATTTTTTGTCCTAGGATTGTAAGAACAGCTTCTTTTACAAAATCGAAGATTCCTATAAGTAGTAATATCACAGTGTAGGAAGCCGCCAGCGTAAGTAATTTTTCAGATTTATGAGGTACAAGATTATGATCAACGATATATTTTAAAATCTGAGGAGGAATTAAGCTTGTGACAACTACTCCGCATATTGCAAACACTAATAATATACTTAACCCGATATTATGTGTAATAGCTTTACCGATTGCCCTTTTTATTAAACTATTCTTCATCGCTGTCTCCCCCCTCTGTACATTGTAACTTATATATTGTTGCATAAATCTCGGAATTTTTCATAAGCTCTTGATGTGTACCGTAATCTGCTGTTTTATTGTTTTTCAATAGTATTATGTTATTTATTCTATTAAAAATAGCCAATCGATGAGAGATTAAGATAATCAAGCTATCTTTGTAATTGTTTTTTATATTCTCAATAATTTTCTCTTCTGTCTTCATATCAACTGCCGAAAAAGGGTCATCTAAAATGATAATTTTACTTTTGTTAAGAAGTGCCCTAGCAAGGGCTATTCTTGCCTGTTGCCCACCACTTAATTTTATTCCACTATTTCCAACTAAAGTGTTTTGCCCATGTGGCATTGCCTGCATATCCGTATCAAAACAAACCTCCTCTAAAACAGACGATATATCTTGTACGCTTCCCAGTGTTATATTGTTGTATATGGTATCAGAAAGTAGTTGAGGTCTATGGCCTAGGTAAGATATCATCTGACTTTTCTCGTATTCTGAGTAGTCTTTTAACTCCTTACCATCTATCTTAATACTTCCTAGATAGGGATATAAGCCGGTTAAAGATACTCCAAGTGTAGATTTACCAGAAGCAATCGAACCGGTTACACCTATAATTTCACCTTTTCTAGCTTCAAGGCTGATGTCCTCAATAATATTTTCTCTGCCTTTCTCATAAGAGAAGCTTAGATTTTTCACTGTTAATGTGGTATTGTTATTCATATTAGAAGAAGTATCTTTGGTTTTATATTCTGTTAGATATGGCTTAATACGCTTCCAAGAAACCTGTGATTTTTGTACAGAATTAAAGAGCTTTGCTGCTTTACTTGCCTTAACCGCTACAGCAGTAAACATAGCTACATAAGTAGAAAAAACGCCCACAGTCCAACCACCATGAATAACCTTTGTACCCCCAAGGTAAATAACCATATTAATTCCAAGCATTGCTATAACATTATATACTGGTTGCATGGAATTCTCTAATATATTGGCCTTAATAGCCTTATCCTGTAAATCCTTTAGCTCATTCTTATATTTGGCTTTATTTTCAACTTCCATACCAGTTACTCGATAAAGCATGGAATTCTCAATGATATCATAAGTAATATCTGCAACCTCGCTGCTTTTCGTTCGATAATCCTTTGAATACTTATATATAATACTTTTTAATTTTTCAGCAATAAACATAGCTACTGGAACAAAGATCATAGAAAGCACAGTTATTCTAACATCATATGTAAGCATGGATATCAAATATGCAATCATAAGTACACCAGTATCAAATACTTCTGTGGTAAATTTCCTCATACCTTCAACACACAAATCAACATCAGAAATAGCGCGTGTCATTAGGTTTCCTGTATTCTCATTATCAAGTTCCGAAGTACTTTTATTCATTATATTATTATAGATCATAAGTCTCATGGTAGCACTAGTACTATTCGCAAAACGTCTTATATAAAAGCGCTTAAAATAGCGTAAAAGTTGAACCATTCCTATAATTGCGACATAAGTAGCAGCTAATATTAACACTGAGGTTAGGTTGTCTCCACCTGCAATAGAATCTATGAGCTTTCCCTGATAGATAGGACCTAGAATGATCATACTATTAAAACTCACTCCGAATATAACAATGCAAGCTACAACATACTTTTCTTTCTTCCAATAGTTCATAATTTTGTCTGGATGTTTCATAGGTTCAATCTTTAATTTTGACATTATAATATCACCTCCATAAGCAAATCATATTCCAAATAATATTATAATGCAATCATATTTGAGTGGAATCCTTTAAAGTGAATGAGTTTGTTATATCAAAGGTAAAGGAATAGAGTATGACTATTATCAGATAGATATAATCATACTCTATTCCTTTCAGTAATCGCTCTTGTCAGATATATTTTACTTTAATCAAAATTGTACATTCTCACACTGTATGCTAAAATAGGATAAAATAATCTTATATAGTTGGGGGGATCTTTCATGAAAGAATATTCAATTGGTGACTTTGCAAAAAAACTCGGTGTAACTGTGGATTTTTTAAAATATTACGAAAAACAAGGTCTGCTTCATCCTAAGAAAAATTCCTCTGGATATCGTTATTATGATGTCTCTTCTACCTCTTTAGTAAATGAATGCATCAAGCTAAAGAATTGGGGATTCTCATCAAAGGAAATTGAAAAACTGTTGCTTACAACAACATATGAAAAGACAGTGGGCTATTTTGAAGATAGACGCAGTGAACTTTTACAACAGATACAATTTCTACAAGGTCTTGTAGAGTATAGTGAAAATATGTCAAAATCATTACCTTATTATTCTGGTATCGATCAATGGAATATTATGAAAAAAGAAGGCTTTTATTATTTATCACAGAGTAAAAACTTTGAGTTAAATCATAATATTAGCAATATTATAAAAGAATGGATAAAATATATACCATTAGTCTCTATTACTGCCCGTGTAAACTATATACCCGAATCCCCTGTCATCGAATGGGGATTCTCTGCTCCACAGAACATCGTTCACGAACAGATGCTTCCAATCAGCGAACCTGTAGAATGGATTCCTCCCATGCGTTATTTAGAATTCTATGATAGGCGAATCTTAGAAGATAATCCTCAAAATGACGATCTAAATCAGGTGCGTAATAATATGTTCATCAATGTAAACAAAGTCATCGAGAAATATAATTTACACGTTGCTGGTCCAAGTTTCTTCATAGTCGAAACCAAAATCCGCGAAGAAGGGGCACGTTATACTTATCAAAAAATATACGTGCCTTTGAATGAAACAGAGTAGGAGTAGAATTATAGACGATCCATTAAGAATCGATATGCCATCTCATCTGCTGCCTTTCCCATCGAAGGTCCATGACAGGCTTTAGAGCAAGACACATAAGTTGCGTCTGCACCTGCTGCTATTAATTCATGATATAGATTCTCACTCTGGTTGATAGGAACTACTTGGTCTTGTCCGCCATGCATGATAATCATAGGTGGACAACTGGCACTGGCATAATGGTTCGCACTGCATTTTCTAGCAAGTTCAATGTATTTCCAATCAGGATGATTCGTATCACCACTTTCCAATACTTTATTTAGTGACCACAAGCTTCTTCCTTCTCCTGTATACCCAAGAATCTGAGTCTCGATTTCTACAGCTTGATTCGCTACATTATCAATCTCTGTTCCTACTAGATCCTTTGGAGGTCCATCTAATTCTGCAGCACCTGCTCGAATACATTCTTCCAAATCAGCTGGTGCATAAAAGACAGCTGCTGCCTTAACTGCACTGGAATACTCTAGATTTCCACCTACATTGCCTTCCATCTCTACACATTCTGAACTCATTGCAACCATTGCTGCAAGATGTCCTCCAGCTGAATTACCTAATACACCAATTCGCTCAGGGTCGATGTGATACGTATTCGCATTTGCTTTTAAAAAGCGAACTACTCCTTTGCAGTCATGTATGCAAGCAGGAAATACTGACTGGCTTGCTAATCGGTAAGATGGTGATATAATTGTATATCCTTGTTCCACCAATTTTACCAGGTCCCTGCAATATACTGCTTTCTGAGTGACTTGCTTATATTCTCCCCACATCCATCCTCCACCAAAATAATAGATGATACATGGACCTGGTTCCTTCTGATTTAAATCCTGATAAATATCCATCATCAGTGTATGTGACTGTCCATTATCAAGAACCACATCTGCATAGGGAACATCTTCATACCGTGGTGGACGTCCTGGTGGGCATAAAGGTTTTACAATTGTTGATTTTTTCATTTCTTCTTTCTCCTTCTATAAAATAATTTTTTCTTTCCTAATTCGTCCTTCTGTATTCGTTTTCTACTTCAACTACTCTTTTGGCACCATCAGGACGACTAAATCGTTTCAAAAATTTCCATGCAGCACGACTTTCCTCATACACTGCCCCGTGAGGCATATTTTTCATTTTTGTAAAACATACCCGATTTTTTCCTTCTGTATTATGATATAAAAATGTTTGAAAACGTTCACCTTCTGAGTACCCATTTTCTATCGTATAATAATTACTTGCATTTCGTATCTCATCTGATATAAATCTCACATGATTATTAGAGGTATCCTCTCTAATTGCGCAATTATTTATTTTAAGCATATTTTCTAGTAGATTGTTTAGATCATCCCATTCAACTTTTTCATCACTATCACCAGCACATATAAAACATGGTAGCTCATAGCCTTTTGATATTATTTCTTTATACTCGTCACGAAAAGGTGCATTCCATGGTGAGATTGCAGCAAATAATTCTGGATAATGATTTCCTACCTGCCTTGTAATCATTCCACCATTCGAAAATCCAGTAAGGTACACTCTTGATCTATCAATTCCATATGCCTCATATAATTGTTCAATAATATGTGAAAAGACTTCCCTATCCCGTTCAAACAGCCATATGTTCTGTGGTGAATCAGGTAATACAAGGATAAATTCTTTCGTTTCATCACAAAGCTTGTCCCAACCATTTTTTGTGGAGAACATCCAAGCTGGCTCCCCTCTTCCGTGAGCACTGAACACTACAGGAAGTCCTGCGGCATTCTTTTTATCCGTTCCTTCTGGAAGATAAGTGAAATAAGTATACTTTATGTCATTTACTGTGACAGAATTCTGTTCATAACGGCTCGAATTATAGAAATCAGTTTTGCTAAGGTATGGTTTTAAAGTGCCATCCGGAGCATTTTTCCAACGGATAAAGTTGTTGAAGAATTGAATCATAATTGTCGGTGCAAGTACAGGCGTAGCAGTAAAGCTTCCAACAGAAACTCTAATTTGAGCAGCTTCTTCCTCCCTGTTCTTATAAATCCTAGTACTAACCCCCTCGTA
The DNA here is from genome assembly GCF_016591975.1 of Anaeromicropila herbilytica. Taxonomy (GTDB): domain Bacteria; phylum Bacillota; class Clostridia; order Lachnospirales; family Lachnospiraceae; genus Anaeromicropila; species Anaeromicropila herbilytica. Next base: position 605,541 of record NZ_AP024169.1, on the reverse strand, counting down.
CTCAACTAGTTCTACATCCTCAGTTATATGATTACTATGCATAAAATAGGCAAGTGCCTCTTTCATATCTAATTCATTGTTACCTAACATCCACAAACATACTGGAATGTCATGATTTCTCACATTATAGTCAGAACTTATATTTCTAACTAGCCAATGATCTGATGGGTCTGATTGACTTTTATAATTGTTAGGAACACCATTGATCAGAGCAATTCCAGCAAAGCGATTTGGACTTGTTACCGTAACATTCCCTGCAAAAATAGCCCCCTCTACATATCCAACTAAATAAATCAGAGTCTCCCAACACCAGATAAAACCATCTCTTCCTGGTATACTGTCACCATTTTTTGACGGGAACTTTTGTCTAGTTTCATCATATATTTCTGCAATCAGGGAAGGGCTTTGTGATACCCACCCATTTTCTGCAATTGGCATCACAAGAACTGCTCCATCCTCTTCTGCCAACAGAAGCCATCCTGATTCCTTTGCAAATCTTTCAACAGTCTCATAAGAATGTACATCTTTATCAGGTGCACAGACATAGATCGTCTTTGCTGGAGTGTAGGTATTCGCCTTTGTTGATATATAGTAAAACAAATCATATTTATTGGTAATTGTTTTCTCTATTTGTTTTACTTCCTTCATGATTTATCCCTCCTTAAAACCACATATTGATATAATTACGATAAACAGCGGTGTTACACCAGGTCAATGTAATAAATCACACATTTTAAGATATTTTTTTTGTGTATTTTGCTGCTATTATTTTTCAAAATTTTAATTTTAATCTTATTTATATTTTAAAATGAAATATAATTTCATAATAAAACAACCAAGTCGGTGTAATACCGAATTGGTTGTTTTACTCATGATAAGTAATGCTTGAGGCGTTAGTGCCTCCAATATAATCTTTTTTATTTTTGTCGTCTTTTTCCCAAATTGAATAGAGCTTAAAGCACAGTTTGATTATTTTTGAAATTACTACAGATTATCGTTATAAATCACAGTGCTTAAATGTACATTTTTGAAACAATTTATAAAATTCGTCTGAGGATTTTAATGAGTTCATATAACAAAATAATACTTTCTAATAATAAAAATTGCTATTTTTCTCTAATTGTTCAAATATGATACACTTTGATGCTCTTTGTTTATTTACAATCAATTTTATTAATGCTACCATTAGCTTATGGCAAAATACGACTTTTTCTTATAAGAAATACAATAAAGTGAGAAAAAGTCAACTCCTAAGCAAGCAAAAAAGACACTCAAACGAAAAAGGAGGGCATTATTTTATGTTCAAACTAAGCATCAAAGTTAAGACTATGTTAGTTATCATAGGGAGCTTACTGGTAAGCACTTTAATTCTTTCAACGGTTCTTAAATCAAGCACGGTAGCCGCAGTACTTCTATTTATCGTGTTAGCTATTGTCATATGGGGTATATTATCCTATCTTTTCAATCCGTTAACCACTATAATTACTGCTATGTCAAGATTTTGCACCGGTGATTTCACGGTTCATATTGATGTTAAAAGAAAGGATGAATTCGGAAAACTATCAGATACCATAAATAATTCCAGCGATTACCTACAGAACATGCTTATTGATATTTACAATGACCTAGAAAATATGACCAATTGTTCCAGTAAATTAGCGAATGATTCTTACGAAGGAAATAAAAGCCTCGAAATAATATCATTGACTACTGGCGAAATAGCAGACGATTCAGAGGAAATTGGACACATGATTCAGGATGCTGCTATTCGTGCTGACAAGGTGAGTGTACTTTCACAGACCACAGATTCCAAAATGGGAGTATTACTCGCCAATTCCGAATCAATCAATGAAGCTGCCAATACTGGAAAAGAAGTAATTCTTGGAACAAGCGCAGGGATCAGTCAGCTAGTTACAACGGCTAATGAAAACGTTACGCTTACTAGAGAACTTGAATCAAAATCAGAGAAGATTAGGGAAATACTTGAAATGATTGAAGAAATTGCAGGTCAAACGAACCTATTGGCATTAAATGCTGCAATTGAAGCTGCCCGTGCTGGTGAACAGGGAAGAGGCTTTTCGGTAGTTGCAGATGAAATCCGCAAATTAGCAGAACAGTCTCAAAATGCAGCCAAACAAATTTCAGCAATTGTTCATGAAATGGTATTTGAGATTAAAAATGTTGTTCAGGTATTTATAGATACCTCCAATTCCATTGGTGACACTGAAGAAAATATTCATCGTGCCAATACAAGCTTTAGCCATATCACAGATCAGGTTAAAACTAGCGGTGAGAGTGTACAGGAGGTGTTTCAATTAACTGACGAAGCCTCCTCTGATGCTACTTCCTTGCTAAGTGCAGTCCAAGGGATAGCCTCTCTGATAAATAGATCCGTTGCTGCTACACAGACTGTTGCTGCTAGTACCATAAAAGTAAACCAATTAATTGACGAAATAACCAGAGATGCCAAGGATATGACTAAATTTTCTGGTACTTTGCAGGATCATGTCATGAGGAAGTTTCGCTTTAATAATAAGAAAACCTTACGTGCTGCACTTGTACTTTCCGATAAATCAGCTGCGTATAGCGGCTTAAAGAACTTGGGTGAATTATTATCTGACAAAACTGGTGGTAACCTTGAACTTAAGATTTTTCACAGTGAGCAACTAGGAAATGCATCACAAATCTTTGATAAATTAAAAAATAATGATTTAGATATCATTTTTATAGGTACACATCAGGTTGCTTCAACAGTAAAAGAGCTTACACTTCTAGACTTACCTTTTTTGTTCCAGGATGAAAAAGCAGCAGACAATATCCTACATGGCTCTATCGGCCGCAGATTGCTAGACTTGTTAGATGAACATGGTTTTCATGGACTTTCTTTCGCTGAGGAGGGATTTCGTGATATAACCAATTCCAAATATGAAGTTAGAAAAATGGAGGATTTAAAGAATTTAAAAATTCGTGTAGCAAATCAGGATATGCATATTAAAACGATAAAAATCTTAGGTGGGGATCCTGTTCCAGTTAAATATGACGAAGTATATAACGTGTTACGTGAGAAAAGTGTGGATGGTCAGGATATGCCTTTAGTAACAGCCTTTAATAACTATCTCTTTGATGTGCAGACATTCTTAACACTTACCCATCATTCCTACGCTTCTTCTGTCATACTTTGTTCGGAGGGCTTATGGTATGCTCTTGATTCAAAAGAAAAACAACAATTTGAAGCAGCTGCAAAAGAAAGTGCTCGTTATATAGCTGAACTGACGAGAAACAAAACAAGACAGTTGCAAGAAAGTCTATCAGGAAAAGGTCTACATATTACAACTCTTTCCGATGATGAACGAAAAAAAATGCGTGCTTCGGTACAGCCGTTATATGAACAGTTTAGGATTGAGGACGGTACTCATAAACTATTGGATGAAATCGAAAAGCAGAATGCCAGAGTATAGCCATGACCTGTTTGGGAAGTAGTCTAGGCAATTTGCACAAAACAGAAAAACTTATGCTTCATTGAGTATGTATAAGAAGTTCTAGTTCTCAGATCATTTGTAGGGCAACTCATTCATATAAAATGATCTCCAAAACAAAAGCAACTCAAAGCATAGATTATATCCTATAACTCTATACTTTGAGTTCTCTTATTAATTATTACTCACTTTGAGCAATGCTCGTACACATCTGACGTAGTTAATTAAATCCTACTACCTTTTGCGATATCTTATACAATCCAATGGTTACTTTTCTTCCTGGTCGTCCTGGAAGATTCAGCACCACTCCTGCAATATGATAACGAAGTAAGTTATACGTATATACATCTGTCTCTTTGATATAGTTCCAGAGTTCTTTTTTCTTTCGAAGATTTTCTTTTGTCCCCGATTTTACTAATAATACATTTGTTACGGTAGTAACGATCTCAAGGTAATGGAACATGTATTTTTTCAATGTTTCATTTTCTACTTTTTCTAACGAAATACCAGCAACCATCAGTCGATTCACTTTAATTTGTTGATCAATCCGTTTTATCATAACCTCTTCGTTCACTGATTGGTCTTCTCTACCAATATAATAACGATAAAAATCAACATCCACATAATACATTGTCTTTACATAAATAAGTGGCAAGTAGACAAATAAATTATCCACATAGAAGGTATGTTTTGGGAGTCTTAATCCACATTCTCTTAAAAGTCTTGTTCTATATATAACAGAATGCATTAATAGGTAATGACCTCTTGGTAATCTGCCTACTTCATTCCAGGTAAATACCCTTCCTTCTGGGAAGATTCCACGGAAATTCATTACTTTTTTATGACGAACAGCTTCATTTTCATAAACGAAGTTACTGATAACCATATCAGTAACTTCGCCCTTTTCTCCTTGTTGCCTTAGAGTATCTAATATTTTTATGTACGCCCCTTGATCTACCCAATCGTCACTGTCAACAACCTTAAAATACATACCTCTTGCATTCAATATTCCAGTATTAACAGCTTCTCCATGTCCACCATTTTCTTGATGAATCACATGTACAATATCAGGATACTTGCATGCATATTTCTCTGCAATCTGTGCTGTACAATCCGTAGACCCATCATTAATAATGAGTATTTCTACTTCATCTCCTCCTGCTAGTAGGGACTGAATACACTTATCAAGATAAGCCTGAGAATTATAGCATGGAACTGCAATTGATAACAGCTTCATTTCTATTTCTCCTTAAATATAATTTTTAATACAGGGTAGAATACCCAGAATGAAATAATACAGTTAATAAGCATTGTTACAACATCAGCAATTGTCATTCCAAGGGATTTTCCAAAGCTACTCATTAAGTAATCATAGATTGGCGTCTTATATAACCCTTGAAGTGCAGCTGCACCGATGGAGATGATAACCCATGATATAAAATACCAGAACGCTGCTTTTGAAATGCTTGTTTCTGATTTAAAAGTTACCTTTCTTTGTAAAAAGAAATTAATAATCTGGGCAATTAATAAAGCGATTTCCACTGCAAGGAAGTAGGCTAATCCACCGCCTCCACCATTTCCAATTGCCCCTTTGGCATAATCAAAAATATAATAGATACTACCATCCAGATTATGTCCTATTGGTAAAATCTGAAAATTCGTGCTTACTAATGATGTATATCCAAAGATATATTTAATAAGTGGCATTAAAACCATCTGTAATACTGTAACACCATTACTAATTACAAAAAAGACGATGAACTGAACCATGTTTGGATGGTTTTCCTTAAATTGATTCCACTTTCCAACCAACTTGTTGGATGAATTTGTTGTTTCTGTACCCACGGTTGCCTCCTTACTTAGCACTCTTTTGTGCTTTACGGTTTTTAAAGTATGCTTTTACTAATTTTCTAAAGCCACGGAAGAAATGTCCATTTACCATTTCAACTAAACAATTTGCCATTTCCATAGTAATGGCACCATTGGTCATTTTCGCAATTCCTCGAAATGGCATGTTATAGATAAATAATACATTAAGATTTGGCTTACCTTTTGCCTCACTGCGATTCTTAATTCTTGTTAATATTTTATAAACGAGCCTTGCCAAAGCACTTTTTGCATAATACATTTGGCACAATGCATCATTGACGTTTAATAGACCACGTTCATCCCAACGTCCATCTGGTATTGTATGTCCAAGTAATGCTTCAAATTCTTTGTCATCAACATCTTTAATCTGTCCACTATAATAACTTTTCATTTCTGCTTTATTATATGGTAATGTTGCATTGGTTCCAGCGACTTTCATTGACGCAGATAAACGAATATCCATACTAGAAGCTCCAATTAAGATTTCATATTCGCCTTGTTCTACTTCCCAGCTCTTTGTCATAACATTATAATAGCGGAATGCCTTATCATCTAGTTCAATACGAACTTGTTTTGATTCTCCAGCTTTTAAGAATACTTTTGTGAATCCTTTCAGTTCCTTTTTCGGCCTGAACACTCCTTGGCATTTTGCACTTACATACATCTGTGCTACTTCTGCCCCATCCACTTTTCCAGTATTCGTAATGGTAAATGTAGCTTCTTTATCGTTTACACTGATTTCGGAATATTCAAAAGAAGTGTAACTTAGTCCATATCCGAATGGGAATTGTACTGCCTGATTAACCGTATCATAGTAGCGATATCCAATATATAAGCTTTCTCTATACTCTGAGTTATACTCTTTTCCTGGAAAATAGTTGTATGTTGGAGAATCCTCAAGCTTTAGTGGATATGTTTCAGCTAATTTACCACTAGGACATGCTTCACCTGATATTACTTTTAATATAGCACCAGCTCCAGCCTGACCGGATAAATATCCATGTACAATCGCCTTACAATGATTTACCCAAGGCATTTCGATTGATGATCCTGCGGATATAACTGCAACAATGTTCTTATTTACCTTCGCTAATGCGGATAATAATGTGATTTGATTTTCTGGTATTTTCATACTTGTACGGTCAAGACCTTCTGATTCACTGATTTCATCTAGACCTATATAATATAGAACCACATCTGCTTTTTTAGCTAATTCGATAGCTGCATTTTGTGCAGCGTGGTCAACGTCACTATTACGATGGTAGCCTGTTGCAAAACCTACCATATTAAATCCGCTCTCTTTGATTACATCTAATGTACTATCAAGTCTTGTACAATTTACTATAGAAGAACCTGCTCCTTGATATCTTGGTGTCTCGGCAAAATCTCCGATTACTGCTACGTTAGCACCTTTTCTTAGAGGCAATATCTCATCTTCATTTTTCAATAGTACAATACTCTCTAAAGCAACCTTTTGTGCTATCTTATGATGTTCTAGTACATCCAAAGTAGTTTTCTTTGATTGCTCCTTATTCGTATGTAATTCATAGATTACTTCTAATAATTTACCAACTCTCTTATCTAATAACTCTTCACTTAGTCTTCCAGATTTAACAGCCTCCACTAGTTCTCTGTCACTGTCTCCTCCAGTTGTTGGCATCTCTAAGTGATTACCATTCCTTACTGATTCTACATGATCATTAGAACCACCCCAGTCTGTTACTACAAAGCCATCGAATCCCCATTCATCCACAAGAATGTTTTGAAGAAGTTGTTCATGTTCACTAGCATATACACCATTGATACGGTTGTAAGCGGACATAATGCTTTTAGGTTTTGCTTCCTTTACGACAATTTCAAATGCGGTGAGATATATTTCTCGTAACGTTCTCTCATCTACAATCGAGTCATTTGCCATACGGCGAAGTTCCTGGCTATTTACAGCAAAATGCTTTGGACAAGCGGATACTCCTTGACTTTGGATTCCTTTTACATATCCTGCTGCCATTTTACCTGCAAGGTAAGGATCTTCACTGAAATATTCAAAGTTTCGACCGCAAAGCGGGCTACGCTTCATATTTAAGCCTGGTCCTAACAATACATCAACATCCTGTACGAATGCTTCTTCTCCAATACTGGCCCCTACTAGTTCGCCAAGTTCTGTATCCCAACTGTTTGCAACTGTTGCTGCTGTTGGAAAACAAGTTGCTTTCACACTTTCATTTAGTCCTAAATGGTCACCTTCACCAAGTTGTTTTCTTACTCCATGTGGTCCATCTGATAAGAAAATACTTGCTAAACCTAATCGTTCTATATTCTTAGTCTGCCAAATATCTTTACCTGACAGCAAGGATGCTTTTTCTTCTAGTGTCATCTTACTTACTAATTCTTTATAATTTATCATACAATTCCATGCCTTTCTCTATATCCTTGTACAAAACTTTTTCACACAGTTATCATAGCATGAAATCCTCTTCAATTATTTTTCTTTGCACAAACCGTTCAATTCATTTCACAAATTGAGAAAACGGAATACTGTATAAGGCAGCATTCCGTTTTCTGTTCATCCTATTCCACTTTTGGAGAAGGAATCATTACATTTAATTCAAACCAATTTCCTTTTTGGTTAATTGTTATCCAACCACCATATTTCTCTGCTGTATATCGAATGCTTTTAATTCCATAGCCATGATATGACGTTTGCGCTTTTGTTGTGGTGGGCAAATTATTTTCAAATTTAAGTTTCCCTTCAAAATAATTTTCAAAGCGAAGTACGATAAAGCCTTTTTTAGATAAAACTGCAACATGAATGAGTCTTTTCTTTTTCTCTTCTATTTGTATTTCACATTCAATTGCATTATCTAGGGCATTACCAAGTATTGTACAGATGTCCATTACATGCATAAAATTAAGCAGTTTTCCATCAACTACACAAGTTAATTCGATATCATATTTTTGACAGGTCATACTTTTTCCTGTAAGTACTGTATCAACTACTGTATTACCGGTTTTATTCTGTGCTTCATATGTCTTGATCTCGCTTTCCATCTCATCAAGAAATGCAAGACGTTTGCCAGAATCCTCTTCTGCACGAAGGACTGCAATCTGATGTTTTAAATCATGGTATTTACGGTTAATGATATCAATACTTTCACTTGATTTACGGTATTGCATATACTGACTCTGCAAAATGTTCTGCATGGCATCTATCTCGTATTTGGCCTGTATTTCTCTTCTTAGGATGTGATAAACAAATAAAATCGCCAAACCGCTCAAATCAACTAAAGTTCTGATATTAAATACTTCCTTGGTAATCGGACTGCTAAATGGTGTATTGGAATAAATAAAACTAAGGTTACTTACAAAAAATACACTTACGCCAATTGCAATAACAGATAGGAGTTCTTTTGTCAAAACTCTTTCCTGATGGAGTTTTAGCATTTGTTTCTTCTCTAATAGAAATAATCCAAAATAAATGGCTCCATATACAGTTATTAAAACAAATAATTCCAACAACAAGCTTGTATTACCTGTTGTACACACCGTGTAATAATAAAGTTGCCATTCAAGTGAGGCTGCAAATTCAGCTATTATAAATGTCATCACACAATAGTATCCTGCATTGATCCATGTTACCTCACAACAATAATGAATATAGAGAAGCATCATACCAATTGCAACCGTCATCCCTAATATCCAAAATGTATTTGGTAATGTCCCTGCCACCAACTGCACTCCACACTGAATTAGAAGAGCCGATATGATGGTGGTTATCAAAGTAACACCACGAAAGCGTTTCTTTAGCATTAATATATAAATGGTACATGCTGCCCATTCCGCAATGGCGGTGTAAAGTCTTGGGATTTCTGTAAGTACAACGTCATTCATTGTAGTGCTCCTCCCAAATAATTCGTAAGTGCCTCCATAAATTCTTTTTTTCTACCTCGGCTAATTACAATCTGTTCTTTATTGACAGATACAATACCGTCTTGAACACCGTCTACATGTGCTAGATTTAGTAGACTCCCCTTATTACACCGATAAAAATCCATATCTTTTAACTTTTCTTCAATCTCTTTCATGGTTCCAAAAATAACATGTTCTTCTTCTTTGGTATGAAAAATAAGTCGGTGCCCCTGACTTTCAATATAATAAATATCTGAAATATAAAGTTTTACCGTTCCTCCCTTTACTCCAATGGCAAGGTACTTCTTTTCTTTTTTATCCATTCGATTCACAACCTTATCAATTCTTTGTGAAAAAGCAAAATAGGATACTGGCTTTAGTACATAGTCCGTTGCATTCACTGTGTAACCCTTGATAGCGTACTGTGCCATATTTGTAATAAATATAATAACTACTTCTGGATCTACTTTTCTTATATGCTCGGCTGCTGTCATTCCATCCATAAATTTCATTTCTATATCTAAAAGGATAATATCGTATTCTGCTTTGTAGTTTTCAACAATTTCATCTCCATCAGAAAAGGTTACAATGTTCATTACTTCATTTCGTTCTTTCTGGTATTGAATTAAAAAGTTCTTTAATTGCTCCACACTTGAAGCTTCATCATCCACAATAGCGACTCGAATCATTTCTACAACCTCCAACTTTTTGTACTATTATACCTTATATTTCTCCACATTACCATAATAGCTAAAGCAGGATGTATTTACACCCTGCCTCAACTATTTTATATTATTAAATCATTGTAATTCCTATTATTCTAATGTTATAGAATCTTTTCTTTTTCTGTAGTTTAATACTACTAATACTTCTAAACCAAGTAAAATTACTACTAATGCTACATCTGCTCCAACTGCTACCTTCATCCAAGGTTGTAGATGTAGTCCTGGTTTATAATTATCATAAGCTTTACTATTTACTACAGTATAAAGGATATTATGGCTTGATTTTCTCATTGCAGTAACTGCTGTTGCACTCTTAGTATCATCAAGAGTTGCTCCAGTTTCTCCTGTTGTAGAAAGCATTAAGTCATTTCCAGCACGAATTGCCTTATCAGCATCCATGTAGCCATATCCACCGAAGTAATCTGTGATTACAAAACCATGGAATCCCCATTCATCTCGTAATACATTTGTTAATAATTCAGCACATCCACCTGCCCATTGGTTACCAATGTAGTTAAAGGATGACATTACTGCGCTAGCATTACCATCTTTTACTGCCATTTCAAAAGGTTTTAAGTAAATCTGACGAATTGCTTGTTCTGAGGACCATGTACATAGCATACCTAAACGATTTGTTTCTTGATCATTTAATGCGAAATGCTTGATGTAAGCATATAATCCCTTACTTGCAGCTCCACTAACTTCATTTGCTGCCATAACTCCTGATAGAACACCATCTTCTGAATAATATTCAAAATTACGTCCTGCAAAAGCATTTCTATGGATATTCATAGCAGGTCCATACCAACCAGATACCTCGATACCTTTGGATTCTTCACCCATATCAATTCCACGTTGTTTTGCAAGATCAGAATTCCATGTTGCTGCAATCATAATTGCTCCTGGGAACGCGGTACCTTTGATTGCTGTATTAAAGAAGCTACTAAATCCTGCTGGACCGTCTGCATCTACTGTTGCAATCTTACCAATGGAAGATATTTCACTTGTCTGGTATCCACCTAAAGCAATTAAGGAAGTCATATCTTTCACACTTAATTCATCTAATAACTTATCCCATTGTGGATCATCATAATCTAAACCTTTTAATTTATATAATTTAAGATTATTCTTTGCATCTGTAACAGGCATTTTATCTTGATCATTCTTTTGAATCTTATAAGTTTCAGCATTTGTTAAATTTGCTTTGTTTGCATCACTAATTGAGAAATTAGTTGGTGCAGCTGTTGCTTCTTTGTAATTTTTAAAATTATTTGCTCTGCTTAAGTAAGTAACATCACCTTTTGCAAACTCAAATTCATTTTTTGCTACTTCTTTATCATTAGAACGTTTATTGCTTTCATTGTAAACTTGCTTTTTGTCAACTGTATATGTTTTCTCATCAATTACAGTATGTGAATCAGACATAATCTTAATTCCATAGTTACCTGCATCTAACACATAAGAACCTTCTCCATTCGTGTCATATGATGCCATATCTTCTTCATTAAACGCAATATTAATTGTTTGACTTTCTCCAGGTTGTAATTCATTTGTTTTTGCAAACTTCACTAAATCAACAGCTGATTTCTCAATTCCACCTTCTGTATATGGAGCTGTATAGTAAGCTTCCACTACATCCTTACCAGCTTTATCACCTTTATTGGTTACTGTAACATCAAAGCTAATATTTCCTTTATCATCTGTAGTCAATTCACTCATCTTCTGTTCAAAAGAAGTATAACTTAATCCATAACCAAATGGATATTGGACTGCTTTTCTATAACCAGCTTCATTATTTAAATAATAAGTTTCATAGAATCGATATCCAACATAAATACCTTCTACATAATTAACGAAATTATATCCTTTTGCATTATCATATGCAAATGCACCAGTGTTATTATAAGAAGGTGTACTTTGTAAATCATATGCATATGTATCTACTAATTTACCAGATGGATTTGTTTGTCCACTTAAGATTTTACCAAGTGCATTAAATCCTGTCTGTCCTGGTCCTGCCATCCATAAAACACTCTTAATGGAATCGTATTTATCAACCCAGCCAAGTTCCATTGGGTTTGCTGCATTTATAACAACGCAAACATTATCAAAGTTTTTCGTTACTAGATCTACCATATCTTTTTCTGTTTTTGATAATTCTAAATAAGTCTGTCCAGGTTCAAAATCACCTTTATTTCCTTTGTATGTAACTTTAGACATGTCTTTAGGAAGATCTGCACCTTCTCCACCAACACGTGTAATTACAATTACTGCATCGTCCGAAAAATCTTTTGCATTTTTGATTAAAGTATCTGAGTAACTATCAGCTGTTGGCTCTTTTAAAGTCCAATCTTGTTTCATCATTGATACTTCTGGACGTGTACTGCAATACTTTGTATAAAAATCTGATAATTCTGAATTTAATTCATATCCAGCATTTGTTAATCCCTGTAATAAAGTAACACAATTTGATGGATCAACTGATCCTGAACCTGTACCACCATAACATGGATTTGTTGATGCCCATCCAAATACATTTAACTTTTTCACATCTTTATTTAATGGAAGCATTCCATCTTTATTTTTTAATAATACTGTACCCTCATCTGCAATCTGTTCTGTTAAGTTCTTTGATGCAGTAGCAGCCTTTTCACTAACACCTTCAACTTTTGTAAATTTAAGATTTAAAATACTTACCATTGGTCCAAAGCAAACAACATTAACTGTCATGATAAAAGCTAATACTAATACTAATATACTTTGCCATTTCACCATGAAAAGTGTTTTTGCACTTTTGCCTCTTAAGATAATTCTTAAGACTATTAGAGCAATTAATAGAACAGCAAATGGTATAAAATATGGTAATATTTTATTGATTGTTGCATAAACATCAGCCATATTAAGTACTCCATCTTGGCTTAGTTTATATAATCCCCCAGCGATTGCTCCAACTATTACCACTATCACCCCAATAGCAATTAATAGTTTTTTAATAAATTTATTCTTTTCCATAGCCTTTCCTCCTGTTTGTTATATACACACTTTAACATATAATTTAATAAACAAATTATATATTTCATAAACTGCGTCTTTTTTTACACAAATTGAAGTCTTATCTTCGTAACCCCTATAGTTGGAATAAAAAAATCAATTAACTATTTAAATTTTTCTTGAAAGTTTCTTAAATGAAGCCACATATAAAACCATTCCTACAAGAGTAAATAGCAACCTACTCATTATAAAATCCAAAGATAACCTAAAAACTGGTTCACCGAGATGATCTACGGGTAGCACTGTAGGCATATAAGCTACATACCCTTTGGCAAAAATATCAAGAAAAGGTGTACTATTAAAACTTACCAACGATAAAACCAAAACAACTGGAATCCAAGCATAAAGCAAAGTTTGACTTTTGCTTCCTAAAAACATACTCGTTCCAAAAACAAACACAAAAGTAGGAAGCAAGATGATTAATATTGGTAACAAAAAGTTTTGAAAACTTGAAAAAGAAAAAGTTGTCTTGTAAAATACCAAACTTATCAAAATGCAACATATCGCAACAATTATGTAAGAAAGGATCAGAGCTAAACATTTAGTAGCCAAATACTTTTTTGTTGGTAAAGCCGTACATGAAGTAATTTCTTTTACTCTTTGTTCGTTTCTAGAAAAAAGACCGGTGCATGAAAGCATTAGAATCAATAACATAATCGCATTTATATCACATAAAAACTTGCAATAACTCCACTGCGAAAAAGGTGACGTACCAGAAACACCTTGTATTATTTCTGTATAGAGGTTAATTACTGAATAGAAAATTTCAATAATAAAAGTTATCACAAATATTTTTGAAAAAATTATTCTTTTCAATTCGTATTTAAGAATTTTACTTTCCATTGATGGCTACCTCCTTTGCGACTCCAGTAATATTTAAAAATTCGGAGAATGATAATTTTTTATCCCTTTTATCGTAATACTTATTGTAGATAACTTTCATTGCATTAAAATAATTATCTTCACCAATATGATGATAAACATTGTAAACGGTAATTGGTCCCAAGGCATAAAGTTTACTACCTCTTAAAAATAATGAGACACTGTACTTTGGAATCATTGATAATTTCTTCATGTATTGAGGATTTCTTCGATAAAAGTTACGATTCAAATCTTTTGTTCCTTCTTTCCATTGATTTAGTAATAAATTATCTGCATACGCTTTTCCAAATTTGTTTTTCAAGAATAAATAAGTACTAAAATCCGCAAACGCTTCATTTGTCCATTCATCGTGATTTTTGTCAATAGGATTATTACTGCTTCCGTTCGTTACATCGATTCCACCACCCCACCATTGATGCGCAATTTCATGCGTTAACAAAGCAAACGTGTCAGAAGAAGAGGCTTGTGATGAATCTCCATAAGATTTTTTCATTAATGAATCTTCAGCAATATAAGAAATATTTCCTTCTTGATAGCCAACTCCGCCATGTACTCCTGATGTTACGACTATTTTAAGATTACCAGTGCCTAGAGGTCCGAATTTATCCGAAAAGAACGTGAATATATCGAGTGTGTCATTTCCCCTGGATTCAAATTCTTTGCTCGCAGCGAGTGGATAGAAGAACTCTACATAGGTGCCACTTACATTTCTTTCAAATATTCCATAACGTCCGGCTGTCAAAGATAATTCACTTGGTTTATCATAAGAAAAACTCCAAGTAGTAACACCATCCTGTTCGGAAATTTTACGATTTTTATTTCCTTGCATTATGACAGTTAATGCCGCGTCTATTTTTATTGTCCCTTTCATAATCTTATCCTTTTGTTTTACATAAACAGCAGGAGCAATGTCATAAGGTTTATCTAAATTTACATAATCTTTATTAATTCCTATTGAAAAATCATTCACTGCACTTAAGGCTTTTGGTGTACCCGAATACCTTATATCCAGTTTCGCTTTCGTGTTTTTGGGAATCCTTATTTCATAAACGTTGCTAATTTTTGCACTATTCATAATCTTTGGTGAAACCTGTATGTAGTTTATAGGATCGTTGTCAAACTTAATCTCATTTATATGGTAGCCATCTGCTAAATTAAAATATATGTTCTGAGGCTTATCTGCGCTGTTTTGTAGTTCTTGACGATAAACACCCGTAGCATAATGTTTATCTTCTTCTATCTTAAGATCGACTAACATATTTGAAGTTCCTATGACATTAGAATTTACAGGCGTTTCGCTTTTACCACTTATCATCATAGAAGCAGTATCCAAAATCGAAAATGATTTGAAAATTGGTTCATTATGATAAACAAAAAATACTGAAAAAAAAGAAAACATAAAGCAAATCGGTAAAAATTTATATTTTTTACAGTTTTTAATAAGAGATTTAAAAAATCCTTTTTCATAACATCGATCGCACAACATTCCAAATAAGAATATAGACATAGCTACCGTTAAGCCAAACAGCCTATTCCACAGTAATCCAGGAACAATATTTCCATTTCCGAAATTTTCAGAAAATCCACTAGCACCTGTTTGAACCCACATATATTGATAATTCATAGTTCCCGCTAAAAAACTAAAAAGCAGTGCGAAAAACATAATAATGCAGGTTATATTAACATTACGAAATAAAAGATAAAATCCGGCTGTCATAAGAATTGTAAGAACAATCGAACCATAAATTATGAAGAAGTAACTAATCAGGAAATAATTATAACCTACTAAACTACCTATGTTAATAAAATAGTGAGGGGTCATAATTATCATCGAACCGACTGTTGATATAAGACCGGCGCACAGTAACCCCGCGATTTTTGTTAAATTTATCTTTATAGAACTTGATATGGGTTCGATTATATAATTGACTCTAAACCGAAGTATTTTGTCAAATTCAAAAACGGTTAGTGCAATAAATGCAAGAGTAGAAAGTACTGCTCCTATTTTTGCCGGTAAAAGTATTGTTTGAGATAACCGCGTTGAGCTATGTATTCCAAGTATCATAGTGCTAATATCTTCACTAAGGTAAGGCGAGATTAGAACACCAATCAAAGGGAACAATAATGCCAACAAGATTATTATCCTAGTAAATCTAGACTTAAGAATTCGCTTTGTTTCATAGGTAAAAAATGCATTCCTCATTAATGGACACCCCCATTATGTATGACATAGGTGTACGCATCTTCGAGAGTAGGCTCTATCAATGGAATAGAGCTTTCTATTTCTTTGCCAATAACACGACAAGAGATGCCATTCCCGGTAAACAATTTGGATGTGATTATGTACTTTCCTCCAATTCTTTTTTCTATAGCTAAGTTATCTTTCTCCTCAATAAAACCAACATGTCCGTGTACAGTTTTTATTAAATCTGGCGAAGTTCCATCGTATAAAATCGTACCATTATTGATAATTATAATTCTATTGCAAATAGCTTGTATATCATCAATGATGTGAGTGGAAAGTAACACGATTTTGTCATTTGCAGTCTGTGAAAATATATTTCTAAACTTAATTCTCTCTTCTGGGTCCAGTCCAACAGTAGGTTCATCTAAAATGATAAGCTCAGGATTTCCAAGTAATACTTGTGCAATACCAACACGCTGCCTCTGACCACCTGAAAGAGTTTTAATCTTAAAATTTCTTTTCTCTTGTAAATTAGTCTGTTCAATCGCTTGTCCGATCATATCCTTCACGTTGCCTTTTATTTCTTTTAATGCACACATGTAATCCAAAAACTCATAAACTGTTAATTCGTCATATAAACCAAAGCTTTGCGGTAAATACCCCAACTGACTTCTGAGTTCTTTTTCGTATTTTGGGATTGGAGTACCATCAACTATTATTTCCCCTTCTGTCGGTATTATCTTAGATACCAATAGTTTCATAAAGGTACTTTTTCCAGCACCATTTGGTCCTAAAAGTCCTATAAAATTTGGACTATTCACTTCTAAATTCATGTTGCTTAATGCTGTTTTTCCTGTTTTATATGTCATACTCACGTTTTTAATATTGATTTTCATAAATGCTGATACACTCCTTTTTTGTATATTTTTATTACTGTAAACTTAGAAACTTTATTATGTTGTTCTCCTTTCTTATGTACACATTCTGCGCATCTTAGGTTTTACACCAAGGATTACGTAGGCACAAACTTTTGAGGTTGAAAATTTATTTTTCTCAAACTTTACCTAAATAATAGAACTTTTAACTTACACCTTGGTGACTTTTCGGTGAGAGATTCGTCACTTTAGGAAACGAAGTTGAAATACCTTACTTCATTAAACAAACTTCCAATTTTTTGTAAACTTGTGTATTTGTGTCGAAAGAAATATAATAAAGCTATAGTTTTGTTATACTTGGATTATATAACGACAAAAAAGCCTACTGACAAACAATATAGAAACAGGAAAGGATGATGTTTATAGATGAAACGGATATTTTTGGTTGAGGACGACAAGGCAATTGCTAAGAACCTTATACTTTTGCTTCGTTCAGAAGGATTTACAGTTACTCACGCACCTACAAGGAGCGATGCCCTTGCAGCACTCGTCGGGAATAAATTTGATTTAGCTCTTATTGATATTTCTTTGCCTGATGGAAATGGCTTTACCATTTGCACTGAAATCAAAGAAACAGGGGATATTCCCGTAATTTTTCTGACAGCTTCCGGCGATGAGTCAAGTGTTGTTACTGGGCTGAATATGGGCGCTGATGACTATATCACCAAGCCTTTTCGTCCGCGTGAATTAATTGCTCGAATTGGAACCGCCCTTAGAAAAAGTGGATGTTCTCCATCAGTCTTTAAAATCTATGGGGTTCATGTCGATACGACAAGTGGCGTTGTGAAAAAGGACGGCAGTGAGGTTTTTCTTTCAGCCCTAGAATACCGATTGTTATTGGTGTTTATTAACAACCCTAAAAGTATTATTACAAGAAATAGGTTACTTGACGAATTGTGGGATGCTGCAGGTGAGTTTGTTAATGACAATACATTAACTGTGTACATAAAACGCTTGCGAGAGAAGATAGAGAACGATCCAGCAAGCCCTAAAATCATTTTGACCGTTCGAGGAACAGGATATCGATTGGGGGACGAGTATGCTACGGAATAGAGAGTTTCGACAGTTTGCTTTTTTATTCTCCATACTAGCTGCGGTGTCTGTGATGTTCGGATTTGCAATCAATATGGCCGCTGGAATCCTTGCCACTTTTTCTGCCCTTACCTTTGGAACAACGTTTGTGTCGTATACCAAAGCTAGGTATAACAGCATTGCACAGATATCAGATCAAATCGATCTTGTTCTTCATAACACTAACCATCTATATATTGGTGATTCGGACGAGGGCGAACTGTCCATTCTTCAAAGCGAGATAAACAAAATGACACTGCGTATCAGAGAGCAAAACGATGCATTAAAAAAAGAAAAAGAACATCTTGCAGATTCGATGGCTGACATTGCCCATCAACTTCGAACCCCTCTCACTTCCGTGAACCTTATTCTGTCATTGTTAGAGAATACCCCTGACGAAAATGACCGTAAAGCATTAATACGAGAAACTAAAGGATTGTTTGTTCAGATGGATTGGTTACTTACCTCCCTGTTGAAATTATCCCGCCTTGACGCGGGCATTGTGGTGTTTCAAAGCAAGCAAATTGATGTGAACGATCTTGTATGCACAGCGTGTCGTCCGTTCCTGATTCAATTGGAGCTGCATGATATTACTATACAAACCGACGTGCCGAAAGAAGTAATGATTGAGGGTGATTTAAGTTGGCTTTCTGAAGCAATTCAGAACATCCTCAAAAACTGCATAGAAAGTGCAGACGAACATGGGAAGATTGAGATTGTATGCAGAGACAACCCTTTGTTTACCGAGATAACCATTCACGATAATGGCAAGGGCTTAGAAAAAGAAGATATCCCCTGTCTGTTTGACAGATTCTATCGTGGAAAAAATACAAGTGCAACAGGATATGGGATTGGACTGGCTCTCTGTAAGATGATTATAACAAGGCAAAGCGGGACAATTACCGCTAAAAATCACCCACAAGGTGGTGCGATATTCTCCATTCGTTTCCCAAAGTGACGAATCTCTCACAGAAAAGTCATCAAGATGTAAGTTGAACGTTCTATTATATGGGTAATGGTTACAGAAAGGAGGATCACATAATGGAGCTATTAAGAGTTGAAAATCTATGCAAGGTCTATGGTAAGGGCGCAAACCAAGTTGTTGCACTTGACCATGTTTCGCTTACAATCGAAAAAGGGGAGTTTACCGCAATCATCGGTTCCTCTGGCTCTGGTAAATCTACATTACTTCACATCATCGGAGGCGTGGACGTTCCAACAAGCGGAAAGGTGTATTTGAACGGACAGGATGTATATGCAGGAAATAATGATCAACTAGCCATCTTTCGCAGACGACAAGTTGGACTAATCTATCAGTTTCACAACCTCATTCCCACACTGAATGTAGTGGAAAACATTACCTTGCCTATTCTGATGGATAAACGTAAAGTCAACAAGGAGAGACTTGATGACTTACTTGAGCTACTTGGACTACAAGACCGTAAAACGCATTTACCTAATCAGCTTTCGGGTGGTCAGCAACAGCGTGTCTCCATAGGACGCGCTTTGATGAACGCCCCTGCGGTCATGCTAGCAGACGAACCTACAGGAAGTTTAGACAGTAAAAATGGACATGAAATCATCAAACTACTAAAAGAAAGCAATAAAAAATATGGACAAACCCTTATCCTCGTTACGCATGATGAAAATATTGCGATTCAAGCAGACCGCATTATTGGCATATCTGACGGTAAAGTAGCGCGTGATGAAAGGTTGGTACAGTCATGAACATTTTTAACAAAGTCACCCTGCAAAGCATGAAAAAGAGTCGTACACGAACGACCGTTACAATTATCGGAGTTGTTCTGTCCGCTGCGATGCTTACGGCAGTTGCTACCTTTGGTACTACACTATTGACTTTTTTAGTAAATGGTTCTATCGAAAAACATGGCGGTTGGCACGTTGAGTTTTTGAATGCTTCTTCCTCGTTTGTTCAGGAGCAAGCTCACGAGAATGGAGTTTCAAGCACCGCAACATATGAAAATATTGGATATTCAACACTTAATGGTGGAAAAAGTCCCGACAAACCCTATCTTTTTGTTGCTGGATTCAGTGAAGAGGCCTTTGATAGCTTACCCATAAGCTTGATTTCCGGCAGATTTCCTAAAAATAGTAGCGAGATTCTTGTTCCGTCCCACGTCGCCACAAAAGGTGGTGTTAGATTCAAGGTTGGCGATACTTTTTCACTTGCTGTTGGAAGCCGTATGAATGGAAATAAGCATCTTAATCAACACGACCCTTACTTAACGGTTGGAAAATTAGGAGAAGGACGAGAAGTTCTCGTGCCAAAATCAGAAAAAATCTATACAGTTGTTGGCATCTGCGACAGACCAGGATTCGAGGAACATTCGGCGCCTGGATATACCTTGATAACGAAAGCAGATCCTAACGACAAACCGGATAACTTCAGCCTATTTGTCACACTAAAAAACCCTCGCATGGTAAAGTCTTACATAAGCAGTTCAGCTAAAAACCAAGCTTATATCTTAAACGATAATGTGTTGCGCTTCATGGGTCTTTCAAGTGATAAACTGATTAACACTCTTCTGTATACGATTATTGGCATTTTGGTTGCCATAATAATGTTAGGCTCAATATTTC
Source organism: Anaeromicropila herbilytica (assembly GCF_016591975.1). GTDB lineage: Bacteria > Bacillota > Clostridia > Lachnospirales > Lachnospiraceae > Anaeromicropila > Anaeromicropila herbilytica. Next base: position 584,840 of record NZ_AP024169.1, on the reverse strand, counting down.
TAATCTATAACTCATTCCATATCTCAATGAACGAACGTACGCGCCAGTTTGGAATTCTTGCATCGGTGGGGGCAACATCAAAGCAGTTGCGTAATTCAGTGTTATTTGAGGGACTTTGCATTGGTTTGGTTGGCATACCGATTGGCATTCTAGTTGGCATAGGCAGTATCTGGCTTCTAATTCCTATTGTTGCTAAGGATTTTGAAAACATCGCCTACAATAGCGTTCCTTTAACCTTGTCGGTATCCTCTCTGGCGATTACCTTCGCAGTGGCGGTCAGTTTGGTTACCATTTTGATATCTGCTTATATCCCAGCCAGAAAAGCCGCTAATACTCCCGTGATGGAGAATATACGCCAGACCAATGAAGTCAAAATCGAATCAAAAGACATAAAGACGTCAAAACTTGCACAGAGTATTTACGGTTTGGAGGGAACACTTGCCCTAAGGAACTTTCAGAGGAATAAAAATCGTTATCGCAGCATTGTCCTATCCCTTGTATTAAGCGTCGTACTGTTCGTATCGGGAAGTGCTTTTGGAACAACTATAAAACGACTATCAGAACGGTATATCATGGACATGGACTATGGCATCTTATTTAACGCACAGGACATGGAATTTAGCAAAATGATTCCTCTTTATGACAAACTTAAAAAAACAGATGGGATTTACGATAGTTCGTACCAAGCGATTTTATCTTATTCATGCTTAGCTAAAGCAGGCGATTTTTCAGACTGTTACCGAAAATATAAAGGTTATACTAATTCAGACCAAATGATTCATCTACCAATGGACATTCAATTTATCACAGACCGCCAATATATCCATTTTATAAAAAAACTAGGTTTCTCCACAGAAGAATATACTGGGCAGAATGCAAAAATGATTGCATTTGCAAAACAGCGAGTCAACCAAAAAAATGGGTCAAAAACATATGATATGTTTGCACGTCGTTCCAAGACTTTACGTGTTGCTCCAGAAACAAATGACAAACCAAATAAGGAGAAAGAGCAACGAATAAACATTACATTTGTCGATACGTACCCAATCGATCCTCCTCCGAAGCAAGCTTTCATTCCAGAGCAGACTCCATATGTTTTTATGGTGGTGGCTCCCTACTCGTTGAAAGAGAAGTATGTAACCCCAGATACCCATGCGAATATAGGGCTGAACTTTCAGTCCAAAAATCCTTCTCAATCGGTAACGGAAATAGAATCGATAATTCAGGGTACAGGAATAACATCTTCGTATACTCTATACAATGCGTACGCAGTACTTGAACAAGACCGTAGTTTGACATTCGTTATTAATCTGTTCACCTATGTTTTTGTTATCATGATATCTCTGATTGCAGTTGCCAATGTGTTCAACACAATTTCCACGAATATCAGACTACGAAGGCGAGAGCTTTCCATGCTCCGCTCAGTGGGGATGTCCGACCGTGATTTCAATAAGATGATGACATTCGAGTGTATCTTTTATGGCACGAGGACGTTACTATTCGGACTTCCAATAGCTACACTCTCTTCGTGGCTGATCTACGAAGGATTGGCAGGTGCTGAAAGGATGGGTAACTTCGATTATATATTCCCATGGGGAAGTATGGCAATCAGCGTGTTCAGCGTGCTCTTTATTGTGTTCATTACCATGCTGTATGCTATTAGCAAGATAAAAAAAGAAAATATTATTGACGCACTTCGGGATGATATGACTTGATTCAAACTTTTTCATCTTACGTTCCATTTCCTCACTTTGTTCGCCAAACAACCAAAAGAGACACTCGTTTGAGTGTCTCTAAAGTATAACGAAAGAACTTTATAATTTACTATCTATGATATTGGGGTCAAAAGCCTTATTTAAGTTTGCTGAGTGTAGTTCACTGTATAATTATGAATTATGGCTACCTTTCCCTTAATAAAGTTTACAAAACAAACTTATCATATTTTTTACAAGCCTCAAAACAATTGTCGTAAAGTCTTTTTTAATTATTAATTAATAGCGCTTAATATGTCTTTCCAAAAACTGCCATCTGTTTTAACATTACTACTTAAGCTTTTATACATAACTTTATACTCTGCATGATCTCCCATTACGTGTGGAACATATAGACTAATGACAATCGCATCTTTTGTCAAATAGCAGTAAGTTTGATATGTATTTTTGTTCTTATCCATATTGTCAGATTGTTTAATACTATCTATTAATTCCTTGTCATCTAGATTATTTAAATATTCAGCCATCTGAGTTTGCAATTTTTTATCACTAGTGCTATAGGTCACGTAAATTCCCTTTTTTAAAGCTTTAACAAAGTTTTTGTTTATTAAAACCATATCAGATAGCTTTATTGCTTTTGCATTCTTCATATCTATATTAGTGGTGTAAAAAACGTTAGTCGGATAAGCAGCACCGGGATAATTTTCTTCGCCACTATATTGAATGCTTAACAATGATTTAGTTGATAAAGTAATCTTATATTTTACTTCCAAACTCATTTTACTATCCTTATTAGTATGATAAGATAAAGCATATTTTTTTATTATATTATTAATAGCACTTTGATTTTTACTGTTTTTTAATCCAGTAATTTTTGGATAGTTAATTCTAATATTATTGTTCTTGTATACGACATTTGATATTTTGTATGCTTCTTCTGAAGATACATCTTTTTTGACAATACTTGCTGGATTATAGCGACTCATCTGTTGTGTATAGATATTTTCCATATGAGAGTCAGTCTTAGTGTTTGATTGTGCAAGTGCTTTGGTGCTAAAGCTCGTCATAATAATTCCAATAGAAACAATTGTGCATAATAATTTAGTTTTCATAAATATTTCCTCCTAAGGTTAAACCTTGTGTTTTATTTTTTGTATCTCTATCTTATTAGACACCACACAGGCGTAAAAAGTTTTAAAATTATATAAATTTTTATACAATCCTATTTCCATTGAATTCTATTAGTAAGATAAAAGAGAAAATATTATTGACGCACTTCGTGACGATATGACTTGATTCAAAATGATATATGATGTCTTGTGGCTAAAATATAGAAACACAGCTGTTTTGATGTGACAATCAAAACAGCTGTGTTTCTTTTTCTAGATATAAGAATTTATTCTAACATTTCATATCTCTTGTCTTATTTTGAAGATAGATTACAGTCAATTTTACTATCTCTTCATTCATAATACTAATATCTAAAATTATAAATTAATCGTTATATTTTTATCGTCCATATCATGAATTTTTTGAAGAATATCAATCTGAATAGTCTTCTCCTCAGCCGTTTCGGCAAATTTAACTTTCTCAACCAACCTATATCCAAATATAAAAAGGATCATCTCCTTGATATAAAGAGATTTTATGTTTGCTATGTCTACATATTTTGAAAAACCTCTACAATAAGCACTTACACATTTCCCGTAATTTTCAACCATATGTGCAACATCTGATTCATCTGCGATTAGGCTAGCAATGTCTTCGCCCAAATATCCCCAGCCACTGGTATCCCAATCTATCAGCATAATTTTCTGTTCGGTATAAAATATATTTTCCACCCAAAAATCTTTGTGACATAGTACTACTGGTAATCGCTCAATGCACTCCCATATCTGATCTGAGTGTTCATCCAGTTCAATAAGCATGTCACATAGATGCTTAGGTATTTCACAGTTCTCTGCACGGATATAATCATACACCTCATACCATGAACGATAATGTACATAGTTTTTTTTACTATATTCCTTACTACTGAGATTTTTGAGTGAATACAGTTCCTCAGGCCTTTGTGCATACATCCTACCTTGAAATCGTCCTAATTCCTCAGCTACCTGCTCATACATTGCACTAGTTAGCATCTGACCCGATATCCCCTCAATATATTCCATCCATAGTTGTGTTTCATCTTCTAATAATTCCGCATAATAGCATTTTGGCCAACGAAATAAGTCAGAAAACACCGTATCCAGATTAGCAGCGTAAAGATCATACTCTCTTCGCCATGAATCAGGATCTGCAAAACGTTCCCATCTCTTTTGTCTCTTATAGACAACCTTGTAAGGTAATTCCTTCCTCTCTTTGGTTATTGCTACTCCATATACCAACTTTACCGCTCCTACAGTTCCACCTTTTAGCTGTTCCATTTCATAACTTACTTCTATAATTTCTTCACTCAGAGCTTTTCCTAATACCTTAATTAAGGTTTCCGATATACTACTTTCACTTATTCTCATATTTAATGTTTCCTTTCATTGCTTTTCTTTTGTCTATTTTGTATCACATTCTTTTTATTTCGTGCATCCTTATCACGCAGAAAAAAACTTCTTTCAGCCGTAAATTTTGCTTCCTGTTTCATTTTCAAGTAGCTTTCCCAACGCTCTAAGGATAGTTCACCACTTTCTATTGCAGATTTCACAGCACAACCAGGCTCTGTTTCATGTTTGCAATCAGAAAACTTACAATTTCCTATATATATCTCGACATCCGCAAAAACTTCACCAATCCCATCGGATACCTCCCACATACCCAACTCACGCATACCAGGTGTATCTATTACAATTGTGCCGTTTGGAAGCATTAATAGCTGGCGATGAGTCGTGGTATGACGTCCGCGACTATCTTCTTCACGAATATTACTGACTTGCATAACCTCACTACCAGCCAACGCATTAACAAGACTTGACTTTCCCACACCTGAGGATCCAAGAAAGACAATCGTTTTGCCTGGTAGCAAATAGTTAGATAAACCTTCCAGTCCATATCCTGTCTTTGCACTGATTGAGTGAACTTTAACTCCTGCTGCTACTTTTTCAATCTTCTTTAGCAGCTCTTCATAATCTTCTGCAAGATCTGCTTTCGTCAGTAACACAACTGGCATCGCCCCTGACTGCCATGCCAATGCCAGATAACGTTCCAATCTCCTCACATTTAAGTCATGGTTCAGTGACTGCATAACAAATACATAATCAAAATTTGCTGCTACTACCTGTTCCCTCACAGTCTTTACATATCCCACTGCATGCCCTGAATAATCACTCCTAGAAAATTTTGTTCTCCGATGAAGTGTTTGAATAATCTGACTATCACCATCAGGGTTATATTTTATCATCACAAAATCTCCAGTCGTTGGAAAATCTTGTGCCGAGTCTGTATAATATACACTGGATTTTAACTGTCCATAGATTTCTCCCTGCTCACAAATGAGCGCATACCTTTCTTTATGAACAGCTGTAATCCTTGCTGGAATTCCTATACTATTTTGTTGGATCAAATCTGGTGTTAAACCATAATTAGTTAAATCTACCATGTACTACCTCCATAAAATTCTGTCTTTTAATTTGATTATCGTTGCTCATTATCAATCTCCCTTCTATTATTTCATCAACCATATTACACTAACGTCCGTGCCTGCAACTTACTCGCAAGCCTAATTACAACATGTGAAATCTTCTTTCTTTCACTCTGTCTCTTAAAAAAGGGCATAAAAATACCGCAGATAGCACCTCTGTTAAGGGCTACAACTGCGGTTATTTTTACACACAAAGCAAACACACCAAAAAGTGTGCTTCAACCAAAAGCTATAGAATCAACGATAGGTTACTTAATAATGGCATAGCTTTGCCGAGGCATCATACTACCATCAAACATTACCACTGCCACTGCTCTATTCAATTTAAGAAACAGCCACCTCAACTATTTCTGCCATCTAGAACATCTCCTTTCGTCTTCCATTATACGGAATTTATATTTAAAATATAACATTAATTTCCTAGTTTTTCAACCTTAAATTTTTTTATTAAATAAATAGATAATCTATTTTTACAGATCAGCTAAATCAGTCCTTTTATCTTCACTTTACCGCATAACAGGATAATCCAAACCAAAATAGCAATTACCGTAGTGGATATCATAATGATTCCCAAGCCATGTATCATATTGCTCCATGCTAAAGAACCTAATGCCATTCCTATGCTACCTAAAATGGTATGTACTGCATTAATTAACGAAGAAGCAGAGCCAATGTCTTCACTTTGCTGATCCAACAAGATGTTCGTACTAAAAGGGCGAACTGCTCCTTCAACTAAAGTAAATGGAAGATATGAAATTAAGAATACCAAAGGTGCATGGTTACCAATGAAAAGTACACAAAATCCACTAGCTAACGCTACACCAAAGCAACACCACGTAAATGTGCGGGCGCGTAACTTTCCTATAGAGCGAATATATATAATCGGCCCAAGAATAGCTAAAGCTGAGTTAATCGCGAAATAATAACTGTATGTCTGAACGTTTAAGGCAAAGTAGTTTTGATATATATAGGAAGACACTGTTACATACGCCATATAAGGCGCTGCCAGCATTGCCGCAACAAATAAAAAGCTGCTGAATCCTACATTCTTTCCTACTACTACTAAACGCATTAATGCACCTGCTAAACTTCCGTTATACCTCTCTGACTGCGACAAAGTTTCCTGAAACATAAGTGCCACTACTAATGTCAGTAGCCCTATCAAAGCAAGGACGAAAAAAGTTTCCCTCCATTCTGCCATACGTAAAATAGCTGCCCCTACAATTGGCGCTATCATTGGTGCGATTACACCCATAGCTTGAACGATAGCTAGGACTTTACTTTTTAATTTATCCGAAAAACAGTCTTTTACCAAAGCAGTTGAAATAGCCATAACACCTCCAGCACCTAATGACTGAACGATTCGATATAGAATTAGTTGATATATTGACCCTGATAGTGCACACACAAAACTCCCGACTGTGTACAACATCAAACATACAATAAGAATAGGTTTTCTACCATATTTATCACTAAGAGGTCCAAAGATAATGATACCGATAGCAAAAAAGAGATAGAACGCAATTAAAGTTAGATTCACCATTGAATATGTAGTATTAAAATAAGTTGCCATTGTTGGCATTGCAGGTAAATATAAATCAATTGACAGTGGTATAAACATTCCCATTAAAGAAATGAATAGAATTAACCCTTTTGGTCCCAAATGCTTTTGTGGCATTCGTAAATTTGTTGATTGCTTATTATTAACTTTCATATAATTATCTCCTTGTTAATTGTATTATAGAAAATGATATTCCTTGATAGATACGATACGTTTACCTCATAACAAAAAAAAGACAAGTTATCAACCAACAATGTTGATAACTTGTCCAGCACGCGTATGTACCCTCCGTTATTCTTTGATGATAACCCAAAGAATCTTTAAAGTCAATGGTCCAATTGATAAATACCTTTCTTAACTAATCGTTCTTCCAGCAATATATAATATTAATTTTGCCTCTTCTTCGGGTGACTTCAAGCAATCGGAATCAATCCATTCTTTCAGTAGTCTTACAGTTCCATACTGAACATATGAAGCGATTGCCTCCTTTTTATCCATATCAAGATCTTCTGGCAGATTCCGAATGACCATCTGATTAAACTGTGGCAGTGAGATTCTGATATGGCTGATTAAGTCATAATTTCCTTGATCTAACACAAGTTTTGCAAATTCCAGATTGTCTTTCATATATTGTAGAACCTTAGTAAGGCATTCATCAATATGTCTACCTGCTGCCATATCATTTATAATAGTATATGAAGTGCTTTTTATGTACTCTTCTGCTATTTCATTCAATACATCATATTGACTGCCATAGTGATTATAGAATGTACTACGATTGATTCCTGCAATCTTGCATAATTCTTTGATGGATATTTTATTAATATTACGTGTCCTTAACATTTCTAACAAAGCCTCACAGACCAAACGTTTCGTTAACATAATCCTCTGATTGATATTTTTATCTGACATAGCGTCTCCCTTGAATTCGACATTTTGAAAACATCTGTCGGTTGCAAAATAGACAGTTGTTGATATTATTATAAAGTACTGATGAAAATAGTCAATGAAGGGAGTCACTAAATTGAAAAAGAGAATGAAGAAAATAATAAAAATATTAATTGTATGCATTATAACCCTGATAATATTTATAATTGGTTACCATATCAAAGAAAGTGTGCGCATTAATTCCATCTTGAAATCACACAAAACAGAGCAAAATAATGTAGTAATCCACAATGAGGATAGCAATTCGAAACACATTACAACTGCAGTTCAGCAGATTATGATCGGATCCATGTGTAACAATTATGACAATGCTTTACAGACATTACTAGATATCAAAAATGCAGGTTATGAGGCTATTGAGTTAAATGATTTTATGATCCACAAGTCCTCTATTATGATAAAACTTATGACAAAGTTCTCTGGAATGCCAATTGGTAATGGTGGCAAGCTTAATTGGCCAAAGCTAATCAAAGAAAGTGGTCTAAAAGTCATCAGTCTACATAGTGATCTTGGAAGCATTGAAAATGATGCGAAAGCTATCGCTGATGAAGCGAAAAAGTTCGGGACAGATACTGTAGTTATTACTGGTATGTACCGATTTGATTATAGTAGTCTAAAGGACGTAGAAAAACTTGCAAAGCGTCTTAATAAGGCTGGAAAAGCTCTTTCAGAACAAGGAATCCGTCTTTTGTATCATAATCATAATTGTGAGCTACAAAAGGTAACCCCTGATAAAACAGCTTACCAAGTTATCATTGAAGAAACCGATCCTCAATACGTCAACTTCGAATTTGATAGTTACTGGATGGCCGATGGAGGTGCTAATGTTTTCGCTTTGATGGAACAACTGGGAAGCAGGATGAAATTATGGCATATTAATGATCGTGGTTGCACCAAATCAGGTCCTTATATGACACCTATACTAAAAGAAAATGCTACAGAATTAGGAAATGGAAATATGGATCTGGATACACTCTCAGCAATCGCAATAAAAAACGGTGTAGAAGGTGTCGTATTAGAAACTCATCAAAATTGGGTAGATCATGATCCAATTAAGAGTCTTGAAGTTAGTGCAAAGTATATGCTTGAGCATTTTGGTGGGAAATAGAATAATAAAGAATGATGCTTATATGAAAAGAGTCCACATTAATATGACATGTGAACTCTTTTTATGTTTTAATAAAACACTTGACTATTTTAAAACATATGTGTATTTTATCAATTAAAGAGATTGTTCAATATCAAATTTATTTTAACGTTAAACATTGCTTATTAGCACCAACAATACAAAATCCTAAGGAAGCTGCTATACATATAGAAAGTTTTATGTTAATTGGCGCAGAATCTTAAAATATATTTAGGAGGAACTTTATGCAGCACGTAACTACAAGTTTAATGACAAAAAAAGCTCTTGCCGAATCATTCAAAAAAATTCTAGAACAAAAACCTTTAGGGAAAATATCTGTGAGAGAAATTATTGAGGATTGTGGTGTAAACCGCAAAACATTTTATTATCATTTTGAAAACGTATATGATTTACTTCAATGGATCTTCAAGGAGGAAGCAATTGAAATTGTTAAACAGTATGATCTTATTGTAGATTATCAGGATGCAATTAACTTTATGCTTAATTATTTAGAAAACAATAAACATATCTGCAATTGTGTGTTTGATGCTTTAGGAAGGGATGAACTTAAACGCTTTTTTCAAGAAGATTTCTTTTCTATCATCGGGAATACCGTATACCAATTAGCTGAAGGGAAAAAGATACCGAGAGATTACCTTGATTTCCTTATCAATTTCTATACGGAAGCACTTGCATCTTTACTAATAGATTGGATAAGAAATAAAGAAAACGAAAGCCAAAAAAAGATGATTCAATATATTTCATTCACACTTTATGAAACAATTAATCAAGTTATTACGAAAGCTGAACTTGAATTTAATTAATCCCTATTATTATTTTACTAACTAAAAAAGGTGATGGAGCCTTGTAATTTTAGAGCTCAATCACCTTTGCATTCATATCTTTTACATAATAATTAAACCACTATCACTGGATTTTATGTATTATTCAACTATATATCCTTCAACCGTTTTTAATAGAGAATCTGACATTTCTGACATCTGAAAAGCAGTAGACGATATTTCTTGCATTGTTGCATACTGCTCTTCAACACTTCCACTGACTTCTTCAGTACCTGCCGCCATTTTTTCAGCTGTTTTTGTAATTTGAGATAATGTCTGGTTTACTTCGTACACGGTCTGTACTTGCTGTTGTGTTGTATTATCTATCTCTTTAATCTGAATTACAATGCTTTTTATGCTATTTAATATCTTATCAAAATTTTCCTTGGCAATATTAACATCAGTTATTCCCGATTCAATTAGTACAGCAACATTATTTGTAGAATATACCGCCATATCAGTTTTTTTCCTATTCTCTTGAATTAGTTTTACTATTTCATTTGCTGCCATATTACTTTGGTCAGCAAGTTCTCTTATCTCCTCTGCAACCACACTAAAACCTTTACCAAATTCTCCAGCTCTGGCCGCTTCTATTGCAGCATTTAATGCTAGTAAATTAGTTTGTGCTGAAATATTAGTAATCAAAGTTACAATTTCACTTATTTGTAATGAAGAGTTATCTAATTCTTTAATAGCCCGAGCTACTTCCGATGAAGACATAGAAATCTTTTCAATAGAGGATGAAACATCATTCAGTGTTACCGTTCCTTTTTCAGCTAATTGGTGAACTGCGTTACTGCTGATACTTGTCTTTTGGACTGCTTCTGCTGTTTCTTTTGCTAGTTCATTAACCGTGATCAAGTCGTGATTTGATATTTCTACAATTTCCACATTCGTTTGTGCTCCTTGTGTAATCCCCTGTATAGATTGGGCAATTAAATCTAAAGCATTGCTTGACTCTTCTGTTGTTTGGGAGAGTTGTTGACTAAAAATAGCAACCTGTTCTGATGAACTCCTCACATCACTCACCATATCTTGCAGTTTGTCCATTGTATAATCAAATGCTATAGCAAGTTTACCTATCTCATCCTTACTATGTATGTTGATTCTATCTGTTAAGTCTCCTCCATTTTGAGAAATATTATTTAGCTTAATGGTAACTTCCCTTATAGGTCTAACGACAACCTGATATGTGAACACAGAAAAACTTATACCAATGGCAGATGCAACAATAATAAGGCAAATAAAAATAAATATTATTCTATGAAAATCATTTTGGCTCTTATCATATAACAAATCCACTTGTTCTTTTTGATTTTGAATTAAATTATTGAAGCTATCATTTACTTTTGTTAACCTGTCAGTTATATTTGATTTAATCAAAACAGTTAATTGCTGCATATCCTTACCACTTATAATTGTTGATTTCATAGACTGAAATTCCTGATACACAGTATATAACTCTTTGTAGTCTACATCCTCCTTTACTTTAGGGTTTAGCTTTATATATTGATCCATGCATTTATCAAGCTCTTTTTCACTTACAGCAAGTTTACTTTCTAATGCTCTTTTAGATTCATCATCAGGAGCTATGGCTATTGTAATCATAGATGTACTTATATCATGTATACTTTTCTGTGCTTTTTCTAATTCATAAATCGACTGAACTTTTTTACCATTTATTTCTTTAATTGAATCATTTGTTTTGTTTAATGCAAGTAACCCAATAAAACCAACTAACGCAATAAACAAAATGTAATTTACAGATAGCATCGAGATTTTTGTTACAAATTTTATATTACTAAATATTTTTTTCATTCAAATGATTCCCTCTTAAAATGTATTTTTATTATTTACTCTAACCCAAATAGATTCAGGAACTTTTGCCAAACATTCAATTTCTTTTCTTTTTTCTCTGTTGATTTAACTACTTCTTTTTTCTCAATTTGCTGAGTTTTTAATACAAATTGAACAGATTTCACTTCATTATTTTTCCCTGAGGAAAAGGATACCGTCTTACTTCCATCACCCTTGAGCTCTGATAATACACTATCTATCTGATCATTTACCTCCGAATCCATATTAGCTGTTTTATCTTTAAATTTGCCTGTTCCATCTGCTAAGTCATTTGATCCATTGTACAAAGCAGATACACCCGCAGTTAAATCATTTGTACTTTCGTACAATTTCTGATTACCATTAGCTAATCGTTCACTTCCGTCAGAAAGCTGATTAACACCATCTACGATACCACTATAGGAAGAAACAATTTGAGCTACACCTGTTGTGTAATCATTAATCCCCTTATTAAGCGTTGAATATTTATCAACTAATGTGTTAATACCATCTGATAATTTGCTCATATTGACTAATATCCCGCTAAGACTCTGGTTTAACTCAGCTATTGCAGCATCAAATGTTGCATACTTTGAATTTAACTGACCCGCTCCAGTATATAACTTAGATATTGCTGCAGTGACGTTATTTAAATAAGTTTCCGTTCCTCCAATAGCTGCTGAGTTTCCATTCAAAAGGATAACAAGGCTAGATAACTGATCAATCTGAGCTTTTAGTTGAGCTGCTTGTGATTCATATTTTGTTACATCTTTCATTTGATTGTAAGATTTTGTTAAGGTCGCAATTTGCACATTCATTGAATCAATCGCATTTTTATTGCCTGCCTGGAGTTTATCAATATCCAAGCTACCAGTTGCCATAGCAGCTTTGTACTGTTTGAAACCCACATTTATTTGTAACGTACCTATACCTGTATAGATCTGGTTTATTGCAGTCTTTATTTGAGAAGATGCGTTTACAAGCTCTGTAAGTTTATCCGTTGATAAAGATACTGCAGATAATGATGACTGTATTTTAATCAATGCATCTTTTACTTGTGACGAGCCAGTGTTTAGGGTATCTGATTTACTATTTAAGCGATTCAATGCATCTTGCATTTTACTCACACCTGCTTGTAGTGATTTGACCCCTTCGTTTAGATCTGAAGAACCACCTTTTAAAGCTTTAGCTCCTGACGTTAATGTGTTTGTCCCATCTTTTAATTCAGATACTCCACTATGTAAATCATTAGCTCCGTTATCAATCTTTGCTACGCCGTTAGTAAGTTCTTTGATTTTGTCCTTCAGTTTGGAATCATCAATTTGTATATCCAGATTCAGTTGAACACCATTTATAGTTATTGCATCCATCTCTAAATCATTGACCTGAGCTGTTATTGTTATGTCTGCCCCTTTATTAGGCAGTATAGTGTAAGTTAGTTGCTTATCACTTCCAACATTTACAATTGTAGCATTATCAGAGACGATATTACTGCATTTATTGGTATCCAGCGTAACTGTAGTTTGTAGAGCATAATTTTTATAAAAAGTACTCTTGCAGTTTTCATTTTGTGTAATATTAATTTTAATCTTGAATGCACCAGATTTTCCTGCAATATCATCAGCAGTATATTCTTTTCCATCTATGAAATACTTTACAGATATATTCCAAGGTAATTCCTTGACTTTTAGCGTACCTTCATAATATAGCTTATCTTGTGTATTAGCAAACGTAACCTTATTATTATCTAATGTGATGCCATCCTTCGATGTCATATTGCGCACAGATGAATAGTTTCCATAATCAATAATATTACCCTTCTGGTCAAAAATATTAACTACGTATACTCCGTTCACTGATCCATCGTTATTTAGGATTCCGTATACCACCTCTTCTTTCCCATTATTCTGTTCAGCAGCATAAACTGTATTATTACCTGAACATGTCATTACAACGACTAACAGTAATGACGCCAATTGTTTTATGTGAATTCTTTTTGTTTTATTATCTCTTCCTGTTATCATTCTTCCAACTCCTTATGCTTAAATTTAACTCCTTTTGTGGTTTTTTCAATCAAACGATCTGAAAGATACAGCAATCCAGGTAGTACAAAAAATACAACTGCCATGGATAACAAGGTTCCACCACCAAGTAAAATACCAATTTGCTTCAATATCCCGTGTGTTGTAATATATCCAAGTAAATATCCGATAATAGTCAGAACTGTGCCGGATGTGAGTATTGGTACTGCAACTACGGCAATTGTCTTTTGTATTGCCTTCTTCTTCACATATTTTTCTCTGAACTCCAGATACCTGTGTGCAAATAAAATTGCATAATCCACAGTAGCACCAAGCTGTACAGAACAAATAATAAGATAGGATATATAAAACACTGTATACCCCTTAAAATAAGGAATTGATACATTTATCCATATTGCTGTTTCTATTGCTAGTACAAGTATTACTGGAATGGACCATGATTTGAATACCATTAGAATAACAATAAATATAGCTGCAACTGCAATTAGGTTAACGCGTACATCGTCATCCGTAATGGTATCCATCAAATCATAGGTACTGACGCTTTCTCCTGCAAGATACCATTTCCCAGGATAATACTTTTCTGCTGTAGCCCGAATTTTCTTAACTGTATCAAAAGCTATCTCTCCTTCATATTCCGTTTTAACAGTTAAAACCATACGACTATAATGATTAGATTCCAACTTATTTAACGTATCCTTATCCAGATATTGCATCGGAATCTCTGCTCCCGCATTGTTAACAAAAGATATTATGTCACTAATTTCTGCTATTTTCTTTAGTTCGTTATTCAGTTTTGATTCTGTTGCCGTATCCCCTTTCGGTACCATAAGAACCATATTATTCGATTTTCCAAATACGTTATCTATGGCTAAACTATCCTTACCACTCTGAGTGGAAGAACTAAAAATATGCGAAGATCCATAATAAAAATCATTCTTTTCCCTGGCAATATAACTTGGAACAATAAGTAAGCAAAATATAACAACAAGTGGTATCATTATTCTACTTACTACTTTGCCTAACAGATCAAATTTTGGCATAAAAGAGCGGTGTCTTGTTTTCTCAATCCATTTATCTGATATTATCATGATTACTGGATAGAATGAGAATACTGTCAAAAGACTAAAACACATACCTTTCGCTAGTGCCAGACCTAAATCAGGACCAATCTTAAATCTCATCATTACTAGTGCCGCAAAACCAATAATTAAGGTCAAGCCACATGAGAATATGGTACCAAATGATTTATTTAAAGCCTGTAACATCGCATCTTTTGCAGACAAACCCTGACGTTTTTGTTCCTCATAACTATGTAAAAGAAATACGGAAAAATCTAAAGATACTGCTAATTGCAAAATGTTTCCTGCTCCATTTGTTACAAAGGAAATTGTTCCAAAGATTAGATTAGATCCCTCATTCAATAAAATAGCCGCTCCGATTGAAACCAACATTATAATCGGTTCCACCCAGGAAGTTGTTGTTAAAATAAGAATAAAGAATACGATTGGTATTGCTATTTTAATAATCTTTGCAAGTTCCTGCACGGTTGACTGGGTTGCGACTGCTGTACTAACAGCTGCACCTGTCATCGCATTATCATTTCCAATAAGACCTCGAATTGCATCTACTGCCTTAACTCTCTTATCTGCATCTATTGTAACTATGTACAACGCATTTTTATTTTTATAGTATGTATCTACAACGCTACTATCTTGTGTTTCTAGTGGTTCTTTTACATTTATTGCGTCATCTAACCACATTACATCAGAAACACCATCAATCTTAAGTAATTTTTCTTTATACTTTAGTGCTTCTGGAACTGTTACGTTTGAAATCATAACCCTAGCATTTGGAATACCACCACCAAATTCTTTTTCCATTAGATTAATCGCAACCGTAGAAGAACTACTGTCAGGAAGATAATCATTCATATCATAATCAACCTTAACTTGTGTTTTTAATAGAGCACATATGACTAGTCCTATTGTAAAAATTAAAACAATACTTATTTTATGTTGTAATATCTGGCTAAATACTTTTTTCATTCTCAACCTCTTTTCCTAACAAATATGTATTTTTGTATAAACGGCTATTTATTCTTTTCACCTCTTCTGATAAAAGAATAGCAAGAAATTAAAAGTTCTAAAACGGATAATTAATATCACTTTGTATAAAAATCGGACAAATTGCCTATAATTGTTGGTCAAAAGTATGGTGAAATAAATTTCATATTAGAATCAGAAAAGAACGTCTCCGTATGAAAACGTAAAAATCCAGCAGGTGTTCTCCTGCTGGATAAAAAAAGTACATATAAAAGTAAACTGCTTATTCCGTAACTAGGGCATATGCTGATATTTTTCGAATTCTCCAAGTGATTAACATGGATAGCAGGTAGGAGAACACAATGGTAAGAGCCCCGAAAGCAATTACCCAATATTGATCTACAATAAATCCTGCTTTCATAACACCTGCACTTTTCATGGAAACTGACATCAAGGGATTTGTATAAAATGCGCCTAAAAGTGTTCCGGTTACCACACCTATAATAATTGGAATCGTAAAGCTGATAGACATCTGGCACATCAATTGATAAGTGGTAAAACCAATTGCCTTTTGAATACCAAGTTCACGTTTTTTGCGAATCACTGAGGAACTGATAACAAAATATAGAACCAATGTAACTATAATCAATGTAATGACAAGCATAGCAACTCCCATTAATGCTACTACCTTCTGGTAAGATGCCATCCCCTCTTCCATTCCCTTATCAAAATTTATAGCTGACAGTAACATACTCTTATCAAATCTACTCTCTAAATTTGTAACGAATTTTTCAGCATCTGTTCCTTTATCTAAATAAATATATAAAGATTGGTGCTTAAAGTTTGGATTGAGGCGTACATAATCATCTGCAAGAATGGAGGCGCACAGTCCACCCATCTGAGAACCATTGGATAATCCCACCACTTTAAATTGTTCTTCCTTTTCACCCACATGTACTGTAACCGTATCGCCTACGGTTTTTTCAAGTCTTTCGGCTAATATTCCAGCAAGAGTGATTTCATTCTTGTTTTTAGGATACCTTCCCTCATACACAAGCTTCGTTTCTTTTTTATCATAACTGTCCATGACATAAGTAACCGCTTCAGTACCCTCAATTTTCACTTTCACTTCATCTAAATACTGCACTTTCCATACATGATCCATGCCCTCAATGGTTTTTACTGTTTCCTTTTGATCCTTCTCTGGATTAAGCACAGCAATTGCATTACATATTTCCATACCTGGAACCTCTGCAAAAGCTTTTGTGTCGACTGTAGTATTGTAATACATAACCACGCCGAATACGCCACTAAATGTAACTGCAATAAGAATAAAGATAATCATTATATTTTGCTTCATACTTTGCAACACATTTTTAAGTGCCAATGCAAGTGGTAGATTACTGAATGCTTTTTCAAGCTGTAGATGATTTCTTTTATACTTGCGAACAGTAGTTTGCCCACGCAAGGCATGAATAGGATTTAACTTACTGATACGGTGCGCTGCTAAAAATGCGATCAATATAACAATCAACAGTAATATGAAAAATGCTGCCCCACTGATACCACCATCAAATCCTTGTTCCCATTTTAATCCCGATTGTTGTTCAAAAACAGCAGAGACTGCAGGGAGTACTGGGTAAGAAAGAGCAATTCCGATAATGCTTCCAATACCAGCGATCAATGAAAACTGTAATATAATAGAGAGGATTATTTGTCTACTTGTATAACCGATTGATTTTAAGGAACCTATTTTCATGACATCTTCTTCAATGCTGTTAACAATTCTGAACCGAACAACCAGTAAACATACAATCACAATAATTAAGGAGAACATAACCATCATCGCCGCAACCATGGTTGCCATCATACAACGGGCTAACTTAATCAGCTCAAGGTCAATTACCACCATCATGGTAGACGGATCAGCTGCCATTAACGAAGAAGAATTTAATTTCAATATATCACGGATACCACTTTCAATCACGGATATGTTTTTCACATTATCTACATTCGCAAATACCACATGAGTGAGGTATTCAGGCCTATTTAAAATGCTTCTTACCTTCTGATAAGTATCTTCTGGAAGATAAAAACTGATATAACCGGTATCGCTGGAACTAAAGTAGATGTCCTCAGTATAACCCTTTACCGTAAAAGTGATTGCTTTTTCTTCTTTTGTTTCTTCCTCTGTATATTTAAGTTCAATCTTATCATTCAGCTGATATCCACTGACTGCTTTAAAAATATCCGGAATGTAAACAGACATATCATCCGCTGGCAGATGTTCTCCAACATATTTCCACTTGCTTAATTCTCTTTTTTCATCCATATTGCTGAACATAATTGCGAAAGATTTCTCTTCACCTTTGGATAAGATATTTGCGTTAAGCAAGAGGCCCTCATTTGTTTGCGTTTCCTTAACATGTTTATTTTTATCAATATAAGATTTCACTTCATTAGTGTATATCTTATCTGGCAAGGCAAAATACACATTTGATGGATTAAGTTCATCTTTTAGATTGTTAAAGAAACTACCGTAGTTGATCGTAACCAAAAGACCTGCATTTAAAAGAAGCGCTGCTATGATAAACATGATAACCAAAGTTGTGGAGGCTGATTTTGTTTTTCTTATATTTGCAATTGCATGCATCCATAGTTTATTCACATTACCACCCCATTTCAGTAAGGAAAGTCTTGAGCTTTTCGTGTCGTATTTGATCACCACTCACATATTTACCCAAATCGCATTCCCCAACGATTCCACCGTCTCTTATATAAATAATTCGGTTGCCTCGTCTGGCAGAACGAATATCATGTGTAACCATAATAATGCTTTGACCATCATTATTTATATCAGTTAAAACATCAAGAACCGCAGTTCCCGATGCGGAATTAAGCGCTCCGGTAGGTTCATCTGCAAAAACTACCCTTGGCTTGTTAATCAGGGCACGAACGATGGCAGCACGCTGATTTTCTCCACCCGAGAGCTGAGAGGGAAACTTTCTCCATATCATTTCAGTTAAACCAACTTTTTCGAGTAGTTCTTTTGCATTGGCTACAATAGACTTTTTATCCCCTCTTACCAGAAGACCACTTGCTAAAATATTATCTAGAATGCTCATGTTATCAAGCAAAAACATTTGTTGAAACACAAAACCACAGTTTTGTCTACGAAATACAGCCAACTTGTCGTTATTCAGATTGCCTATTTCAGCGTCAAAAAAGCGAATATCTCCACTAGTAGGTCTATCCATTCCAGATAAAGCGTATAGTAAAGTGGATTTACCCGCACCCGATGAACCCATAATAACAGTAAAATCCCCTTCATAAAATTCAATATCAAGATTTTTTAATACTTGTTGCTCCTGAGTTCCAGACATAAAGCTTTTGTTCAGTTTGTTCGTCTTCAATATAATATTTGCCATTTTCTCTCTCCTTTTTGATATCTGTTAAGCATTTGTAAAATGCCTTGACTCTTTATTTTTATTTGGTTTTACTTATATATATGTTTAAATTTTCACTCCATTTGGTGTTATCATGTAAGTACCAACTATATACTGATAGTGATGAAGGAATTAGGTAGTGAAACAACATTTAATTAAGATTTCTTTTACAGTATATTGTTTTTTCCTTATATTTACAAGTGAGGAGAGTCATTTTACCATATGACAAATGTAACGATACATACTAAATGTTTTTCTTTATATGATGTTAGCTTTTTAAATACATTCCTACAAAAGATGCCGCCTTAAGCTGGTCGAGCTTAGACGGCAAGATTATTGATTATATTATTTGTATCATAAACCGGATTTGTTAACACTAACTTTATCACTTTGATTACACATACATGATTGGTAACGCTTATTGTTATGTCAATCTTAATTCACTTTGCTCAAAAAATTATAGATCCAAAGATTGAGTTCATTATGGAACTTCTTCCTGTCAAAACCAACCGGATCCAGTGCTGGGAAGAATTCCGGTGTAATCATGAATTCTGGAAATGGACTTAAGAAGGAGAAATGTCCTGCATTTTCAACAATTCTTTGCTCAACTTTACCGCTATCAACAACCCCTTCCAGAACAATCCGTGCTTGAAAAGGTTCAATAAATTCGTCTTTTTCAGCATTAATCATTAAAATAGGAATATCCACTCCACTTAAAGCCCCTTTCTCTTTAAACCAAACCGTTCCTGGAGCTAGAAGAACAAGTGAACTAATTTTTTTTTGATGTGATACATGAATCTGTCTAGGCTTCCCGTCCAAGGATTCATTAGGTAATGAAGTTGGAATACCTCCTGCCACTGATAAGGCAGTACATCCACCAGTAGAATGCCCTATGATAGAAATGGAATCTGATTTTATAACCCCTGAATATTTCTCACTTCCAAGGAACCAATCGATAGCAATGTTAATGTGTCTTGGTCTATTTTCCAAATTTTCTACTGTACCTTCTAGCGTATTATTATTGAAATTATTAAAAGGATGTTCCGGCATTCCTACTATAAATCCATGCCCCGCTAAATAATGAGCAAGCGTTCTATAAAGTAGGTTCCCTCCTCCACTTCCATGAGATATAAGCACCAATGGATATCTTCCCTCTTTTGGCTGAGCATTTATTGATACGTCCAAAAGAAACGGACCAATCGCTTCTATCTTTCCTTCCTGATCTGTGGGATACATAACTGACATAGGAAACGAAACTCCACCATTATTATCCACAAGTTCAACCTCATAGTAGCCTACAAAAGACTCATTATCTTCTTCTGTCAATTGGCTCGTGTTTATCTTATCATTTTTCATATTTCAAGCTCCTTTCGATTTTTGCTTTTATACTAACCTCTATTTAGAATCATAGTTTCTCATATACTTCTGTGTCCATAAACAATTTGCTAAACATTTGAGACAGGCCTCACAATGGTATACATCAACAATTAAATCTCTATTACTATTCACTCTCCACTTAGTACCATGGATAACCTTTGCAGGGCAAATATTCTTACAAATATTACATTCTCCACACATTGACTCTATGATTGGCTTATTTTCAGTGCGTAATGGTGCATTAGTCAATACACTGCACATACACAATGCACTTCCATATTCCTGTGTAATTAAGAGATTACTTTTTCCGATCCACCCCAATCCAGCTAACATAGCAATTTTTTTATGTGGTAAAGGAGTCGTTTTTGTATCAACATCAAAAAAACCATTACTAAGATTTCTTTCTGATTGAGCATATGCTTTATATCCTTTTGCTACGATAAAATTAGCTGTCCATTCTGCAAGTTGATCAACAGCTTTCTCCTTTTCAGAAAATTCTGAACAGTCAAAGATGTTTTCTTTTGACAGGCGATAAATATAGCTAGGGCTCAAAGCGACTCCTATCAAGATAGCAACCGGGTACCCTCGTTTTTCATTTTCCGATAACATCGATATATCAACTACTTTGACAATATTAACCCCGTGGCTTTTTAATTCAGAGACCAACTCATTCAACATATTAACCTCAATACTGCTCCACTGCAGTTTCTTATATCAATCATTTCTCTTACCTCCTTATTTTCGTAAAAAAACAGACTCTTTTCTAAAGAATTACCATGTCAGGTTGATTCTCATTATAGATAAAAGTCTGTTTTTTTACTTCTGAATTCTTGCTCTATTTAATTGGGATACATACATCCATAATTACGTATCCGTTTTCTTTATCGATTTTCCGGTAAATGTTAAGTCCACATCTCCCGTCCATATAATAACCACTTTGCGGCATCCAGACACTGAATATTCCCTGTACAGTACAGAAAATATCCTCTATCCTTCCTTCATAACGATAGGCAGCAAATCTGCCTCCCTTTAGCATCGTCACATTATCCAACTTGCAGGTATCTTCTGTTGTCAGACAAATATCGCACAAACAACGGTTCAGGCTGGTGATTGCGGGATCGTCATAGAACCTTTCTATCATTAGTGTGTCTGCTTTCATATAATTCTTGTATTTATCCAAAAATTTAAACCAATTGTCTTTCAGCTCAATATAATTACCAATCATTCTCTCGTAAATTACAAGAAAATCCGGAAACTCCTGTAAGCTGATTCTACTGTTATAAGCATCAAATGTTTCAAAGTCGGAAAGCCCTGCTGGATAGAATGGATTTTCCATTCCAGTCACTTCTGTGGATTTACGGAATTCGGTAGGAGAAATATTGTGATGTTTTTGAAATGCAGTGCTGTAATTTGATGAACTGTATCCATAATCCATCCCAATGTTGGTAATGGATTTCGTCTTTTCTCTTTTCATTTCAGAAGCACTCTGGTCTAATTTCAAGCGTTTTATGAATTCATACACACTTTCACCAGTCACCGCTTTGAAAGATCTACAAAAATAATATTTTGAATAACAGAAATGATTTGCAACATCATCTACCGAAATATCATCATCAAGATGCTTCAGGATATAATCAATACTTTGATTTATCAGTTCTTTTTTTAACATACTGCCTCCTTCTTTTCCATATTTCACTTATTGAGCATTATTATAACTTATAATTTGGTTATTACTTCTGTTAATTTATCATTGTAACACTCTTACCTTATTGATGTAATCGTCCTATTCTAAACTAATTGATATTGCACATTGATAAAGCTAACAAAAATGAATTACTTCTATATCTTAATACGTATGAACAATAATATTATCTTCCATAATTCGATCAATCGGATCGCCCGTCACATCTTTTATATTGGTAAAGGAACATGGAAGTCCACGTCCTGTTAAAATATCCGGTTTATCCATCAGTTGAAAATGTAAATGCGGACAATTGGAAAGACCTGTATGACCCACTTTTCCAATAATCTGCCCTTGTTTCACTTTATCGCCTTTTTTTACGGTTAAGCTATCCATAATCATATGTCCATAAAATGAACTTTCCCCGTTTGCATGTTGAATGATAACATAGTTACCAAATTGAGAGGCTAATCCATATTGTACAAAATATGGCAACCTTTCTTCCCATACCCATGAGGTCGTAACTGGTATCGAATGATAACAATCCACTACTTCACCATCTGCAATGGAAACGATATCTTTTCCAAAAACAATATAGTCTTCATTATTCATATTTTCCTTAAATGATAATTTTTGCTCTTTATTATATTGAGCCATATCAATAGCAAATTCCATAGAATAATGCTGTCTATGATCTAATAAACTATTGTAGTTTCCACAAGTGGAGATACATCCTTCTAGTGGAAATATGTATTTATTTTTATTCTCATAATTCTTTAAAGGAATAGAAAGTTCCTGCCTATATTCCTTTCCTTCCATCTCATAAAGAACTTGAATTGTCAATAAATCTATTATTTCTTGATGCACCACTACAAAATATTCATTAAATACTCCCGTTTCCTGGTTTGGCATCAAGGTTATAGTACTACTGTATTCTTTCGGATTCCAGAACCCTTCTTCTCCTAAAAATAATTGTGCACCAAAGCCTTCTCCTAGCCAAGTACACTCATGTGCGAATCTTTCTATTGCATGGTTTAGTGATTTACCACTATAGGTTATCTGTTTTACAAAAGTATTAGTAGCATATAACTCCATATCAATTTGTCTTAATATCATCGGTTTATCTGTATCGTTTTTTATCTTTAACCCATGAAGCAAAAAATTAGATTCTACTTTTCCATGCCCGTCCTTTGACATATTAATAATATAATCTTTTGGTATGCTTTTTATCTCCATATTCTTCTCCATTCTCCCTAACTATAAAATTATTAGACTATAATTTAATATTTTATTATAAAATTAATAATTATTTTACCACCGGTATCACTTCCCTCTATTTATATATGATATTTATACCACTTAGTAGAAGTAACTAGATACCTCAAAAACTTTTATGAAAGAAGAATGTACTTAGATTTAAAGTAGTCACATCAACATTAAATAAAAGACAGCATGAACTTATTTACACTCTGTTCATGCTGTCTCATTATCCATACCTTAAATCAAACCCTTAGCAAACCACGGAAACCCCTTGCTGCATAATAGGATTCTGCGCCATTATGATACACAAAAACAGTGTCATAACGGTAATCACAAAAGAGTGCACCACCTAGTTTTCTTATATTATCTTTTCAGCTTTTTACTGAATTGAAAATCACACATTTTAGAACCCATTCCTATGCTTCCCGTCCGGGAAAATCTTATTTTATGAAAACTTCCATAATTGATGTCATCACATTTACAAAAAGCTCTTGTCAATTCTGGGCAACCATTTTCCACACATGCATCATACCATAAGCATTTATGAATAATAACTTTAAACCCATATTTATCATTTCTCACACATTCTGCATCCCAATTGTCACTTTTCATTACAGTAGCAATAAATATCTTTTTGAATACAAATGAAAAAAGTGGAAGTTTTTCTATGAGCAAGTATTTTCTCTTCATTTCTACACATACAACATTTGTCATATATTCCTCAATAACTCGAAAACTTTCTTCCTTGCTTTTTTCTTCTTGTATAATTTGATACAATGCGATGCGAGGCATGATTGTATTCTTTAATGTTTTCAATTGCGTTTCACTTTTTTCATGAGTGTTTTCCAATAAGATTCTTAATCGTTCAAGCATTTTTTGATATAATTCTTTTCCAAATTCTCCGTATATATTTATCAAATACTTTTCCACACAGATCTCTCCTCTCTTCCTATCTATTCTAGAAATGAATTATAATTTCATTTCCTACCAATTACTATTATATAACGTATTCTCAGCATCCTTCCTGCTCGTTTAGAATAAGTAATCTTGATATCAGATTGTAGCCCTAATTGCTAACAAAATGAGAAAGAGCATGAACCATTCCAAAAATGATTGTAGCAATTACTGCTGGAATACAGTCAAGCCAAAATGCTGTACATATAAGGCAACCTATAGGAAAAATTACCATAGGCATAGGAATACCTAGAAAATCTTTTCCTAAAACCTCGTAAGTACTTCCTTCAAAAAAGTATCTTCCCCACAATACAAAATACAACACCATGAAAATAATTATCCCAATTACCCATGGACTTTTTATACTTGCATTTGGATTTTTAGGAACAAAAAATAATAACAAGAATGAAATAATCCTAAATATATTTTCAATAAGCCCTAGCAATTTCATACTACTTCCAAGGGTCTCCGGCACGTCTGTTGGTGGTGATATAAAATAAACAATGTTAGGTAACATAAGCAATATGAATACAACCACTGCGTTATAAGAAAAAGTTAACTTCATTCTTCTACTCCCCCTTCTCTTCTCTTTTCCAATATTTTACTAACATCCTCACACCAATCATCATAAGCTTTCCATACCTTCTGTCCAAATGATAAAACCATTAATATATCTTCATGATTATCATGTACCTCTCTAAATTCCTCTAATTGTAGTTGGAATTTTTCAAATAACTTCATCTGATTTCTATGCGATAATTGAAATTCTTTTATATGTTCTAACATAACTTCTGGCGATATATTATTAGAAAAATACATTTTAAGTAGAATTTCATATCTAACCGTTTCCTTTTCTACTGGCTCTTCTAACCACTCCTTTAATTCAACCCTTCCCTTATCGGTTATAGAATATTTTTTACTCGCTCTGTTACTCTCTAGCTCATTTAATGATATTTCCTCAATTAATTTATCCTCACTAAGCTTTTTTAATTGTGGATATATCTGCCCAAAACTCTCACTCCAAAAGAATGAAAACCGCATATCCACTATTTTTTTAATTTCATAACCAGATAAAGACTCCTCACTCAATAATCCTAAGATAAGATATTTTGTTTTGTTACCTGAACTTTTCATATTCTTCTCCTTGCATCTTTTAGATATATCTTTTAGATATACTATATCCTAAGCATTTCCTTTTGTCAATATTTAGTTATCTAAGTATTCAATATGTTGATTTGTAAATCATCATCCTGAACTGTGTTATCTTCTTTTAAATATCCTTTGGCTGCCTTCTCACTACAAAGAAGCTTTAGTAATGACTGAGAGCTAGCATGGATAAAAAGTCATGATTGTCTAAAAAACTGTGGCATGAATATTCAGGAAATGAAGGAATACCTGGCTCTTTGCCTACAGGGACAAATTTATATTGGAGACGGTACGATGATTATTCCCTTTTAGTTGTCATTTCCTCAACATATAAACTAGTTCTTTAAACCAGCTGTTTTCCTCATCCTTTTTCATGCCATGATAAGTAATAGTCATTCTCTCATTTATTGTGGATACCCCCATAATATTCTCTGTATAGGATATGGATGGTGGAATAAAAATAACATTATCCACTTTATACTGCCCATAATCGGTTTGCATTTCAATAATACCAAGGTTAGAGATGCCAAAATCTCTTTTCTTCATTCCTTTATACCCCAATGCATATGCTACTTTTTTCGCTCTTTTATTATTCGTTAGTCCATGAGCAGCAAGTAATACAGCATCTATTAATGTTGGGCATAGTTCAGACATAAAAATTAATACAAAGTATTTATGTACTGTAGCATTTAACATTTTTTGAATCTTTGTATGAACTTCCTTTGTTTTTTCTTTTAACTTTTTTTTCTTTACATCTTTACATTTAATAGCAATTCCAGATACCTGATTTGACATTGATTTATCATCTTCACGAATATCAATCGGTATTCCTACTACATTTATATCATTTCTGACGCATAGTATTAAGCTAATTAAGTAACTATTTACCGTTACTTTATATGCCTTCGCCATCTCCTTTATATGTTCTGTTTCTTCTTTATTAAAGGTATGTGTCAAAATATTGGAGGCATGATCTTCCCAATATTTTTTATGAATTGCATCATAATCATCCCATGAATAGTGCTTTCTCACTTTTTCCCATACTTTATTTTGATAGGAAATATATTTCCGTACAAAAAAATTTAATTTTGTCTTTGCCTGCAAAAATTCTTTAGTTATAATGTTGGCTGGCTTATATTGTGTTTGGTTCCCCGCTAACACCATTAATGCATCCTGCAAAAGTATAATTATTGACTTTCCATCTCCTACTAGATGATGCGCCATAATAAAAATCTTACCACTTTCTTTTACAAACACCCGCATTAGTTCTCCACAATTGATTGCAAATGGCTGCTTTTCATTCTCCTCTATAATGCTTCTCCAGTCACTTTCTGTGAAAACAGCCTTGCATCCACTTTGTTCTAATCTCTGATAATATGCTCGACCGTTTTTCTCTATCACTACCTTTGACATGGTAAGTTCATTTTTGGGGAATGCCTTTTGAAATGCATCTTTCATCAGTTCAACAGGTGGATTTCCATCTATCTCTACATACATTCCAATATAAACATTAGGTTCAAAAAGATTCGTCCGTTCACTTATAATTTGTTTGTTCATAGATACTTCCGTAATCCATTCATCCATATTTTCATAACAATCCTATGTGGAAGCAACTTTACATTTATATGTTGACACTTTACATATAAGGAACAAATGGACATATCTTTTCCTTTTTTCGTATCTTTGATTGCCTTTTCTGCTACCTTCTTTGCTGTAACCATGCCTGGAAATCTTACTTTGTGTCCATTGATTGTCTTTGTCAACATATCTGTATCCACCCAGCTTGGACATACTGCTGTTACTGTTATGCCAAGGGGTGCAACTTCTACATTTAAAGCTCTAGAGTAGCTTCTTTCAAAAGCCTTAGAAGCTGCATAGAGATTAATATATGGATTGGGCTGAAATGCAGATGCAGAAGAAATATTCAATATACAGCTCCCTTTTTCCATATATGGAATGCATAGGTTGGATAAGATAACAGGAGCTTTACAGTTTACATTTATTGTATTCTCAATTTCCTCTACTGTAAATTCCTTGTACGATCCCATTTTAGCTAGACTTGCATTATTTATCAAATATTGTACTATTGGCTTAGTATCCTCCAATAATTTACCAATCTCACATAGATCCTTTGTATTGGTCAAGTCCTTTGAAATAGGTACGATTCTTTCCCCATATTCATTTTTTAATAAATCTAGCTTTTCTTGATTTCTTGCAATAATCCATATTTCATCCAAATGTTCTTTGATAAGTAATCTTGTAAACTCTTTTCCAATCCCACCTGTTGCACCAGTTATAATTGCTATCTTTTTATGCATTATTCTTTATACCATCCTTTAATAATATTCTTTCTAAGTCCTGTATAGATATACTTTCATATTGGGCAGTAAATAGCTTCTTTAGTGAATACAGATACACAATACTCCAATAATAATCCGTTAGCTTTATTTCATTTCCTAGTACAACACTACCTTCCTTTTGACCTTGCTTTATAATTTTAGCAGTATACTTATATAAATCCGAACGATATGTAGTATCTACTGAAGCATACTCTTTTTCCTCAAACAACATCTGAGTATTTAAAGTCACCTTTGCTGCATAATTTTCATCGTTCTCTAACTTCTTCATAATTGATTCTGTTAATTTATGTATCTTATGTTTTGCTGTTATTGGCAACATAGTGAGCATTTTTAGTTCTTTCACATCTTGTTCATAATTAATTCTTTTCGTGATTTCATTAAACAACTCTTCTTTCGATTGGAAATACGCATAAATCGTTCCTTGACCAATACCTATATATTTAGATAAGTCACTAATTTTAGTACCCGCAAAGCCATTTCTGGCAAAAAACAACATAGATTCATGTAGAATCTTCTCTCTCATTTCTTCTCTTATTTCCTGGCATCGTTCTTTTGATTTAGGCATATTTTTCTCCTTTTTTCGATGAACAAATATTCATTCATAGTTTATCACGATTTATTCTAGGAGTCAAACATAGGAGCTAGATATTAAAAGGCTAAAAAAAGTATACTCAACACTTCCATCCAAAAATACCCTTCGATATGTTCTCATAAACATACCGAAGGGTATTTTAAGTCGAATTACTAACTTTCATATAACATCATTTGTCAAATCTAATATTTTTGGCTAACTCATATAATTGCTAACTGCTTTCTCATAAACCAAATGAATTTATTCCCTTTAATGAATAATTATGCTTATTATTTGGTGTTATGGTTTTTTAGCCAAATACATTGTTATTTTATCATAAAGAGTTATCTTGTTACCCGAATCAAGAATGACTTTTCTTATACCCTCATAAAAATATGTTTTGTTTGGTTCTTTAAGTGTTATATGGTCAGAGTGTGTTCCAATTAGCGAAACATAGTCATCAGCATTATATTCTCTTGTTTTGAGGTATTCCAGACGCTCAAGATTAACAAAGCCATACTTGTCACGAGCATCATAATCCAAGTTGCACTTGTATTCTGTATCTGGGTGAAAATACTTAGCATATACTTCTTGAATTTGAGAGTATAACGGTTCATCAGTATATCCCCCGCCTGGTCGTCTATCTGGTCTCACCATAAACATAGCAAAAGCTCCACCGCTTTTTAGTATATCATACGCTTTTGGGTAACCTATTCGTTCCGGTACCCATTGAAAAGCAGCTGCCGAATATACTAAATCAAATTGTTCACTTTTAAAAGGATATGTTTCAAAGTCAGCATTGACAATATTAAAGTTTTTATAGGAATTGAATTTATTTATCATTATTTCACTAAAGGACTCCCCCAATTCAATTGCCTTATAAGAACATCCTGTTTTTAAGATAGGTTCAGTAGCTTGACCTGTTCCAGGTCCAACCTCAAGCACTTCACTATTTGAATCGAGATTTGCATATGCGATAAGGTCGGTAAAAAGTTCATCGCAATAACGAGGCCTCCATTTGTCAAATTGTTCCGGAACTTGTTCAAAAATTGTTCTAAAATCCATAACACACCTCCACATAATTTGCTTGATTCCAAGTAATTTTACTGCTGCTAATTATACATAATATATTATCTTATACCTTCCAATCTTTTTGCTCTTTCAATAGCAATCGCAAGAAACTCTCTTGGTTATGTATACTATTACGGCCTCAACATAAAATTCATAGTTAGTATAACTACTCAAAGAGTAAATTCCATATTGTCACAATACCCTACTTACAATTCTAAAACTGTTATTGGCTCATTATTATAAACTTCACCGTTATCACAAAAGCCAAAGCTTTCATATAATTTTCTAGCCACTACATTATCTGACTCATATGGTATCCAGCAATACTTTGCTGTTCCTGCTGGAAATGTGCGTATATACTCCAGGATTTTTACCATCGACTCACGACCATACCCACAATTCTGATATTGTTCTCCTATCATCAGTCGTAATATGCAGTAATTATCCTTCGCCATATCTGGCTGGTCATATCCTGTATCGCCATAAACAATCATCACAAAACCAACCATCTGCTCATCAGCATAAATAGCAAAGGGCATCGGGCTACTTCCATTGGTTGCTAAAACATAACAGGATGCCACACTTGATAAATTTGATGCTACATAATGTTGTTGTTCCTTCGTAACCTCTAGTCGGAATAACTCCCTCCGGTTATCTAAAGTTATTTTTCGCAAAGATATCATAATTTTTCTCCTATTTTTAATTTAAATTTAATCAACAGAAGCATTGGTATTACTTTTATAATAATCAAAGTTATTTGGAATACGAATATATGCTCTTACATGTTCATCTTTATTCCTTAATAGTACCCTTGATATATTATCATGATAAGTGTTACCCTCAGCAACCATAATGGAATCAATCATATTTTCTTTTACAATACCAATATGGCAGTCTTTTTCTTGTACACATAGTACATCCTTTCTTGTTAATAATTATCACGTTCCATTTACTTTAACCTACTCAAGCAATATAATATAATACCATCTTCTGGTACATATATCTCGCCTTCTCCACTCATCACAATATCATACCCTGTCTGCTTTGCATAATTCTCAAGTTCCTCCAGCAAAAATGTCTCCCAGTAAATCTCACGCTCAATATATGGATAGAATTTATCAACATCAAGGCAGTCTTTATAATGTTCTCTAAGATATTGCAGAGAATGTCCTGAGTAACTCAATAATCCTTTCGGCCTTAACACACGTTTACATTCCTTTAAAAAGCTTTCCTTATAGCTTTTACCATATAATAAACCAAATGTCTGGCTCCATATGATTACAACGTCAAACATCCCATCACCAAACGGAATATGTTCCCCGTCATAATGATAAAATCTCACTTTACTATCACACATCACCGCTTCTTCGTTTGCTTTATCCACTACATCTTTCGAAACATCTAGCCCATCCACTTCAAAACCCTGGCTATATAGTGCAAATGCCTCCCTTCCCATACCACTACCTATATCAAGTATTTTTGCTCCGACTGGAAAATTATTAACTACCCTCTGCTCCCAAATCTTTAGCTTCCCCTTATCCCAGCTTTTCATTTCGTCAATATGTTCCTTTTTTTCATACCATGCTAATACATTTGAATTCATTGATAACCTCCTTGAGTTAGGATCCTTTATACCGGTAATCTCATTGTACTGCGTATCAAAAAAATTACTAGACTTTATTTCCATTATATGGTATGATATATAATGTTCTATGCCAAAAAAAGCTTCTTCAGATATCGAAGAAGCTTTTTTTTATATTCATATATTCTTTTATCTATTTCATGCATCATTATTTTTCTGCATTTTTTGAGTTAATAAAACGCACGTCTCCACATGCCCCGTATGCCCAAACATATCCACTGGACACACTTTCTCCACCTGGTACCCGTTCTCCACTAGATACTTTAGATCTCTAGCAAGAGTCCCTGGATCACAAGACACATATACAATCCTCTTAGGTGCAATCTTAACCATAGTATCAAGTAAGCTCTCTTCGCATCCCTTCCTAGGAGGGTCTACTACGATAACATTTGCCTCTAGCTTCTCTTTCTCATACTTCTCAGGTATTACATCCTCTGCTGCACCAACCACGAATTCTGTATTGGTAATTCCATTAATCTTCGCATTTACCTTGGCATCCTCAATTGCTTCCTTCACAATCTCAACACCAAGAACTTTCTTTGCTTTCTTTGCTAAGAATAACGATATCGTTCCAATCCCACAATAAAGGTCAAATACCGTTTCTCCACCAGTAAGTCCTGCATACTCTAAGGCTTTCTCGTAAAGTTTCTTCGTCTGCACAGGATTTACCTGATAGAAAGATAATGGAGAGATCTGATATTTCACATCTCCGATATAATCCGTAATATAATCTTGTCCCCAGATTGTAATCACTTTGCTACCAAGAATCACATTAGTCTTCTCTTTATTCACATTGAGACTAATGCTTGTCATCTTGAGTTCGACACTTGTGCCATCTAAATTCTTAACCACTTGATTTACCTTCGAAAGTCGTTCAATCAATACTTCCTTATGTGGAAGATACTTCCTTATGTGGAAGATCCTTCCCATTGATAATGATACTTACCATAATCTCACCAGTTACAAAGCCTACTCTAGTAAGAATATGTCTTACTAAGCCTGAATGCTTTTCTTCATCATATGGCTCAATGTTATATTCTATTAAGAAATTCTTCACGATATCGAGAAGTTCTTCATTAACCTCTGCTTGAATATAGCAATGGGAAGTATCAATAATGGAATGGGTTCTGCTAGCATAGAAGCCTGTGATTAGCTTTCCTTCTTTATCTTTTCCGACTGGAAATTGTGCTTTATTACGATAGTAATAAGGTTCCTCCATACCAATGATTGGTTCCATCTTAGAACTGATATCCTTGAAGCCACCAATTCTCTCTAGACAGTTCTTTACCTTATTAGCTTTATATTCTAATTGTTTTTTATAATCTAGATGCTGAATCTGACAACCGCCGCATTTACTTGCGATAGGACATCTTGGTTCTACACGATATGGAGATGGAGTTAGAACTTCTTCCAACTTTGCATAACCGTATGCTTTCTTTGTCTTTAGAACTTTCGCTGTAATCTGATCGCCAACAACTGCATCTTTGACAAATAGGGTATATCCATCGATATGCCCTATTCCTTCACCTTCTGCACCCATATCATCTATGGTAAGTATTACAACATCATTCTTATTTACGATTCTTTCTTCGTTATTTCTTTTCATACTTACTCCTTAGAAATCGTTTCTTTTCTTAAATTAATTTTCCGAACTTCTTCTGATATTCGTCTCAAAATATCGATTATATCCAATCCACTCAACTTTCTCATCACTCGCCTGGAATAATTCAATCATTGTCTGTAACTTCGCATCTGCATTATCTGCAAAGTTAAGTGCCATAGCTTCAATGATTGCTGGTTTCTTAGGAGAACCATATTCTAATTCGCCGTGGTGAGCTAAGATACAGTGTTTTAATTCATTTGATAATTTGGCTGGGAAATTAGGAATCTTACGAATTCTTTCCCCAATCATCTCGGTTCCGATGTAGATGTGACCTAAAAGTTGTCCATCATCGGTATAATCATTTTCAGGAAATCTTGAAATTTCACTCATCTTACCAATATCATGGAATAATGCAGCGGTAATTAATAGGTCTCGATTGATTACTGGATAATTATTTGCCATGTAATCGCACATCTTTACGACACCTAATGTATGTTCTAATAAACCTCCAATGAATCCATGATGTACACTTTTTGCTGCAGAATGATATTGAAATGCTTTTACAAAATCTTTATCTTCTTTATAGAAACTATCTACCAATTTTTTAAGATGTGGTTGCTTAATCTGATCAATGAATACAAGCAGTTCTTTGAACATGTCAGCAATATTTTTTGTAGATACTGGCATATAATCTTCTTCGCTATATTCACCTTCCTGGCATTTTCTAATGCGTTTAATATTTAATTGCAAACTATTCTGAAAGCTTGTTACTTGTCCATCTACACAGATATAATCCATTGCATCAAAGGTCTCAATTCCATTGCTTAGTTCCCACACTTTTGCATCTAGTGTTCCTGTTTTATCTTGAAGCAATAAAGAATAATAACTCTTTCCTGCTTTTGTTTTAAGTACTTGTTTCTGTTTACAAAGGTATACTTCCTTAAGCATCTCACCATCACGTAATTCGCCAATATATCTCATTATACTACCTAACCTTTCTATTCTCAATGTCTCATCATGAGACTATAAACCTAACTTATTCGTTACTATTATACTCTAAGGCAACTTTAATGGGAAGTAGAAATTATACAATCCCCTTTTTGTTTAACCCTTATAGCTAATTGATTTAACTCTACAAACTCAAAAAAGGCCATCCGTCTTTCAACCGATGACCTTTTCTTATAGGAATATGTATTCTTCCATTTATATATAAATAATAATCTACTCTCTCTATCTCTCATACACAGCTAACGCTGCTCTTAAATCATGTAATCTAATATTATGCTTCTACTAGATCGTTCTCTTGAACTTTCTTACCTACTGATAATAATAATGTAACAGCTGTTACAATAACAAAGATTGCAAGTAAGATACCACCGTTATACCATGCTAATGATGAACTACCAACACCACTAACTCCTTCTTTGAATAAAGCAACTGAGTAAGTCATTGGCATGAATGGATATAATACCTTGAATAGTTTAGGCACTGTTTCCATTGGGAATGTTCCTGCACATGATGTTAATTGTAAGATTAGCGTTAATAGTGCTAAGAATTTACCAACATCCTTAAAGAAGATTAAGAAGAATTGGATGATTGAGATAAACACTAAGGATACTAAGATACAAGAAGCAACAAATAGTGGTAAATGGTTTACCTTTAATCCTAAGCATACTAATAAGATGAATGCTAAGGCTACTGCTTGAACAACACCAATTAGTAAGTAAGCACCAGTTCTTAATACTTTATTCTCAGATTCTCTTGATAATAATTTAAATTTCTTATCTGCATCTAAGTAGATACCGAAGAAGATCATAAGACCTCCAACCCATAGAGATAATGACATAAAGTATGGTGCGAATGAAGTACCATAGTTAGGTACAGGAGCATAAGCTGTTGTATCAACCTTTACAGGTTCTTTTGCATATTGATCTAAACCATCAAGAGCTTTTAATTGATCATTAGCATCTGTAATAGAATCGTTTACACCATCTTTTGCAGTTTTAACACCATCTTGTAATTTTCCTGCTCCTTCATCAAGGTCAGAAGTTCCGTTTGATAATGTTACAGTTCCATCTTTTAAAGTATTAACACCATTATCTAATGTTGTTACACCGTTAAATAATGTTCCAGCACCTGCATATAACTTAGAAGCGCCTGATTGTAATTGTTCTAAACCACCATTTAAAGTACCTGCTCCTGTACTTATCTTAGCTGATGCTGCTGCTAATTGACCAGTTGCAGTATTTAATTTATCCATACCTTTGTTAAGTGTTTTTGCTCCAGTTGTTAATTGACCAGAACCATTTTTAGCTGTTTGTAAACCAGCTTTAATTTGTCCAATTGCTGATTTTAATTCAGTTACATTAGAAGTTCCTGCTGATAATTTGCTTGCACCTGCTGATATTTGGCCTGATGCTGTTTTTAAGCTAGTTGAAGCTTGAGTTAAAGCTTGAATACTTGCTAAGCTGTCTTTGCTTGTTAACTGTGCAACTAATCCACCGATTGTCTTATCACCAGTTTTTTGAGCATATGCTGCTAGAACTTGAGTTGTTTGAGTAACACTTCCAACTAATTTATCAACACCTGTTGTATAGTTTACGATACCTGTGTTTAATTGTTCTGCGCCTGCTGCTAAAGTAGCTGCACCTGTTTTTAGGTCATTGATATTCTTAGTAGCTGTTTCTAACTGAGTTGCACCAGTAAGAAGTTTATTAATACCAGTGTCTAATTTAGCCATGTTATCACTTAAAGATTTGCTTCCGTTTGTAGCTGTTGTAACACCTGATTGGTATTCTTTCATTTTACTATTAAATGTTTCTGTACCTTTTTTAAGTGTTTCACTTCCAGTTACTAACTTACCAGTACCATTAGATAAAGTTGAGATACCATTCTTTAAAGTAGAAGTACCTGTCTTTAATTTTGAAGTACCATTTGCTAATTTTTGAGCACCATTGTTAAGATCTTTGGCACCATTATTTAGCTTAGATGTTCCATCTTTTAAATCTGATGAACCATCATATAGTTTTCCTAAACCATCAGATAATGTTGTAAGTTTATCAGGTGTACCTTTTAACTTGTCTGAAAGTTCCGCTACGATTTCTTCATTCACGCTAGAACGTACTGACATCTCAATTTTCAATACAGCACTTTTAAGAATTTGAGAAGCTAAATAGTTACGTTTTTCATTTGTCACATATTTAAGTTCTGCAACTTTCTTGTCTGTTGTTGAAGCTGATTTAAT
Organism: Anaeromicropila herbilytica; assembly: GCF_016591975.1. Classification (GTDB taxonomy): domain Bacteria; phylum Bacillota; class Clostridia; order Lachnospirales; family Lachnospiraceae; genus Anaeromicropila; species Anaeromicropila herbilytica. Next base: position 548,742 of record NZ_AP024169.1, on the reverse strand, counting down.
ACTTTCTGTAAAGTCACTTGGGATTGTAATGGAAGAATAATATTTCTTTCCTTCTACACCTTTTTTTGCAGTATCTGCATCGGTTACTATGAATTTAAGTTCACCGCTGTCTTTTAATTTGTCACATAATTCTTGACCAACATTACGTTGTTCATCATTAATCTTAGCACCTTTATCTTCATTCACGATTGCTACTGGTAATGTTTCTAGGTGTGAATATGGATCCCAGAATGCATCTAAGTAGAAAAAGCTATAAAGAAGAGGAACAATAATTACTCCAATAATTACAATAATAGGAGCAAGTTTTTTTAGTCCAGATTTTTCTTTCATGTTTTTCATCTCCTTTTTACATTGGCAAGTATATCATGCTGAATATCATTTGTATTTAAACATTTTTTATATTTTGTCGAATAATTAGACAAATCGTAAAATATGTCTAAAAATAATACAAAACAGAAAAATTGTCTATATAGTGTATTGTAAAAAAGACTTATACTGTAAAACAAATGTGAAAAGAATTCCACTATAAATCCTAGTTATTTCTTTTTGAATTCAATTTCATAAATACTCTTACCAAAGGTTAGTATAGGAGTGAACGTCTTGTTAGTCAATATAAAATATATCGCAATGGAAAAAACATTGAATATTATCTTACGCAGTTCCAAAAGATCACCCGAGAGATGTGCAAGAAATCTTTTAGAATTAGGATCCGGTATTAATAACACCAAAGGCAATATAGGAAAAGATACATTATATCCATTATTTCTTGATTTATGTAAACAAAACAATAAGGATGAGATCAAAAAGTTATTCTACCAATCCTTTATAGAATAAGATAAATAAAAAAGTGCTACTGCTCCAATTTATAATTATGAAGCAGTAGCACTTTTTTTATATCTACTATAATATCCAATAATTTCTTTTACTTTTTATTCGCAAGGTTTACTTTAAAGGTAAATTGCTTTGTTCCGCTATTTCTATTTCTCTTTATCAGTACTTTTATTGAATCCTCAGGCTTATGAGAACTTAGTATATTATTGAAGGTATCAACCGATGATATTTCAGATCCATCTAATTTGAGAATAACATCACCACTTTCAATTCCTGCTTGGAATGCTGGTGAATCATTCTCAACTTCTGCTACGTATACACCAGCGTGTACACCTAATCTTTTCAACGTTGTAGATGTTAAATCAGCTCCAACAATTCCAAAATAAGCTTGATCTGTCTTATTCACTAGTTTTTCAATTAGACTCTTAATCTTAGAGATAGCAAGGTTCGTATTCAGATATTTATTATTGTCTGTCTTGAATTTCTGAGTGATTATTCCAATAATCTCACCCTCAAGATTAACAATGACTCCCTCACCATTTGGGTTGTCCGCAATATTCGTATTGAATAATTCAATCTTAGAATCTGTAATATACATATTTTTTACTTCATTCATAACAATTCCAGTGTCCATTGAATTCACATATCCATTCGGACTACCAAGTGCTATGATTGGTTCTCCAACAGTTATCGAATAAGACTGCCCAAACTTAGCCACTTTGACCTGATCTAATGTTGTTTGTGGAATATCCTCTAACTTCACCGCTATTACAACTATTCCCAGATTAGAATCACCACTTACGTATGTTGCATGAACCGTTTTCTCTGTTGAAAATGTAACCTTTATGTTCTTGGTACTTTTTAACTTATCTTTATTAGTAAGTATAAATAACTTTGTCCCATCATTAAAAATAACAAGACCCGATGTGCTATTTGTTAATTCTGCGGTATTATTAAACCAATCTACATTCTTCACAACACTCGTTACCGTAACTATAGATTGATTCACATCATTTGCTAAGGTCCTTAGTTCACCGAACATATTCTCATAATCTTCTATTGTGGCTAACTCTCCCTGCTGAACGTTATCAACGGTATTGTCTGTATCATTATTATCATTATTATCATTGCTACTTGTATTATCGTTCTGTTTGGTACCCTCTTTCTCGCCTTTCGATGTTGAATTCTGATTCGTATCTTCTTTATTTTTCTCTTTCTCTGAGCCAGGTGAAGTAGAGGGAAGTGTAATAACCTTCTGCGTATCCTTTTTGCCTAATATCTTGTCAGCAAAAGGCTCCGATGCTTCAAATACAATTCGACAGACTAGTCCAAATACGATTGCTAGGGATATCGTCGTCCCTACTAGAACAAGAAATTTTTTTGTCTTATTCTCTTTTTTCGGAACAATCTGCTCTTTTATAAAGGAATATTGATCATCATTCTTTTTGTTATCCTCCGTAGGCATGTGATTTCTCCTTTACCAAATATACATTATTTAAAACACACTTCCCTTATAATCTTGGGAAGTTACTTTTTGTTTTATACAATTTTATCATTTACATATGAATAATATATGAATGATTTGTAAACTATGCACATATATCACTCATATCATACTGAATTTATTGGCAACTGTCAATCTCAGAATGCTTTTTTGGAGTAATTTTACTTTTTATATCACTGGTTCTCTATTATAATGTATAAAAATTATAATATCTCTAATACCTTTTTAATAAAGTTTAAATTGATGATTTTACCTTTTACCCCCAACATCATATCTAAACATTTCTATGTTATTTTCTCAATATCCCCAATATCAATTATTATTATTTAGATCAACTCTTTCCACTTCGTGTCTACCACCACTTTCCCTATGGAATAAATCTGAAATTTCTAGTTTTATTTTTATACAATATAAGGTAGAATATAGTGTAATAGGAGCACAATAATAACGCTCCTGCAACTAATTAATCAATAATAAATAGAAGGGTAGCGTTATGAATACTAAAGTTTTAAGGACATTAGAGTATTATAAAATTATAGATAAATTAACTGGCTATGCAGGTTCCATGCTAGGCAAGGAACTATGTAATAAGCTTCTTCCAAGCTCTGATATTGCAGAGATCGTAGAAGCACAACGAGAGACCAGCGATGCACTTTCTCGAATCCTTCAAAAGGGAAGCATCTCCTTTTCAGGTATAAAAGATATTCGTTCCTCACTTATGCGACTTGAAGTTGGTTCCACACTTGGAATCGGTGAATTGCTAAGTATTAGCTCTGTACTAGATGTAGCTCTGAAAGTAAAATCCTATTCCAGAAGAGATAATGAGGAAGACAATAGGGACTCTCTTGACGAGCGATTTGAACAAATCGAGCCACTTTCTCCTATTAATAATGAGATTAAGCGTTGTATTATATCAGAAGAAGAGATTGCTGATGATGCAAGCCCAACACTAAAGGGAATTCGTAGATCTATGAAGAATACGAATGACCGTATCCGTGAGCAACTAGGTTCCATTGTTAGTTCTTCTACAAATCGTACGATGTTACAGGAAAGCATTGTAACTATGCGTAATGGAAGATACTGTTTACCAGTAAAACAGGAATATCGTAGTCATTTTCAAGGTATGATTCATGATCAATCCTCTACAGGATCTACTTTATTCATTGAGCCAATGGCTATTGTAAAGTTAAATAATGATCTCCGTGAATTAGAGATTAAAGAGCAAGAAGAGATTGAGAAAATCTTAGCTGACTTAAGTAACTTAGTTGCTGAAGAAAATGAGAATCTTTCCGCCAATGTAAAAATATTAACAGAACTAGATTTTATCTTTGCGAAAGCTTCTTTATCTAAAGCTTTAAAAGCTACAGAACCTTTATTCAACGATAAAAGCTATATAAATATCAAAAAGGGAAGACATCCATTAATTGATCCAAAGCACGTTGTTCCAATTGATATTAACCTAGGTAAAAACTTTAACCTACTAGTAGTAACAGGTCCAAATACAGGTGGTAAGACTGTTTCCCTTAAGACCGTTGGTCTCTTCACATTAATGGGGCAAGCTGGTCTTCACATCCCAGCCTTTGATGAATCAGAGTTAGCAGTATTTGAAGATGTATTTGCGGATATCGGAGATGAACAAAGTATCGAACAATCCTTAAGTACCTTCTCTTCTCATATGACCAATACTGTGTCCATTCTAGAACATGCCAACGATAAATCATTGGTACTATTTGATGAGTTAGGCGCTGGTACTGACCCTACTGAGGGTGCTGCACTTGCTATGTCCATCTTATCCTACCTTCATAACAGCAATGTTCGTACCATGGCTACGACTCACTACAGTGAATTAAAAGTATTTGCTCTTACGACAGAAGGTGTAGAAAATGCAAGTTGTGAATTCAACGTTGAGACTCTTCGCCCAACTTACCGTCTATTAATTGGTATTCCTGGCAAAAGTAATGCCTTTGCGATCTCAAGTAAACTTGGTTTACCTGATTACATCATTGATGATGCAAAACTTCGTATCAATGAAAATGATCAAAGCTTCGAAGATGTTATTAGTAATCTGGAAGCAAGTCGAGTAGCCATTGAGAAAGAACAAGCTGAGGTGAAGCGCTATAAAGAAGAAGTTGCTGACCTTAAGAAACAACTAGAACAAAAAACAGATAAATTAGACCAGGCAAAAGATAAGATCTTACGGGAGGCCAACGAAAAGGCTAGAGAGATTCTTCAAGATGCCAAAGATTATGCGGACGATACCATTAAGAAATATAATAAATGGGCAAAATCAAGTGGCTTAAATAAAGATATGGAGAACGAACGTAATAATCTAAGAGGAAAGCTTAGTGAGACCGAATCCAAACTTGCTCTAAAAAATAAAGCAAAGAAAAAAGATCAATCTCCAAAAGATTTTAAACCTGGTGACTCCGTTAATGTTCTAAGCTTAGGACTAAAAGGCATTATCTCAAGTACTCCGAATGCCAAGGGTGATGTATTTGTCCAAATGGGTATCTTACGTTCTCAAGTAAATATTACAGATCTTGAACTGATAGATGAACCTGTAATCACAGGTCCAAACTTAAGCAAAACAGGTAGCGGTAAGATTAAGATATCTAAGACAATGTCTATCCATCCTGAGATTAACTTAATTGGTAAGACGGTTGACGAAGCACTTTCTTTACTTGATAAATATTTAGACGATGCCTACCTCTCCCATTTACCTCAGGTAACCGTAATTCATGGTAGAGGGACTGGTGCTCTAAAGAATGCCGTTCATGCTCACCTTAAGAAAGCAAAATACGTAAAATCCTTCCGTCTTGGTGCATTTGGAGAAGGCGATCATGGCGTTACTATTGTAGAATTCAAATAATATTTAAACGATTAAATTTAAAATAAAAGGAGGTATCCCATGGCAACAAAACAGAAAATATTAATTGTAGATGATGATACAAATATCGCTGAACTTATCTCCCTTTACTTAACCAAAGAATGCTTTGATACATTAGTAGTTAGTGATGGAGAAGAAGCTATCAATAGTTTTAAGACGTATGAACCAAACTTAATTCTCCTAGACCTTATGTTACCTGGCATTGATGGTTATGAAGTATGCAGGGAGATTCGTAAAACCTCCTCCGTTCCAATCATCATGCTCTCTGCCAAAGGTGAGATCTTTGATAAAGTATTAGGACTAGAACTTGGTGCTGACGATTATATCATTAAGCCTTTTGACTCTAAAGAATTAGTTGCGCGTGTTAAAGCAGTTCTTCGCCGTTTTCATCCTACAGTGGTGGAGACTCCTAAGGAATCTTCGGATCAGACCGGAGACTATGTCTCCTACCCCGATCTAATTGTTAATCAAAGTAATTATTCTGTTCTCTATTATGAAAAGACAATTGAGATGCCACCTAAAGAATTAGAACTCTTCTATTTCTTAGCTTCCCATCCTAATCAAGTATTCACTAGAGAGCAATTGCTTGATCATATCTGGGGATATGAATATATTGGGGACACTAGAACCGTTGATGTTCATATAAAGAGATTACGTGAGAAGATTAAAGACCATACCGCTTGGAGTTTATCCACGGTATGGGGAATTGGTTATAAATTCGAGGTGAAGAAATAATGCATATGCGTTTATCCGCAAAGCTTACTCTTTGTTTTTTCATAATTATGGCCGCCATGTTTACTCTACTGAATACTTATGGCGTACATAAAATGAAACATAACCTGTTAGAAGATAAAAAGTTACTATTATATAAAGAAGCTAGCTTGTTATCCAAGGAATATGTAACTGCCTTTTATAATAATGAAAAACCTCTCTTTACTTTATCTTCACAACTTAAAACAATCGATACCTTTCTCGATGCAAGAATATGGGTTGTTAACTATGATGGTGAAATAATAACCGATACCAGAGACTCTTCAACAAATCTAAATATTAACGATTACGATAGGACGTTTTTAGATTACACCTTCCTAGAGAATACTGTAATTCCAGACATTTTTTGCACACCAACTTTGTGTGTTATTAAATCGGTAAATGCAAACTATGAGACGAAAGGTTACATCGTCATATCTACTCCGATAAAATCCATAGAGAAAGATAGTGTACATTATATTGACATTGCAAATATTAGCCTTTTATTCTTCTCTGTGCTTCTAGCTGGGATCTTCTTTGTCATTCATCTCATCACAGTTCGACCAATGAAAAAGATTATTGAAGCTGCAAGGCAGTACTCTGGGGCCAATTACGAATATCCTCTAGTCATTAAGAGTAAAGATGAATACAAAGATTTAGCTGATGCCGTTACGTTCATGGCAGGAGAATTAAATAGTTTAGACGACTATCAAAAGAAATTTGTAGCTAATATCTCACACGATTTTCGCTCTCCACTAACCTCCATCAAAGGTTTTACCGAAGCTATGCTTGATGGAACCATCCCCGTGGAGATGCAGGAAAAATATCTAAATATTATCCTTTTCGAAACTGAACGTTTAAGCAAACTTACATCAAGTCTACTCGCTCTAAATAGCTTTGACCATAACGGTACTATATTAGATATTACAACTTTTGATATTAATCATATCATTAAGAAAACTGCTGAAAGCTTCGAAACTGTCTGCCTAGATAAAAAGATTACCATATCTTTAGTATTCTCAAACAAGGAAACTTATGTACAAGCTGATATGGGTAAGATTCAGCAAGTGCTCTATAACTTAATTGATAATGCTATTAAGTTTAGCCATTCCAATTCAACCATTAAGGTATCCACGGATGAGAAGAATGAGAAGGTATTTGTCTCTGTCAAGGATTATGGAATTGGTATTCCAAAAGAAAGTCTCAAGAAGATCTGGGAGAGATTCTATAAAACAGACGCTTCAAGAGGCAAGGATAAAAAGGGAACTGGCTTAGGTCTCTCTATTACAAAAGAAATTCTCACTGCCCACAACGAGAACATTAATGTAATCAGTACAGAAGGAGTAGGAACCGAATTTACTTTCACTCTCATGCAAGGGCATAAAAGTAATTAAAGATACCCCATGTTGTTTTTTAGTTAAAGAAGTATTAGAGAATCTAAACGAAGAAGGAATCCTTCAAACATAATCAGATGGAGCGAACTCGCTGAAAAGCGCGGGGGGCAGCACTCCTTCTGATTATTGAAGGATTCCTTCTTCATTAAGGTTTTCTAATACATCTTTAAAACAAAATACAGCACGAATATTGATACAGTAATATTCATTATACTTTATTGAAAGGGACTTTTTCAGTGACCTCTCAAGTTGACATGGGGTATTGCTTCTTCTTAGCAAGGTATTTTTATCAAAATGCGCTATTAATAGCCATGATCTATAATACTAACTGATTGCTTATCATTATATAATACGTACTTCACATCTTCATAATACCACGTCAAGTGAGATATTTCCTCTCCACTTATATTGTCAAACGGCATACTCTCATGTACTTTTTGTGTACTTTTATTATCAGTTATATACTCCTGTTTCAAATCATAATATTTCTTCCCAGTTAAGTTTCTTATTGATTCTGGAAGATACACACGTATTTTAAATCGATTTTGGTGTCTACTATAATCTCTTAAATCCAAGTTAAAATTAATTACCATATCATTATCAGTATTACCAAGACTAATATTCGATTCTTCAATATCAACAGATTTGATTCCATCCCTCATCAAGGAATGATAATTGGTTCTTGTAATCTCTATTGTCCACTTCATAAATGGAATTAATAGAAACAGAGTACATAAGACTACTAATAGTTTTCTTTTCTTAAATCTTTCTAAGCTTGCAAGACCGATAACCCCAATCATCACGAATACTAATGTTACAATACTTGAAGGGTAGAATACAGTGTTATCATGTTTTATAGGTTTTATCATATATTGCATCAAGGAATAAGAATCATGAGGTAGTTTATAAGATAAAGCTATAGTTAGAAAAATAACACCTATGTAACCTAGCAATTTTATATTCTCTTTTCCTATCCTATCTTTATTCATAGAAATCTTCTCCCGTCTTCTTAATTGACCTAATTGAAATATATTTATATTAGAAAGATAAATATCACAATTGTAGCTATTCTTTGTCTATAACTATATCACATATTTGAATTTTACCATGTATTTACTTTCACATCAACCTACTCTTGTGTTTCACATCAGATACATAACGGACTTATAATAACTTAGACCCCAAAAAACGGATGAAGTTCGTATTTAAATTACGAATTTCATCCGTTTTGGATATTAATTTATTTATATTAGAGAATAATTCTTCTATGCTTCATCCCAAGTGTGACTATGCAATTGTCCCTGTAATCTCATATGATCAAAATTATTCTGTCTTAATGCTTCATATAATACAATGGCAGCTGAATTTGACAGATTCAGAGATCTGATGTCGCCTATCATAGGAATTCGAATCGAATTCTCTTTATTCCTTAATAATATTTCTTCTGGAATTCCTGCACTCTCTTTACCAAACATAATAAAACAGTCTGGCTCATAAGAAACATCTGAGTACACATTCAAAGCTTTCGTTGTAGCCATGTATATCTTGGCTCCTGGATTCTTTGCTAGAAAATCATCATAACTATCATAAACTGTAACATCTAAATTATCCCAGTAATCTAGTCCAGCTCTTTTTAATGCTTTTTCATTAATTTTAAATCCAAGTGGTTCTATTAAATGTAATTTCGTACCTGTTGCAACACAAGTCCTACCAATATTCCCTGTATTAGCTGGTATTTCAGGTTCAAATAATACTATATTCATGATCAATCCTTCTTAAATACTTATTTTCTCTTATTTTCTATTTATATATACTAAGTCTAATATATTTACTCTAAACTTTTCTTCCTATTCTGTCTTTAGTGCAACGTTAAACCCTATCACCTTATCCCCATCGTAAGTTAACGGAATACACAAATTCTTTGAGTAATTGTTGCTAAATGATACATTACCTTTGGCAAGGGTTGGAGGTGTAATATCAATTCCGATTCCCTTTGTTGAAAATATAGTTGCTGTATTCCCCAATATCATATTACCTAATTCTGATATAGCGCTAGTTGATAACTCATCCATTACTGTAACTGGCATCATCATCATTTTAGAAGCAATATCAAGTGCGACATGATTCTCTATTGCGATCATAACCTGCCCACGCATCTCTCCTGTTACACCAATCATAATTACTAATGTATCATTTGTAAATTCTGTATCTTTAACATATGGTTTTCCTATTGCCACATCAATAAAGCACATATCCTTTAGTACCTTAGTAGCTGCAATCAGAAATGGGTTAATATGTTCTGCATTCATTCCTGCCATACCTATTTCCTCCTCTTAATGTAATTCTATATATTACTATGGTTTTCATTCATATTTTTCTTGAGATGGAAAACCCTTAATTAGTAAGGTTATATGTTTTTAATTCTTTAATTACTAGATTAATAATTTTCTTAGAATTATGTTTTTAATCATAACATATATATAGGATTTAGTTCAACAAGAAACGACGAATTTATTTGTTAATTTTGGTTTCTCTACTAATTTTTATCTTTTATTCTTAATTTCTGTATAAACCTACGAATTCTTTCCAATGCTTTCTTTAAATCTTCAATTGAATAAGCATACGAGATTCTTAAGAACCCTTCTCCAGAATCACCAAACGCTGTTCCTGGAACAACCGCTACCTTTTCTTCTCTTAATAGCCTAGTAGCAAATTCATCCGAAGTCATTCCGAATTCCTTAATACAAGGGAATACATAAAATGCTCCATATGGCTCAAAACAAGTTAATCCCATATCTCGAAGTTCATGAAGTAAGAACTTTCTTCTCTGATCATAAGCTTCCACCATTGATTGTACGTGACTATCTCCATTTCTTAATGCATCAACTGCAGCATATTGGCTAGTGGTTGGAGCACACATAATCGCATATTGATGTATCTTAAGCATCTGCTTCATAATAATTTCTGGACCAGCAGCATATCCAAGCCTCCAACCAGTCATAGCGTGAGATTTTGAGAAACCATTAATCGTTATGGTTCGTTCTTTCATTCCCTCAAAGGATGCTATGGATACATGTTTTGCACCATAAGTTAATTCGGAGTAGATTTCATCAGATATAACAAATAAATCTTTCTCAATAATAACATCCACAATATCCTTAAGATCAGAATAATCCATAACTGCTCCTGTTGGATTATTAGGAAATGGAAGTACTAATATCTTCGTCTTCTCTGTAATTGCATCTAGTAGCTCTTGCCTCGTTAATTTAAAATCATTCTCTTCTTTCAGATTAATGATAACTGGAGTTCCATATGCTAAGCTAACACAAGGTACATATGATACATAGCATGGTTGAGGTACTAATACTTCATCCCCTGGATTAATCATTGCACGTATTGCAATGTCAATTGCTTCGCTACCTCCTACGGTTACAATTACTTCTTTATTTGGATTATAATCTAATTGATACTTTCTATTTAAGTATTTGCATATTTCTTCTTTTAATTCCTTTAAGCCAGCATTCGACGTATAAAATGTACGCCCTTTTTCAAGAGAGTAGATTCCTTCTTCTCTTATATGCCATGGAGTATCAAAATCTGGCTCCCCAACTCCAAGAGAGATTGCATCTTTCATCTCGCTAACAATATCAAAAAATTTGCGAATGCCAGAAGGTTCTATTGTTACTATTTTATCAGATAATGGATTTCTCAAGGCGTAATCAACATCCTTTCGTCTAGGCTATCTTGCACTAATTCCATGCCATGCTCTTTATATTTTTTAAGAACAAAATGTGTTGCAGTACTAAGTACCGCTTCCATTGGAGCTAATTTACTCGATACAAAAAGTGCAACTTCTTTCATGCTCTTGCCTTCAATAATAACTGTTAAATCAAAGCCACCAGACATTAAGTACACAGATTCTACTTCATCAAACTTATAGATTCTTTCTGCTATCTTATCGAATCCTTGCCCTCTTTGAGGTGTTACTTTTACTTCGATTAATGCGGTTACTTTTTCACAATCTGTCTTATCCCAGTTAATTAATGTTGGATAACCGCAGATTACCGATTCTTGCTCCATTGCATTGATTTCATTTACGATTTCTTCTTCTGTAGCGCCTAACATGATTGCTAAATCTTTTTGTGTTAACTTACTATTCTTATCAATTGCTGCTAAGATTTTCTCTCTCATCGATTTGCCCTCTTTCTACTTTATATAATTCATCGCTTTTTGGCGGTTCAAGATACCTAACTTCATCATCATTCATTACAATTCTTTCGTGTCCTTTTGTTACTTTTCCTATAATTGTACCACTAATTCCAGCCTTCTCAAGTTCACGAATCAATTCATTACCTTGATCTGTGGCAATCAATAGACATCCGCTAGAGATTAACAGATATGGATTCAGGTCATAGAATTCACAGATTTCCACTGTTTCCTGCTTAATTGGTATCTTCTTAAGATCAATTTCAACTCCCACATTAGAAGACTCTGCAATCTCCCATAATGCACCGTAGACACCACCTTCTGTAATATCGTGCATTGCATTGACTCCAACCCTTTTAGCTATCTCTGCTTCTTTCACAATGGATAAATGACTTATAAATTTCTTTGCCCCATCTATAAAACCTGATGTATATTTAGATAATAATTCTGATTCTTTCTCTGCTGCAATAATGGCGGTACCTTCTAGTCCTGCCCATTTTGTCATAATAATATCATCGCCTGGCTTTACAGACTTTGGTTTTATCATCTCTGACTCTAATATCTTTCCAACACCAGTCACTGTTACTATTGGTTGATTGACTGCTGCTGATACCTCAGTGTGTCCTCCGATTACTTCAATATTTAATGATTCACAGACAGATTCTATCTCTTTCATCATATCTCTTAGATCGGATTCTCTTGCACCATCTGGAAGAATAATAGTTAACATAATACCAATTAGTTCTGCTCCACTTGATGCAATATCATTCGCAGTAATATGTACCGCTAATGTACCAATATCATGTAAGGCACCTGTAATTGGATCAGTCGACAGAACAATAACTTCGCCTTCTTTTAGTTTTAGGGCAGTGCAATCTTTACCAACACCAGGTCTAACTAATACTTCTTCTCTTCTATGTCTAATTTGTTTGAAAACAGACCTTTTTAAAACTGTTTCTGGTATTTTTCCTACCTTCATCTTATTCGTCCCATTAATCACAGACCTATTTTCATAAGTTGTGACCGCCACTAATTCGATGTGAAACTTCGTTTCACAGGCTGAAAGAATCCCTATGTGGCGTCCTTTCTTTCCATACATTTTCTTTCAACCTTCCATTTATCTAATACTTTATATCTTCCACTATTGTAAACAATATAGTGACAATTTACAAACATGATTTCCATATTTGTTGCACCTTTTTAGGATATAGAGAAACCATGAAACAATTATCTATAAAGATGATTCTGTTTCATGGTTAATAAAATCATTATTTAATTATCTCCGGATGTATCTTTTGTGTTAGTCTGTGTTTTACTACTATCACTCTTAGTACTAGAATCTGTTTTGGAAGAGTCTGCTGTTGATGTTTTATCAGTAGTACCTGTTTTACTAGTACTATCCTTTTTTGTAGTTGAATCTTTTGAGGAGTCCGCATCATCAGATTTCTTTGTATCGGTATCCTCTTTACCATCTGCTTTCGCTTTTTCAGCCTTTTCCTTCTCAGCTTTTTCTTTCTCTGCCTTTTCTTTTTCGGCTTTCTCTTTTTCCTTATCTTCTTTCGTTCCAACAGTGATATATCTTGGAGCTGCCGCATAAGAACTTGTATTTATTACTTCTCTACTAACTTCCTTGCCATCTTGATATACAATCTTATATAATTCAGCTTTATATCCGATATGCGCTTCTTGTGTAACTTCTTTGAAGGTGGATGGCTTTGTCTTATCTTCTGTTACTTCATCTTTTGGTGGGTCAATTTTTTTCAATACCTTAGACTCGTATTCTACTCTTCTACCTTTATCTCTTGTCTCTTCTCCATAAATATTAAAAGTAATTGTTCTACCAACTGTAAATGCTTCAATGTATATAGGGACTTCGGTATTATTCTTAAATTTAAAATCTTTATAAGTTCCAGCAATCGCTGCATCTCTTGATGGTGTTACATAACTAACAATCATAGAGTGTGGAGAACGTTCTACAACTTCTAATTCTGAATATAATACTGCATTATAGAGTGTCGTTGAAACTTGGCATACCCCACCGCCAACACTATCGATAACTTTACCTTCGGAATAAGCTCCTGCAGTTTCATATCCATTATCGGTTGTAAATGGATTTAGATGATCATATGCCGAAAACACTTCATTTGGGTATACAATTGATCCGTTAATTAACCTTGCTCCATTTGCTAGATTCGCTGCTCTTTCTGACGTTGAGGTGGCATAGGTTGTATGAAAGGATCCTAATAGTGAATTACATCTTTGAAGAAGTTCTTTTGTGTATTTTGGAACTGCATCATTAACAATAGCTTTGACTTCTACATCTTTCTTATTCCACTTATCCAAAATTACACTTTGTATTTTCTCCATGGTATCTCTTACAGCGACTGCTCTACCCACTTTATGATTACTAACTATAAATTTACCATTTTTTCTCGTTAACTTTGCATTTTTCGATGGAATATTATATTTACTTAATTTATTCTTCACGAAGTCTTGAACCTTATTTTCATCGAGTGTGTAATCAAGTTTGTATACTAAATTATTATTTTTCGTATCTTGAATATCTTTATAACGTTTGATAACATTTCCACTTCTACCAACTTCAAGTGCCTTATCGATGAAGTCATTCTCTTTGACTTCATATCCTAATTCACCAAGGGTAATTGACTCTTCATTATCATCAACCTTTACCGTTACTGTCTTCTTCTTCAAATTATCTACGTAATTTGAAACCGCTTCCTTTGCTTCACTTGCTGTCATTCCTCCAACATTTACGGAGTCAATATATACACCTTTGCAGATTTGTCCATCCTTCACAGTAGCTAATGCATTAATACCAAATCCTACTGTTCCTAGGCATATAATTAATATAGCAGCTAAGATAACAATATATTTCTTCTTCATTCTTTTTTCCCCTTTAATTTATGAAAATAGTTTCATCCTATTTTTCTTTTCGACTAACATTTCCATTTCTTAAATAAAGGAACATTCCCTTATTAACACGCTTATGACATAGCAAATACGTACAACATTCCTGTTTTAATTATGTAAAACTATCTATTACACTAGTGCGATTAACGCCTAGTAATAATACTATAATACATTACAAAAGTCTCTTACAAGTACTCTTGTCCTTTTATCCTATAGGATTGCGCTTGCGATAGTTGGAACGATCATAGCTAATACAATAACTACAATAATAATTGTTGCAATTATTCTTTGTGATTTTTTATTATTAAAATTCATTTTTTTCACCTCTTTATTATTCTATACCAAAAAGGATTGTTATATGCCATATCAATCTCTTTTGTTTTATATTTTGACATTTCTTATGTTTTATAAACGAATTCTACCCTTTTCAAAGATGATTCGATCAATCAACTTTGAGGCTTCACTTTTTGTCAAAGATGTCAAAGGTTGACTGTAGTTTATTTTATGATATTTTAACAAATCATTCAAGTAGTTTTTTTGTGCATTAGTTATTAATTCATCCTTTTTTACCTTATAATTTATAACTAATGGTACAAAAGACCTAGGAAATTTTTCATAAAAATTTTCCTTTAATTTGAAATACAACTTTGTAGTAGCCACCGCATCATCATAAGCTCTATGGGCATTTTGGTTCTCTATTTTGTAATATTTGCACATATTCTCTAGACTTTTACTTTCTAGATCACTATGGAATTCTCTTGCTAACTTTAAAGTATCAATGGCTTTATTATTGTAATTCAGATTTTCTTTCTTTGCGTTCACTTTTACAAAACTATAATCAAATTTGATATTATGCCCAATTATAACATCGTCTTCACAAAAATTCACAAAATCCTTTATTACATCGCTAACATTCCTAGTACCCTCTAACATGGAATCATTAATTCCAGTTAACTTAGTTATATGATTAGGAATCTTCATATCAGGATTAATGAATTCTTGGAAACGATCCACAATTTTGCCGTCTTTGATCTTTAAAGCACCAATCTCAATAATCTTATCTTTAGTTGGAACAAGGCCTGTCGTCTCAATATCAAAACAGACAAAGGAATCTGTCATTATTTCACCTTCTTTCCAATGCTGTTTTCTTTTGCTTTTTTACTATTACTTATTTCTTTAATATCTATTTTTTCATTTATAATTTTCAATTTTTTTCGCTTCGTTTGATAATCTTTACACAAAGCATTCAGAAAGCACTCATCACACTGTGGACTTCTAGCTGCACAGATACTTCTTCCATGTGCAATTATTTGGATATTATATAAGATCCAATGTTCCTTTGGCAGAACACGCATAAGATCTTCTTCAATTTTTTCTGGATCATCTTGCTTGGTAAACCCTAATTTGTTGGATATTCTTTTTACATGCGTATCTACAACAATACTAGGCTCTTTATATATGTTTCCGCGAATGACATTCGCTGTCTTTCGCCCAACCCCCGCTAAGCTTGTCAGATCCTCGATCTCTCTTGGCACTTCCCCATGATATACTTCGACTAATCTCTTAGCACATTCAATAATGTTCTTTGCTTTATTTCTATAGAATCCAGTGGAATGAATATCCTTCTCTAATTCTTTCACGTCCGCCTTTGCAAAATCCTCAATGCTTTGATATTTACGGAATAAATCCTTCGTAACGATATTCACTCTGGCATCCGTACATTGTGCGCTTAATATAGTTGCAACAAGAAGCTGCCATGCATTTTCATGGTCTAGATAACAGATGAGATTCGTCGAATAATGCTCATCTAATAACGTTAATACTTGATCAATTCGTTCTTTCTCTGCCTTTGATAGTCTGGTTGAAGTCTTCGATTCATTCTTTGTTGGCATTTGAATTCCTTTCTATAGGGTTTGAAGTTCAAAAGTCTTTTTAGTTTATTGAGTGTATATTGCAATATACACAATTTACGTTATGAAAGACTTTTGTATTCTAATCTTGTCTTGATATTTGCTAAAGCTTTTAAAAATTTCTACTTATAGTTCTTCTCTAGCAAATATAATTGTTTTCGCATCATGATTCAAAGGTTCACGATTATTATAATCAAATAAGACAATTGATTCTTTTTTAACAGTTTTTCCATGATGAATAGCCTCATTTAAATCATAATCAAAGCTTTCCATATGGGTTACTCTACTGATTTGCTTGCTACTGTAGTCTTCATAGCCAGTTAAGTATTGTTTTACTAATTCTTCGTTCTGGTAGAATCCTCGGTATAAGTCTCGATTTACTAGATTGTCTTTCGCAAAGTCTGGTCTACTCTTAAGATTCTCTCTTAGGTACAGGTCGTAGATTAATAATTCTTCTAAAACTTTTTGATCTCCAATCGACTTGTTGTTGCAGTATTCTAATAAGATATAATATCTGCTAATTCTTGAATGACTTAGATGGAACAAGGAATTCTCCTCATAATAATCTCCTAAACTCTTATATAAATCAAATGGAGTTGCAAAGAAATGTTCAAGGTATTGAATGGTATAGGTAAATTGCCCACTATTGTAATATACTTCTACCATTTCTTCTACATCTTTTAATTGTAATACTTCATCAAAAGTTATCCAATCTGTATATAATACCTCATATGGTGCACTTTCCCTATAGATAATCGTGTTCTTTTTACTATAGTAATACATCTCAGAGCCTTTAAGAATTTTTAAGAAGCCTAATTGTAATTGATTTGGTCTTAATGCATAGACTTCGTTAAAAGACTTCTGAAATGTCTTATAATCTTCATAAGGAAGCCCTACGATTAAATCTAAATGTTGATGTATATTGTTTCCTTCTTCTATTCGATCTACGATCTTAGCTAACTTAGAGAAATCCATTTTACGATTAATTGCCTCAATCGTCTTGGGATTCGTAGATTGAACTCCAATCTCTAACTGGATCAGACCTTTTCTAAGCGTATTTAAGAGATTCAATTCTTCTTCTGATAGGATATCTGCTGAGATCTCAAAGTGAAAGTTCGTAATTCCATTATCATGCTCTTTAATATAATTCCAGATGGCTAAGGCATGTTTTCGATTGCAGTTAAAGGTACGATCCACAAATTTTACTTGAGGTATTTTATTTGCTAAGAAAATTCCTAATTCTTTTTCTACTAATGAAATATCTCTTAGCCTTACTTTTTTCTCTATCGAAGATAGGCAGTAACTACATGAATAAGGGCATCCTCTACTTGTCTCATAATAGATTATCTTATTCTTAAACTCTTCCATGTTCTCATACGGAAATGGTACATCACTAAGATTCATAGGCTCTCTAGGAGCGGTCACCTTTATATTCTCATCCTCTAATCGAAAAGCAATACCCCTAATCCGATCCAATGAGGTACTTTTCTCTACGTAATAATCTAGAAGTTCATGAAACGTTACTTCGCCTTCTCCAATCATAATTCCATCAAGGAATGGATTCTTTTTTAATAACTCTGCTGCATTATAGGATACTTCTGGACCACCTAGCCATATTTTTGTATTAGGAAGTACTTTACGAATCTCTTTCGATAATTCCATAATCATGCCTATATTCCAGATATATGAGGAAAAAGCAATGACGTCTGGTTTCTTTTTGTATATTTCACTTAAAATGTAGTCCATTTCGTTATTTATCGTAACCTCTAAAAGCTCGATATGTTCATTATATTTCTTTGCATATGCCTTTAAGTAAAGGATTGCAAGATTGGAATGTATATATTTCGCATTAATTGCTGTTAATAGTACTTTCATTGATTCTTCCTTTCGGTGTTTGCTATCTTAATTATAGACTTTTATGACATGAATAAAACACTAAAGGAACGTATAATTTCTTTAGTGTTTTACTTTCCACATTGTTATTTACATTTTCTTACTATAGTATAAGTACATCACTGAATATACAATAGCATTTCCCATTACTAGAACCCATAATGTCCAAAATACTACTATATTGAATATTCCTGCTATCATTAAAGCAATGTACATTAATATCATGCTTACGATTCCAGCTGAATAGATGGATTTCTGGATAATGGTTTGATTTCTTTCATCTTGCTCTTTAATTCTTTCTTGCTTAATCTTAACTTCGTCCTTTAATGTTCGTTTTATACGAAAAATCAAACCAATCGCTGAAACAATAAGTACGGTTCCAACTCCCGCATAGACTCCACTTAAGAAATCTGATAAATGTGGTTTATCTCCAAATGAAAAAAGAAAGCCAAAAAGAAGTGTTACAAGTCCAAGAAACAGTAATATATACATGAAACCAATTCTTTTCTTAAGCACTACCTTATAGTCCTTATCGTTTGTCACTTGCGATAAAAACGCTTTTACTATCATATATTTTCCTCCTCTAAATCAAATATAAAAAGGTCTTCTATCGAAGTCTCAAAATATTGTGCTATCTTATGCGCTAAAACGAGAGATGGTTTATATTTTCCATTCTCTAAGGAAATTATCGTTTGTCTTGTTACGTCAACTGATATTGCAAGATCATTCTGCGTTACTTTATTTATTTTACGATACTCTTGTACCTTATTTATCAAACTTCCACTTCCAATCTATTTTTGCATACCATAGCATACCATACTTATAGTAGGTACACTGAACAATTAAGTCTCAACGTATAGTACACTTTACTTTTTAGTATATTACACTATACGACATATATCAAGAGTATTTTACCCTTTATATGTCTAATGGCTTATTTCAAGAATAAAATAGAACATTAGAGATGCTCTATTTACCTTATTGAAAAAAGATACTATATACTTCCCAAATAATAAATACCCAAATGACAACGAAAGGAATACCGTAATACCACTTCACCGGTTTCCCATCTCTCCATTGATCCTTTGCCTCTTCTCTTGACTCTTCAATAATATTCTTAGGTATTAGCTTAATAGCTAATATAATAAATAATGGAAGGATAATAACGTCATCTAGATAACCTAATACAGGTATAAAATCAGGAATTAGATCTATAGGTGATAAGGCGTAAATAACGGTAATTGCAACTATAATTTTTGCATACCAAGGTGTTTCTTTTTTCTTGAACGCAATAAAAAGAGTCACGATATCTTTCTTAATTTCTTTTGCTTTTTCTTTTATATTCATTTCTTCTCCTCATGTCATAAATGAATTCTAATATTCTACTTTATACTTGATTGTTTTTTTATAGGTTCTAGCACATATATGTATTCTGTTTTCTATCATTTGATTTTCAGATACCACATGCCACATAACATATATTATATGAAAACCTCGAAATAGTCATCAAATTTTCTGTAATTATGATGCATAGTGCATATCCAACTCTAACCTATACAAACTTTTCAATCTGTTCAAATTCCTGACACTTCATATACGATAGATTATATTTCATTAGCCTAAAAAAAGCTCCTATGGTTTTCTTTTGTTACAGAAAAACATGGGAGCAATTCTTATATATCCTATTTTCTAGATACTTAAATCTTCACCATTGGATTCAATTACTTTTTTATACCAATCATAAGATTTCTTCTTATAGCGTTCTAATGATCCACTTCCATCATCGTTACGATCCACATAGATAAATCCATATCGTTTCTTAAGTTCTGCCGTTGATGCACTTACTAAGTCAATACATCCCCAAGTTGTATAACCCATTAATTCAACACCATCTTCGATTGCTTCTGCAATCTGCTCAATGTGCTTCTTAAGGTAATTAATACGATACGTATCATCTACTGTTTTATTTCCATTTTCATCAGTAATTAGTTGATCCACTGCTCCTAGTCCATTTTCAACTATAAATAGTGGTTTTTGATAACGATCATACATAGTATTCAGCACATAACGTAGACCTTTAGGATCAATCTGCCATCCCCAATCACTAGATTCTAGATGAGGGTTTGCAACTCCACCCAATAGATTACCTTCACCTTTTGCGGCTGGTTTGGCGCTTTCACAGATACTCATATAATAACTAAAGGAAATGAAATCTACGGTATTCTTAAGAATCTCTTCATCACCTGGCTCCATCTTAATCTCGCCACCCATCTTACTAAGAATACGTTTTACGTAATTAGGATACTTACCTCGCACATGAACGTCTGTAAATAATAGATTCTCATGATCTGATTCCATCATCTTTATGACATCATCCGGATTAGGTGTCAAAGGATAGATTGGCATTGCAATAACCATACATCCAATCTTAAATTCAGGATTAATCTCATGTCCGATCTTAGTTGCCAAAGCACTTGCAACTAATTCATGATGAGCCGCTTGAAGCAAGTCATTAATCGTAAGTTCTTCTTTTGGTGTGTAGATTCCACCACTCATTAATGGTGCATGTAATACAGAATTAATCTCGTTAAAAGTAAGCCAATATTTTACCTTATCTTTATATCTTGTAAAGATTGTTCTTACATAATTCTCATAGAAACCAATTAATTTACGGCTTCTCCACCCATCATATTCCTTTGCAAGATGAAGAGGTGTCTCATAGTGTGATATTGTTACTAATGGCTCCATCCCATACTTTCTACATTCATCAAATAAATCATCATAGAATTGTAACCCTTTTTCATTTGGTTCCTTTTCATCTCCTTTAGGGAAGATACGAGACCATGCAATTGAAGTACGAAATACTTTAAAGCCCATTCCTGCTAATAATTTAATATCTTCTTTGTATCTATGATAAAAGTCAATACCTACTAACTTCATATTATCAGAAGTTGGTTCTTCTGAGATTGGGCCTTTGATTCCATGAGGTATAATATCTTGAATGGATAATCCTTTACCGTCTTCATTATAGGCTCCTTCACATTGGTTAGCTGCAACTGCGCCTCCCCATAGGAAATCTTTTGGAAATTTACTCATTTGTTGTTCCTCCATATTTGTGTTTTTATCTTACTTGTCTTTCATTACCTAATGATATTATTACATTAATTTAGCATATATTATAGTTGTTTCATAACATGCTTTTCTTTCACCTTATTATTTTATATTAAGAGTAGTTTTATTCTTAGTAAAGTTATTACAATCTATTTTATATGCAATGTCCAGGCATATTATAAATGTTATATCAAATCTCAGTTAAAAATAAATTGCACATTCATTTACATGAATAATTTTGATATTGCACTTCTAATTTTATTAATTGTAAGTATAATAACAATTCTTAAGTAAAACAATTCATATTATTTAAGAATAAAGAAATGATGTTATAGTAGCTTAATAACTTCCATAACATCTTTTTCTTGTTAATTAAATTTCTTACTATCCTTTTATTCTATAACAAGGACAAGTAATTTATTATTATCCTAACTTTTATCTAAACTAATTTCCTATATAATTCAGTAATTTCTTCTACACTTGTATCTCTTGGGTTACCTGGTCTACATGCATCATCAAATGCAGATTGAGCAAGGAAAGATATATCTTCCACTTTTACAATATCTTTTAAATCTGCTGGTATACCAACATCTGCTGATAATTTTTTAACAGCATCAATTGCAGCTTTTCTGTATTCTTCTACGCTCATACCATCAACGCCTTCAACGCCCATAGCTTTAGCTATGTATTTATACTTATCACCAGTTGCACTAGCGTTATATTCCATAACGGTTGGTAGAATGATTGCATTTGCAACACCGTGTGGAGTATCATATAGTGCTCCAAGTGGGTGAGCCATTGAGTGAACGATTCCAAGACCTACATTAGAGAATCCCATACCGGCTACGTATTGGCCAAGAGCCATTCCTTCTCTACCTTCGTCTGTATTATCTACTGCTCCTCTAAGAGATCTTGCAATGATTTCAATTGCTTTTAAATGGAACATATCAGATAATTCCCAAGCGCCCTTTGTAATATATCCTTCGATTGCATGAGTAAGCGCATCCATACCAGTTGCTGCTGTAAGACCTTTTGGCATAGAAGCCATCATATCTGGATCAACAATTGCTACTACTGGAATATCATGTGGGTCTACGCATACCATCTTACGATTTTTCTCTGCGTCTGTGATTACATAATTAATCGTAACTTCTGCTGCTGTACCTGCTGTTGTAGGAACTGCAAGAATAGGAACACATTTATTCTTCGTAGGTGCTACCCCTTCAAGACTTCTTACATCTTCATATTCTGGGTTCTTAATAATGATACCAATTGCTTTTGCAGTATCCATGGAAGAACCACCACCGATTGCAATGATATAATCCGCACCTGATTTTTTGAATGCTTCTACACCTGTTTGTACATTTTCAATCGTTGGATTTGGTTTAATATTTGTATATAATTCATAAGTATATCCATTGCTTTCTAATACATCAATTACTTTTTGCGTAACACCGAATTTCACTAAATCTGGATCAGAACATACAAATGCTTTTTTAAATCCTCTTGTACTTACTTCATCTGCAATATGGTTAATTGCACCTTTTCCATGATAAGATGTTTCATTTAATATAAATCTGTTTGCCATTTTAATTTCTCCTTTTCTGTGTTTGTCAAATTTGCTAGTTATTTTGCATATAAGAATTCTTCCGGTAAAGTTACCTTGAAGTCTCTCGCTAAATCTCTAAAGTTGTCTGGAGTAATTGTTTGTAATTTGTTAGGATTCATAGATAATGCTTTCACTAGAATCTCCGCAGATTTTTCAATTGTATGCATTAATCCAAATGTTAAATCGAAGTCTTCACCTGAACAGAATAATCCGTGATGTGCCCATATTGCAGCATCATATTTCTTCATTAATTCACTTGTTGCAACTGCAATCTCTCTTCCACCTGGAACCATCCAAGGTACAACACCAATACCGTCTGGGAATACAACTGGACATTCAGTTGCCATCTCCCATAACTCTCTGGTAAATACCCTATCTTCCAAAGGAAGTACAAATGTAAGTGCAATTACATTTGTTGTATGTGCATGATAGATTACTCTGTGCTTACCGCCTGAAGCTTCCATCTTTACTTCATGATTCATAAGGTGGGAAGGAAGTTCACTAGTAGGTCTTCCCCCTTCACATAGGCCCCATAGAATTCGGTAATTTTCACCTTCATCATCCAACTCTATTATAGCAATATTTTCCTCTGGTTTCAAATTAACATTTCTGAAATATTTACCACTTCCAGTAACTAAAAAGTATTCCTTTGCTAACTTAGCAACCTTTGTTCCGATTGGTTGCCACTCGCTTTTGGTTACTAATGATTCCTTAACTGATTCAATTTCTTCTTTCTTGATACGGTATGTTAGATTTCCACCGTTTCTTTCATGCCACCCCTGTAAAAATCCATCGTCCGCCATACGGATAAATCCTTGTACAAATTCTGCATCTAATACTCTCATCTTGTGCTCCTAACTGCCTTTTAGTGGCATTCTATTTTTATTTAATTAATTACTATTTATTTGGTTGATATTTTTTAATACTTCACTTTAAACGTTACTAATTATAATTTTTCTTCGAATCGAGAAATCAGACATTATCCTTCTCAATTTCTAAAGCGCTGCAAAAGTCCCTTCAAAGAACTTGCCTGAATATTACTGTATCAATATGCGAGTTGGGATTTTGTTTTAAAGAGTATTAGAGATTCTTAATGAAAAATGAATCATTCAATAATCAGAAGGAGTGCTGTCTGAGCGCTTTTTGCGAGTTCGCTCCTTCTGATTATGCTTTGAGTGATTCTTTTTTCATTTAGTATCTCTTATACTTCTTTAACCAAAATCACAACACGTATATTTATATAGTAATATTCATCACAAAACTCCCCCAAGGGACTTTTTCAGCCCCCTTTTGCTTAACGTTTACTCAGTACTTCACTTTCATACTTGCGAACTTCTTCAAACCAATCTTCTTTTTGTGGTACTTCATTCATTTCACAGAAGTAGTTCCATACATCCCCAACCGGATATAATTTTAACTCTTCTTGTAACATCATAAGTTCAGTTAATTCTCTATTTTCTTGAAGCTTTGCTAATTTTTCATTAGGCAATAATAATGCATTTAATAAAGCTTTTTGCATATTTCTCATACCAACTACCCAAGCAGAGATACGATTAATACTAGCATCAAAGAAATCCAGCGCTAAGATTACTCTTTCGTGTCCATTACGGATAATCTCTTTTGCAATTTCTTTGGTCTCGTCGTCAAATAATACAACATGGTCACTATCCCAACGAACACATCTTGTTACATGTAAAGCAACTTTATCAAAGAATAATAACATTGATGGAATCTTATCTGCTACGGATTCTGTTGGATGATAATGTCCATTATCTAATAAGCAAAGTAAATCATTCTTCGCTGCATAATTCATATAGAATTCATGAGATCCAACGGTATAGCTTTCTACTCCAATTCCAAATACTTTTGATTCAACTGCAACTAGTACTTTCTTCTTGTCATAATCAATGGATAAAATCTGATCTAAGGAATCTTTTAATCTTCTTCTTGGTGCCATACGATCTGCTGGAATATCTTTAAAACCATCTGGTATCCAAATATTCACATTACATGGACTATTTAATTCAGTCGCAAAGTATTCTGCAATACGAATACATGCTTTTCCATGATTAATCCAGAATGTTCTGATTTCTTCATCTTCGCTTGATAAAGAGGCATTACTTGCCTTAGGGTGTGAAAAGTATGTTGGATTAAAATCTAGACCAAGGCCTCTTTCCTTTGCAAATTTCACCCACTTCTTAAAGTGCTTTGGCTCTAACTGATCACGATCAACAAATCCATCTTCAAAGATTGCATAATTTGCATGAAGATTAATTCTATGAACTCCAGGAACTAAGCTAAGTGCTTTATCAATATCAGCCATTAATTCTTCTGGATTTCTTGCTTTTCCAGGATAATTTCCTGTTGTTTGAATTCCTCCTGATAATTGTCCATCTCCTTCGAATCCTGCTACATCATCACCTTGCCAACAATGCATGGAGATTGGAATTGTTTTTAAGATTTCCATTGCTGCATCAGTATCTACACCTATCTTTTTATACATTTCTCTTGCTAATTCATATCTTTGTACTGTACTCATATTGATACCCATCACGAAACACATCTGTATTTTCATGTGTTACTGCCACGATTTATGTGAAATTCTATTTCACCAGTTGAAAGAATCTTTACGTGGCTTTCCTTTCCTTTTTTTACTTTCTTTCAACCTGTATTTGTTGTTTATTTTTATTGTTTCTTCCTGATTGTTTCTTCTTGATTAATGGTCTAATATGCCATCTAACTTATGACGTAACATACCATGTTTTACTATTTATCATCAATGTCAGATTGCTGATATGACTTGATTGTTCAACAGCAACAATTCTTATGAATAAATGCTTTCTATGCATCAAACTTCTTAATCTCAAATGACTCATACACGCAGTTTCTAGCACTTTCAAGATTCTCTAATTCTTTTTTCTGAATCATCTGAACCATAAGATTACCTATTGCTGTTGCTTCCACCGGGCCTGCTAACACGGTTCGCTTCGTATCTCTTGCTGTAATCTGATTCAGATACTCTGCATTAGCTCCGCCACCAATGACATGAATCTTACCATAAGTGCGTCCTGTTAATTCTTCAATCTCTTCAATGGTTGCCTGATAGCATTTTGCTAGGCTGTTATAGATAACTGCTGCAGTCTCAGCTACTGTTTTTGGTACAACCTGATTGGTATTTAAGCAATATTTCTGAACTTCTTCACTCATACTTTTTGGTGCTAAAAAACAGTCATTATTACAATCCACTATAGATTCTATGGTTTCCTTTGAAGCCATCTCACAGATTTCACCAAAGCTATAGTCTTCCTTGATTTCTTTTTTCATGGACTGAATCATCCACAGACCCATAATATTTTTAAGGTAACGGAAGCGATATTCATATCCGCCCTCATTGGTAAGATTGTGTTCTCTACTGTTGCTTGAACAATCTGCTTCTATTCGTTCAATCCCCATAAGCGACCACGTTCCAGAGCTAATATATAGCGTATCTTCTTCATTGGAAGGCACTGCCAATACTGCCGAACCTGTGTCGTGAGTTGCTGGAAGGATTACTTCACAGTTGTATCCAACTTCTTTTTGAATCTCCTCTGTTAAGCCTCCTATTACACTTCCAGCTTCTTTTATCTCCCTAAATATTTGACGAGGATATCCTAACTGGTTGATTAAATCATAATCCCAATTTTTTGTATCAGGACTTACAAGTCCTGTTGTCGTTGCATTGGTATACTCTGTCTTCTTAATTCCTGATAGCAAGTAATGAAAGTAATCCGGTACCATTAGCATCGTTTCCGCTTTTTCTAGATACTCTGGATGATTCTCTTTCACTGCCATTAACTGATAGATGGAATTAAATATTTGCTTCTGTATACCAGTTCTTCTATATAAATCTACTTCTGAAATACACTCATACACCTTTTGATCCATACCCTTTGTACGTCCGTCACGGTAGCCTACGGTATTTCCAAGAACCTTATTTTCCTTATCTAATAGAACAAAATCGACTGCCCAAGTATCGATACCAACGCTCACTGGTATCTTATTTAACTCGCTGCACTTTTTCATTCCGGCCTTTATTTCCGTAAATAAAGACTCATAATCCCAACATAATTCACCATCTTTTTCTGACATCCCATTATGGAAGCGATAGATTTCTTCTAGTTGCATCTTCCCGTCTCTAATATGTCCTAAAATATGTCTTCCACTGGAAGCTCCTATATCAATTGCTAAATAATATTTCACCGGTGCCTTCCCTCCTTTATAGGTATATTCTATAGGATAAATGGTTTGTTCGAAATATCACTAGTTGCAAAAAAATGTGTCCTTATTTGCAGATTGAATTATGTTCCTATCGTAAGGTTGTGTAGGCGGTTTGCACAAAACAGAGTTAGCAAATGCTTCATTGAATAGGTATAAGAAGTTCTAATTCTCAGAGCATTTTTGTGTAAGACATATCCTAGGACAGATAACTCGCTTCGCTCAAACAGATCTGTTCTAGGATATAACACAAAAATACTCTGAGAATAGAACTTCTAATACCTATTCAAAGGCGCATTTGCTAACTCTGTTTTGTGCAAACCGCCAGGCAAGGTTATGAAGAAGAACATGTATCGTGTGGTAATTAGAAGCAAATATTTTAATTATTAAATTTAGCAGTGCTGAAGCAAAAAGACATCACACTAATGCTTAGCATCTAGTGCAATGTCTTTTACTTTTTACTGAATTGAGTTCGGTATTCTTTTGGGGACATTCTATATTTTTGTTTGAAGATTCGGTAGAAATAACTCAGGTTATCATATCCAACGGATAATCCGATATCAGCTATTGTTAAGGTTGTATGTTGGAGATAGTAGGCAGCTTGATTCAGACGTTTGGTCTGTAGGAGTTCTGTATAATTTTTACCTGTTAATTTTTTTATCATACGACTTAACCAGTATAGATCGTAATTCATATGATGGGCTAATTCGGATAGTTCGCCGTCTTTATAATTTTCTTCGATATAGCGAAGTACTGTTAGCATAATTTCTTGTTCGATATAGTCTTTTCCTGCGGTTACTTTATCGGTATGGTTCATTAATTGTAGAAATAATAATCCCATAGTTATCTGGTTGATACTTCGTTTATTCTGTTGATTATTCATGATAGTCCATATAAGATTCTCTATAAGATTCTGAATTGGCAGGATATCCGATACTTTAAAATGCAGATAACTTGTGTATCTATCATCACTGCATAAGCATCCGATGACAAAATCACGAATCAAGTTCTCCTCTTCTTCCATCATGTGAAGTGCCTGGTCAAAAAACTCTGGCAAGATAATAAAATTAATTGCAATATCTTCCTTGGAGGCTGGCAAGATCTCTTGTGTTGCATTTTGATTTAAGAATAGCAGTTCTCCTTGATTAAGAATCACCTCATCACCATCTATTCTATGATGTGTCTTACCTGAACACATATAGATTACTTCTACATAATTATGCTTATGTTTTGGAAAATGGACAAAGCGGGTATGTGTTCGAACCCAGATTAACCTACCACTCTCTAATAGTTTCTTGCTATCTACAATCATATCTGAGGTATCCATATATCTTTCACGGTCTATTTCATTCCGTCCATCCAGTATTTCCTGTTCTTCTGGCGTAATCCTTTGCAGTTGTTGTAATATTGCCCCATTCATGATATTTATCCCTTCTAATATTCATGTCTTACTTATGTTGACGATGTCAATATTAAATGATTCTATATGTCTATGTTTATAATAATATAGCATATTAAAAGATATGAAACAACCTTATCCATCATCCATATTACACCAAGTTTATTACATTTTTATTATAGGTTATTACTACAAAAGTATAACTTTTGTTTCCAAATTGTTTATTATACTCTAATCATAAATGCGAGTTCCAAATGTTTATGCAAAATGGTATAATTAGTTAATATCACTACCTATTTATAACTATAAACTGTAAAATATTAATGCTAACATCAACGATCAAACTTACCTAATGGAGGATTCCTATGATTTGCTTAAGAGCAGTAGATGAACGCAACTGGCGTGCAGTAACAAAATTAAAAGTATCAGAAGAACAAGAACATCATGTAAGCAGTTCAATGGGTATATTAGCAAGAGCATATGCTTATCATAATCACCGAGGCACTGTAAAAGCTATCTATCATTATGACATCCTTGTTGGCTTATTAATGTATCGAGATTGTGACGAAATAAATTCCTTTGTCCTTGATCAATTAATGATTGATGTAAATAATCAAAGAAATGGTTATGGTAGAGAAGCTGTTAAGCAAGTAATTAACCTAATGAAGGAAGATAGTAAATATCCTCGCATTACTCTCTGTTATATTGAGGGAGACGCAATTGCCAAGTATCTATATACTTCTCTAGGTTTTTATCATACCGGTGAAGTAGACGAAGATGAAATTATCATGGCTTATGACTTTTCGTAAGAATGATATAAATGATTATGGCAATACCACTATATTTCTTTTACAAAAAAGATATCACATTCTAACCAATCTAGGGAGATGAATTAATTGAACCTAAAAAAACTTGTAGCCACACTATTATCAATCAATGTAATGCAATTTGTCGTAAGCTTAATTATCTTTATCAAAGTAGGCTTAACCGACTTGAATACCGTAAATATATATCTTTACCTCTCAGTCGGACTGATGTTATTAAGTAGTTTCATTACAATACTAGGCCTTTATTTTGCCAGCAGGTATAAGAGCGATAACTTAGTAGAAAGCATTAAGAATCTTGAGGAGTTGAACATAAAGCTCCGTGCCCAGAGGCATGACTATCTGAATCATTTTCAAGTAATATATGGTCTAATGGACTTAGAAGAATATGAAGAAGCGAAGAAATATATTGATCCAGTCTATAAAGATATTCTTAAAGTAAGCAAAGCTCTTAAGACCTCCCAACCAGCCATCAATGCGCTTTTACAAGCCAAGATTGAAGCTGCTGAGAAGAATCATATCGACTTGTACCTTGAGATCCGTTCTAATCTTACTGATATTCCTCTTGAGCCTTGGAATCTATGTAAAGTACTATCAAATGTTATTGATAATAGTATCTCTGCACTCTCTCAGGTTGAGCACGAGAAGAAAATCTATGTGGATATTGGAGAATTTAAATACCATTACTCTTTTGAGATCTCTAATAATGGTCCTAAGATTCCAGATAATATGATCGAATCTATTTTTAAACAAGGCTTTACAACAAAGAAAGAGGCTGAACATGGTATGGGTCTCTCTATCGTATCCAAGATAGTTCATGATGCAGGTGGTAAGATAACCGTTACCTCCAACTCAGATAAGACTAGTTTCTATATCGAGATTCCAAAATTAAGCGCTTGTAATTTCAATAATGAAAAATGACATTGGAGCGTCAAAGATGTATAACTTAGAGATTATCCATTCCATATTCTCTGAATTTAGTATACCTTATAGTAAAGAAACAAAAACATATGTGAAATTAGACTAACTACTAATTTCACAACCAACAATTTTAAAAAGGGAGGGGAATTCAATGGGTGCTATCGATGGTGTATTTCTAATCGCATTGGTACTATTTATTACTGGTTTTGTCTTAGTCGGAATCGAGATGATTGTTCCGGGTATCTCAGCGCCAGGTATCATAGGTAGTATATGTTTACTCGTTGGTGTTTTTTTAGTATCACACTCGATATTAGAGGGAGCCATAATTACAATTATCATTTTAGCACTTTTAGGTATTATGCTTGCAATTATTCTAGCACTACTTTCTAAAGGTAAATTAAAATCTCCAATTATCTTAAAGGATGAGCAGAACAAGGATAAAGGTTATATCAGCTCAAGTGATTTAAACTATCTATTAGGAAAACAAGGACTCGCCGTTACAGATCTTCGTCCTACTGGAACAGGTGTCTTCGATGGAATTGAATTCGATGTCATATCCGAAGGCAAATATATTCCAAAGGATACTAAACTAGCAATCTACAAGGTAGTGGGTTCAAAATTAATTGTAAAAGCAATTACTTAAATGAGATTCGGGGGGCAAAAGCCTTGTTTTAGTTTACTGAGTGTATATTGATGTACTTAACCAAACCGTATCATAATAAGATTATAGTAATGAAATAAGTACTATCATATTTACATCAAATATTTATAGCATGCTTCCTAACTAAGGAAAAGCATTGCAGAAGGAGTATATTATGTCAGAATCAGTAGGTATTATTATATTAGTAGGTATAGGTTTACTTGTTGTTCTATTCTTTAGTTTTGTACCAGTTGGTCTATGGATCTCCTCCATGGCAGCCAACGTAAAAGTAAGTATTTTTAACTTAATTGGTATGCGTCTAAGACGTGTACGTCCATCAAAGATTGTTCTACCATTAATCAAAGCAGTAAAAGCAGGTCTTGATATTAATGTAAACCAATTAGAGGCTCACTATTTAGCTGGTGGTAATATTGATGGTGTTGTCAATGCATTAATCGCCTCCGAAAGAGCTGGAATTGAGCTTCCATTTGAAAAGGCTGCAGCAATTGACTTAGCTGGTAGAGATGTTCTTGAAGCTGTTAAAATGAGTGTTAATCCTAAAGTAATTGAAACAACCAACGTATCTGCAGTTGCGAAAGACGGTATTGAATTACTTGTAAAAGCAAGAGTAACTGTTAGAGCCAATCTAGAAAGATTAGTTGGTGGTGCTGGTGAAGCAACCATCCTGGCAAGAATTGGTGAAGGTATTGTAACTACCGTAGGTTCTTCTCAATCTCATATGGAAGTACTTGAGAATCCAGATCACATCTCAAAAAGGGTCTTAGGTAAAGGTCTTGACTCTGGTACTGCATTCGAGATTCTATCCATAGATATCGCAGATGTAGATGTAGGTAGAAACATTGGTGCACACCTTCAGACTCTTCAAGCAGAAGCTGATAAGAATATTGCACAAGCAAAAGCCGAAGAAAGAAGAGCTATGGCTGTTGCAAAAGAACAAGAAATGCGTGCTTACGTTGTTGAAGCCGAAGCAGAAGTTCCTAAGGCTATGGCATATGCCTTACGTGAAGGCAAACTTGGAGTTATGGATTATTTCGACATGCAGAATATCAAAGCAGATACGAAGATGAGAGAGAAAATCTCCGAGACATCTAGAGAAACCATTATTAAAAATGATAAATAGTGTGATTCGAGGGACAATAGCCTTATTTTAGTTTGCTGAGTGTATATCGCTATATACTTATGTATGTTATGAAAGGCTTTTAACTCTCGAATCATAAAATAATAAAAAACAGCAAATAGAGGTGAATCTTATGGTTCGAAAACCAGTGAATCCAAATTTCTTAAAAACGAATACTAGTGATTCGATACTTAATATTTTTAAGAGCATCCAATCTGCTTCAATATCTCAGAAAGATAATAAGGGTACTACTAACAATAACACAATGAATCAGTCTCCTGATTCTTCTAATGTTGAAACCACCTATCCAGATTCAATGGATAGCATACGTTCCACGAGTAATGAAAATAAACAAGATATTCCTAAAGTCTTAGATATAGAACTGAATCAAAATACATTAAAAGATGCTATTATTCTGTCTGAGATTCTTAACCAACCACTATGCAGACGTAGAAAGAGAAGAACCTATGGCAATTAAAGTACTTCTAGTTGAAGATGAAGATGGTATTCGTTTATTATTACGTAAGATTATTGAACGAAATGAAGGCTTTGAGATTGTTGGAGAATCTGATAATCTTGCCGATGCAGTCTCTGTATTTACTAAAACAAAAGCAGATGTAGTGTTTCTTGATATCGAGATTCACGGAACCAGTGGCCTTGATTGTGCCAAAATTATTGCAGATCTTGACCCTAAAACTAAGATTATCTTTGCAACTGCTCACCCTGAATATCGTTCGGATGCCTTTGAGGTATATGCTTTCGACTATATTATGAAACCATTTAACGTGGAGCGTGTCAATCATACCTTAGATCGAATCAAATCCTTAACCGAACCGGAACATAACGATCATCTTGATAAGATCATTAAGTTCGAAAAAGGGTTGGAACGCTTACTTGTAAAAGGAAAAGAAAGTATGAGTTTCGTCGATATCAAGGATATCATCTTGGTTCAAAGAGAGAACTCTAACACTGTAATCTATACGAAACATGACTCCTTTACTACCTCTGCTAGTTTAAGTGATATTGAAGTAAAATTAGATGAAGAACAATTTCTTCGAAGCCATAAATCTTATCTAATTAATATTTCTCAGATTAAAAAAATTGAACCTTACGGAAGATGGACTTATATTGTTACCTTTAAGGACATTGATAAAGATGCTTTAATGACTTCTGAGAAATATGAAGATATTAAGAAACGATTTTTATAGATTCAAAAACCTTCATGAATTGATTTCATATATCGTTACTAAAAAAATCGCCATAAATAAAAATTATGGTGATTTTTTTTATTTGTCATTTTTACTTAAGAAAATTTAAGAAATATATAAGGATATAAAGATACATTTTCTGTTAATATAGTTTTATTTATATTGTAAAAATATTTCATAAATGGAGGAACATGAAATGAATCAAAGAAAATACAGAATTAATCTATTGATTTTCTGTTTTGCTCTGCTACTTACTTTCTCATTAGTAATTGGAGACCACGTAAGCGCATCTACAAATCAGAAAGCAAGTGAAGTTACTGCTCTTCTTGGTATAACTAAAGATAAAAAGGGTAATGTGATCGCCAAATCCAAATATGTATCAAGAGCTGAATTTGCCGAAATGGTTGTATTAGCATCACCTTTTGCAGGGGATGTAACTAAGACAAGTACTCTAGAACTATTTAAAGACGTTCCTAAGAATAGTAATAAAGCTGCATATATACAAATAGCGGTATCCAAAGGTTACATGAGGGGATATCTTGGAGGCAAATTCTATCCAAATAAAAAAGTCACTTTGAAAGAAGCAATCTATGGCGTCTTAGGTATCTTGGGATATAGCAATGCAGACTTTTCCAATAATCTATCAGATGCTAGATATGCGAAATATAAGGAACTTGGCCTAAGTAAGAATCTTTCACGTAGTGAAAACGATACAATCACTGCTTCTGACTGTGAAAACCTATTTTTTAACTTACTAAATGCAAAACAAAAATCCGGAGATATCTACGGAAAGACACTGGGCTTTGCACTTAGCGACAATGGTAAAATTGACACAGACGCAATCTTACAAAAGAAAACAAAAGGTCCATATCTAGTAAAGAAGGGGTGGCAGAAAAAACTCTCTTCTAAACTCTCTTCCTACCATGTTTATATCAATAATAAAAAATCTACATATGACGCTATTGAAGATTATAGTATTGCTTATTGCGTAGAGAACTTGAAAAAAGTTATGGTTTATCAAGATAAAGTATATGGACGAATTGAGAATATTACTCTATCACAGAATCAACCACAAGAATTAGCCATATCTGGCACTACATATACCGTAGAGTATCCGAAAAAGATGAAAACTCTCTTTAAGAATTCCTCCATTCAAAAAGGCTCCATAGTAGCACTACTACTTGGTAAAGATGATAAGGTATCCTATGTACTACCTATTCATTCCACTAATGCAGATAAGAATTGGTCATCACGTCTCTCCATAAAAGCAGGTAAAGCTACAATATATAGAAACGATAAAGCCACTGCACTATCAACCATTCAGAATTATGATGTTCTATACTATAGCACTGAATTACAAACCGTATGGGCATATAGTAAGAAAACCTTCGGTTCCCTTGATAACATTACTTCCAATCAATCAGAACCCCAGGAATTGACTGTTGCTGGAAGTACCTACTCCGTTGGTAACCCATCACAGATGAAGAAAATAATAAAGCAATCTTCTATTCGAACAGGAATGCCAGTTGTATTACTATTTGGCTGGGATGACAAAGTATCGAATATACTTCCTCTTTCAAGCACTGTTGTTCTTGGTAATTGGCAACAAAAACTAACCTTCCCACTAAAAGAAGGAACTTTTTATAAAAATGGTTTAAAAGCTACAAGTGCAGATATTACAAGTTATGATGTAATGTATTATTCAAATGAATTAAAAAGCGTTTGGAGCTATAACAAAAAAGCCTATGGAACCTTAAACTCTATAAGTCCATCTATATCCTCTCCAGATGAAATTGTAGTCGCAGGTAAAACTTACGCTCTTAAATTACCACCAGTCAATACAACAAGTTCAAGCGATTCTGATACCGATAATTTAATTGAGAACTCATGGGGTACCAGATTACAGGAGAACGGAATCCATTCTGGTGATAATGTAGTCGTTTTATTTGGTTATAACGGAAATGTTGCTGATATCTACCCTGTGGAGAAGATGCCTGTCACTTTAACTGGATATGTACTAAGTATAGATAATAAATTAGTAAAGGATGCAAACCAGACAAGCGTTATCAAACAAGTTGTCCATCTCGTTGATACCTCTGGAGTCTTACGTGATTTCCAATGTGCGGATTCTTCAATTACAAAAGGAAGTGTTGTAAATGTTAATTTTAAATACGGTGAAGCAGTTGTTACTAAGATAAATACTAATTCCATCTCCTCACTATCTGATATTACATCTCGTAAATTAGCATCTGATATACGAATTATTGCAGTAAAGGATCAAAGTTACTCAACTCTAACAACTTCTGAATTAAAAGAAATGACTTGGGGTTCAGGAAATACACTCTATTACTCATGTAATGCCGCAGGTGAAATAACAGATCTAATCCTTCGCGATACAGTAAACTCAGGTTACCAATATGGACTATTAAAGTCAGTTAATCTTTCTGAACTCGAAGACGGAAGTGGCCTTACTAGACTTACTCTATCCATAAACGGAAACGAGACTACAATAACTACCGATGTACCAAAATGGAATATTAACCCTGGTCCAAAAGCCATTAAGCTAGAAGATAACGAGATTAAAGATATGTATGACCTTAATATGGTACGTATTTCTTACATTAGTGGTAATCAAGCAAATGTTGGAAATGCTGTCTATCGAATTGCTGATGACGCACAAGTTTATTTTCTTACAAATGGAAAATATTACGAAGCTTCACTAGATGATATCACATCATTTAACAACCACCTTGTTGATGGCTATGTAGCACAATCACAGGGACCAATTCGAATTATTGTAATTGCAAACTAGGGAAGAAGGTAGAATAGTGAAAATAAAAAAAATTAATTGGAAGCAAATTAAATATAAGAAAATCATAAAGTGGGTACTTATTATTGGAGTCATTGCCTTTGTTGCTTTCTCTTTCTTAAAAAAGTCAAAACCCGAGGAAGAAACAAATGAAGTTATGTCATCAAAAGCTGTAATTGGAAATGTTGAATCGGTAATCTCCGGAACAGGAACTCTAAGTCCTGCAAGTCAGTATGATGTAAAATCGCTCGTAAAAGGTACTGTATTAAAAGCTCCATTTGAAGAAGGAGATACCGTAAAAAAAGGATCTCTTTTATATCAGATCAGCACCAATGATATAGCAAATAGCATCAAAACTTCTGAGCTCGGAGTTAAGAAGGCAAAAGAAGATTACAACAATTATGTAGAGAAAAAATCCAAACTAACCTTAGCTTCAAAAGAAACTGGATATATCAAAAAGCTTTATGTATCAAAAGGTGATACTGTTGCTACAGGTAAAACAATTGCAGACATCTATGATGATACCACTATGTATCTTGATCTAGCATTTCCTTCTGGTGAAGTAAAAAAATCTTGGGTTGGTAAAAAAGCCTCTATCTCAATGGATGCCATTGGAGAAGAAACAATGGGTGTCGTATCCTCTGTAAGTAACTTAGAAGAAGTTATGGATGGTGGTATCTTAACTAAAAAAGTTACGATAAAAGTTAAAAATATTGGTGGTATTAAGGTCGGTGATTCTGCCGAAGCAACCATTGGAGGCGTATCTAGTAGTAGTACAGGAACATTTCGTGCCAAATTAGAAAGTAAACTAATAGCCGAATCCGAAGGTACAATAAAGTCACTCTCTATCAAAGAGGGTCAGCTCGTACATAAAGGTGATACTATTCTAACACTTTCTTCGAAAGATCTAGAAAACCAGATTGATAGTGCCAAATTAAGTATCGAAGAAGCACAATTGGCTTTAGAAACGCAAAAAGATCAAAGGGATCAATACACGATCCAATCGCCAATCTCTGGCCAAGTAATTACAAAGACCAAAAAGCAAGGTGATACCATAGATCCAACAACTGACTCTGCTGCTGGCCCAATGGCAACAATATATGACTTATCTTATCTAACTTTTCAGATGAATATTGATGAATTACAGATTAGTAGCGTAAAAGTTGGCCAACAAGTAACCATTACCACTGAAGATTTTCCAAACAATACATTTGACGGTGTTATTGAACGAATCAGTCTGAAAGGAAATACGACTAATGGTGTAACTGCCTACCCAGTTGTTGTGAAAGTTGAAAAGTACGGAAAACTTCTACCAGGCATGAATGTTAATGGTAAAATTATAATTGAAAAGGCAAATAACGTTCTTACCATTCCAAGTTCCGCATTACAAAAAGATAATATCGTATATGTGAAATCAGATAAAGTAACGAAAAATCAGGATTCATCAATACCAAAAGGATTTAAACCTGTAACTATCACAATTGGTATTAATGATGGAACTAACGTCCAGATTAAAGATGGGCTAAAAGAAGGCGATGAAGTCTATATTCCATTCGACGATACGGTTACTAGTTATTACGGTGAGGAATAGGAAGGAGCCGAAATAAATGGATAAGGAAACACTAATCGAATTAGTTGACATCTGCAAAATCTACCATATTGGTGATACCGAAGTCGCTGCTAATAACGGAATTAATCTAAAAATAAATCATGGAGAAATGGTTGCTATTGTCGGCAAATCAGGAAGTGGAAAGTCAACTATTATGAATATCATCGGAGCCTTAGATATTCCAACCAGTGGTCAATATTTTCTAGATGGCAACGATGTAAGTAAGTTAAAGGGCGATGCCCTCGCAGAGATTCGAAACAGAATGATTGGATTTATCTTTCAACAATATAATTTACTTCCCAAGCAAACTGTATTAGATAATGTTGCTCTACCGCTTATGTATGCAAGGGTTGGAGAGAAAGAGCGTAAGACAAGGTGTATGGAAGCACTTGAAAAAGTAGGTTTGGCAGACAAATACAAAAACCTTCCAACCCAATTATCAGGAGGACAACAGCAAAGAGCTTCCATTGCTAGAGCTTTGGTTGGTAAACCATCCTTAATCTTAGCGGATGAACCAACTGGTGCTTTGGATTCTAAGACCAGTCGTGAGGTACTTGACCTGCTAAAAAAGTTACACCAAGAAGGAAATACTATTGTTCTGATAACCCATGACAACTCCATCGCAGTAGAAGCAGAACGTATTATTAAAATATCCGACGGAGTCGTTGTATTCGACGGAGAAGCAAAGGAGTATAAGAATGAAGTTATGGCAAACACTGAAAATCGTATGGGCTAATATTACTGGGAATCGAATGAGAACCTTCTTAACGATGCTTGGAATGATAATCGGAGTTGCCTCGGTTATTATCCTAATTAGTCTTATGCAAGGTTTTGCAAATAGTACAATTGATTCTTACACAAATATGGGCATTAATAATATTACCATAAGCTTAAAAGGACGTAATGGTAATGTTATGTTAAAAGAAGATGACATGTATCAATATGTGAAAGAACACTCCTCTACTTTAAAAGGAGTATCCCCTAATGTAACAGCAAGTGGAAATCTTACGAAAAAGACGTCAAAAATAGAAAATGGTACACTTACAGGCATTGATGAAAATTATATTCAAATTATGAATAAAGTAATGCAATCTGGTCATACCATTACTTATTCCGATATCTCCATTCGCAATAAAGTCTGTATTATTGGTAGCTATATTAATAATACTCTGTTTAAAGGAGCTGCAAAAGTTGGAGATACCGTTCGTTTTAACGGAGAAGAATTTACCATCTGCGGAATCTTAGCACAATCCTCCGATTCCTCCGAATGGTCCGAAGATAATTGTTTCTATGTTCCTTATACAACTGCAATGAGATTAGCTGGAACTGCTAATGTTACTAATTACACCTTCTTTGCTAAGAGTACTGACGTTGTATCTACTGAAACCAAAGAGATTCAAAGATTTTTATTTAAAACTTTCCATGATTCCAAATTATATAATGTATCCAACATGATTGATATCTTAACCGAAATTCAATCTCAGATGGGTATCCTAACCTCTGTTATCGCTGGTATTGCAGGTATCTCACTTCTTGTTGCAGGTATTGGAATTATGAATATTATGTTAGTATCGGTATCTGAGAGAACCAGAGAGATTGGTATTCGTAAATCTCTTGGTGCGAAACATAAAGATATTATGCGGCAGTTTGTATTAGAAGCTGCTGCTACAAGTACCATTGGTGGTATACTTGGTATATTACTTGGAACATTATGCGCGATGAAAGCTGGAGAGTTAATTAAGATTAATGCATTTCCATCTTTCAATACGGTAATGCTCTCCTTTGGTATTTCCGCAGGAATTGGTATCCTATTCGGATATCTTCCAGCACGTAAAGCTGCAAAGATGAATCCTATTGATGCTTTGCGAAGTGAATAGATAGAAAGGAAGCAAGTAAATAAAAAAAGTCCCTTAGGGTGGTTGTGGATGAATATCACGGTAGCCCTCTGCGGGTTCGGATTTAGGTTAAAGAAGTATAAGAGATTCTAAATGAAAATGGAATCATTCAAACATAATTAGAAGGAGCGAACTCGCTGGGGTACGCTCAGACAGCGCTCCTTCTAATTATTGAATGATTCCATTTTTATTAAGAATCTCTAATACTCTTTAAGACAAAATCCGAACCCGCAGAGGCCTACCGTGATATTCAGGCAAGTTTTCTGTTAAGGGACTTTTTATGCGACTTCTTGGATGATACTTTGAGTTAACTGGAATATTATTATTTATAGTATTTATTATAATCCTAAGAATTCTTCTCCATATATTCAATATACTTATCACCAAACATTTCAAATGCATCTAGTACAGGGAGAAACTCTTTGCCTAAATCTGTCAAAGAATACTCTACTTTTGGGGGGATTACGTTATAGACTTCACGGTGGATCATATTGTATTCTTCTAAATATTTTAATTGTTTTGTTAATGTAGCTTGCGTTAAATCTGGAATTTGCTTTTGTAATTCTCCAAAACGATATACCTGATTACTTAAGCAGTGCATAATTAAGATACTCCATTTTCCTGAAAATATCTTTTGTGCAGTTACAAATGGGCATACTCCGAATAATTCTTTCTTATCTATTTTATTTTCTTTCATTTCTAAACCCTCCATTTATCACTATAGTATATACTTTGATACTTACCATACAAAAATATCGTACTTGTATTATCTGTGTAATATTATAAAATAATTGTACACTACAATTTTATGGAGGTCAATCATGCAAAAAACTATTGAATTTTTAA
Organism: Anaeromicropila herbilytica; assembly: GCF_016591975.1. Taxonomy (GTDB): domain Bacteria; phylum Bacillota; class Clostridia; order Lachnospirales; family Lachnospiraceae; genus Anaeromicropila; species Anaeromicropila herbilytica. The sequence continues at coordinate 508,173 of NZ_AP024169.1, read as the reverse complement.
GAAAAGCAAACACATTTTATTTAGCAACCGTAGAGAAAGATCAACCAAGAGTACGCCCATTTGGAGCAGTTGCAGAATATGACGGTAAATTCTATATCTGTACAAACAATACGAAAGATTGCTTTAAACAAATGCAAGAAAATACTAAAGTTGAGATATCAGCAATGACAGGTGGTTCATGGATTCGTCTTACTGGAGAAGTAAAAGCAGATGAAAGAGTAGAAGCAAAGCAAGCTATGATCGATGCTAATCCTTCTTTAAAGAATATGTATAAAGCAGATGATGATATCTTTGAAGTTCTTTACTTTACGAAAGGTACTTCAACCTTCTATTCATTTACTAATGAGCCAGAGACTGAGGTAATTGCCTAATAAATGAATTTTTGTGCGAGTACTCACAGCCTTAATTCAAATTATATAATGTATATCACTTTGTAGATTTATTTATTATTTATAGAGATTCTATATGATAAACCAATTACTCTTTGTAATATGTTTTCATTTAGTATCTCTTATTTTTATTGTATAATCTGTAGTATTGCAGCTCCATATATTGTATAATATTAGTAGCTATTCAAAATAAATATGATATAAAAATCTAAGGAGGCTTTCTATGCGAAATAAAAAAAATACATTTAAAGAAATCATCAATTTATTTCTATTATTTATTGGTACAATCTTTTTTGTAATGCTCTTTAACACTACTGTTTTAGCCAAAGTACAGGTAGAACAAACTTCAATGGAAAATACCTTGCTGAATAAACAGCAATTACTTGTTGATAAGTTAAGTTATCGTTTCTCCAATCCTCAAAGAGAAGACATTATTATTTTCCTTCCAGATAAAGAAAAAGGCTCTATTCTTGATGAATCTCTAGCTACTTTAGACCAGATGATGTCTACATTTAGTCATTACAAGCAAAAAGATACTTATTACGTAAAGCGTGTAATCGGTGTTGCTGGAGATAAGGTAGATATAAAGAATGGATACGTGTATGTAAATGACGTAAAACTCGATGAACCTTATACGAAGGGCGAAACAATAGAACATGAAATCCATCTTCCCCTTACTGTAGGCAAAAACAAACTATTTGTTATGGGGGACCACCGTTCTGTTAGTATGGACAGTAGATCCTTTGGTGTAATAGATCTTAATCAAGTAGAAGGAAAAGCAATCTTTCGTGTTTACCCTTGGGATAAAGTTGGTAGAATTCAATAGATTTTCTATATATCATGGTCGAGGGTCAATAGCCTTATTTTACTGAGTGTATATTATAAAACGCTTTTGACCCTCGAACCGTAACATATATAATAGGGCCATCCTCTTTTATGTTTTTACTACTATTTACTTTCATAACGTTTCGTCTGCTCTAATATTAATTCTTCATCCTCAAAATAATTAATTTTCATGGCACGTTTTACATCTGCTAAAGTTTCACTAGCTACCTTTCTTGCCTGGGTGCATCCGGTTTGTAACATCCTATAGATCTCAGGTATATTCTTCTCATACTCTTTTCTACGACTTCGAATTGGTTCTAATTCTTCTTGAAGAACATTATTTAAGAAGCGTTTAACCTTAACATCTCCTAATCCTCCTCGTTGATAATGTTCCTTAAGTTCTTGTAGATTCTTATAATCTGTAAGGTATTTCTTAAAATGCTCCTCCTTGCAAAAAGCATCTAAATAAATGAATACTGGATTATTCTCTACTTCACCTGGATCTTCCACACGAAGATGATTTGGATCGGTAAACATGGACATGACCTTTGCATTCACCTCTTCTTTAGAATCTGATAAATAGATACAGTTATTTAAGGATTTACTCATCTTCGCTTTTCCATCAATGCCTGGAAGTCGTAGACATGCTTTATTGTCCGGTAATAAGATCTCAGGTTCTGCTAAAGTCTCTCCGTACACAGCATTAAATTTATTTACAATCTCTTTTGTTTGTTCTAACATAGGAAGTTGATCTTCTCCAACTGGTACAGTAGTCGCACGAAATGCAGTAATATCCGATGCCTGACTGATTGGATAAGTAAAGAATCCAACTGGAATGCTTGTCTCAAAATTTCTCATCTGGATCTCTGATTTAACCGTAGGGTTTCTCTGAACCCTCGAAACAGTTACTAAGTTCATAAAATATGTCGTGAACTCACATAATTCTGGAATCTGTGATTGAATAAAGATAGTGGACTTACTTGGGTCAATTCCACAAGCCAAGTAATCGAGGGCAACTTCAACAATATTCTGGCGTACTTTCTCAGGATTATCTGCATTATCCGTAAGTGCTTGTGCATCTGCAATCATTATAAATATCTTATCGTATAAACCTGAATTCTGTAATTCTACTCTTCTTTTTAAAGATCCCACATAATGACCCACATGTAATCTTCCAGTTGGCCTGTCTCCTGTTAATATAATTTTCTTCATAATACATACGCCTTCCTTTTCAATGTTTTTTTATACATTTAAATAACAAAAAAACTCCTATCCCAAAAGATAAGAGTCTAGATTCTTATATGCCACCAATGCAATTTATCACATACTATCATATGCTTCCATCATAACGGTTAGGATGTCCGTCAACGCCTACTATTAGTTCGGATTGCCCTCATAAGTCCATTCAATATAAGCTAAAACACTGCATCTCATCACCGCAGCTCTCTGTAGTTTCTCACTTAAATTTACTTCTCTTAATCATCGGTTTCATATTATTATCAATTAATTATTACTGTAATCCTAAATGAAAATATTGTCAAGACCAAAAGCCCAAATAAGACTTTTAACATCCTAACCATTATTAAAATATCTTCTAATAACTCATTTTTCTTCTGCCAGGCTGGAATTAATTCTCTGGTATATCTGCAATACATTACGCTCGGCTTCTAAAATATCAGCTTCCGTTCCATTCCATAATTCAAGGTCCTTTGCAATATAAAATATCATCTTCTCAGATAGGTTGTCCATAAACCTAAGAAGGACATCTCCTGATACACCTTTAAGAGCATTTACAAGAGTATCTTGATCTAAATTTCTTAAGATTAATTGAATCATTCGATTCTCAATCTTTACAAAGAATTCTAATAGATCGGTATTCTTTGAATAACATGTTTGCTTCATATATTTATACCGTATCTCTTGCTTCGTTATCAAGGTCTCATATCTTTCATCTTTACAACATTCATAAAACATTTTTCTCATATCATATCCTAAGTAGGAACACAATACTTCTTCTGTATAATAGGCTGACTTTTTTTCCATAATACAATATATTCCTTTAGCAATCATACGAAACTTTATGTTCTCATTTCTATTTAAATTCTTAGAATAATTCATAAGAATCTCATACACTTCATCTGAATCTAACTTCATTTGATAGGCTTTTATCATAAATTCAACTGCAAAATTTAGATGTTGATCCTCATAATGTTTCTTTATTATCTCACGTTGTAATTCATCGCCTTTCAAGAACTCACTAACTGTTTTTAGCTCCAGTAGATATCTCGCAATATCAAGCATTGCTACTTTTTCATCATAAGATTGTGCCCGAATCTTCCCATGAGATTCCATCATATCCGTTCTACCTAACATATCATCTACCGAAACCTCAAAAAAATCTGCAAGGCTACATAGAATTGCTATATCAGGTATTGAATTATCTGTTTCCCATTTAGATACAGCTGCTGTTGATACACCAATTTCTATTGCCAATTGTTCTTGTGTAAGCTTTTTACTCTTACGTAATCCATATATTATATTTCCAATCTCCATCTTCATTGTAATCCCTCCTTTTTTATAACGGTAGTGTATCATTCGTAAGCTTTTATATCAAACGAGACCTATTCAATAATTCAACTTATAGTTAATATATAAGAAATATTACAATTTCTATTTGATTTATAAGTATTTCGTAGAAATTTTTAACTTCTCGTCTTATATCATTGTAATAATTATACATATACAGGTATTTTTTGTTTATTATTATTGTAATTTTATTCCATTTATGATAATATTGTATTGTAAATAAATTACATTTTTAATTAAATATCGCTTTTATTTTTTTAATTCGTTACGAAAACGATTAAGTTAAATACAAGATATTTTAGTATAAAATAACTAATTAATTCATATTATTATATTACATATATTCACATTTCACAAATATTATTGTTTTTTATTATTTATATCGAAATGCGTTTGCGAAACTTTCGAAAAAAATTTCGACATTTTTTTGTAATGAGACTGTTCTATGACAACAGTTCTTACGATATTTGTACTACCTTCTTGGTAGTATTTATATAAATATTATAAAAATGGGGGATACATTTATGAAGAAAAAGTTAGTAAGCCTATTATTGGTAGTAGTAATGATTTTCTCACTTTGTGCTTGTGGAAAATCGAAAGAAACTTCAACCAAGAAAGCAGAAACCAAAGCTCCAGATGCAACAACAGAAGCAACCGATGACTCAGCAACGAAGACAGACACCTCAGCAAGTACTCTTGCATATAAGGGTGATCTTGGAATCATGCATTTCTCTACTTCAGAAGAATCACAAGGAAATGGTGGTTCAGATGGATTCCGTACAACGATTGCTAGTTGGGAAAAGAAAAACCCAGACATTTCTTTAAAACAAACAGTTTTAGCAAATGCTGATTACAAAACACAGATTGCAACACTTGCTGCTGCTGGTGATTTACCAGACGTATTCTTACTACAAGGTATGAATACAAGAGAATGGGTAAAACAAGGTCTTGTTCTTGATATGACTGATTACATTGCAAAATCACCATATGCAGACAAATATGACAAATCAAAATTCTATCCATTCACAGTAGATGGAAAAGAATATGCAATACCAGCATTAACTGGTGGTACTTGTACTGTAGTTGTATATGACGCAGCATTATGGAAAGAAGCTGGTTTTGATACTTTCCCTGACACTTGGGATAAAGTAAAAGAAGCTTCTAAGTATTTCAAAAAGAAAGGTATTGATACAATCGCATTTGGTAATGGTGGTAAATGGCAAGCAAACTCCTGCTTCTTATCAACACTTGGAGATAGATTTACAGGTCCAGAATGGTTCAAATCTCTAGTTGAAAAGAAAGGTGCTGCTTTCACAGATCAAACTTTTGTAGATGCTCTTAAGTTCACTCAAGATATCTTTAAGAGTGATGTATTCAATAAAGACTTTAATGCTATCACTAACGAAGATGCAAGAGAATATTACATATCAGGAGATGCTGCAGCATTCATCGGTGGTAACTGGGATGTATCTTATATTCAAGCTACATTAAAAGATAAACCACTTTACAATAATACAAAATTTGCAGTTCTTCCTCAACCAGCAGGTGCTACTGGAGATACTGATTCCCATAACATTGGTCTTGGATACGGTATCGCAATCAACGCTAAGTTAAAAGACGATCCTGAAAAATTAGCTGCTGCAATTGATTTAGCTTATACGCTAACTGGTCCAGAATTCGCTAATTATGTAACTGATAAATATGCATTAAGTAGTGTAACAAAAGTTGATAACTTAGATTTAAGTAAATTTGATCAATTTACACAAGATTTCTATAACTATTCTTATGTAGATCACAAACCTTGTGAAATCTATGATTCACTTATTTCAAGTGCCGTTTGGGATGTATTAAATACAGATCTTCAATCTATGTTAAATGGAGATATCTCACCAGAAGACGTAGCAAAGAATGCTCAAGCAGCATACGAGAAAAACTACTAAAATAATTACCAAAAATACTAGGCCTTATCTGAGTATGTTGCTTAGATAAGGCCTAACTACATATTATAGGAGGCGCGATCAATTGTTGAATTCAATTCGACCTAAAAAATGGGTAATTGCTTTATATTTATTATTTCCAATCTTACTCTACGTTTTTGCAGTATTTATTCCACTCATTACTGCAGGTTTTTATAGTTTTTTTGATTGGAAGGGCGGCCCAAATAAGACATTTATAGGATTAGATAATTATGCAACACTCATAAAGGATGACGTCTTCTGGACATCCTTTGGTCATAATATTTATTTAGTATTCGCTTGTATCATTGGACAGATAGGTCTTGCATTTATAATTGTATTGATGATTAACTCACGCTTAGTAAAATTCAAAGCAATTCATCGTACTTTTGGCTTCTTCCCTAGCACCATATCTGCTGTATATATTGGCCTTATATGGCTTATGTTCTACGATTACAAACGTGGAATCCTTAATTGGTTCTTAGAATTAATCGGTAAAGGTGATCAAACGAAAGTATGGTTAAATGAACCAAAACTTGTTATGCTTCTTATTGCAATTCCATTGATATGGCAATTCATCGGTTATTATATGGTTATCATTATCTCTGCTATTTCATCGGTTGATCAAGAAATATTTGAAGTTGCAGAATTAGATGGAGCAAATGCCTTCCAAAGAGCCATTTATGTAATCGTTCCGTTAATCAAGAATACATTACTTGTCTGTGTAACACTGTGTGTTGCAGGTAATATGAAAGCCTTCGATCACATTTTTGTTATGACAAAGGGTGGTCCTGGTAATGATTCCATGGTTATGGCTCTCTACGGATACAAGATTTCCTTTGCTCAACAGAATATGGGCTATGGTAGTGCAATATCTATTGGTATCTTTTTTGTCAGCTTATTAGTAATTGGTGGTGTTCAATTTCTTGTAAAAATGTTAACTAAAGAAAAGGGGGAAATTTAATCTATGAGTGAAAATAAAACTCCTTCAAAAGCAAAAAACCGTCCTGATCACAAGGTTAAGACACGAGTACTTGCTGTATTTTTAAACTTAGTGTTAATCATCTTCTCGTTATCTTGTATCTTTCCTTTGATCTGGTTGTTCTATTCCTCTCTCAAAGAGAAACGAGTATTTAACGCAGATATTATTGGATTACCTAAATCACCTTCATTTAGTAATTATGTAGATATATTATCGAATAAAGATTATCATATATTTGCTTCTTTATTTAACAGTTTTCGAACTACAATTATATCCGTTTCTTTAATTATTATCTGCGGATTTATCGTAGGATACATATTAGCCAGAGTTAAATTTAAAGGAAACCGTTTGTTGTATGTAATTTTCTTAATGGGATTGTTAATCCCAATCCATTCCTTATTAGTACCAATTTATGTTGTATTTAATAATACTGGTCTAAATAATCAATGGTTTACGCTAATTATTCCATATGTCGCTTTCGGACTTCCTATTGCGATTTTCTTAGTTGAAGGATATGTGAAGGCAATTCCGGTAGCGCTTGAAGAAGCAGCTGCAATAGATGGAAGTAGTTTTACTCGAACTCTATTTACTGTAATATTACCTACTTGCAAGCCTATTTTAACAACAGTAGGTATCATTCAGACCTTTGGATGCTGGAATGAATTCTCTTTTGCTTTGGTATTAATTCGAGACCAAGCTCTCCATACCGTACCATTAGCAATGACTCAATTTACAGGTCAATTTAGTTCAGATTATCCTAAGATTATGGCAGCTTTACTTACAACTATGGCTCCAATTATTGTCTTCTACTTTGTATTTAGTAAGCAGATCATTAAAGGTATGGTTGCAGGTGCTGTTAAGGGCTAATGTGAAGAGCTTAATAAACTGAGTAAACTAAATAAGAAGGAATTATCAGAAATTAAAATCGCCAGAAGCCTCTTGATATAAGGGCTATCTGGCGAACTTTTTATTGTTTATTATACTAATTTAACTTACTAACTTAAATCCTATTGTTTATTTAATACAGGCTAAAAATATATAATTAGTTTGAACATTGTTCTAGAGAATTTTTGTTTTAAGTCTAATTGGAATAAGTAAATCTATTTGCTCGAATTTTGACTTCTCTTTGCATGATTGATAATATGTAAAGGCATTCAAATGTTCTTCCAAAGTTCCATTCATACCTAATGGTTCTCTTTCATCAAACTCATAGAGATCATGGTTGCATATCCACTGATAGAATGCCTGCCACTCATGAAAATCTCCCATCTTAATGCAATGTGCTGCATATAAACCACCCTCAAAGTATTTTTTCTGAAGTGATTCAGGTACTTTCATATCCTCAGGAATTGTAACCCAGAATTCATATCCATAGGTCTCACACTCTTCTCTCGGACATGGATTATTAAATCCATAGACTCTTAAGTCAGGCTTCAATTGCTGTAACTTTATACTTCTAATAAAGTCATCCAACTCACCTCCTGCAACCTCTTCTGGATTATCACCTATATAATGACTTGATGCAACTGTTGCAGGTGGCAGATATAGAATTCTAACATCTTTTAAATTATCAAGTATTTCATTTGCTTTGTTCAACTCTTCCATTGGTCGTTCCTCCTTAAACTTAATCTTAGAAAGGCTTAAGGATTCGACAACTTGCATAATTTCATTATCATCTAAAAAATTTAATTTTGCATTTACTCCATTATAATTATTAAGGTAAGATACAAATCTTTGTAATACAGAACGTATTGTAGAAAGTGCAGTAATCTCATGATCTAGAGACATTAGATTCTCCTGAAAGATTTCTACCATTCGATTTTGTTCTGCATCACCAAGAATAACTCCAATCTGCTTTAATGGAATACGAAGTTTTCGCAAGATAATTATCTGCTGCAAACGTATTAGTGCATCTTCATCATAGACACGATAAGCATAATCTTCTTTCTTTTTGCTTTTTAGAATTCCGATTTGTTCATAGTATCTGAGTGTCCTAGTTGTAATATTGAAACCTTTTGATAATTCACTAATTGTCATTAACTCCATTCTATCCTCTCCTTTCCTCCTACAGTATAAAGGACGACGCGACGTCAAAGTCAAGATATATACTAACGTAATCTCTGACATTGCATCTCCTTTACTTGATGTATTGATATTGTAAATAATTATTACAGGAGTAAATAAAGATTCCTGTTAACTATGTATCTTAGACTATCCATTTTTTTCTATTCTAGCACATTGTTATACTGCGTGCATATAAACTTATAAAACGTTTGAAATCATATACTAATCTCTTTCCTAAAATATTATATTAAAAGCCAGAAGCACTTAGAAATAAACTTCTGGCAAATTAATTCAAAGAACTAATATAAAATTTTATCTCAAAACTTTTTGTAACAATTAACTACTCTTCTTAATTATTACTTGCAAACTAGTGGTTTCCTGATTTATTTTTCTTAAATTATTTCATCATCACTTTTCTTAATATAAATTGACCTTCATCCATATCTTTAGGCTTATCAATTCTAATACAGTGAAAACCACATTTATTAATGTAAAAGTTATGATTTCTTCTGCTAAAGATTGGTGTCTCGGTATTCCAAGCTATCGTATCTGGATACATTTCTTCAATCCGTTTCCATACTTTTGTCCCGATCCCCTTATTTTCTACATTTGAATCTAGAAAGATTGTTCCAAGGAAATTCTCTTTATTGGAATTAATCCATAGAATGGTACCTCCAATTAATTCTCCATCTTGATAGATTTTATATGCTGTTGCATGTGGATTAAGCCCCCATTTTCTCAAAAAACTTCCATCATCATATCCTGGCGGGCCTCCAGCTTCTTGCCCTAGATGTATACGGGTATCTTCATCAAATGCTCTTTTCATAATTGAAGTTAATTCTTCAACATCTTCATTTTTCAAAGGTAAAAATATAATATTATCTTGCATATTTACTCTCTCCTTTTATTAATTATTTATTAAGATTAAGGGTCAATGTCTATTGTTGTATTGTTTCCTGATATACAGCGACATCACTGAATACACTAAAATAAGACTTTCTCCTCTTGAGAGTATGATATATCTTTACGTCGCGTCAAAGTCAAGATGATTCTAAGGTTTTAAAATAACCTTAATACAATTATCCTCTTTCTTATCAAAGATCTTGTAAGCATGTTCCCCTTTATCCAAAGAAAGCCTATGTGTAATAATGTCAGTTGCATCGAACTTTTTCTCAACAATTAAATTTAAGATTCGCTCTACATAATTCTGCGCAGGACATTGACCCATTTTCAATGTAATGTTTCTAGCAAAGAAATCACCTAACGGGAAATTATTATATCTTGCGCCATACACTCCAACTAGGGAAACAGTTCCACCTTTCCTTACTGCTTGAGTAGCAATCTCAATTGCTGATTTTGAACCACCTTGTAATTTTAGCATCGTTTCTACTAGTTCAACCTTGGTCATCTTTCCATCCATCCCAACACAGTCTATAACAACATCAGCACCACCATGAGTGATGTCTTTGATATGTTCTCCTACATTATCGTACTCTTCAAAATTTAACGTTTCCACCCCATATTTCTCAGCATGTTTTAATCGATAACCAACATAGTCTACGGCTATCACCCGTTTGGCACCCATGAAGATTGCCCATTTTATAGTGAGTAAACCTACAGGTCCACAACCGAGTACAACAACTGTATCACCACTCTTCACGCCTCCATTTTCCACTCCCCAATAAGAAGTAGGAAGAATATCCGTTAGGAATAATACTTGCTCATCACGTAAGGATTCTGGTACGATCGTAGGTCCTACATTGGCAAATGGAACGCGAAGATATTCTGCTTGTCCACCATCATATCCACCATATGTTTTACTATACCCAAAGATCCCACCAACCTCGCCATTAGCATTGGAATTATCACATTGACTCCATAGATTATGCTCGCAAAACCAGCAATGACCACATGCGATAGGGAATGGCACAATAACTCGATCTCCTTTTTTTACTTTATGAACCTCCTTACCTACCTCTTCTACAATTCCCATTGTCTCATGTCCAAGTACCGAACCATGAGGAAGATTTGGTACCATTCCATGAATTAAATGTAGATCTGAACCACATATTGCCGTTGATGTTACTTTTACAATAATATCATCTGGTTTCTTAATCTTAGGATCCATAACTTCTTTTACCTTAACATTCTTCATTCCTTCATATACAATTGCTTTCATATGTTATCTCCTCTATTTATTCTGAAATTTTGAAATGAAAATAGTTTGGTACTACCTATTATCATGCTATTATTAAGTACTATATCGCCTTTATATAACTACATAGTCTGAGTTATCTTAAATATTATGTACAAAAACGGTGCATAATATAAATATGACAGAAAAGAGGTGACTTATGAAACAAGGAAATTTTAAAAGTAAAGCGCAAAAAACTCCTATTGAAAAACATGAAACTGCTGCTTGGTCAAATAAGGCAAAGCATAAAGCTTCGTCAAATGTAAATATACCTAGTGATATGCAGGTAATGAATGCAAAAGAATATGTAGATGACAATGAAAAATAGAGAAAAGGAGTTCTTCCTTTTCTCTATTTTTTTATTACAATACCTTCTGCTCTGCAAGCTTCGCATAACGATCATAGCGTTCTTTTGCATTCTTAGCAGATTGTTCATATAACTGATCTGCTGTTTCTGGGAATGTAGTTCCAAGTTGTGTGAAACGTATTTCTCCTTTGATAAATTCTAGATAATCAGCACTAGGTGCTTTTGAATCAAGTTGGAATGGATTCTTTCCTTCTTGCTTTAACGCTGGATTATAACGATACAGATGCCAATATCCTGCTTCTACTGCTTTCTTCTCTTCTTTTATGCTAGTTCCCATACCAGTTCGAATACCGTGACTAATACATGGCGCATAAGCAATAATAAGCGCTGGTCCTTTATAACTTTCCGCTTCTGATATTGCTTTGATGGTCTGATTCATATCTGCACCCATCGCAATCTGTGCGACATAGACATTTCCATATGACATTGCCATTAGACCAAGATCTTTCTTAACTTGCTTCTTACCTGACATAGCAAGTTTTGCAACCGATGCTGTCTGTGTGGACTTCGAGCATTGTCCACCTGTGTTAGAATAGATTTCGGTGTCCATAACAAATATCTTGATATTTTCTCCTGTAGATATAACATGATCCAAGCCACCATAACCAATATCATATGCCCATCCGTCACCACCAATGGACCATACGGATTTCTTAATGAGATAATCTTTGTATGCCATGATATTATTTAATGTCTGGTTGGAACTTGTATCTGCTTTCTTTAAAGCTTCCATTACCTTTAATGATGTTTCTTTTGATAGTTCTCCATCATCAACACCATCTAGCCACTCTCCCAGTACTGTCTTTAGACTACTATCGATATCCGATTCTAATGCTTTTGTCACTGATTGTATCAATATGTTACGTGCTTGCTTAGATCCAATCTGTAGACCTAGTCCGAACTCTGCTGCATCTTCAAATAATGGATTAATCCAAGCTGGACCTTTACCATTTGCATCCGTAGAATAAGCAATCGAAGGAGCCGAAGCACCCCAGATAGAAGAGCATCCTGTCGCATTGGAGATCATCATTCGATCACCAAATAGCTGCGTTAATAAACGAATATATGGTGTCTCACCACAACCTGGACATGCCCCATTGAATTCAAGATATGGTCTTACAAACTGACTTCCTTTGACGTTCCATTTACTCATAATATTATCTTTTGCAGTCACTGTCATAGCATATTCCCAATTCTCTGCTTGCTTTTCAATCTCTTCTTCTGCTGGTTGCATGATGAGTGCTTTTCCTTTTGCAGGACAGACATCTGCACAACTACCACAACCAACGCAATCAAGTGGTGCTACTTGTATACGAAATTGCAGGTTTGTAAGTCCTTGTCCAACTGCCTGCTTTGTCTCAAATTCTTCTGGTTTTCTGGAATATTCTTCATCATTTAATAAGAATGGACGTATCGTTGCATGTGGGCAGACATAGGAGCATTGATTACATTGGATACATTTTTCAATCTGCCATTGAGGTAATTGTGGTGCAATTCCACGTTTTTCATAAGCAGTGGTTCCAAGTGGAAATGTTCCATCCACCATATTAGCAAATGCACTGACAGGAAGTTCATCTCCTTCATGCCTTGCCATAGGCATCTGAATATTTGCTACAAAGTCAGGGACTTTCTTTACTTCAGCATTATTATCTTCTGTAGCACTACTCCAGGATTCTGGAACTTCAACTTTAACCAGAGCATCAATTGCTTTATCAATGGCTTGCTGGTTCTTAGTTACAATATCTTCGCCTTTCTTTCCATACATTTTAACAATGGATTCTTTCAGATATTCTACTGCTTTTTCAAATGGAATAACATCCGCTAGCTTAAAGAAAACAGACTGCATAACCATATTAATGCGATTGCCTAATCCAACTTCTGTTGCTATTTTCAATGCATCAATTGTATAAAAAAGAATCTTCTTATCTGCAAGAGTCTTTCTTAAATGTGCTGGTAGCTTCTCGTCAAGTTCCTCTTTACCCCAAGGGCACACTAAGACAAATGTTCCCCCTTTTCTAATACCTTTCAGAACATCATGTTGATAGATAAAGGATTTATTATGACAGGCAATATAATTAGCATTGGAAACAAGATAAGGGGAGCGAATTCTCTCTTTTCCAAATCGAAGATGTGATATGGTGGAACCACCTGACTTCTTACTATCATACGAGAAATATGCTTGTACTTCATTCTCTGAATGATCACCAATTATCTTAATTGCCGATTTATTAGAGCCAACTGTACCATCAGAGCCTAATCCCCAGATTTTGCAACTAATGGTACCCGTAGGTGATGTATCAACCATATCTTCTTCTGGAAGGGAGGTATGTGTCACATCATCAACAATACCAATCGTAAATCGATCCTTTGGAGTATCTAAACTTAGATTATTGTAAACCGCAAGGATCTGTGATGGTGTAGTGTCCTTAGAAGATAAACCATATCTACCACCAACAATGGTTATATCTTTATTTTCCTTGTATGCTTTTAATACATCGAGATATAATGGTTCTCCTGGAGCTCCTGGCTCCTTAGTTCGATCTAGTACTGCAATCTTCTTAATTGATTTAGGAATCTCCTCTAAGAACATACTCTCTGCAAATGGTCGGTATAAGTGCACTTTTAAGCATCCCACTTGATCGCCTTTATCATTTAGGTAATCAACCACTTCTTCAATTGTATCACAAACAGAACCCATAGCTATGATTAATCTAGTTGCATCTTTGGCACCATAATATTCGTATGGCTTATAATTTCTTCCTGTTATCTTACCAAATTGTTTTAAATATTCTTCCACAATTCCTGGAACAGCATTATAATAATTATTCGACATTTCTCTTTCTTGAAAATAGATATCCGGATTCTGTGTCGTTCCCCTTACCACTGGATGTTCTGGGTTAAGTGCTCTATTACGGAATTCTTGTACCGCTTTCATATCAATCATTTGCTTAATGTCATCCATTGCTACTACTTCAATCTTCTGATATTCATGGGAAGTTCGAAATCCATCAAAGAAATGTATAAATGGAACTCTAGATTTAATTGCAGAAAGATGGGCAATCACACCAAAATCCATAACTTCTTGTACATTAGAAGAAGCAAGTAAGGCAACACCTGTTTGACGACAAGCCATAACATCTTGATGATCTCCAAAGATAGATAACGCATGGGTTGCAAGTGTTCTTGCCGTTACATGTAATACCCCTGGTAATAATTCACCTGACATCTTATATAAACTAGGTATCATAAGTAATAATCCTTGGGAAGCGGTATAAGTAGAAGCGAGGACTCCTGCCTGCAATGCACCACGCATAGTGGAGGCTGCGCCTGCTTCGGATTGCATCTCTATTACTTTTACCTCCTGATCAAATACATTCTTTTTTCCATGAGCTGCCCATTCTTCTATCACTTCTGCTATAGTAGTGGATGGAGTGATGGGATAGATTGAGGCTACTTCTGTAAATGCATACGCAGCTGTCGCAGCGGCCTGGTTTCCATCCATTGTTTGTTTTTGTTTCATAATATCTCCTTTCGAATAACATCATACTTAGCTCCTTGTATATTAGGAACCTGAACTGTATTAGTATTTATAAAGATTAGTTAATTATTCAAAAGGGATAAATTTTTTCCTATAAAAAAACAAGGCTTTTCAATTCAACCTTGAAAAGCCTTGTTGTATATATTTTATTCACGTACTTTTATATCTAAAACATCCAAGAAAAACATAAATAATGGAATTCCAAATAGTAATCCCCATATCCCTAAATAGTGTTCGCTTATCAGTAGTATAAGAAATACAATAAATACAGGAATCTTTGTTTTTGCTGACATTAACTTTGGATTCAATACATAAGATTCCAATGCATGTAAGACTATAATCATAACGATAACTTCAATAATTTTTATCGTTCCTCCAATATTAAAAGCCATGATAACTAACGGCACCAAAGAAATAATTACTCCAGCTACTGGAATTAATCCGAGAATAAATATCATAAGTCCAAGTCCTAATGCCTGCGGAAATCCCATTATTGAAAGTGCAATGACAGATAAAAATGAATTAATAAAAGCAATGACAATCTGTAATTCAATTACCTTTCCAAAAGAATTCAAAAAGATATTGCCATAGTGTTTCATATCTCGATATAGAAAAGCGATCTTACTGTGTTCTAGATTTTTGCCGAAAGCTACAATCTCATCTTTTTCTAATAAGAATAAGAAACTGATTAAGAATGAAATGGCAAAATTAAAACTAAATGTTCCAATGGTAGTAGCTAGTTGCAATAGATAGGATGCACCTTCTTTGATGTATAGATTG
This sequence comes from Anaeromicropila herbilytica, assembly GCF_016591975.1. Taxonomy (GTDB): domain Bacteria; phylum Bacillota; class Clostridia; order Lachnospirales; family Lachnospiraceae; genus Anaeromicropila; species Anaeromicropila herbilytica. Next base: position 492,493 of record NZ_AP024169.1, on the reverse strand, counting down.
ATTTGTTCTTCTGAAATCAAATTTAGTATATCTAAATTGATTTTCCCTTTTAGTTTATCCACATTAAAAGTAGAGATTAATTGAATGGCATCAATTAATTGCTGTGAGACTTTTGGAATATACATGATACCGGTAACGGTAAAAAATGTGACAATAACGACATACATAATGACTGTGACCAGTTTCCTACTAATATGGATGTGAGAATTGATCTTATCATATAAAAACTTTTGTAATTGACCAAAAATAAACGTAATAATAAAAATAAGTAGCAGTAGATTTAGCATGCCTTTAAATAAATACAAAATTAAACCAGCTAATATAATACTAAATATTCTTTTAACCAGAGAGTGATGAATAAAATTATCGAATTTACTCATTGTAAACACCTTTCTTCCTCAAAATAAGTTGTAAGTTTACCTTTAGCTAAACTTATTTTTGACGGAAAATATATCCTAAGTATACTAGTTACAGTAATAAAAAATATTTCATAAATTATCTTTACTGTACTACATATGATTTCTCACGTCAATTACAGAGTTATTAAGATTTTTTTAATAACTCTCTTATAAAATTAATTATCATAGATAATTACTATCTTACGTGTGCTACATTATAATGCTCTCTTAGCAATGTCCTTTTCCATCAATTGAGCATGAATTCTTTGTATTATCATCTTCAATTGTATCAAGTAGAATAAAGTCTGATATCTCCAAAGTCTTTGTTCCATCTTCTAAGATAAAAAAAGGAATTCCAATTCTACCATCTTCCTTTACTTGTGTAAATAATTCATCATGATCGCGATAAGATAAGAATTCTTTTAAAGTTGCAGTATTGTCTGTAATATTTCTATAATCTAATTCAATATCCTTAGAATTCATAAGTGCTTCTTTCGCTTTTACACAGTCTGGACATATTTCTGTCCCATACATTATTAATTTCATAGTATTAGTCTCCTTAATTATATTATTGCATCTATTATCCCATTAGCTACATGTAATGTCTATTCATACTTATATAAATATCGAAGAACAATGCTTATGTGCAACACTTTTAATCCACAAGTTTTACTTTCAAGCACAATTTAATCCACATTATATGCAGAAAGAACCACAGTTTGACTATAAATAGCTCTAATCCTACTGTGGTTCTTATATTAAGTTCCGCAAAAAGTGCGGTAACATTTATCTGTTTTCTCAGGTACCGTTGTATATTCCTCCTGATCATTGGTATAATCATATGGCTTTGAGATAGCCTCTAAAAGTCTATCCATAACACTATAATCTCCACCCACTGCAGCTTCTAATGCCTCTTCCACTCGGTGATTTCTTGGAATCACCGAAGGATTATTCCTTCTCATCATTTGGTGTACTTCATCCTTGGTCTTGTCTTGGTTCTCCAATCTAACTTTCCACCTATCATACCACTCACCATACTCGCTAACTCCATTTATGATAGAATCTTTTGGCTTATCAAGCGTTAGATTACGAAATGTATTGGTAAAATCGAATTGATTCTTATCCATAATTCGTAGCAGATCTTGAATCAATAACTCATCATCTGAATTCTGCTTATATAGTCCCAATTTTCCTCTCATATTGGTTAACCAATAATCATGAAAAGCCTTTTCATACCCCATTAATGCTAGATTCGCAGTTCTAACGCCTTCCTCCTCCTTCTCACTTAATAAAGGAACTAACGTTTCTGCTGATCTTGCGAGATTCCACTGTCCTATATCTGGTTGATTACCATATGCATATCGTCCATGAGTATCTATCGAGCTTAAAACCGTAGATGGGCTGTAAGTATCCATAAAAGCACAAGGCCCATAATCAATGGTTTCGCCACTAATTGTCATATTATCTGTGTTCATCACCCCATGAATAAATCCTACGGATTGCCATCTTGCAATAAGATATGCTTGTCGATCAATTACCTTTTTCAGAAAATTATGATACCTATTCTCATCCCATTCGATCTCAGGATAGTGTCTTTTAATTGAATAATCCGCTAACTCCCTTAATTCCTCAATGCTTCCTGCTGCTGCGATATATTGAAATGTTCCAACTCGAATATGACTTGCTGCAACGCGAGTTAAAATAGCCCCAGGAAGCACATTTTCACGTATTACTTTCTCTCCTGTTGTAACCACAGCTAAGCTACGAGTAGTTGGAATACCAAGCGCATACATCGCCTCACTAATAATATATTCACGAAGCATTGGTCCAAGCGCAGCTCTTCCATCACCTCTTCGTGAATATGGCGTTTCTCCAGAACCTTTTAGTTGTATATCAAACCTTTCGCCTTTTGGAGTGATATGTTCTCCATATAGAATTGCTCTTCCATCACCTAACATGGTAAAGTATCCATATTGGTGACCTGCATAAGCCTGTGCAAGCGGGTTAGCACCTTGTGGAATCTTATTTCCGGCAAATTCTTTAATAGATTCTTGACTCTGTAACTGATTAGGATTAAGGCCAAGGGATAAGGCTAGTGGAATATTCAATTTAACTAACTGGGGAGACTTCACTGGGGTTGGCTTTAATTTTGTATAAAAAGTTGAGGAGAGTTTAGCATAACTATGATCAAAATTCCAACCTGGATTGTGGTTATTATCTTCACTAAATGATTCTGTCTTTATGAGATGTTCTATCATGTATCCTTACCTTATGTTCCTTTCTTGTTAGTTGTGCCATTATAATTCTATATTACAGAATTTATGACACTCCATGTACATGAGTAAATGATATAAGCATAGTTTCTTCACTTAAAAAGACTTTTATGCTGAAACATTTTTCATACTTATAACCTAAGATAGGATATCAATTCTTTTTTATTCTTCTAATCCAAGTATCTTTTTAACTTTTTTCGTTGAATAACAATAGATGCCAAACTGATATAACATCACAATACCCACAACTAACATCAAAACTGGTATCAAATAAATCTCACCCTTTGTAATCACTCCATCATTCAACTTTAACAACATAATTTCAAATACCAATATAACAAAGCTTCCAAGTACCGTAGGAAGAACATATACCTTCTGAATCTGCTTCTTTAGCAGTTTTGTTAGATAGGAATGATTTGCCCCCAGTTTCTCCAGATCTGAAAACACTTGTCTACTACTTAATCCTACACTCTGGCTTCTTGCATATGAAATAATTCCAACTGCTGCAAGGCAAATAACTGAAACATATAAGAACAGTAATAAGTATACTGCATAGGTTAACATCCCATATTCTTGTTTTAATATCTGAAAATTCGGCTCATATTTCCAATCACTTTCCATGGCTGGATTCTCCGGATCATAAGTGGCCGCCATACAATACATGGAATCTGATTTCGCTGATTCTGCTTTATAATCATCGTAGTTTGCAGAGACGTTCATCTTATCCGACATCTGATCTGCAAATTTTTTATATAATTCATTGGCAAAAGAAACTGCCTGTTTGCCTTTTGTATTATCAAATAAAACTTGCTTAACAGCTAAATACTGTGCAGTCCCAGCTTTTATTCGTCCATAATCCTGATCACTGATTACGAATCTGGCATTTTCATCATATCCTCTTCCATTAACCAAGCATTGATAAGTTAGATTTCCTGCATACTTCATTGGCATATATAACTGTTCCTTATCAAGATATAACTGATCCATATCATCAAAATGATTAAAAATATTCTCCCGAACATTAGGGCTTTGAATCATATAATAAGTCCCCTCTGCCACATCTTTTTTCTGTCCAGTCAATCTTTCATACTGACTCGCGCTGATGCATTCGTATACCACATATTTTTTCTGATAGATTTCTTCTAGTTTTCCACTTTTATCTACGTTATCTCGATTCACACCACTTCCTAGAACTTGAAGAAACCTGGCTTCTCGATAATTCTTTATCTCTACGTTATATTTCATAGCCAAAGCTTCTACCTCTTTTTGTGTAACTTCTTTTGCATCCTCCGTATAAGAATAAGAGTACATATCCTCGTACTGGCCTAATATTTCCTGCATACTGCTATTATTTAACGGAATGTAGAATGCTGAGAATAGCCCTCCCACAACTAAAAGTGTAATTACCATCATATTTCGAACAATTGATCTTCCCATGAATTTTAGCATTCCATAGGAAATCATATTTCTATAATACTTCTGTGGATTCCCTCCTTTTCTGTGACAGGAAACGGAATAGACCATAATTCGATACAATCCGATTAGAACAAGAATGTAAAAAATATTTGTCCAGCCACCAAGATAATGGTGCATAAATCTTATCACAACCGCTGGCAATATGTAGCCTACAAACACCCCTATTACTGACAGAGCAATTCCACTTACTAGATATGTTGATGTTACCATCTTCTTTATAGGTTCTTGTTTTCTTTGTTCATTCAATATATCCATTATGTTCGTTTTCTTCATAAAACGGAATACCATAATCATAATAACAACCGTAATAATTAGGGCATACATAATCCCGAACGTTATTCCTTTTACGGTAAATTCAAAGGAATAGTTGGTAACCCTTTTTGCAATCTGTTCAAACACTTTTCCTATTAGCAATGCCATCAGACTTCCTGCGACTATACCAATCACAGCTGTTTTAAACATGCATCTTGCAATCTCACCTAGCAATGCTTTTTTGATTCTCCCTTTATCCATTCCGAGTGCAAGAAACACTCCCACTTCCTTACTTTTATACCGTAAAAACATACCTGCTGCATAAATAACAAAAATAACACATCCTGCTGCGGCCACGACAAAGATCATGGATACTTGCATTCTGGAGTCTCCGCCTTCTGGAAGTGTTCTCTGTATTAATGGACTATATAGCATAATTAGATAAGAACTAATTAGCATTACTGCAAATCCCACACAGAACTCAAACTGTTGGTAAGGCTCTCTATTCTTTTTCCTTAACTTCTCCCACACCTTATTTACAGTCATGCTCATCACCACCATTCATTGCTCCTAATACTTCTAGAAGTCTATCCATGAACATTCGTTGGCTCCCACTTCTTATCAGCTCTTTGTATATTTTTCCATCCTTCATTACAATCACCCTGTCACAATAACTAGCCGAGAAGCTATCATGCGTTACCATAAATGTGGTTGCCTTCATTTCTTTCTGCGCTTTTACAAATGCTCCGATTACAGCTTCACTAGACTTGCTGTCAAGATTTCCGGTTGGCTCATCGGCAAGAATTAGAAAAGGATTATTCATTAATGCCCTTGCCACGGCAGTTCGCTGTTTTTGTCCACCTGAGATCTCTGCGGGATATTTATCTTTGATATCATCAATACCAAATAGTTTCAATAAATTTTCAGCCTTTTTCTCCATCTCTTCATAAGGCGCTTCATCAATAATTTTTGGAATGCATACATTTTCAAAGACAGTCAGTCCATCTAATAACATAAAGTCCTGGAACACAAATCCTAATTTTTCATTTCTTACTTTTGCAATCTGCTTTTCGTTCAGTTTTGAAAGACTGGTTCCTTTCAGTAAGATTTCACCATTATCGTAAGGGATAAAGCAGGAAATGCAGTTTAGAAGTGTCGTCTTACCACTTCCTGACGGCCCCATCACTGCTACGAATTCTCCTTCCATTACTTCAAAACTTACGTCTTTTAATACCTCATATTTAATTGTTCCACTCTGGTAACTTTTATATAAATGCTTTACCTGTAACATATTTATACCTCCAGTGTTTTTCTTTTATTCTATAATTACTACCTCTCGTTTTCTATCTTGTGAACTTGCAAGTTTGGTATCTATTTAAACAAGTTTTGAACGATACTTTTTGAACCATACTATTACTACTTTTCTAAGGTAATTGCATAATATAAATAGTTTTGATATTAAATTCATTAAAGTAAGTACTTTAATAATCATTTAATTACATTTTAGATGAATAAAATTTACAGTTATAGTATAATATGGTCATTAGTACGATACGAAAGGCTGGATTATTAATGTTACAGATATATATATGCGATGATGAAAAAGTGTTCCGTAACGATTTAAAACAGATCATCGGAACAGAACTTGACTTGTGTGGTATTTCTTTTCATATGAATGAATTTTCCTGTGGAGAAGACTTAATTATGAATTATGAGAATAACCTAGACAAGCAGATTATTTTTCTAGATATTGAAATGAAGAGAAAAAACGGGATAGAAATAGCAAAGGAAATCAGAATGAAATCTCCTTCTGCTCTTATTATATTTGTAACCTCTTACTCTGATTTTGTGTTTCAGGGGTACGAAGTACGGGCATTAAACTACGTGATGAAACCTTATGAAAAGACCAAAATTATTGACGTTCTACATACTGCCCTAAAAGATCTGGATGTGACGCAAGAATCTTGTATCCTGATTGAGCAACGCACAGGTAGTATCCGTCTGCCTTATCAGACCATTCAATATTTATACAGTGAACGTCATACTGTTCATGTTGTTACAGAAACGGACACCCATACTTTCTATGGGAAACTAAGCGATATTGAGAAACAACTACCAATCTGCTTTGTTCGTATTCATAATCGATACATAATTAACTTACGATATCTTAACACGCTTAACGGCAATACAACGGTTATTAACGGTGAAACTCTCCCTGTCAGCCGTTCCTGCAAGGAGGATTTAGCCATTGCTTACGCCAAATATATGCTAAATTAAAGGAGGGAATCTATCATGGGTGAAATCATCATAAAAGTTATAATCTGCATTACTTATTCTCTCTTTCTATATAACATTCTAAAAGAGCTGTTAATATTAAAAGAATCCAAATGGGTGAAACCACTACTTTTCCTTCTTGTATTGTATACTTCTGATACTGTCATTTTCCCAGAAGAGATAACTGGATGCATGGCTATTCTGTTTGAATTTCTGTTGGTAATATTACTTTTTTGCTCTAAGAATTACGTGCACAACCTTTCCTGCAGTCTGGTCTTTTATCCAATCATTGTGTCTATTAACTATATGACACAGGACATGGGCTTATTAATCTGGAAATATATATTTCATGAAAGCATGACTCCTATTGCTGAAGCTATATTATCTAGCTTTACATTAGCTCTTAGAATCCCTTTCTGGTACCTTATCTACCGTTTTACTAGGAAATGGATTGTTGATATTTCACTAAATCTCACAAGTAAAATGTGGTTTATTATAGATGCTGTCTGTATTACTTCCTTTATTGGAATTATCACTATCATCTATAATAGTGATTCAGCCACCTCCTATCTTACCTATCCTGCCTGTATTTCCTGCATCTTTACTGGTCTAGGAACCTGTTATCTTTGTTCCTACATCTCACAGACAATGAAAACAGCATCTGAAGTACAAATATTAAAATATCAGCAGTCCTATTACGAAGAACTAGATAATAACCAGCAGAACATTCGCAAACTTCGACATGATATGAAAAATCATTTGAACGTCATTCATACATTTTTAGCAAATCAGGAAACGAAACAGGCGTCAGAATATCTTTCTAATCTTTCCGATGAATTTGCAACTGACCAACAAATGTTCTGCCAAAACAGTATAATTAATGCTATCCTAAATACAAAATATATTCTTGCCAAAGAGCATCACATCAAGTGCTACTTTCTAATAGACATAGACAACAATATTGGGATTGATAGTATCAGTCTATGCTCTCTAATTGCGAATACACTGGATAATGCGCTTGAAGCCAGTATGCAGGTTCCCAATATATCAAAGAGAAACATTTCAGTAAAGGCACGATGCTTCAACGGATTCTTTAGCTATGAAATCAAAAACACAAGAGATAATACAATTATTAAAAAGAATGGTAGAATTCAAACTAATAAAAAAGATTCTGAATCTCACGGTTTCGGCCTTAAGAATATCAAAGATATTGTAAATCGTTATCATGGTACGATAGAGATAGCTTATACGGATGAGGAATTTTGTGTTACCACATTGATTCCACTATAAAAAAGGGGATGCTCATAATTACAAACCACACCACGTAATTACATAGGTATACTTATCGTTATCCTTGCCGCTAAGTATCTTAAATTCTCCGTTTAACCCGTTCTCAATTACAGAGTAGTAAAAATGACATAATGCAATTCCAATATCGACATGGCTCATCTCGGCTTTCCCTGCGGAATAGAAATGAATATTCTTATCTTCCTTTACCACTCTCCAAGGTTGCTTATTCATAGCTGATGGTGCAAGGCGCACCATCTCTAATGCATCTTGATATTCATCTGCTTCCTTATAGGTTAAAGGTGTATTAAAATTTTTATTAAAAAATATATCTGTATACTCTCTTCTCTTTAAAGAGTTCTTACTAAGCATCTTTGCGAGAATTGATTTGTTGTTACCTTCTATTCCAACTGGTGAGATGATTGGAAGTATCTCGTTCTCTTCTAGATTCATTGCCTTTGCAAAATTACCTTTGCTAAATGTACCGCCCATCCATACCGTTCCTAGAGCAATTGAGGTACAGTATAATACTAGTTTTTCGAATAAGAATCCTAAATCCACAAGATTATTATCTGTACTTTGGCAAGCGACACCCAGATAATCCTTCGCTCCTTTTATCACACCATAGGTACCTAATTTTATTTCCTTATCACCGTCATCTCTCTGAATTAGCTTAACCCTTATCCTACCGCCGAAAATACCTTCAGATTGATTTATTTCTTCAATATAAGAAAGAATCTTTTGCCTTGCATCAGGTGTTAACCCTTTATTGTTATAACTTCTTACGGAATATCTCATTTTGATAATCTCTTGAATTGGTTTATTAAACGTTTCTTTCATATTATTCCTCCATTAGAATATATAACTCAAACTTGACAGTTAATAAGTTTATCAAATATTTGATAAATTTAAAGGTTAAGTTGTCTTAATTACTATAATTCAAAGTTTGAATCTAAGTTATTAAAAGTATTAACAATAATTTATATTTTACGAGCAATTACCCTAATAATGTGCCAGTGCTTTGGAATGGGATTACCATGTATATTACAACACTTCCCCTCATATTCATCTTCCATCATATCAATAATGTGGAATTGATTAAACATATCAATTACATGTTCTTTTGAGTGAAATGTGCGTTCTGGAAAATTTAATGCCCAATCATCTCTATCTCCGAAAAATACCCCAGAAAATATTCCTCCACTCTTGATACTATGTACAATTGCCTCCCACATTACGCCAAAATAGCTCGGATTACAAAATGGCAGACTATAGTTAGCACAAATGCAATCTATAGCATTCTGTATCTTCAACTCTTCAAATAACATCTTTTTTATCTGGAATCTTTTCTGAAGCTTTTCAGGCATTTTCTCCCTAATGTTTGTTATGAAATCTATCTCTCTATCAATTGCTGTTACATTCCACCCATTTTCAAGAAAGTATAATGCGTCTACTCCTGCACCACAACCCAGGTCGATCATTTCTCCTTTAAGATTTTTCAATTCTTTTAAAGCATTTATTGCTGTATCGCTTGGTGGATTCGTATTGGAATGTTCAAAATATACACTCCATTCATCTGTTTCAATCATGGGATACCTCCATTTTAAAATACTTACGCGTAGAATTAACGTGTTCTACACTCTTTGGGCTACTATAATCCATATCAATTCATCTATCTGCTCTTTCTTACAATGAAAGCCTTGCTGAATGAACATTTCCTCCACTTCATCAACATTGCCAAAATACTCATCCAATAGATCTTCTTTCGATTCCTTCGAACATGAATCCTCATATCTATTTCTTTTTTCTTCATTCTCAAACATTAGATCCGTAATAATAATTCTACCATGATGACTTAGAACTTTATCCATTTCTTTAATAGCAAGTACTTTTTCATCATGGTCACAATGATGAAATGCATATGATGTTACTACCGTATCATATATATTATTATCCAGTGGCAATTGTAGATATTCCCCCAGTCTTAATTCAATATCAGGGCATTTCTTCTTAGCTTCCTTCAACATATTAAGTGATTGATCAACTCCAACATAATCATTGCATTCAATACCACTTTCTAATGCTACTTTTGCAAGATTACCTGTACCTATGCCAATCTCAGCAACTTTAGGACCCTTTATATTTTGCACTGTCATTTCAATCACTTTGTCATAATTACAATAAAAATCTAATCCTTTTCCCTTTCTTCGAATATCCCTGTCATAATGTTCTGCCCATGAATCAAAATGCCATTTATCCTCCCATTCATTCGAGGATGCAATAATCTCTGCTGTTTTTTCCATTTTTTTAATCATCTCTGTTTGAACACTGTCACCATTTAGTAGGTCTTCTACGCATTTTCCTAAAGTTTCTCTCACAGAACACATGGTATGTATATGATGGTTCAGAATATTATATTGAGCTACATATTGATTCAGTAACTCTGGATTCTTCTTATCTTGTAAAAGCATACGAATGGAATCAATCGAGAATCCCATTTTTCGATAGAGAATAATCATTTCTAGGCGACTGATATCTTCAATGCTATATTCTCTATAATTATTATTTCCTCGATTAGGGATTAAAAGGCCTTTCTTCTCATAAAAACGTATTGCATTTGCTTGAACTTTTAATTTTTCTGATACTTGCTTTATGGTATACATCGTTAGTCTCCTTATCTTTGATAACTCAAAGATACACCTTCGCCTAAGGCGAATGTCAAGAAAATGTTTTCATTGATATTTTATCTATCACTTTCTCAATCATTTTAAACTTATCAAGTAATTTATCTATATTCTTACAATATAGTCTGCAGTTTCTCTCCCTTACCATCTAGATGCATTCTCATTTGTTCTAATACATACTCATTGTAATTCTGCTTATGTAATTGCTCTAATAATTCAATTCTACATTTCTCAGTTTCAATATCGTATCCTAATTTATGATAGGTCTTCCATAGTAACCACCATGCATTAAATACCTGAGAAGTATTTTCTTTGTCCTCAGTAATCACTTCAAAACAATGTATCACATAATCGAGATTTCCTAGCTCATACGCCAAGTCCATTAATATTGGATATACCTTTCTCTGCTCTTCCTTGCTATATGCACTTAAATGCTCTCCACACCATCGAAGAACCTCTTCATATTGGACTTTATTATCATATGATTTGGCTACTATGAGTCTTTTCAAATTATCAATTGTTTTCGACTCATTGAATTCTCGTACATAATCCTCCACAAAACTACAATCCCCTAACATTGCATTCGTTCTCATCAGTTGGATGGCAGCCCTATATTCTAAGTCCTCATCTCTTCCTATTGCTTTCTGATGTAAGTTCATGCACACTTCCTTACTTTTTCTAATATACTCTATCCCTCTTTCTAACTCCAGACGGCAAAGTAGTTCTAATGCTTTTAAACTATCTGAGTCCATCTCTAGTAGCGTATCTACTGACTCCTTTGCTTCTTTATAATTCTTATCACTTTGTATAAAGGAATACTTTGATACGAGTAATTCAGCTTTCTCACAGTCGGAGGTTCCAAACAGTGTATCAATGGATATTCCAAAAAAAGATGATATCTTCGGAATTAAATAAATATCCGGGACAGAAGCTTCCTGCTCCCACCTTGATACTGCTTGAGGTGATACTCCTAAATACTCTGCTAGCTCAGCCTGAGTAACACCATTTTGCTTACGATACTTTAATATATTACTGCATATTTTAATATTCATACAATCAGTCCTTTCGATATTTGAACGGTCGACGATTCATATAAATATTATAATGGATGGATATGAATTGGTCTAACAATAGGTGGTTGATTTTTTCTCTCATCTTCATCTGACTTAATATTCTAATTTTATACATAATAATTTTTCCTTACATAATCATCAATCACTCTCGCCATATTTTCCACATTTGTAATGTTTTTTAAATAAGGAGTATGTAAAAATAGTACTTCCTTATCTTTCAGTTGTTCCAGTGCCCAATAATATATATGATTACAGTAAGAGGTACCTGCATTATCTGAAATTTTATAGCATACATTACATTCTTCAAATATTCTAACTAATTCCTCATACTTAAAGTGAGTCTTAATCTGCCTATCCAAACATCTTCCTTTTGTCTCAATACAATATTTATCCTTAATCAATGGTTTTTGCCCTAGAATAACAACTTTGTTATAGTTAGTTTTATCCACTGCTTGTTTTAATTGTATGCAAGATTGTTCTTTGTCATTTTCTAGGATTAACTTATTACAATAATTCTTCATCTTTTGGAGAATGTGATAAGCACCATTATCACTTCCACCAAAGCATGCGACCAACAGTTTCATTACTGGTTTACCTCATAAGTCTCTCTAAAAATAATCTCCAAAATCTTGCATGGTATATCCTGATTGGCATAGATTTGTAACATGCCTTTTGGTGTTATCTTGAATTGTTCCAACTGATTTCTATGTTCCATAATTGCACTTGCCTCAATATTAACATGATCTTTAAAAGGGATAATTCGTACGAATTTCTCTCCAACGTAATAACTCGGTAATTTTGCCCATAGTTTTTCTTCTATTTCAGATGTAGTGCTTTTATATATTAACTCTCTTAAGTTATTAAAATATAGTTGTATCTCTTCACCATATTGATCTATGTAGCTTTGTATCTCTTCAGTCATATAGATATCCTCACTTTACCTTCTATTTTTTATTTTTTACTAATACATCATCTAGTCATCTTATTGAATAAATTATACTTTTCCTAATATAGGAAGTCAATCTGCGTTGGTACAAAGCTCAAAGCGACATTTTTCCTCTGCTTTAGCGCTCCTTCTGTTTAAGGGTGTATTCTTAACTTTTTTAAAATATAGATAATATTGCTACAAATACGATTTTAGAAGTATAATGAATATTGAATATATTGAAATTCTGTCATGTCACATTCCAGTATATTTCAATAACCTATTTCAATACTAAAGGAATCCTGTCATCTTGAAATGACAATAAATATCCATATAATTTCCAACCTTTTCTCCCTTTTGGTGTCTATCTATATGTAAAACGTTTTACAAGGAGCAAAAAATGAATCAAAAAGATGCGAATCAAGTGATAACTGAATATGTAACAAAGTTGTATGGCTTTGCCCTCAAACGGACTGCCAATCTACAGGATGCTGAAGACCTGTCACAGGATATTGCAGAGAAGCTTTATCAGGCGTTACTAGTAAAAGAAATCGATGACGTAAATGCCTTTGTATGGTGCGTGGCGCACAATACTTTAGTGAATTATTACCGAAAGAAGCAAAAAAGAAATGCTGTTACATGCATAGATGAATGTTCTGAACTGATCTATCCTCAAAGTGACTTTGTGGAAGAGCTCTCTAATCAAGAAACTCTTCAAAATGTACAAAAGGAGATTGCTTATCTTTCTAATATGCAACGAAAGATTATCATTCTTTATTATTACGAGGGTAGAAAAATAGACGATATTGCAGAAATAATATCAATTCCTACAGGTACTGTTAAGTGGCATCTTTTTGAAGCAAAGCGTGAAATGAAGAAAGGGATGGAAAAAATGAGAAATGTAAATGAATTAAAGTTTAATCCAATCAAGTTTACTATGATGGGATTCTCCGGTTCGATTGGTACGATGGGAAATGTCTCGGATTTTCTACGAAGCATTTTATCACAAAACATTCTTTATTGTGTATACCATGAAGCCAAGAATATAAATGAAATTGCTGACTGTCTAAATGTATCTCCTGTATATATAGAAAATGAAATAGCATTTCTATATGACTATGGTTTCTTAACCCAAAAGGGAAATAAATATTTGGCAAATATCGTGATTGATGAATTAAATGAAGACACTTATGAAATCATGGAACTTCAAGATAATATGTATTCAAAAGCAGCAAAAATAATATCAAATGAACTATTTGACGAACTAATGACTTCGGATATTCTTGAACAAATACAGCTCTATTATCCAGACAAGGATAAGAATTTTCTAGCTTGGGGGCTTGTTCCTTTTCTTCTTGCTTGGCCAAACCATAATCTTGAAGAAAAGATTACATTTGAAGAAGTCACAACCATTCGAAAAGACGGCGGGCAAAATATTGCATATGCCAGCTTAGATATAGCAGATGGCAAGTCACCTAAATATTATGACAGTATGGGGAAATGGATGGGACCATTATGGAATGGGTTAAATAACGAAGACGAGAATATTCTTATGTGGCAAATTAATTCAGAATGGTCTGACCGTGAATTATACCCAAGTAACTATAGTGACGAGATTACACGTGATTTAAGGCTTTTAGGCCGCTTTGTAAAAAAAGACCTGCTGTCGAAAGATGAATATACCTACTTAGCGCAAAAAGGATATATTAAAAATATAGATGGTGAATTTGAACTCGAGATTATTTGGTTAAAAGACTCTAAGACCAAAGAAACACTCTTAAACTTAAGTGAACAGATTCGAATCAGACATATGAGCAAATTAGAATCTTTAAAACAAGAGTATTGTAAGAAATGTATTAACAGTAAACCAAAACATGTTCAGAAAATGGTTGCGTTTGGACTTCAACATACTTTTTATTCTGATGGATGGTTTTTGCTATATAGCATAAAAGAATTACTTGAAAACGGAAGATTAAAGCTACCAAAAGAAGAGCAAAGAATTGCGTTATCAACATTGATCATGCCCAACCAGTGAGGTTATCAACAATATTAGTCCAAATCATTGATTTATCAACACCCACTCTATCTGATTAGCTTAGTAGCGAATACCAATTACTAATTACATAGGCTGGAATCAAAATTGCCAGGATATCTTATTTAATATTAGATACCTGGCAATTTTATAAAGAAATTGTTCAATATTCTTGATTAGCTGATAATTAATTTAAGTTTACCATATAACATATAATAGTGATTGTATTATTTAATGCTCCAAAAATCCCTTATTTATAAGTTTAGTTACATCATTTAAGAAATTTCAGTATATCACCTAACTGATAATTTTTGCTCTCAATATTAATACACTTGTTCTGTAATATCTCACTTGCTATTCTCTTCTCTAACGTTATTCTTCGTTCAAAATATCTTACCATATCATCAAAACCTTGATAATTCCTATACTTTCCATAAGGAGATTTGCTTAAGTAATCCATCATTAGATGATACCATACCTCTTCGCCTTGCTCGTTAATTCTTTCTTTTTTAATCTGTTCAATACTACTCTTGATATCATTGCTAATTAAGCGTATCACTAAAAAGTCATCAGTAATCTGTGTGATTAACATACGGTAGAAATCTAATATCTGATTATCATCATATTCAGCAAATAACATTAGTTCATCAATTATATTTTGAAAGAATGCACATTCAAAGACATTCCCTGTTTCATAAAAACTATGAAATCTGTAAAAAATGATTTCTTCAAATTCCTGAATATTTTTTCGTCCGCCATATATTTCGTACTGTTCCATATATCTATAAAATTCATGATTATCTGTCTGAATCTTAGTATATGAGACAATATAATAACTACCTTCCATTTTCGAATTCTCTTTTATCATTGACTCAAATTGTGGCCAATCTTCGATTGCCTTATTATATTGTTCTTGCGTCATATAGGAACACCATGCAAGCTCAACTGGACAGATATCTCCTTCATAATAGTATTTATACTCTGGAACATTTTTCTGCAATTCACCTAATAATGTGCTTTTTCCACTCCCTGGAACTCCTTCTACATAAATATTAAGCATATTATTACCTCTCTTCCTATTATGCCTAAAAGGATATAGCATTAATCTCTAATTTATATCGATTACCATACTCTACTTTTGCAATCTTTGAATATTTATCTACAAATGCTGCTTTTTCGTTCGTATATGCATCTCGATTATGTTCATATTTATCCTTTAACTTCATTTTAAGATCAACATATTCTCCAGCAACCTCTTTGTGTTCAATCAAATAATCCCGAAAATATAATTCACTCCAATCATCCACATAACGTACATGAAGATGATATACCTTCTCTTCAAATCCATATTTCGTATAGCCTTTATTATATGTTTGTCTAAAGCTTGGTGTCTCTGAAGAATTCATCAGGTTCCATTGCATCGATTTTAACTTATCCTCAATCTGTGCTATATTGCTATCCCGAGATATCTCCATAAGAATATCAATTGTTGGCTTTGATATAATTCCTGAAACTGCTGTGCTTCCTATATGATTTATCCTTACTATAATTCCATCATTGAAATTCTCCAATAGGTTATCTTTCTCTATTTCATACCATTTTGGATAGTCCGCATTATATTCTTTCAATATAATAGGGAATAACTCCCACAATTCTTCTAAGGTCATTTCTGACAGCTCTTTAACCATCCTAAGCCCCTCCATAAAATATACTTTCTGTTCCTATCTATCCTATTTTTCTTGTCTAATACCATTTTATTTAACCCCAATTTCATTAATAAAATGACATTTTATGGATAATATGGTATCATAATCATAACTTTTATACAAGAGCTTTGCTAGATTACATCAGTGTTATATACTCTACCTAAAATCTATTTATATACTATATTTCAATTATATCGAGGAGAAAACACATGCAAAATAATATGGAAATAATTCAATCTATAGAAGAATACTGTTTGAAACAACCTGGAGCATATGAGTCAAGGCCTTTTGGTACCTTTCCTATCTGTTATCGTGTGATGGGAAAGATATTCGCGCAATTCAATCCACAAAAAGATTTCTATAAGATTACCTTAAAATGCGAACCAGAAAAAGCTGATATGTATCGACAACTATATCCAGAAATTATTGTACGTGGATATCATTGTCCACCAGTTCAGCAACCATATTGGAATACGGTTGATCTAGATCGTTTCGAAAATATAGATCTATTATTTCAAATGATTGATGAAGCATATGATGCAGTCTTAGGGAAATTAAGCAAGAAGTCAAAAGGTCAGTTATTAGAATTATCAGAATTGGAGTTTAAAGATACGAATGGCGAAGATCCTGATTTTGCTATGCTTTGTACTGAATTAGATAGAACTCTAGACGAACTGGTCGGAACTATTTTTCAGAGAAAGCAATATGACCAATATAATCAACGAGATAACATCCATGATGTGATTATAGCTTATCAAAAAGGAATTCCCGTTGCCTGTGGTGCATTTAAAATGTATGATGAAGAGCACGCAGAATTAAAGCGTATCTATACCGATGCATCCTGTCGAAATATTGGATTAGGTACCGAGATGCTTCGACGATTAGAAGCAAAGGCAAAAATAAAGGGTTATAAATATTGCATTCTAGAGACTGGAAAGCCTTTGGAAGCTGCTTGTCATGTATATCAAAAAGCGGGATATAAAGTCATTCCAAATTATGGGCAATATGCAAATATGCCAGATTCCATTTGTATGGAACGAAAAATATAATACAATACCATATAATATGAGTTGGGTCCAAAAGCCTTATTTAAGTTTGATGAGTGTATATTGCTGTATCATTATACACAATGCAAGTTATGAAAGGCTTTTGACCCCAACTCATATTATATCGCCCAAACGAATACGTCCTTCCCCACTTAATAAAGAGTCAGAAAGGACATATTATAAAATTCCTTAATAACTTATCCTTATTATACGTTCAATTCCATTCTATCTTCTTCGGTAATCTCTCTTAATACTCTACAAGGATTCCCGACTGCAATTACTCCAGAAGGGATATCTTTCGTTACCACACTGCCAGCTCCAATAATACTGCCTTTTCCAATTGTAACTCCTCCACAGATCGTAGCGTTCGCACCAATCCATACATCATCTTCTATGGTGATTGGTTTTGATGTTCCAATCCCTTCTGCTCTCTGTTCTGGAATCACGGCATGTCCTGAACAGGCTAAACATACACCAGGCGCAATAAATGCATTTGCACCAATATAGACTGGTGATGTGTCTAGTATCACACAATTATAGTTGATTACCGTAAGTCCATGCGTATGTATATTAAAGCCATAATCGCATCGAAACGATGGTTCAATAAAGGTTAGTGGATGACAAGTTCCTAGTAATTCTTTTAAAATATTACCTCTCTTTTCTCCTTCTGATGGTCCTGTCTGATTATATTTGAAACATAATTCTTTTGCCTTTTCTTGTAATGTTCTTGGCATATCGGTATGCTTTGAACAATATTCTTTCTTTTGTTTCATAATTTCAATAATATCCATTCTCTTATTCCTTCCATTCATTTAACATATTCTTATTCAGACCAATGCATTTGATCCTCTGGAATTCCCATCTTTTTGCATTCCTCACAGACTTTTTGCTTTTCTGTATGATTTCCGATTGTATAGTGTAAGACCTTATCTCGAAATACAATATATTTCGTATTCCTTGATTTAAAATCAACGAACCAATTACCACCCTTTGCCTCATTAGCTATGATTACCTTGGATATTAAGTTTGGGAATTCTGATATTATTGATGTAAAATATATCACCGTCCAATACTTTGGCGTACCTTCCGTTCTCCATATTTCTACCTTATTAATCGTGAGGTAATCAAGTATTCCTTCACCTTCTATGCTCTCCTTAATAAGAATGCCTTCATATAAGCCTGTCTTTTCTTGTTGAACCGCATGATTACCACAGGTATGTACTTCTTTTGCACCGTCTAATTCTAACTCATCTTTTAACAGAACATCAATTGAGACCTGAAAAAGATTACTCAATACCAAAAGTTTATCTACATTCGGTAACGCGATATCTGCCTCCCATTTTGAGATACATTGCCTACTAACATTGCAGATCTCAGCTAACTGTTCTTGTGAGAAACTATGCTTTTTTCTAAGTAAATGTATTTTTTCTGATAGCTTCATATTTCTAACCTTATCCTTCTTTTATAATGTATCATTAGTATGATCTATGGTGATTATGATTCATATTTAATATAACCTATTCCCATTACGTTTCATGGTCTAATACGAACAATGTTCTAACATGATGCATCATACAATATAATTTACTTCCAATGTAAAATGTAATCCATATCCCAAATAGATTCCTGTTCCAAATTATATTTTCCACAATAAGTAGGGCTGAAATATTTTTTCAGCCCCTTTTAAAATAAATAGAATATTATATTAGGATAAACACAAATCCCTAAATGTCTTTATAAAAAATATTAATAAGCACTTTTAGTGTATATGATATATGTACTAACTAAAGATTATCCTTCTTAATAGATATTATTTCTTGAATGCAAAGTGGTATAAACATTATTAGCGATAACATCATTACAGCTACATATATTATATCACTTATGTCTGTTACACGACTTACTATACTTAAAATTATAAAAAGCACAATTCCCAAATATCCAATAATCTTAATATATTTTCTATTACCCAACTTCTTCACTTCCTCTTATGTCTAATTGTTTTTAAAATCTCATTATTTTTATTAAAGTATTCCTATCTAATATGACTCGTTATGTTACTCCAGCTCATCCTCAGGGTTTAAGACTGCATAAATATAGGTATCCCAATAAATTGGTTTACCGTTCTCATCCTGATGAAAGGAAACATTCTTTCTTAGATGAGCTTCACGCACCATTCCAATACTCTCCATCAGTTTCCATGAAGGTATATTATCTGGACAGCATTCTGCATAGATTCGATGAAGACCTTCGGAAAACATATAGTCTATTATCGCTTTGCTGGCTGCACTACCATAACCCTTATGTTGATAGTTCCTGTTTAATACATAGCCCAGTTCTCTGGAATTAAAATCCCTTTTTCCTAAATAGATATTTCCAATAACTTTATGTTCTTCCTTTAGTTCAATCGCATAGAACTCATCACTCTTCGCTCTGTATTCAATCTCTTCTCTTACTTTTTCCTCTGTAAAATCAGGGTATGCTTCAAACTTTTCATTAACTCGCTGTAACATATATTCGCATAGATCCTTTTCATCTTTCAGTTCAAAATTACGAATAATTAATTCCTTAGTCTCAATTCTCATTTTTAAACCCATCGCATATCACAGGTTGGACTGCAATACTGCCACAAATAGAAAAGTGTAAAGATATCCATATGTGGCATCCTTTCTTAAATTAATTTGCTTTCACTCTTATGATTTCCTTCTCTTAACATTCTCTCTGTTACGTTATTTCACGACATATTTCATGACATATCTCACATGGGCTGTAATACTGTTCTATATTAAGATGAATCCCTTGCTTTTCTGCTTGTTCTATCAGCCCATATATCCCCTTTTCAACCAAGGACTTCGTTAATGGATCCTGATACGGATTGTAACCTCGTATGATATCAATTATGTTATCTTTATATATGTTACCTATTGGAAAGCTGCATGGTATCACATCGCCATTACTATTTATTGATATCTCATTTATACCTAATAAATCAGTTGAGTATAGAGCATCTCCACATCGAAAGTCTAGATTAATTGGCTTCTTCTCAAAATACTCAGATAAGTACTTCGTAGCATTTCCTTGTGGAAAAATGATATCACCTCTAGCTTGTTCAATGGCTAGATCATCAAAATATGCAAGACACTCTCTAGTCTTCTGATTATATCGGTTATCCTCATCAGGGTTCCGTACCCAGGAAGGCTGTAACATCAACTTGCCAGAATAGTGCTTTGTTAAAGCTACCGCAAAACATCTTACCCATTCGAGTGGTAGATGTTCAGCATGAAAGCAATCCACAGATAGAAGAATATCATTTACACCGCTTTCCTCTAACATACAAGCTACTTCTTCAATTCTTTTCATATCCTTAGAAAAGCAGCCATTTGTTATAAGTTGTCGTTGCTCTATCTTGCATTGTCTGGCTACTGTATGTATCTTGGCTACTTTCTCAGGAAATAATAACGCTTCTCCGCCAAATGTCATAATAGAATGAATCTCATAATACTGTGCTAATTCGATTAATGCATTTGCTGCAATATCAGCATCCAATCTATGTTTCCCTTTTAAATCGCCTTCTGAACAATGTTTACACCTACTAGTGCAAGCATCTGTTATAACATATTCTACACGGTCTATTTTCTTTATATATTGATTTAAGTTTTGCATCACTATGCTCCTTGTCTATACTTATTGGTAGTTACCATGAAGCAGCACAGCTTTATAGCCAGCATCCTTTATTCATTAACCTCAGTACAACCTGCTGACTGTTAAAACTGTACTGAGTATTTACCTCGTTTATCGTGCATAGTGACCTCTTCTTTCTGTTATGTATTTATTATACTTTTCCTAATAGTGGGAAGTCAAGAAGAGAGGGAATAGATATACTCCAATTCTTCTTTTCTGTACTCCCATACTTTAATTCCTTTTGTTAATTCTCATAATAAAAACACTCCTTCTAGCAAAAAGCTAGATAGAGTGTATCTATTTTTTAAAACTATTAATTTCTACTATAAAATGCAGTATGATCTTTAATCGCCACTTTACCAAAAGAAGAATTTACTGGTATTATATCTAACAATTTTCCCGATAAACATGATCTACTAACCTCTGCTATCTGAGAAAAAAGTAATTCACTGTTTTCACAAGAATCTAATATCAATAAATAACTTGCTTGATTATTTCTTACCATCCATAATAAATATGCCTTATCCACACAATTAAGTTGCTCAAAAACTTCACTAATTTATCTAATAATCATAATGATCCTATTCCATCTCGATTAATTTTTCCATCCTACTTATGTGTTCTAATAAAGGTGCATTATATCCATATTTGTCAGCATATGGTCTACTAAAACCTATCAAATCATTTTTATTAAAACGTACATTAGATTCAATATTTTTATTAGCTTTATAACACTTTTTATAAATAGTCTCATCAATTGAACCTGGCGATATACACGCAACTATCCTAGTCTGATTGATTATAACTTGTAACTCATTTAATAACTCTTTACTTCTCATTTATTCCCCTCCAATACTCAATTCTCGAACATTGTGGTGCCACTTAGACCCTCTATTCATTTTCCATATTCTATCATAATTCATTTAATTTTGTTGAATTTCTGACAGACAGCATGTTTTTCGGACGAATGACATATTTTTGATTGATTTCTTGTAATTAATTGATTTCGCAAAAGTAAAGAACGTTCAAAATATAGACAACAAAAAACTTCCTAGAAACCTTAATATTCAAAGTTCTAGGAAGTCTAGATAATAGATGAGTACTAAATAACTCTTATTCCATTTTTAAATATAGTATAACCTATACTACCACAAATATTGAATTAAGAAACTAGTATTTAAGTATTTAAAAGTTCTAAAATAAAGCCATAATTTAATTAATAAAAATATTTTTCAACTTCCTCACAATGCTGTACTGTATTTATTTTCATATATTTTTTACATCGTTCTAACACATCATATCCTTCATCCGCTAATCCTTCTAAGACTGTAAAATCCAATACTTCTTGAACCTTAATATCCTTGCTAACTGCCATCTTTTCTATAAAGTCAAAAACTTTCTTTATCTCCTCAGTTTTTTTGTCATTAATAATATTACAAATATATGGAACTACGACCATTCCAAATGAAATATGAACTCCTACTGTATCATCAACAAGGTTATCAGTTTCTTTTTTGTCGAAAAATCCCAAACACTCAGGCACCTCTTTTTTAAATTCTAAATATAAATTATCATATTCCATCAATTTCACCTACCTAATGCATTTTTTAAATCATTTAATAATTTTGTTGCCAATGCCTTATCCGTTTCACTTAAGTTTTGGGTTAAAATTTTATTTTCAATATAGCTTGCCAAATCGATTCCCTTTTGAACATGTGAACCTCCATTTTTTCCCAACATAATCCCAGTTTCTTGCTCAAATTTAATAACGTCAGCAGTACCTCCATCTCCAATAAATGATTTACCCCTATATAACTGTTTTATTGCGTTTTTCAATTGAGGATTTTCTGCTTGATTTAATAATTCTTCTTGTATATTTGTACCAATCCAATCTTTATATTGGCTTGGTAATGCTTTACCATTTGGCCCTACATAATAATCTGTCAAATTATTACCAGTCTTATTTACCGCAACTTCACTTGCTACTTTTTCTCCCTTCTTTGCACCTTTTACAGCCTTTGTAACTTTAACTCCTCGCTTTACCTTAACTGCTTTTTTACTAAGCGATGTCAATTCATCCGCATTCTTAAATACCCCTGCTAGCGGTAAAAAGGCTAAGGAATCTACCAATATTGTTCCTGCCTTTTTCTTTGAACCATCAAAGTTTTTCACATCTGCGGCAAGATCTCTGGCATCCATTGGTGCATCTACTCCAAAAGCACTTGCCATCATGGATATTCCTGTCCCCAATAAGGTCACATCATCTGTGAAATTTCCTTTTTCCACCTGATTCTTCGTCTTTCTTTTATACTCTTCTGGATTATCAAGAAATGATGTTAGATCTGCTAAAGCGATATCATCTAGATTAACAACAACATCCTTGACACTAGCTACCTGAGATACTGCTTCTCCTACTGTTCCGGCTGCAAAATCAATAGCATCCTTCCCTTTATCTACCGCTTTATTTGCTAGATCACCTGCGCCATTTCTTACTCCAACAAAAAAATCACCTACATGATCCCATGCTGATTTTTCTTTTTTCTTTTTCTTATGTTCTTTCTTATGTTCCTTTTCATCGGTTTTAGATTGAACATATTTTTCTACTATCTTGTTTTCTGTTCTTTCGTATGACTGAATAGCAGATTCTAATACGCTATAATACTGCTTCATAGTAATACTTTCATGAATGATCTCTTCTATTATATGATCTAGTTGATTCGATACACTATTTCCAAGTGTTGTACCCTCTACCTCTCGCATAACATGATAGACTCGATCCCGCATCAGTTCTAACTCTTCTGTATATTTGATTATTTCATCTACTTTACCTTTTAGTATATCAATCCTTACTTCTAAGTCAAGCACACTTTGTTCCCTCCTCCATTCAAAATCTTACCTATCTATTCGCAGGGTTTTCATTTATATCCTCTGTTCATTTTCCATATTCTATCACAATCCATTTCATTTTTGTTGAATTCCTGACAGACGACATGTTTTTCGGACGAATGACATGTTTTTGGTGATTTCTAGTAATTAAATGATTTCACCGGAGGAAAGAAAGCTCAAAATATATGCAACAAAAAACTTCCTAGAAACTTTACTATTCAAAGTTTCTAGGAAGTCTATTAATTAATTCTCTGCTCTTAACGAACTATGTATATTCATATTTACTTCATTACCTGTTTTCGATATCGATAGATATCACCACCTAAAGTACTCTTATGATATAAATATTCAAACCCTCTCTTTAGCATTTCTTCATCAGGTTTTTCCCTTATTCTATCATCGTCACCGATGCAATCAAGTATATAACCATTATTTTTTGCTACTCTTTCCATTTCTGCAATTTCTGCATCGTAATAATCACCTACTACATGTGCAGACATAACTATATCAAAAGTGTTATCTTCATAAGGAATGTGTTCCACTGTCCCATCTACAACTACCACGTTTGAAATACCCTCATTTTTTATCTTATCTTTCATATATTCACGAAGCATATCGGTTGGTTCAGAGGCATATACCTTTCGTGCTAGTTTTGCTGCTGCAAAGGCTAACCTTCCAGTGCCACTACCAATATCCAATACAATCTTATCCTTGAAATCAACTAACTCTAATAGACGTTCTTCTTTCCAGTTGTAAATATAATTACAATTTCGATTCATATTGATAGGGTCAGTATAAATAATAGAAGTTTCAGTTGCTTCTACAATGAATTCCTCGGCTTTCTTGATTTGCTCATTAGTAGCATTTAATGGCGCTGATAGAACTAGTTGTTCTACTTTTTCCTTTATTTCAGGCGCTTTTTTACTACAATACCAAGCAACATATGGCTTTGACGCTAAAGCTAAGGATAGGTTCTCAGCATATTCAGGCCAGTTATTACTTGTATTTATGATCATGCGAATAAGCCATCGATCCATTAATAAAAAACTATCCAATGTGTATTGTGATTTATCGATCCAATTAAATGACATAAAAGTCCTCCGTTTCTGTAAGGGAGGTTATTTTCTGTTCTCCCTCCATGTTATAACTGTTTTTTGTGCTTTCATTTTCTCTATATACTTCATGTTTATCATCCTTTCCTAATAATTTTATATAGATATATTAATCAGTAGAATATTGGCTTCTTAATATATCTTATTATCATTATAGTTTCCAAAAAAAAGAAAGTCAATTTAATCCTATTCCTTAGGAATCGTTAATATCTTCTCAGCCTCGGGATACTTAGATAAGAATTTCTCATTAGCAATTACCAATTGTCTAGAATATTCTGCATAAGATACGCTTAGCCTCTTCATTGCTGGAATAAATATATCATTGTATCCACTTGTTCTATTAAACTCCTGTAACAAACATTGCAATTGATACATAGGAGAATTCTTATATTCATCGGACTGCCTGAATGCTAGATATTGCTCTAACATTTCTTTGTTTTCCTCTAAAAATCTTTCTGGATTCTCAGAAGTTTGCTTCATATTATCTAGCATTTTATTAATATGATTTGTAGTCATATGCTCTGTGCTTTCATCAAAATAAGCTTGTATCTCTTCCGGAAAGTTTATGGAAGGAACATTATCTAGGAATTCAATGATTTCGTTATATGCCAGCTTTTGCTCCTTTGTTCTTGGCACTTCATTCAGAAATCTGGCAAAATGAAGGCATATGAACCTACCATAATATCCTGGGAAAGCACCTAATAGTTTTTCTGTTATGGTAGCACTTTGTTCAATGGCTTTCATATCGTCACTTATTTCATCATAACTTTTACCGCAACTTAATTGATAAAGAATGTCTTTCTTTCTCTGCTCTCTTTGCACACTTAATTCTTTCTGTAGAGATAAGTCTTTTAGTATATCTCCACTTTTATCATCAAGTACTGCCTTTATCTCAACCGTACTTAGTCCTAGCTTACGAAGAACTGAGATATGATTTAATCGTTCAATATCACTTTCATTGAAATATCTATACCCATTCTCTAATACCTCCGGGAATATCAATCCGTGTTCTGTGTAGTATTCAATTGCCTTTTTCGTTAAATTTGTTTTCTTACTAGCTTCGTTAATTAACATACTTAATACCCTTGCCTTTCCATTTATTGTTGACTTGTTCAAACTCGTATAATTTTAAATAAGCCTGGATGAATAATTATTTTTCCAACTTAACTTCTAAAATTATCATAAGCCAACACCCAAGGTGGTAGTCAATTGTTTTTTACAGAAATATTATATCATCTTCAACAAAAACTACTTCTCATTATCAGAAAATCTTAAAACCACAGCTTGCACTAAATCCATTCCCTGAAATTTTTGTGGATGAAAATAATCATCTACACTATAAGTCTTCATAGAATTCCCACTATCATATACCATAATTGCAACTGGTATCTGCTTGCCTAGTCTAATCCTTTTGTTCTGAGATAAATAAACTTTCGAGGATGCAAGCTTTTGTTGATCTAAGACTATTTCATCAGATTTATATGATGCCTTTCCCATAGTATCAATATTAAATTCAATACTATAGTGATCACTCAACAACATGGAAAAAGTACCTTCTAACATATTGCGATTCGTATCATCAATTGAGACTTTTCCATGACCATTTTCTTCCCATTTGCATTCCTTATTTAGGACATAAGTGCTTACTTCAAGATTTCTGGTTGCTTTTGGCGCCTTAAAAGTAAAAATATTTGCTTTATCTTGTAGATTCAACGTTTGTAATAAATCTGAATCACTCTTTGTAAGCTCATATGGTTGAATACTTTCTTTGGTATGAGATTGTGTTGTTTTTGCACCTTTTGTACAAGAAGCAAACAAACAACATAATAGAAGCATTATAACAACTATTAATAATTTCTTCCTCATAATGCTCCTTTCGAATCAATTAATTTATTAAATCAATTATACTTTTCCTAATATCGGAAGTCAAACAACACAAGTAAAACATTTACATATTCTATTTTTTTAATTATATCTTTTAACTTTCTAGTTAAATTCTTTGGTTTAATTCTTTGGATCTATTACTTGGTTTACTCTCGGGTTTTCTTCTTTACTTCTCTCACCCTTTCTTTATTACAAAATAGCACATTTTTCGACATCTTGCATATGATATTATAGGCATCTTACTCATTCACTAGATATTTTTAATTCATAACAATTAGGGGAGGTATATTATGTTAGTATTTGAAAGTAATAAAACCAATTATATTGATTTAGATAACATGGGTATTGAGGATAGAATCTCTGTGGGACAATTGACTGTAGATACCAGAAATTTTGCAAGCGCCAAGTTAGAGATTAGTTATAACTGTACTTTAAAATACACCATTTCACTAACAGAACAACTTAATTTACTCTTTAAGTTAAACAGAAAAGATAGAAACGGTAACGTTACTGAATTGGCTTCCATGCCATATGTAGTTAATCTATCCGGAGATCTAGGATCAGAAAGTGAAACGGTATTTCTTACCTTAGAGAAATACGAGACTTATTCCATGGATTTTATAGATGAAGTAGCAGGTGGAAAGCAGTACACATACTTTATCGATGTTATTCTAATCTACAACAGTGTTGATGCAGCATCTATTCTAGGCAGCAATATAACTGCAATCGGTAGTGTATCAAATAACATATGTTAGGTGGGATGTGCTATGGCTGCGACAAGACCAAAATTAAATTCAGAAGCATATCGTATTGTTAAAGTAAAAGAAGATGCATTTACGAAAAGTGGAACTGTACTACCTTCGAATTTTTCTATCGTTTATATGGGCGATACTCATATTGGCATGTCTGGATGTAGCCAATCACCTGAGTCCAAATATGAACAATTGCTAAAAAAGATTATATCTTCGAATACCAATGGTGACATTCTATGCATTGTTCATGGAGGAGATGCTACCGATCATGGTATAGATAACCTTCAGATATTCATAGATAAGACTTGGAAGACTCTTTATGACCCATATACGAATGATAAAGATAAGATTCCTTTATTTTTAAATACTGGAAATCATGATTTTAAGTTAATTAAAGTAAACGGTCAAGTAACGAACTATGATTTAACTGCCTTCAATAATCTCGTGGCTGCAGATGAATTATTTAAATCGGATCCATCAGCGCCCCATCCAGATGTACAGGTAGTTCCACTCAATAAATTGTACTTAAGAATCGTACTTTTAAATACAGGTTATGGAAATAGAGGAAGCTTTGGTTCAGTAGATATAGGCAAATTTGAAAAAGAAATCAAAGAGATTGATAAATGGATGACTTATCTGCAAGGAGTAAGTAATAAGATTCGCTTCATTGTTGATATGCACATTCCACCACAAATAGGTACAATAGGTAATGGTAATCCATCTCATGTTCTAAATAACCAATACTCCACTTTATTTAGTAAAGATATTCTTGATAAACATTATAGAAGTATGATTACTGTTTCCTCTCACCACAGACATTGCAAGCCTCCTACCCGCTATTATGACCCGCATTATAAATTTGACTTCTTCTTAACTGCTGCGGGCGGTAACTGTGATACTGTATGTGGAGGCAAATGTAATCCTAAGTGTAGTAGCCAGTACAAATATCCATATCACGCAATTAGAGTAAACTACAACTATGTAAAAAACATATTGGCTGTAGATCCTATTCATCCTTATGACATCATCAGCCTTTGATATAGGATATTAACATGATTACCTAATTTATAGTCGCTGAAAGCTACAGAAGGGAGCTTATATGCATAATGATTTTTCAGTAAAATATGCCGTTACGGAGGATAAACAGGAACTAGAACAGACTCCCCCTCCTAAAGATACAATAAAGCAAGTGCGTGTAAAAAGCATAGAGGAATATCTATCCGCTATTGATCATGCTTTTTCAATCTTATGTGATCCTGGGACGGAAAATAAATGTACCTTATGGTTTCGCGGGCAGGCGCAAGAAGGTTTTGACTTACTTCCTACAATCACCAGAAAAAAGAAGGATCTTCAATTAAATCCTTTATACGAAACAGCTTTTCTATCCAAATTTAAATCATTGGCAATTCCTTATGTTGAGAGGCTTCCAGCCTTTCCTCTACCTGGTGGAGTTACTTCCTATTGGAGCTGGTTATTTATGTTAAGGCATTATGAACTTCCAGCACGTATCCTTGACTGGAGCAGTGATGCCTTAACCGCATTATTCTTCGCAACTGATCCAACAGATCCCTCTCTTAAAAAGGGCATTGATGCATCTGTTTGGGTACTTAATCCGGTCACTTTAAATGAAGCATTTTCCTTCCATAGCTATCTGAAACCAGGGTATATCCCAAATGTTGAAGAAGAGTCTTTTAATCTATACTTTGGCCCTGATAGCAATATCTTAAATAGCACGAAACCAGCTGCTGCTATTGGTCCTAATAACACCACTCGAATTGTCGCACAAAAAGGAACTTTCACCGTATTTCCTCGTGTTAAAGATCTTGTTGGATTAAACAAACAACCTGATAGTAGTGATTATCTTTATAAAATCAATATTGCCTGGGAAGACTTTGAAAAGATTCAGAATCAGCTTGAACATTTTGGTATAACAAGACTATCGTTATATCCTGATATCACAAGTATTGCTGCAGAAGTATTTAATCAGGTAATTAATGAAGGAATTCGTACGAATTAATCAAACATCACCGTATTCAACTTTAACGCTGAATCCTAATTATAAATAGTTACCGTCAATCTATAAATGTGTGTAAAAAAGAACGTTAATAATCTTTTGGTTATTAACGTTCTCCTCTGTAAAAGCTTAGCCTTGTATATCCTTAGTCTTTTATATCCTTAGTCTTATGGATTCTTAGCCTTGTAATCCCTTTGCTTGTCTCTCCATATCTTCGATTACAATATCATATATTTCGCCTAATCCTGAACAATATTCTAATACCTTCCATGGCTCATTCGTGTGATAATGGACTTTAATAAGTTCATCATCTCCAACAGCTAATAAGCAATCTCCTTTAAAATTATTTGTAAAATAATCATTGATTGCGTCTTCATCAAGGTCTTTTCCTTCAATTAACAATTGTGTATCATATTTGAATTCTAACATTTATTTAACCCATCATATATCACAGACTGACCTGCGATACTGCCACATATAATAACGAGCAAAAGAATCCAACGTGGCATCCTTTCATAATCTTATTTCTTTTACTCTTTAACCTTTTAATTCAAATTATTCTCCAATATCTTACCATATAATTCTATATTATTAAACCATTTTTGAACTCTAAAGTATTATTTCCATCCCTATTTTTTGTGGCTTTAACCCACATTTCTCATAGAACTTTATCGCACTTTGGTTGCAGGACCATACGTTTAATGTCACATTATAACACTCGTGTTGTTTGGCGTAGGATAAAACGTATTCATAAAGCTTTTGACCTATGTGTTGACCTCGAATATTTTCATCCACGCATAAATCATCAATATATAACGTCTTAACCTCCGTCAGGATATTGTCTCCTAGGTGCTGCTGAAATACGCAAAATGCATATCCAACAACATTTTCTTTCTCATCTTTTGCAACAAAAATAGGTTTGGTATCATCTTCAAACATATCATATAACTGCTCGTCAGTATATTTCTTTCCACCAGCTTTAAATAAATCAGGACGTCCTTCGTGGTGCACCATTAATACCTGACTTAATAATCGGTTAATCCCTTGGATGTCTTTTTTATCTGCTCTTACAATGTTCATATTCTTTCTCTCCTTAGTATCATTTATTTTCTATCATATCATATTTTCTTTCGTTCCTACTAATATATTATCTTGCTTTTTATGTAAGCAGCTCTCTTCATTAGCCTCTTTTTTATAACCTATTTTTATACTCTTATCTTATTGCTCTCTTTTACTTAACTTTCTTTAAATAAGATAAAAGAAAATCGTGAACAGCATAACCACCCATGCTACTATCAAAACTCTCAAATATGGATTGGTGATATCTTTTACATCTTGTTTTATATCAGCTGTAGCATTATAGTCTTCGATTTGATTTTTCATCATTGTTCTATAATAATAGAAGACACCTGCACTACAGACCTCAAACCAACAACCAAATAACCAACCTGTTAAGTCTTTCGTCTCAGACCAGATAAAATACTGTATGATAACACCAACGATTGATAATATGGTGCTGACAATAGCCATTAATTTAAATTTATTTATTGATTTATGGACTAAATAACTTATCACCGCATCTGTATTATCTTTCTTCTCTTTCTGGGTATTGATATCCCTCTTCGAATCCTCTGATACCGTAATGGTATGATCATTTTTCTTAGCTCTTAGAATTTCATCAACGGTCACATCCAGTATACTTGCCAATTCTGTAAGAATTGCAATATCAGGTAAACCATTTCCTGTCTCCCATTTTGATACTGCTTTGTTCGTGATATTCAGTAGATCAGCAAGTTGTTGTTGAGTAATCTGTTTCTCCTTGCGACACTCCGCTATAAAATATCCTATTTTTATACTATCCATATTCACTCATCCTCCTGGTTATCTTTAACATATTCTTATTATGATTTTTATACCACAAAACGCAAGATATCACTAGTTGAATCGGGTCTACGATACGTAGACTCTAGAGAAATCAAGCCTTAGAGGCTTGATTTTATAAGTTTATAGAATATGGTTACTGGATCAATTGAAACAACGAAACTCCTTAGAGACTTAAATCTTAAGACCTCTAAGGAGTTACGTTTCATATTCTAATTTACTTTCTTATTACAGGACGTAAAATCTCATATCCAAGCACTTCTGGATAATGGCGCTGATAGTCCTGACAAACCTCTTCATTCCATTGGTACTTTTGGGTTTCAAAGCCCTTGGCTTCAATATCGTATTTCCATGCAAGACTTTCAACCTTCCCCATTACCTCGTTGTTATCTTTTAGATAATCAAAAGGTGGATGGAAAAATACAAGATAATAGCTTCCAGGGAATTCCTTCATAGTAAAACCTTCTGGAATATCGCCATTATAGTCAATTGGTACCCCAAAACCATAAAAATACTTTCTTTCACCATTTACAAAATGCCAACCCGCCATATGGCATCCAACAACTGGATCTGATAAGTGTCTCATACTTTCAATAATACCGCATATCTCATCACAATTATTATTTGCCCAAAAATCACCGTATCCATCTGCTTCATTACTCCATATACCAATGTACTTATGTGTTGGAATATATTCCATACGTATCTCTGGATCTTTTAAACATGCTTTATTCATTGTTCGTTCTCCTTTATTCATATAATAATCAGGAAACAAAACTACTTGTATGTTAGAAAGTGCTATTGGAATAGGTTTACGTCTGTATGCCGCCGGTGTACATCCGTAGGCACTAACAAAAGCTCTCGTCAGAGCTTCTTGAGAGGAATAACCATATTTAATTGCTATATCAAGAATACGCTCACTTGTATCACGTATTTCAAGTGTGGCCTTTGCAAGTCTACGTCCTGACACATAGCTTTTCATTGTCATTCCCACAATCTCATGAAACTTAGTTGAACAATAATATGGTGAATATCCAATCTGATTTGACATGTCAAGAAGTGATGGACTTTCGCATATATGCTCTTCAATCCAATATATCATTTTTTGTATTGCTTCATTCCATTCATACAAGGTTCTTCGCCTCCCTTCCAATAAAGAATACTATATGAAAGCTGTTAATATCTTGATATGAATTGTGATGTTTCTATTTTATAACTGTATCATTCTTAACCTTTCATACCTCCAACATAGATATCTCTTACAGGTATTTTCAATAACTCATTCATATCCTCAATCTGATATTTCTTCATATACGCTCTTACTATTTTTATACCAAAATAGTACCCTGCATTTTGAGGTATTCCTAACTCTTCACAGCCAAATATATATTTTTGAACCTCTTCAATTGGCAAGCAACTTTCAGCGACACTTTTGATTTTATCCCAAACTGCTTCTTCTTCCTCTCTTCTCACTCCGTGATGCCAAGAAGGATTCATGCCTGGAAATATACTTTCTGCAAAAGCATCTGCTAGACCTTCAATTATAATATTTTCAAGAAAATTACCCTGCATCCCTTCTCCGTTACGAATACAATACCAGTAATTACCCCAGACATTGTGATGGTACTCATGAGCAAAAACAAAAGGAATCCATTGTTCAAAATTATCATTTATCGCATTGATATTTAATATAATATTGCCCCATACTCCTGTTCCGTAAAGGCCCTCCGACATATATGTATTGGAAGGATAGATTGCTACATACATCGTATCTTCATCATCTTTTGGTAGTGCCTGACATATCATATCAAAAGACTCCATGACCTTATTCCAGTCAACATTTTTTAATATTTCTAATTGACGTATCGCCTCACTTTTATCAAGGTAATGCATAGGCATTTTATGTTCTTCTGGAAAAGGTGCCCATTGTGATATGATGCTCCAGAATGGATCTACCATGATTCTCTTCCACGTGTCCTGATTCTGATATTCTTCCTGAATATAATCTTCTAGGTTCAGGTAAGCATGTATAAATTCTATATTCATTTGATATCCTCCACTTTATGTTAATTTCAGCATTTTTTAAATATGTATCATTCACTTATTAAGGTAATAACGCATAAAATTAATTCTTTCTCTACTATCTGTTCCCATTGTATCATATAACTTGGCATAAATATACATTATCTACCAATATATTCAGGTTTGATTTTAGAGTTGATTTTAGAGTTGATAGTTTATAAAAAACACTTTGAATTTCACTTAAAAAAGCCACAAAAAACTTGTTTTTTTGTGACTTTTTACAGGTAAATGAAAGAACTAATTAAACTTCAAGAAGTATTTACTCCTTCTAATTCAAAACCTCATGAAAATAAGCATGTGAGGCACTTCCATTGTAATGAAAGTGCCTCACTAATTATAATGCCATCATTAAATAACTTAATGTTCCTGATTTGACAACATCAGTAAATCCCAATGAAATATACTTATTCTTTGTTTCCTCACTGTCTATGCTTGTTTGTATTTGCAACGTTTCTATATTTGTATCTTTGATTATTTCCTTTACTTTATTTATCATTTTTCTTGCTAATCCATTCCCCTGATAATCAGGATGAATAACAAAATCACATAAATTAGCATAGCGACTATATTTATTAAAACGTTCAAGTCCTAAATTACCAACTACGACTCCATTATATTCTACTACAACATGGAAATGTATTCTGTCATCATATCCATCTAAATCCTTTTGGATACGCTCTCTGATTTCTTCGGGTGTATTTCTTGAAAATACATTTTCCCACATATCATTGACATCTGTCATCTCAATCATGCGAACAACGATAGATGATTCATTCATTCTTATCTCTCCTTTAACATAATTAGTGTGCTTTTCTTCATGTTTGCGATATTCACTTGGATTACAACCTGTATATCGAAAAAAAGCATTTGTGAACGCAGTATGTGTATCAAACCCATATTCAAGTGCAACTTCATAAATACTCTTACCTGGTAGCAATTTCTTTCGAGCCTCCATTAGTCTCTCTTTTCTTATATATTCCATAACACTGAACCCAGTGGATTTATGAAATTCACGAGAAAAATGATAAGTCGAATAACCACATGATTTTGCAATATCAGTTAAAGTAACTTGAGTATTCAAATGCTGTACAATGTAATTTTTGGCTTTTGATATAATTTCAGTTTCCATAACTTTTTCCTTTCCGTACGGTAATTATATAATAGCAAATGATTTTTTTTTTTCTCTTTCTAAATTGCTATTATTAAGCACCGCATATGCAAAATAAGAAATTAGTTAGTATTTTACTACGTGCTTTAGAAGATTCTTCAAACGCATGTTGGCATCATACTATCTTTTCATCAAATATTTGTAAATTGGATTGACTTGTTTTAGCACATACCCCAATTCCATTGCAATATGTTCTGATGTAGGATTTGCGCAATCCCACCAAGGATATAATCCTCTTTTTTTAGATTCTAAGATAAATGTTGCGCCTAATGACCGTGCCAGATGTTGACCTCTATATTCAGGTTTTACTGCGATTTGTACTTCAACACCATCTTTGTATCTAGCATAAGAAGATATTCCTGCAATAATATCAGAACCATCAAGAATAAAATAACCGTATCCTTCTTTTTCAAAATCATCGTAATCGTGAAATAGACTTATAAAATTATTTAAATACTTATCTGTATTTCTGGCAGTATAAAACAGTTCTTCAGTAATTGGCTTTAACTGATACTGTTCCGGTAAATCGCTTATAAAGTTCATTAAAGTATCCTGACTTATTTTATTCATATCAATATCCATTAAGTGACGCTCAGATTTTATGATAGAATATTGGTCGTTATCCTGATTGTAGTATTTATCGCAATATGTACTCATTTCAATATTCTGAGGTATTATATAGAATAAGTTTAACTCTTTTCTTAATACCTGTTTCATCACAAAATCCATCAATTCCTTATCAGGGAGTTGTCCATCAATATAAAATGAATTTTCCACCAATATTATCCTGTTATGATTTTCATCCATCCACGCTTCACCAATATCTTTGTATAAAGAAGCTAATATGATGGCACTAGTTGGATTTTGAAATACTTGAATTAGTTCTTTTCTTTCATGTAATTCTAGTTTACGCATTGTCATTTTTATCATACTCCTGTTCATCTTATAGGTTATTCATCAATGTCAAAGAGATTGTTTTCAATCACCTATTATGATACAATCTACCATCATTCCAATAAGTACCATATTGTTATTGTATCATATGATTCGGCACAAATATACTATTTTTACCATTATTCAAGTAAATCGAAGTATATAACCATAACCACTACACTTACGTAAATGGTAAGTAAATCCTACCAAGCAGGCGTATAACTTTATTTTTTCATTGATAGCACTCCCACAACTTAATTGATACTTTATAAACCATGACTTTAATGCAAAAAATCCCCTGATCAGGGGATTTCTAGATTGCGGTTGATTTTACATAACCTCGTATTATTTACTTTTTAACCATTCTTCCACCAACTTATAGTATTCATTATTTGGCTCGGAATTTTCATAATAGAATTCTAATGTCTGCACATTCATAATCTGACCATCTACGTCCACTGGTTCCGCATTTCGATAAAGAAATTCATCCGTATCATCACCTGGGCAATCTCCGTAGAACATACATCGTACTTTCATACCTTCAAATATTACATCAAAATATTTGAATCCCTGATGGCTACTTACTGCATTTCCATCATAATGAAAGAAATCCTTTACGTTTTTCTCTTCCTTCCACTTAAAAGTCAGACAGATTTTCTCAAGTTTAAATTCTAATCCATGTGCAAATATCATCGTCTTACCGTCTACTTTAAACTTAATCTGCTCTTGTTCTAGCTTTTTGGCTATTGATAATAGAATCTCCCAGTCCTCTTTCTGTTTCATATCTTTTAAGTTAATGTGATATTCATATCTTGGCTTCTCCATAGATATTCCTCCTTTATATTTGGTAGGATTATCATAACAAGTTATGAAGTTCTTTTCTTGTTCCGGAGAATTATGTTTTGTCAGTAAAGACTTCCTACTGTCCTCTGATATATTATCCCATCCACCGCTTATCTCAATCTTTATCTTGATTGGATGAAATACCTTGGTATCCACATATGTTCTTCTCACAAAGCTTGGAGGAAATCCATGAAATCTTGTGAATGCCTTGGTAAATGCCTCTGGTGTTTCATATCCATACTTAAGTGCTAGGTCTATAATATGTATGTTAGATTGTAGTAGCTCTTTACCCGCAAGTGATAGTCGCCTGTTACGTATATATTCCATAATAGTCATGTTACAAGCCAGCTTAAATAAGTTATGAAGTGTAGATACACTTAAGAAGAAGTGATCTGCAATATTATTTGGATTTAAAATCTCAGAAATACTATCTTGATGAATATCTTGATGATTGTCTTGAATATTCTCTAGATAGCTATCTTGAATATTAACTTCGATATATTCAATAATATCCTGCACCATTTGTATTGAAATAGGATTTGTACTTTTTGTTGATTCGGTTGGCATTTCCATTCCCCCTGATTTGGTTACAAGACTTCGTATTGTAGGTCTTACCATATAATAATACTTCATTATAACTATTATTATATCTTTACTCCTGTCCATTAATATCAATCTTTGTCAGTATTATTTTCTTTTTTTAATTTTCTCTAATACTCCAGAAACATCATAGGTATTAATAATCTGCTTTTTCTGAGTGCTATAGATAGGAGTTCAAACTATTTTAAATCTTTTGTCTCAACCTTATAAATCGATAAATATGCGCAAATTAAAGAAATGATTACTAACGTTATTGGAACTATTGCATTCCCTCTTAATGAAAAATCTCCAACCGTTCCATTCATCACAGCAAACAATAAAAACGAGGTGATAATTGCTGCTTTTGATGATTTCATTGATGTTCCAACATAAAGGGCGATAAATCCAAGTGTTACGGTTACAGCGGTTTTCAATAGAATCTGAACATAGAAATTTACGTCCGCCATATTATATCCAAGCGTAAAATAAGCGGTAAAACTTCCTTTCATTGTTGTAAGTATAGTATATATAAGTAGTTTTCCCACCAATAATGCCACAAAGCAAAATAGCCATACAGATAACATTTGTGCGATAACAATTTTCTGACGCTTGATTGGATAACTAAACATCAGATTCATTGTTTTATTCATATATGGTGTTATGATAAAGGATGACATCATAGCTGCAGTGAAGATTAAAAAGCACAAATTTGTAAATAATTCAATCTGTGGAGCCATAGTATCCATTCCAGGTACAGAATCTGGCACTCCACTAGATGCATCATTGGCTATACCAAGATAGCATTGTGCAAACATTAATAATCCGATTACCCCTGTTACAATAACAGCTCCCAGAATATATTTTGAAACATGATTCTTTGTCCACTCTAACTTAATTAATTTCCACATATTATTGTACCCCCTCTGTAAGCTTTATAAAGTAATCTTCTAACGATTCTGATTTCATATTTAATCCTTCAATTGCAATATGATTATCTGCTAATACCCTAGAAAGTTCCTGAGATGAAACCTTAGTATCATAAATTCGAATATAATGCTCTTCCATAATCCTGAAATTATGTAAATTTATTTTCTCCTCCATCGTATAAGCTGCCTGTTTGACATTCGGAGTTGTAAGTTCGATATATTCTAATCCCATATCAGATATTTCTTTCATGGATATCTCTTTTAACATTTTACCATGATGTATCACACCTATTGTATGCGCGATACTTTCGATTTCGGACAGTAAATGACTAGAAATGAGAATAGTAATTCCATACTCTTCACATAACATCGTTAGTAAATCACGAATTTGTTTCATTCCTGCTGGGTCCAGTCCATTCGTAGGCTCATCCAATATTAACAATTCTGGTTTTGTCAGAATAGCTCTCGCAATTCCTAATCGTTGTTTCATACCTAATGAAAAATCCTTTACCTTCTTATCCGATGCATTCGATAAATGTAACATATCTAATGCTTGTTCTACACAGTTTGGACTATAATACCCCATATATTCACAATGGAGCTTCATATTTTCCTTTGCACTAAGATTCTCATAAAATGTTGGGAATTCTATAATACTTCCCATTCTTTTTAATACCGCATACGAATCTGGCATTAATTTTTGCCCAAATAAAATAATTTCACCTGATGTAGGTTTCCAAAGATTCGTTAGCATTTTCATGGTAGTCGTTTTACCTGCTCCATTTGGTCCTAGAAAACCATAGATCTGCCCCTTCGGAATATGCATATTTACTTCTGATACTATATCTTTTCCTTTAACCTTTTTTGTAAGTTTATTTGTAGTTAAAATATTTTGCATACATTTCTCTCCTTTTGTTTGTTCATTCATAAGTTTAGCAAACAAAATTTTCAAAACTCTTGAATAAATCTTACAAATTTCTTTCTTACCCAAAATAGACGATACTTTCGGCCAGACTACGCTAAAATTAATATTTATACATCAATATACACAATTTAGACTGAGATAGACTTATGACACCTTAACCATAATTTTAATATTTGATACGACTAAGTTCCAAGGAAAACGCTGTTCTGATATACGGTTCACTCTCTAGAGAAATAGTTACACCTAACTTCTCTGCGAGTTCTTTTGCAATGGTTAGTCCAAGTCCATTGCCTTGTACCTCCTTATTTCTCGAGTCATCCATTGTATATAAGCGTTCAAAAACATGCTCTTTTTGTACTTTTCTAATTCCTTTTCCCTTATCAATGATATCAATTGTAATCTTAGTTTCATTATCATGTATATATAACCCTAGATATTTTCCATCACTTCCATAACGAAGGGCATTTGTAATTAGATTAAGTAGAATACGTTTCAAAGCTTCCTGATTAGAATATACATATAGTTTTTTATTAGGGATCTGAATATCTACCTGAATATCTTTTTCCGTTAGAATTTCATAAAAATCTAGGATAATCTCTTTACAGAATTCATTGATATCAATTCTACTCATCGTAAAATCTATATCTCCTGCTTCTATCTTAGCTAATGTAAAAAATTCATTAATTAGGTTCATGACCTCATTTGCCTTCTTTTCTACCTTTCCAAGCATGTCCATTTGACACCTGTTATCTAACCTCATAATCTCCAGATACCCTAATATGACAGTCATTGGTGTTTTGATATCGTGTGAGACATTGGACAACATTCGTTTTGACCTAAGTTCCGATTTTCGAAAATCTGTCCTTGCTTTCTGACGACTTTCTAGTGCACAATTTATCTGCTCAATCAATGAGGAGATTTTATTATCACTTGTAAATAGCATGACTTTCTCATCTGTTTCGTCTGTTAGGATGCGATTAAGTTCCAATGAAATTGTATGAATTTGCTTTTGCATCTTTCTTCTCTCATAAAGCAAAGAGATTATTATTAATAGTAATACTATCAAACAAATGGTTGCTATGTATATCAACATGTTATTGCTCCTTTGGACCTCCAAGTTTATATCCAATTCCCCATACGGTCAGTATATATTCTGGTTCTCTTGGGTTATCCTCAATCTTATTTCTTAGTCGACTGATATGTACATTTACTGCATTCTCATCACCAAGATAGTCTTCTTTCCATATCCTTGAATATAATTGAGCTTTGGTAAATACTTTCTTAGGATTCTCCATAAATAATCTAAGAATTGCATATTCTTTCGAGGTCAGTTCTACCTTCTTCTCGTTTTTGGTAACAACATAGGTTTCATGATTGATTGTCACATTTCCTACTGAAAGAATTTTCTCTTCCTCTTTCATAGGAACTGGTATATACTGAGTTGTTCTTCTGATATTTGCCTTAATTCTTGCCAGCACTTCTGTAACAGAAAATGGCTTTGTGATATAATCATCTGCTCCAAGGCCAAGCCCTAATGATTTAT
This sequence comes from Anaeromicropila herbilytica, assembly GCF_016591975.1. Lineage (GTDB taxonomy): Bacteria > Bacillota > Clostridia > Lachnospirales > Lachnospiraceae > Anaeromicropila > Anaeromicropila herbilytica. Next base: position 451,858 of record NZ_AP024169.1, on the reverse strand, counting down.
CAGAATCCGTATCTTTTGCTGACATAATTATAATGGGAACAATGCTTTGAAGTCTTATTTTCTTCATTAACTCCATTCCATTTATTTTAGGAATCATGATATCTAATAGTACCAAATCAAAATGTTCTTTTAAAAAGGCATCTAATGCTTCTTTCCCATCATAAGCAGCAACAATTTCATATCCTTCTGTTATCAGATAATCTTTTAACATATTACTAATTTCAACATCATCTTCTACTAATAATATTCGCATTCTTTTTTCCTTATCATAGTTAATTTATAATAGAAACGCCAAACTCTGAGCTATTCTTATTTGAGTCTCACATAGTTTAATATGTAATCTTCTAATATTCTGTCTGTTCATTCCAACATTTCTCAAATTCTGATACTATGATAGCATATCTAATAAAGTAAATAAACCAACTCTATCAAATTAATTGTACACATGCATCAATACTTTATACTCAATAATTATATGCTAAAGTAAATTTGTATCTTATTCCGACGCAATAAAAATCCCTTGAAGATCAAGGGATTTATAATAACACCAATAAAAAGCTATTCTTTACTTTCTCTGTCATACTCATTCAAGAATATAGCATTTCTCATCTTCCATAATAATTGCTTGATTATTAGTCAGATTGATATGTTCACATTGATTCATGTCTAAGTCCCCGGCTACACTACCTTCCATACAGTGTACGCTTAATGTACAAGGTAGAAAACCAAGATTATCTTCAAATCCCTTCGCACAGATATAGCTTCCTGCACTTACTCCAATATAGATTCCACCTTGATCTATAAACCTCTTCAACACACTTACAAAATTAGCTTCATACATTTTGTCAAGAAGATACCTGCTATCCCCTCCACAAACATAAACAGCATCATATGTAACCATTTCCTCATATTTCATTTCCAAGTCAAGATCATAGGTCTTTATATTCTCGGGTAGTATTCCTGCATTTAGTAAATCCTCCATGCACATAGGTAGTACCGCTTTGGCATCATCATAAATAGCTGCGGTTGGTATCCACAATGCCTTTATTTTATTGGATGGCTTATCAACAATATCAAGAAATTTATGTTCAATTAATTTATTTTCAAATCCTGCTGATGTTAAAATTATTTTTTTCATCATGCACCTCCATAGAATAATAGAATGTTATATTTTACTTTATTTCATTATAAATAATCTATTGGTTAACATCTACCATCTCATAAGTTCATTTTCGCAACCTACAAGTGCATCATTTAATCCATATATCTTATATTTACATTTAAATACAAAAGAGGTATTATAAGCATATATAGCATTACATTTTTTTCCATGTTTAAACTTAACTTTGCATAACTACTATAAGCTTGACCACGAAGGAGATGGATACGTAATATGAAACGAATTATTGCATTATTTACAATCTTAACATTATTATTGGTTGGATGTAAAAATAATACCAACTCTATTCCAACCAAAGGAAAGAATGCCGACAATCAACAAACTAAAACAGATACATCAAAAACGAGCGAGGATGAAGCACCAGGAGCAAATATAACTGCAGATGCTAGTAGTAGAAAACCACCAGTAGCTAATTATCCAGACCTAAAAAAGACTCTAACATCACTGAAAGATGCACCTAAATGGGGGGATGTTCTTGAATTAACACAATGTGATTTATCTTCAATCGATTTAACAAATGAATTTGATGCATTAAGTAATATCGATTATACTTCTGTAACAAAATGGCCTGATAAGCTGCCAAAAGGGTTCGATCCCAAAGCAATTATGGAATCTGGGAAAAATCCAGGCCTTGGAATAAGAAGTCTCCACCAAAAAGGAATCACAGGAAAAGGGGTAAATATTGCTATATTAGATTATACCTTGCTATTAGAGCATGAAGAGTATAGCAAACAGCTAAAGTATTATGGGGAAGTTAATTGTGATGATATGGCATCCATGCATGGTCCATTAGTTGCTTCACTCAGTGTAGGAAAATCATGCGGAGTTGCTCCAGATGCTGGACTTTATTTTGTAGCATCCAACAATGTTACTACTGTAGATAACAAAAGAGTGATAGATTATACCGATTTTACTAATTCCATTTATAAAATAATTAAAGTGAATGAAAGCCTTCCAAAAGATCAAAAAATCAGAGCATTATCCATATCCGCTAGTTGGTGCCCAGAATTAAAAGGATATAACGAATTGATAAAAGCTATAGAAAAGGCAAAAGATGCAGGAATCTTCGTAATATCCTGTAATCTCTTTGAAACATATGGATTTTGGACATACGGCATCGGTAAGGACTCCTATTCTGATCCAGATTCTACTAATTCTTATAAGCCTTACGAGTGGAGTACTTGGATGGACATGGTTGCACACATTGATGGCTTTGGTTCTTATTATGAACAATCCTTAGCAACGAATTTTAAAGGTAAAATGCTTCTAGTTCCAATTGGATCACGTACCACTGCTTACCCTACCAGTAAGAGTGATTATGGTTTTTCCTCAGTCGGCGGCTGGAGCACAATGGAACCTTATCTAGCTGGTTTATATGCTTTGGCATGTCAGGTTAAACCAGACATAACACCTGAACTATTTTGGCAGACAGCTCTAGATACTGGTGAATCAAAAGATATTATTAATGGGGATAAGAAATACCCTGGCAGTATGCTAAATCCTGAAAAACTAATTGAAAAATTGCAGGAGTAGACTTAAAAACACACATTCCAATACTTAAGGAATGTGTGTTTTTATATTTTAGTCCAATATAACATAGCATTAATTGCCTTTGATAACTCAGTCTATACATCAACATGATAATAAAAATTTTAATTTATACCAAAAAAATTTATAAAGGACTACCCTAATATTAGGTTATCAACTCATTAAGAGAATGAATAACACTATACCCTTTTCCTATACTCATTATCTTCTGTGATATATAATATTTTTCATCTCTACACAATAAAATTGCGTGAATACCAAGTCTCTTAGCTCCTAAACAATTATTTAGATTATCGTCAATAAAAATAGCCCTGTCCGGCATAACATTTAACTCATTTAAAGCTGTTAAATACATTTTCTCATTCGGTTTTGTTACACCAATTTGTGATGAGATTATAAAGGATGAAAAATATGAGTATAGTCCTGCATTGATAAAAACATCCGTTAATGAAGGCCATGCATCAGAAACAACCGCTAGTTTATATTTATTGTGAAGAAGTGGGATCACCTTCTTAGCATCATCAAAGAAGGTGTATTTTTCCGCATTATAAACTAAATCATTTGCTAACTCAGTTATATTTTCTTCAAGTAATTGTAACTCGGGTAACTCATTAGAAATAATCTGATAAAACCTTAGTTATCTTATATCCACTTATGTAGAAATCCTTAATATATTCTGTATATTCAGCTCCAAGACATCGATACCCACCACATATCATAATAGCATCATCAGCTACCAGTTCTTTAAATGCTGCAACATCTCTCTTGCTTGCTGCTTTCCACATATCATATTCTTTTGTAAATATAAGTTCTTCCCTATTTTTATCGATCATTAATAATCCTCCTTTAAATAACTGTTTTGTGTTATATGATTCCATCATCTATCACCTTATTTATAGGTATGTTCTGCAAAACAAGCGATTTCAACGAAACCATTTCTTTCATATAGTCTTTTTGCTCCAGCATTTGATTTTGCAACTCGAAGCCTTATGTGAGTAGTAGACTTATTTTCAGTCATATTTCTAATGCAATGTGCTAATATATAACTTCCATAACCTTTATTTTGGTATGTTGGTTTTACTACAATATCTGTAATGTAGTTTTGCTGATATATGTATGCACCTACTAATTCATCTTTTAACCAAAATGAACAGACTTGCTTTAGTTCATTCAAACTACTGAGTTCTTCAAGAAATTGTTCTTCCATATTAGCATGACTTGTGGTTGTCCAACCATTATCTATATTCAGCTTATAATAAGCACTATCAAATAAATGAACCATTTCCTTTAACATACCATCTTTAAAATCCTTAATTATAAGATTACACTCTTCTAATTCTGGTAATGCTTTTCTCCCCCTATATTCAAGGTGGTATCCCTCCATATCAGATACAAAACCTAATTTTCTTACTAAATTAATGATTCTTGAATTATTTCCAAACACATTAAAACATAATTCTTTTGTAATCTTTTTTGATAAGTATTCCTTAGTTTTATCTCTAATAATTTCTAGAACATCCTCTAGGTTAGCATCGTTAAGAAAAGAAGCGTAGAAAATACAACAATCTTCGTTATCTACTATTATGAAAACTCCTTTATTATGTAATGTGTTTATTGAGTATAACACTTCAACTTTTTGATATGATTGATATACGTAATCCTTCGCATGAGGGGATATGTATTCAATTAACTTTAGTATTTCTTCTTGTGACATTTGTGGCATTATATCAATCCTCCATTCAAACTCTTAATTGAATATCAAGTCCAATATCTTTTAACAATTCATTCAAATTACACTTCATTCTATGCGTACCTTTACCTGCACGATACTTATAAAACCAATCAAGATACTTAATCGAAAGAAAGGTGTGGTATAATTTTTCAAATGTATCAAATCTACCTTTATCGTAAGCTGTTATATAAGAATCTAAAAATACTTTCCGATTCTCCAATTGTTTTACCTTAGAACATACGAAAGGATAAGTTAAATAGGCAACATCCGCCATCCACGGAAGTGCCATGGAATCATCCCAGTCAATTAAAGTAATCTCACCCTCGTTATATATAACATTTCTCATGGACAGATCTCCATGACAAAAGACTGGCTTTAGGTCACTATATTCCTTGAAGCGCTCACAAAGCCCATGTATCAGCTCTGTAATCTCTGGCTTAGTAAAGACATGATGTTCTAGCAAACCATCCGTATTACACTGCATCATCATTTCTTCCATGAATTCATGAAACGTATGATAGATTGGGTGCCCACCATTAATATATCCAAACTTTGAAAATGTTATATTATGTACCTTTGAAACCTGCTTAGCTAGCAAATCGTAAAGATATCTCTCCAATTCGCTTGTGAATATATTAGTTGGTATTAGGGGAATCCCATCCTTAGACAATACTGGAACACCACTTATTCTTTCTTCAATAATATATCCATTTTCAAACTTACTGCCTTCGCGATCATATGCTTTTATCTTTGCACACGGAATATTATTTTTTTGAAGTAGTTGATTTATATAAGGTATTTTATCATTTTCAGGCCAATTTCTGTATAAATAGAACTTTACAATATACTCATTGCCATCTGATTTCACAACAAAAGCAGAATTATTGTTTGTCTTTATTTGTTTGCATATAATAACGTTATCCCCCAAAATTGGTTTAGCCAAATCAATTATATCTTCATTGGTAATCAGCATTCTTTCTCCTCCAACCTAATAACTCTTATCGCATAGCCTCCAACTGATACAACCTATAATCATTTTCTCAATCTACTTTAAATTCCTGAGTCGTTGGCTTATTATTCCATACTTCTCCATCCGAACGGTAGTATTTTCTCTCAATCGTACCATCTGTTTTCGTATAATCTATAACAAATACTTGTCCTTTTTCTATTAACATCGGATAATTGTCGTAAGGCAGAGTATCCTGTAATAATACTTTATCTTTAAAATCATCATATGCATTCTCCAACCGCCAATATTCCCTATATGTATAATCTTTAGCAAAGCTTGATATATCTTCTTTTCCAAAATACCCTGCCTTATAGTCTTTTCCATTAACCTTGATTGTATCCAATCTATAAGGTTCAATATCTTTCACCCAGATAGACAAATCTTTTGTGTGGATGATGTTACCATAATTCTTCTTTAACTGATTTGCCATGCATGGTATTGTATTCGTAAAATCCATCGCCTCTAATCCAGTGTGAGCAGAACCATATATACCCATAATTCTTTTATCTTTTAACTTATCATATTCTCGTATAAAGTTCTTAACCATCATCTTTTCACGGTAAACATCATCTGATTTTCCATAATAAGTTTTACCTTGCTCAATTACTTCCTGTGTTAACTTATATTGTTCAGAGTCCTCTAAGTTATTCCTTCTAAGATATTGCAAAAATCGCTCTCCTGTAGTCGAGTATTGATGCCCTACATCTGTTCCATGAAAAACTGTTTCTGGACACTGTTCTTTTATCTTCTCATAGAATTCTTTGCATTCTGGTATATATTCCGAAGTACCATTCCAATCATCATATACTTTATCAAATATCTCATTCGTCTCTGATTTCATCCATATATTTAGATACTCTGCTGTATAATATGGAAGTTCAATAAATAAATGTCTCATTCCTTTGTTATGATAATAATCGTTCCACAATTCCAGTTCTTTATCTAGGATTTTACCTACACCATGTGCTTCCCCATACAGATATATCTCTTTCGAGCTCTTTGATGGAGTTCTTTGCTTATTTCTTATGCTATTGAAACTAACTAGTAGTACTAATATCGTGATTATTGCAATAGCAACTACTGAATAAATCCTTTTATGTTTCATTCCCTATCCCCTTTCCTATGTTATTTGCAAAATTGATAATCATATATAACCATATCAAAGCACATCTCAATAAGTCCTTTGTTATAAGGTAAAAATAGATCATGATCAATTAAGTTAAGAATTTCTTCTTTTGTGGCCCATTTAACTTCTTTGACCTCATCTGAACTTAATATTAAGTTATCTAATTTAATATCATCTTGAATCTTATAAAAGTCATAAAATGCATTCTGAATATTCAATGTAAAGAAAGGTCGTTTATTTTCTGTGACAAAATCTTTAACATATCCTATCTCTTCATACAACTCTCGCATAGCTGCTTGTTGGCTTGTTTCTCCACAAATCGCACAACCTCCAACTGATATATCCCATAACCCAGCCCAGGATTTTTTGTGTAGTTGTCGTTGTTGAATTAACATCTCACCTTTACTGTTAAATATACAAATCTCTACTCCCAAGAAATATTCACCAGTAGAAAGGGTTCCCCTTTCTTTAACTTTTGTTGTTTTCTGTCGGTTCATATCATATACATCCCATAATTCAGCCATATACTTTCCTTTCTAATGATCTTCTACAGTGTAATTAAACTTAAGCATTACACTTTTTTATTTCATTATCTCTAATATGGATAATTATACAATGGGTTTCCAACATTATCCACACAAAAAATATATTATAGTTCTTCTCTCCAACGTACGCTATCAAAAGATTGTATAGATACGAGTTGGATATAAATTAATTCGCAAACTATTATTACATTAAAAAATAGAGATACTACCCTTATTAAGGATTAATATCTCTATCTTTCTAAAATACAATATTGTTAATAATAACTTTACCAATGCCCCCATTATCTACTTGAACATATCAGACTACTTTTATATAAACTATGCAGTAATAATTTCATTATACGAGTAGCTATTTTTATAAACGTATTCAGGCGCAACATCAAGCTCACCATTGTTCCAAATAACAACGCCATATTCAACCTTCACACTATTATAAACATTAACATTTTCTAAAACTTTGAATACAGGCATATTAAGAAGAATGGTGGCGTCGAATAATCTTTTTTCACCAGAAGTAAAAGTAACAATCATCATCATATTATCAAGTGCTTTTACGGATTGGACTTTAATATCACTTGAAGACTGATTAGCATATACGATTCCATTAATAGTATACATACAATTTCCTCCTATCGTAATGGTTCAATTTTGTCAAAATGCTCACCCTTCACAGCAAGATTCCATGCTCGATAAGCTTCTTCTTCATGAAGCGCACCGGCCAACATTTCACATCTATTCCTATTGATGCCTCATATTCTCCATAATATACATGAACATGTGGTTTATTATGCTGTGCAGTATTATTAAAAAGCAGTTTTATAACCATTCCCTCAAATCTACTTAGTTCAGGCATGTAATCAATCTTTTCGTAATTTGTTATATTTATATTTTATTATATTCTAGGGAGAATGGGATAACAATGAAAATTTACTTGTGGAATAGGAACTCTCTTAACCTCTATATTTTCTATAATAATTCGTAGTTTGTACAATATCAAATCCAAGGCTTTGGTATAAATTTAGTGCCCTAATATTCCACTCTATTGCACTTATAGAAATACAGTTACTCCCATATCCGATAGCCTTATTAATGGCAGATTGCAATAATATCTTTCCATACCCTTTCCCTTGGTAGGATGGATGTACAAATATATCATCAATACAGCCATTTTTATAAACAGCTGCTGATGCAATCAGCTGTTCGTCATCTAGTAGCAAGAATAGGTTTTCTTTATTATCCAGGAACTCTTTTCTTTTTTCTTCGCTCAACTCACAACATAAATATGGTTGAAAATCATTTGTCTTTCTAAGTTCATAAAAGCTCATCCTTAAGCCTTCTGCGTATTGTTCAAAATATTTATCTTCATATTGTACAAACTTTAGGTTAGATTGGGGTTGCTCTGAACCATGATAATATAGAATAACCTCTACGTACCACTTTTCATAAGCTAATTTTTCATAGAAAGATGTTGCATCATCTTTGTCTACCTTAAGTCTTGTGCTTATGAATTCGAGATTGATGTCCTCTACGTTCTTCATTATTTCATGATATAACTGAGTTCCAATTCCTTTGTGCCTTGCACCTGGTATTACATAAGTATATATATCTGCTTTATTCTTACCCCATAATCGAAAGCTACTAAATCCTATGATTCCTTCTTTGTCATCTTCAAATACAATTATTTTATTACTATGATTAGTAATAAAATTAATATCTTCTACGTTAATTATCATATCTTGTTTAACAATTTTCACTATTTGTTTTTTATCGTTATTAGTAAATTCTCTTATCATTTTCTTTTTCCTTTTCAATCAATTAGATTATCTTTACTTTATTTTTAAACCTATAATATCTTCTCCATCAAAAGTATATACGTGCTTTAATTCGTTATTATCTCTATTGTAATAATATAAACTATATGGTGACCAAAGATTTACATTAAACTCAACAACAACATAATACTCATTATTATTTTAACTCCATTTACTAGAATATCCAATTACTTCTTAGTTTTCTTAATGGCGTCTATGAAGGCAGTTGGATTAATTATATTACTTCCATCATTTGCTTTAGTACAAGTGTCCAAGAGAGTCTTAATGATCTGGTCATTGTCTAAATGTGGGTTAACTTGCCATCCCAAAGCCAATACTCCAGTAGCATAAGGTATCCCCCAACTCAAGCCACCCTGTCCAGTATATTGATAGGATGGGGAACCTTCATTGTATTCTTCCGCAACTGTTCTATAGGAACATGGAACGCCTATATGTGAAGATGGAATTACATTTGGTGATGAAGGGAATCCGCCTTTGCACATTGATACATCATCAGGATTCTCTGGATCATAAAATGCTGGATAAATGATACCCGTTTTTTCATTTTCTCTGCAATCTAAAACTAGTATTCCTTCCTTTTGAGCCTTAAGAACAGCTTCATCCCACATTTTCTTATTTTTTGTAAATGGAGAACCTTCCCCAGAAGGAGCCGCTGAAACTGATACAACTCGAATTTTTTCACCCTTAGGTAATTCCTTATTTTCTTTAATAATCCAATTAAGACCTTTTGCATAAAACTTACTATCACCTTTCCATGATGGCGCAGCTGCAAAATAAACTTTTGAGTCTGGTGCAACACCAATAGAATTTCCAACTAAAATACTTGTTACAGCAGGAGCATGCATTGAACCGCTATTAGCATCCTGATCACAACCAGTATCATAATATTGAACTATTTTACCATCGAATTCAGGATGGTGAAGTAAAAGATTCTGATCAATAATTGCAACATTAATACCTTTACCTGTAATACCTTCTTCATGTAACTTTTTTATGCCAAGCCCAGGATTTTTACCCCTATCCATAATTTTCTTTTGTAGTTCTTCACTGCCCTTTAGAATAGTACCTTCATTAAAAGTATAAGTAAGAATATCCTCTTTATTATATTCATTCTCTTCGAATTTTTTTTCTTTAGAGTCAATAGATCTAATATCATCATATGGCTTAACTGATTTGTTGCAAGCAGTCTGGAATATCAGTATTAAAGCAACAATTAGCATAATTATTTTTTTCTTTTTTCTCTTCATTTTTGATTTCCCCTTTTATAATATTTATCATAAAACTATAAATTCTTTACTCCTTTTATTTTTGTAATGTAATAATTTCATCACTTATTACATACTCCCTCTTCTAATTAATATATAGAATTACCTATTTCCACCATCTCCAAGGTAATCTTCTTTAATTCCTCCACTGACTTTGCTATTGTATTGCTTGAAACAGAATTTTGAATAATATGTATTAATCGTTCATAACAATTAACTGGTTTATTTTTAAAGTCTTTTATGTATTGCTCACTTCTTTTTCTACTTGGAAAATAGGTGGCATTTACTGCAAAGAGTGCCTGCAATAAATGGTCTAATGAATTTTCTAGCACGCTGTGGTAAAACATTACCTCTTTTCGTAATATGACTCTTCCTAAATCCTCATCATTTATTACATTTGAAATATGGTAATCAAACAGTTTCTTGAACAACTCGGTAGGGTACTTCTTAACTTTTTCTATTTGTCTCGACCATTCATCCTTACTTTCGTATAATATGTTTATATTTTCAACACTGGATAATCTTCCGGTTGGATAGAATCCACCATCTCTGTCTAGATAATCACCATTTAAGACTTTGTCTAAATACTGCTCCATTTCTTCAATTGTAAAATACATAAACATGACATCAATTCCATCAATAATTAAGATGTCTCCATAGCCCCATATTCCTCCATTGCACACATTCATCATACATTCTGAATAATCATTTGCATAATTAGTATAGATACTTTTTCTTTCATTCTCTGTTGGAATCGTAGAACATAATACAAACATATCAATATCGCTATTACCTGGTATCAGGTCAGCATTCATATCACCCGTTTGACCAATTCCTTTAATCTTATCAATTCCTGACAGATCACTTACCAACTTATCTTTTATATGTATAACATTCATTTTTTATTACCTCCAATTTGAAAGAGTTAAATATTCAGTTTCTAAATCTCTAAGAAATCAATGTCTAACCCTGACTTTTTCTCAAAATAGTGTTTTAATTCTATGTGTTTATTCCATTTACTTAACGGATAACATCCATATCTTTGCTTTACATCGTTCATTCTGACTTCTATTTTTACTGGTCCCTCTGGTAGAGCTATACTATCACATAATTGGATCAATGTATCATAATCATCATATTCATACCTTTCTATCAAGTCGCATATTTCCTTCAAATCGATATCAGAGACATCCATATTGCCAATACAAGTATTAATATCCTTTATTGCGAAAGAATGTGTGATACATATTCTAGCGGCTTCATCATATCCAAATGCCATTAAATAACGATATCCATCAATAACATGAGCTAGGTTCGTTACACCTTCCCTTCGACCAATATCATGTAAGAGTCCAATGATATATGCCTTTTCTTCGTCCATATCCTCACATTGTTTACTAATAGCATATGCACATTTTGCTACAACAATGGAATGATTCTTCCAAGGTCCAGGATTTCTTTCATATGCCTCATTTAATAAGATGAATGCTTTCTCCCTATCTGGTAACATAATTTCCTCCCTTTATAAGACTGCAGACTTTACCTAAATTTAATTAATTATTCTCTCTTAAATGTAGTAATTCAGACAAAATAAAATTAGCATCTTCCTCAAGATAGCTATTTGATAAGAATATCATAACTGTCTTTGCCTTCATATCAATTGCTAACGCGGTGTTAAAACAGCCTGTCCCTCCATTGTGAAAGTAAAGATTGTAATCCTCAAGATTCATCCAGAAATATCCTATCTTCAACACTGGTTGCTTATCTTTAGGACTATATTGTTTTATTGGTGTTAATGCAAGTCTTACAGCAGAATCTTCTTGTTGTAATATAATCTGTCCGTATTTCAGCAAATCTTCTGGCGTTGATATAATGGAACCTGCAGGGGCAAGTGCACAGGATTCGGGCCATTTCCAATTACTACAAGTTCGACCTTCTCTACCTATCCCAGGCAAACCAATATCATCCGTCGAATATACTACAGTCTCGCTCATACCGTATCGGTTCAGTACATCATATGCAAGTTCTTTATAACTTTTTCCATGGATTCGTTCAAGAATTAGGCCTATAGTAGCACAACCAATATTGGAGTATTCAGGACGGTATGTTATATTTTCTAAAATAAGTCCATTGATTTGCTGTATAAGTTTCTCTCTCGTTATATTTATATAACAATTAACTTCCTCTAACTCATACTCATCAAATGATGATTCATCATCTGCTGGAAACCCTGATGTATGTGTAAGAAGATGTTCAATGGTCGGCCAATACTTATCATTATCCAATTCTGGAATCCACTTATTCAATCGATCTGTTGTTAATGCTTTACCACTTAATACAGCTTCGCTCATAAGGATTCCTGTAATGGTCTTTGTGATTGAACCTATTTCATATTTATGCGATCTATATTCCTCTTCACCTTCACTCCCCCACAGCTTAAGTTCATACTTAGAAACATGCATAATACCACATGTTACACATACGCTTTTTTTGCCTGCAGTTATTCTCTTAATATGTTCTGTTAAATCTTCAGTAAAAAAAGACTGTTCCCCTCTTTCATCACTCATTTTGTTCCTCCATTTTCTCCTTACACTTGGTTAAATTTAAAATCTATATTTAATGCATTAAGCAAATAATAACTCTTCCATATTAATCCAGTCAAGTAGAACTGTCTTATCTTCATTTTTCTATAAGTCGTAACTATATTAAAAGCAAAAAGATAGCCTTTACCCTTTATTCATAATTGATGCAAGTAAACAATTATCTTTTATACAGTCAATCAAACTATCTGATGAAAGGTTTATTGCTTGATCTGATAATAAAGCCCACAAGTTAACAGCTTGTGGGCTTTATATATGGAAAGTATTAAGACTTCTAAATTGTCACACTAGCTCCCATCTGTCGCCTTTGGCGACATATAAATCAAGGGTGTGAAATGTTTTTTATTTCACACTATCGTCCATGCCTGCGACTTGCTCGCAGGCCTAAATTCAATGCGTGAAAATGTTTATATACACTACCCTAGTGAGTTAAAACCACCAAAAGCATTACATATCATTAAGTGTTCTTGCTCCTTTGTTGTATCCATGGACTTCACAATAACAAAGATATTTCAGCTTTTCTATCTTAAAATACGAATCCGCTAATATCTTCGGCCAAGATCTAATCTCATTAATCATTATATTCTTGGTTCCTTCTGGTAGCTTATCCCAAGATACTAAGGAAGGATGGATTTTATTCTGCTCATCAATAGCGCTTCCATATGTCCACCCCTTTTCTTTCATATCAAGTGACCAACGTTTTTGCTCATACTTTGCTAAAATATATAATTCTCTTTCTGAAAATTCTATAACCTCTGGCTTTTCTTTGACAGATATCACATCATAATCAATTTTGTGCAATGCGTAAGGTATATGCTGTGCTTTATCTCGTATTTCATTTTTGTTATCTTCGTCCAGATCCTCCCAAAGTCGAAAACAAGATAAGCTTAATTGGCTTTCCTTAGGATTCAATTCTTTGAGATTGTTATGAAGATCCTCTGAAATCTTATCTATTTTTTCACTATAAAATGTATCCTGCATTAAATGTCTTAAAAATTCCTCTTCATCTACATGAAGCTTCAACTGCTCTTTCGATGGTAAGTGAGACTGCTCCCACCTCTTGGCATTATTTAACGTGCTCATTTCCATAATAGCTTCCATCGATCTTGCTTCATGCTTGTATCTGGCAACTTTCAGTAACGCACGAATTACTCCATTATCAATTTGCGCTTCCCCTTTATCACCAATAAGATGTGGTGTCTTACGTTCCAACAACGATCGTAAAAGCATGGCTCTGCGTATGATAAATAATTGATCCCAGTGCTCATCTGTTTGATTTGGACCAAGAATATTAACATATCCCCGCAACCTACTAACGAAGTCCGGCCCTTTTGAGTTCTGAAAATCTTTTAAGAACTTTTTATATTCATTATCTTCGGTAATATCTTCGCCACAAAACTGTTTAAATGTACTGCTTGTACCACCTGCAAATACAAATATTGCTTTTCCAATAGGGTGAATAGAATCACCTTCTCGAAAAACTCCATCCTGCATAGGCGCTAAAAAGTACTTAAGCCATCCAAGTTTACCTTCGAAATAAGAATCGAACTCATCAAAAAACACAAGTGGTAATTTTCCTTCCAATGAAAGATCTCGAACCCTATGAAATGCTGCAATCAGATCCGTAACAGAATCAAATTGTGATAAATTAAGATTAATTTTTTCTATCTGTCCAGGTGATATACTAGCTGCAACCTCTGTGACACCAAAAGATTTCCCTGATCCCGGAGTTCCGAATACAGCAATACATAAAGGTCGGTTCACCTTTAAGGTTGAGATGTATTCTGCCATAAGATTTTTAATACTGCGATAACCTTCAATTTCCGTTCGGTCTACTGCTTTTAGATTACCAAACTGAGCAATAGGAATAAAACGAAGTGCCCTTTTCTCACCATACTTTACAATATCATAGGCAATATCCGAAAGCTTTGTTGTACTTTTATCTTTTATAATGTACCAACAAGCTTGACAGTTTGGATTATCTGAATTTCTTATTAATACATCTTGAATATGCTCTTTATAAATAAAATCTTTTTTTCCTTCTTGAAAAATGGCTGGGTTAGGGAATTGAGTTTCATCAACATTTTCACCAAATCCTAAAGAAAAGTATTTTTGCGCTGCAACCATTCCCTCCCGTATTCCATCATCCAGACTATTTAGAATATTAGGTTGATCTATTTCTGATACAACAGCACGAGCAAGCCCTGCTACAAAACAGGAAGTTAAGCCATACATTTTCCCTTTATACTCATTAACAAATTCACCTTCAAACCTATTAGTTAAAAAAAACAAACGGGACCGAGCTAATTCTCCAGTATTTTGATAATAGATTGCTCCCTCCAGTCCAAAAGTGATGATAAGATAACAGCATTTTGATAGCATCGTTAGAGAGGGGTTATTACTAATTTGCCAAACAAAGTCCAACGCTGTTCTTTCCCAGGATAAGCCCTTACTGATATTAACACCTTTTGAACGTAGATCGTCTCCATTAATAATTATAATTGTGTTTTGTAAATGCTTTTCTAGTAAATACATTAATAATGGGCTTGAACACTTTCCAGTGTTTGTCTTATAAATTATTACGGGTGACTTCTGAGATTTGATGGCTGCTGGCCAGTATTCTTCCTCAGAGTTAAAACCATTATTTTCATCATCAATAATAACCAAATCTGCGTCAGTATCATCTATATCAATGGAAAGCAAAAGAGGTTTGTTATGTGATGGACCTGAAAATCCTAGAAATTGATTTACTCGATACGTCTTTTTACTATTAGTATTAGCATCAACAGGAAATAACTCAAGCTCCATCATGGAATGTAGGATCTCCTTATTCAGAGAATCTATTTCCTGCATCTTGGGGGTAAGCACGGTTGCCTCTGTCGACATGATCACAAATTTTGATAATAGTAAAGCACCTCCTTGCAAGGTGATACTATGTGCATGAGAATAGTTCTGCCAGCTTAGTCCATTTATACTTTTCTGAGGAGTTCTCCATAGAAGATGATTAATACTAATATCACCTGTGACTACTATTTTTCTATTTATATTCTGCATAGTTATTTCCTACTTCCTAATTGATAATATTATTTTTAATGAATAACGTATAATTGTTGATTAGTATGTGCGTTATTTAATAAGAAATACAGTAGAATCGAAACGTAATACGGTGGTAAATATTGGTCTTTGACAATATTACTAACTAGTAATATACTAAGTCAATGAGTGAAGAAAAGTATCTTATGGTAAGTTAAGTGAATAAGGATTAAATATAAATTGTTTTATTAAATATCAGGTGTATAGAGATTATACACCTAATATTTTGGTTGTATATTACTAATTAGTAATATACAAGTTTGTATAAATATAGTTTTAAATAATGTAAATACTGAATAATAATAATATCGAAACAACAGGAAGGAATTATAGAAATGTTTAATACACTAATATCAAAATTTTTTAAGTCAAAAAATAAAAATTATAATCAAAATAGTAGCCAGGTAGTCTGTCGTTGTATGAAAGTTACTGAACAAGATCTAATTTCTGCAGTAAAAAATGGTGCAAATTCATTTGAAGAAGTACAAGCTGTTACAAAAGTTAGTACCGGATGTGGTAGATGTACTGATAGTGTAAAAATATTAGTAGATAATATTATCTTAAAGAATAAAATTGATCAAAACCAAGTTGTGTGCGGTTGCCTCAATGTTACTGTTAATGATATGGTGAATGCCATCAAAAATGGTGCAAAATCATTTGAGGAAGTTCAATCTATAACTAAAGTTGGTACAGGATGTGGACAATGTGTGGAAGCAAATAGACCTTTAGTTGCACAGTTATTAAAGAACTAAGAATCGAAATAGATTTCACTAATACCATAAAACCATATGCTTAACGATAAATTATCCCCCTTGATCCTTTTGAGGGCACTGAATAAATGCCATATTTTAGTTTCTTAATGAATATTACTGTATAATATATACGTGTTAGGATTTTGGATAAAGAAGTATAAGAGATTCTAAATGAAGAAGGAATCCTTCAAACATAATCAGAAGGATTTCTGCTTCATTAAGATTCTCTAATACTCTTTAAAACAAAATCCCAATAGTGCATTATACCCTTTCGGCAAATACTTCAACTAATTCTGAATAAAAATCATCAATCATTTTATATATATCTCTATGTTTTTCATAATACTGAAACTTATCAAGCAGCGCAGGTAAATATCGATATCCCATTTTCATATCATATTTTAAATGCTTGTTACCGTACTCTTTTTCACCTAATTTCTTAGCAAGATAAATAGCTACTGCACGTACAATATACTCATTTACACATTCATCCCAATCACCGTAACCTGATTGAAAATTAGGCTGTTTATATTGTTTCAGCCATTCATATCCTTCACTATATTTCTTTACTAGTTCAATATTTTTTTCTGTCAGCGGATTAATAATTGGATGTGCAAACTCATGAATTGTTACATTTGTAGATAAAGCCCCTCTGTAGAACTCATTTTCCTCCTCATTATCAGAAACAGTGAATAGAGACATAACACTAAACATATCTAATTTATTTCTGTTCTTAAAATGTATTCCGAAACTTCCTTTAGATAAATTAGTAAGGATGTAATGGTATGAATGTTGTTTCTTTCCGAAGAACTCTTCCATAATTAATACAAATGGGTATTTATTAATATGCTTTTGCACTGCTGCAACCTGATCACTATAGTAACTTTTTGCAATCTCAAAAAATTTCATATAATCAATCTCTTTTGAAAACTTCCGTAATAAATTTAGCAAAAGATTTATGCTTTCTTCTCCTCCACATAACTGTCTACAAAGTTGTGATATATCATAATTGTGCTTTAACAAGGGAGGCTCATCAACGGAGCACATTAATTCCATTGGTCTACCAAGGAAAAACCCTTTTAAAGTTAGATTTTCAATAAAAGAATAGATTTCTCTTTCTCTATATGGATGAAAATATTCTTTTATAGTTCTAGTATAGTTTGTTTCAATATCAGTCATCGGGTTAAATCCCATTGAATTGTGTATTAAATCACCGTGGTTACTTGTATATAAAATACTGTTCATTAATTCAATTTGAGGATTAACCTCAACAATAATATTACTCATTTTCTTACTCCCCCAATACAACACACCATAAATCTTACATGTAACACAGTTAGGAAAGGTGGGTAGCTTATGACCCCCACCTAAAAAAATTTAATATCAATTCTACAATAATTTATCAAACAAATAAGTATATAACACTCGACTCGGAAGTTATGAATTAAAAATATAACGTCGCAATGCTCGATCCACTCCTTGGTATTTTCCCATTCCGATATAATCCAGTTTAAAATTGCACTTTTCCAACACCTTATGAGAAGCTATATTTTCTTCCAACACAATTCCATAGATTATATTAGTTTTCAATTGCTTCATAATAACAGGTAAAAACGCACGAACCGCTTCGGTTGCATATCCATGTCCAGTATATTCTTTTGCTATATGGTATCCTAATTCCCATCCTTCTTCAATTGCGCATGCTTGCACATATCCAATATTCGTTTTATCTTTTAAAAGTATAGGATATAGAAAAGGGCCTTTTTCACATTGATATGACTTCATTAACCATTCCATCGTTCTACGTGCATCTTCTAATGTCTCAAATACTTCATCTGGTACAAAACGTCTATTTTCATCGTCTACAGAATTTCTTTGAAATGCCTCGCACATATCTATTGTTAATTTTGTAATTACTAATCGTTCTGTTTCAACTAACATAAATCTCCTCCTCAAAATGCAAATTTCCTTAATTATATATTTACATGAATAGGATAAATCCCTTGAATATCAAGGGATTTATCCTATTCCTTTATAACAGGGTACCATAGTTCATACGTATAGTGTTCTTTCGGAAAGTCATAATCAAAATAAACTTCAACATCAGGAATAGAATTATCGGCTCTTCTGTATCCAGAAGATGGGAACCATTCCTTCCATATACGATTCACTAACTCCATTAGCTCCCCTTCTGCTTCAAATATTGCCCATGTTGCTTCTGGAATATCAATTTGTTCCAGATCTTGAACATCAGAGTTTTTAGTTGAAGCTGCAATGTAATAATCAAAGGTATGTTCAGCATCAAAGTCAGCACACAAACCTAACAGACCTTTTGGTTCACCATTGGATTGGCTAATAATCTTTTCATAGGTTTCCTGTGGTAAATCACGCCAGAAAAGTGGTACTAGATTTTCTACTGCATCATTTCTAAATGTTTTCTTTACTCCAACAACTTTAAAAGCCTCTTTTT
The DNA here is from genome assembly GCF_016591975.1 of Anaeromicropila herbilytica. Lineage (GTDB taxonomy): Bacteria > Bacillota > Clostridia > Lachnospirales > Lachnospiraceae > Anaeromicropila > Anaeromicropila herbilytica. The sequence goes on along the minus strand of NZ_AP024169.1, from coordinate 432,706 downwards.
TCTCAATTCTACACTTCATTTTATTCTCTCCATTCAATATTATTTGGAAAGTGATGCGTGGATAGGAGTTTAAAAAGATCTTACGACTTCTTGCATATTGAGGAGATACTTTATGTTGAATTTGAAATGCTCTATTAAATGCAGTTGGCGAGGAATAACCATACTTCATAGATATATCAATAATTTTTTCATCACTGTTTTGTAAATCAAGTGCTGCAAGCGAAAGACGTCGGCGCCTGATGTATTCGCTTAACTGTATACCTGTGATAAGAAAAAACATATTTGATAAATCATTTCGCGAACAAAATGCTAATCTAGCTGCATAGTCAAAATCAATCTCATTACATAGGTTCTCTTCAATGTAATCTAGTGCTCTATTCAATCGTATATTCCAATCCAAAAATCACATCTCCTTTCATTCACAAGTATATCAGGAGTAAAACCCATAATCCTCTCATCTGTCATTGTCTTATGAGAGGTCTTTTTGATATATACTAACTCAGTTTAGTTATTATTTCTTATTCTACCCTTTCGCAATATACCTTTGTCACCTTATCGTAGTGTAACAGCCCCTCCACGCTATCACGGTTAAATGCTGCATTTAATGCAGTAATATGTGCATCATATCCCGAATCAGTAGGCAATGGACTGTCATCCTGAGATGCTATGTAAGCGATCCAGTTATCTCTCGTATATTCTATTGGGTTAGGAAATGTCCAAGTGGTAGGATTGGTAAAGAATGCATCTACGGTCTGTTTACAGAAATCTGTTAGCTCTTTACCAGGGTCATGATTATAAATTGCAATGATCCATCCACCATGCTTCACAATGCGACGACATTCTGTACGGAACTCCTCCAGATGAAACCAATGCAATGCATGTGCCACAGTGATAATATCAACGCTGTGATCAGGAATTGTTGTTGATTCCGCGGTGCCATCCATAATCTTCACATTTGTAAAAGGGGAAAGCGTAACGGCAAGCTGCTCTCGCATATCCCCATTTGGCTCAACGGCAAATACAGAGTAGCCATATTCGGCTAGCTTCTCTGTGAACTTCCCCGTCCCCGCACCAATGTCTGCGAATACCGCATCTGATGGTGCAAGTCCGACGATTGTTTCTATGGCAGCCTTAGGGTAGCCTGGACGTCCTTTGGCATAGGCTTCTGCTTTACCAGTAAAATTATCGATGTTCATTTTTCCTTCCTCCTACTAGCAATATCATATCTCTAGTTAGTACTTACAAATCATTCTTATTTTACTATGAAACTATTTAATCAATTATACATTCCCAAATAAAGTAAGTCAATTTTATAAAATATATTAACACCTTTGTGATTGGAATAGCCTGTTATAATAAAGGTTCTTTGTACATTGCTCTTAGGATCTGCGTACACAATTTAAAATAAACCTCGTTTCTAACTTACCAGTTTCCTATAATCAAAAACGTATTAATATAATTTTAAAAAGCAGGAAAGCTTGATTTCGCTAGCTTTCCTGCTTCTTTTGAATTACCTATACTTCTTTCGCATAGTCTTTATCATAAGATTCCTTATCCCAAGAAATAAACACTTCTAGTTCCCAGTGGTACTGTGAAATAAACGCCTTCTTCTCATACCCAATTTTCTGATAGAAGGTCTGATCCCCACCTAACATTCCCTTACACTGAGGATACATAGACTGAACTCGATTAGCCGCTTCATGTAGTATTGCAGTCGCAATTCCTTTTCTTCTCTCCCACCATACGACACCTAGTGGTTCCAGTTCACAATAAGGCATGCTTTCATCGTACCATATGATAGCCATTGCTACTGGTCTCTTTTGTTCATCAAGAACACATATGTCCAGATTTTTATTATAATGTTTCATCTGTCTTAGATCATGGAATGCCTGTTCTCCATGCTCACAGGCATGACAATCTCCACCGTAGCTAAAAGATAATCGATGAGTATTTGAAAGGTAAAAATCTGGAACTGTATTGCCGTCTGCAAAAGTATAGCCATCAGGGAGCTTTACTTCAAATGGCTTTTTATCAAATGGTAGAATATATAATTCCTGCGCCCATTCCATTTCATGAAATCCAGACTGTAGAACCATATCCTTTAATGTAGTATTCCATGTAGGTACAAATAAGTCCAAAGACTTCGTTCTTCTGTCTTCTTTCACACCAGCCACATATGTCTTCGCATACTTTATCATTTCTCTTAGAAGCTCTCTATCTTCTCCACGTTCTTTCGAGTCATACAAGAAAAAAACTTCTCCGTCGTAATTACCCTCATTGATGACACAGGCTACTACTTTGCCATTTTCCTTATATACACCAACGGTATGACACCATGCATGATGATGCCCAGTATATGCTGGATGTAGACCTCTTACAAATTCATGCCTGCTCAGTCCCCAGATTGGGTATTCCCATTGATAGGATAAAAGGACAAGCTGTTCTATTTCATCAAAATCCGTATCTTTATAAAAGCTAAATTCATAACGCATATGTATCTTCCTTTCCTTCATTTTTGATTTTTTAACGGCGCTTAATATATGTTTTATATGCTAACGCAAAGGTTCTCTGCACATAATTAATCGTATCATATATCTGCTTTGTATAAATGTCATAAATAACTATACGTATTCTTGACATAAAAAACTGACCTCACATAAGTTTGATTTTAGGTCTAACTTATGTAGGTCAGTTCAAAGAGTCCTGCTTTTCATTTAACTATAAAGAATTTTCTTAACAGTATCAAATGCCAATCCATATGAATCTGATATTTCAGAAATGGATGTTCCATCTTTGTACCTCTTTTTCATTTCAATGTTTCTTTTTATGTAGTATGTACGAGAACCACTCTTTTCTCCCCATCTTTTTTGCTCATTGTCGTTGGGAACATAAAGTAAATCTCCTTTTACATATGCTTGAACTTGCTTTAATAATTCTTCTGGTAATACATCTGCTGCATTTATATATTTCATAATTATCGATCCGCTCCTTATTTTTAATATCAAAATAAAGGCAGAATAAGCAGATAATGTAATACCTATTTACCCATACAGAAATAGATTACATTATCGTTATTCTGCATGGGATAAAGCTTTGTTGTGATGTTTTCTTAAAAATGTTTTTATAATGCTCACCTCCAGATAATTATTTACTTGATAATTGTTATTATAAAAGGTCACTCCAAAATGGTACGTGTTTAATTATATCATAACTTATATCACTATGGTCTTTAATTCCAAATTCTGTTTCAAAATATGATTCTATATTTTCACTATAATAGATTACATCAGTATCATGTATAGAAAATACAGGAGTTGGTTCTAAGTTTATTGATGGAATATATCTGTGTGAATAAATAGGAATTAATGCTGGAGCTTTTTTTAACATCGTTCTAACAACTTCAACTCGTTCACTCTCGTTTGGTTCCTCTCCCCATTCGTCACACCAATAAACCTCATCTGCCAATTCATATATATCATTGAATGGTATCTTCATAACATCTTTTATGTATTGAACATTTGCAGGTCTTAAATCTCTCCAGTTATAGAAACCTTTTGATACTGGCAATGCAGTAGAGTATAATTCTTGCAGTTCTTTCGGAAAATCAATATTGTATTCTTGCTTTATTTCAATAATTTCTTGCTCAGATAAACCCTCAGCAAATTCTACTCCATTCAATTTTAAAATATCAATTCTTTCCTTATACATACTTTATCTTTAGTGAGAGAGCGTATAACAAGCACTAAACCCTCACTAAAACTCACCTCTTTTCTTTTTACACTATTTGTTGTGTATAACATGATAACAACTTTGTTTATAATTCGCCATATAAGAAAATTGCGTACTAAATAGAATGATTTTTTTCTTGTTTTGATATTTTATTTAGTAAATCCAAAAATGATTTAAATAATCCTTTATATAAAGCAGTTATTACCATCATAACAATTAAAAGTGCAGCACTTAATACAACTATAAGCTGATTCCACTGGGAATTAATCAAAAACTTTGTAACATCATCGCCTGCGGGTGGGGTAGAAAACATACTTATAATCGGAATTATTACCCATGCTAAGATTGAAGCGGTGGTATTTAAAAAAAACATTGTAAAAAAATATATGTAAAATATATTCTTTCTGTTACGGTTGAAGAACAAGGTAAACATTAAACAAACTAATACTGGAAAAAGCATTCCTGCCACATTTAATAAGGACTTCATAATTTGATTAAAATTCCCTCCAAAATATGACATTTTAGCCTTCATAATACTGAAATCAGTAATTTCCGCTCCACAAGCAATTGCAACAAGCGTATGCCCAAATTCATGTAAAAGAATATATAGAAAAATTGCAAACATTATAGCACATAATGAGGATAATATAAATTTTATTCTATCGTCCATTTTTTCTCCTTCCATTGGATTATATAAAAAGTGTTTAGGTCGTCATATTTTACGATTGGGACTTACTTGATACTTTTTATTTTATCTAAACTTTCTCTTAACCTTTTATTTTCGTCTTTGAGTTCTTCCATATCAACTAATTTGGATAATTAGTTTTTCTTTATCTTCTTTAAGTTTCTTAATTTCTTCGAATAATTGCTTTATCTTATCATCTTTACCATTCATTTGCACCTCCAAACTATCTACTAACGGTTTTAAATACTTATATTTAAACTTTTGAACATCTAATGCTCTTTTTTGCTCTAAATTGGTGAGATTTCAACGGATATAAGTTGCCTTTGTTATCTCTTATATCCCACCTTTCATTGAAGTTAGGAAGTCTTTTCGAAGTGCATTTTTCAGTATTCAAAACTCTTATTCCATGATTTTTAATTATGAATAATTCTTTTAACCTACTTTCTTCTCTTAAATCCTTAGTGTATTCTTCAAGTTCTAAAACTACATTTTTAACTAATTCATTAATAAAAACCTTATGGGTTATAGGTTCACCTTTTTCTATTTTACTAAGTGTAACTTCCATATAGTCATATCCATCGCTCGTCATGTGAACACAACCTTGCTGGATAGATAATACTTCATTAATTCTAAGTCCTGTTTGGCTTTGAATTATTATTCCTACCTTAGTTAATACATCTTTTTCTTTTAAGACACATTGAAGTTTTTATCGAATATATCCTCTGGAATAGGTTTAGTTATTTTTATCGACATATAGTTCATGTTCTAACATTTTTTCATACTCCTATTCTATCACTGGATAAAAGTTTGTAATTTCTCCTGTTGATTCACCTATATACCCTTCAAACCTAAGCCCATTTTTAAATCCTGTCATCATTTTCAACTACCAGCAATATTTAGATAAACTCCTATTGATATATTCTTTCATTGAAACTATATTACATTTAAAAACATCAGTTGGAATCTTTGAATCCATTTGAAACTCCGTTTTAAACACCCTTGCTCCAAATTTTCTGTAAAATGAGTTGGATGAGGAATGATGATAATTATAAATAACAATTTCTTTTAAACCTAAATTTTCATAATAGTTCAAAAGCTTTGACATTAACATTAACGATATTCCTCTCCCCCTCATCTCAGGATAAACCCATAATCCATTCAATTCAATTCCACATTGTGAATCTTCTTTTTCTGAAAAACTTGCAAAAGCCACTCCAAGCATTTTGTCATTCTCAAATGCACCAAGCAAAGTCCTTACATCATTATTTTCAATTCCACTATGCATCCAATTGATCCAAAAAGAATATTCTTTATCTATATCTAATTTATGTTCTGACATTCCTGCCAATTCTTCTGGCCAACAAAGTGCCTTAAGTTGAATTGCTTGTAGCATATCTTTGTCCAATAATTCTCGTATAATAATCAAAGCCTCACCCACCTATTATATTTATTTTATTAAAATTTTACGTTTGTTACTGTATCCATGTTAACATGAGCGATTCACAAGTTATTCTCTCCCTCATCTATATCAGTTTTATCATACACTTAATATCGTCTGATATCATGGAGCACTTTGACTTTTCTATCAAAAGATTTCCTCCAGTCATAATATAGGAAGGAAATACACGTACATTGCCATAATAATATTCATTTGCGCGTATCTTATAAGTTGAACCGGTTGGTATACAATTTCTTTTTGTGTTCTTTTTAGCAATCATGTTATAAGCTTTTTTCGCAACATCACCCATAAGCATAACAACCTTTAAGTTTGGAAACATATTTATTTCTTCTTCTAAAACTGATAGATGCTCTATAATAATATCAGTTTCAACATTGTATCCGTTCTTTGGTGATTTAACTGCCGTAGTAATGTAAATACCCATTTTTACAATATCGCTTATATTACTGACAGTAACACCTGCATTATGAAATAGCCAAAGAGTAGTATCCATGTAACTTGGATGCTCACTTTGACTGTAGAAATAATCGTTTGGATTTTCTGGAGGAACTTCATTTATCATTAGTACTTTAATATTATCAGTATCCAATTCGATATTTGGCAGTTGAATACGATCCGTTGAAATATTCTTTTCCTTCATGATAGATAATAAATAATCTCTAGCATTAATAATCATATGTCATCACTCCTCTATGCTTTTAAGTAAAATCTTAATACCTATTCCGCTTCAATTAGCTCTAGAATTCTTTTTGCACTGACTTCTGTATTTTCGCTATATGTATTTACTATAATATCATAATCAATCTGTGGATTTAATAATACAATCTGACTTTCTGCTAATCCAACTTCACGATTTTCTCGCAATTTTTCTCTTCTTTGTAGCTCCTCAACTGGGCACTCTACTTTAACATATAATACTTCTACATCCTTCATAATTTTTTTAAATTCCTGCAAAGTAGCTTCACCATTATCAGATTTTAGTTTTTCATCACAAAGCAATACATGGTCTAGTACAACATTCTCACCCTTGTCTACAAACATGCGCACTGTATGATACATTAAAGACATTGTATGATTAAAAATCTTTTCTGGCATAGCATTCCAGAATTCTCCTGGCCACATTTCACAAAACATATCTTGAGAGATTTGATAATAGGGTTCCTTGGCTAAATCTTGTATTTTCCATGCCAATGTTGTTTTACCAGAACTCGATACTCCATTTAGAAAAATAACTTTCCCTCTTTTCACTTTTCTACCTCCTCATGTAGGTAATTTGTTATATAGTAAGAAGATTTCTTCTATTTTTCCAATTCCATAAATAAATACATAGGAATTTTTGATAACCACCCAATTCGTGAAGAATGGCTTATTTGTTCCTCCGTAGGCAAAGGTTCATTCATATCAACTATATGAAAATGATTTCTAACAAAGCATTTAACATAATCCGATAATGTTCTATGTCTATATATTACAGGTTCTTGTACACCCTTTATATTTGCAACCCACTCTGTTGGATTAAAATAATCCTCAACAACTACTTTGATCTTTTCTCCTTCAAGCACCCATTTACTTTCCTTACTTTTAAAGCATGGATGTAATATTGATATAAAAACCTTTCCGCCAGGCTTTAATACACGATAAACTTCTTTCAGCGTTCCATCCATATCCTCAATATCCATCAACATCATTGCACAAAGGACGATATCAAAGCTTCTATCACATATTCCCTCCAGTTGATTGCTATTAGAGCATATCGTATGGATGGACAGACCTTCTGCTTTTGCCTGATCTATCGCATATTGAACAAATAGCTCTGAGCAATCCACCGAAGTTACCGTTGCACCCTTTTTTGCTAATTCTCGTGAATAACCACCCTCACCGCATCCTAAATCCAATATATGCATTCCATCTACATCACCTAATTTTTCTAGAGTATATGGCATGATATAATGCATGCGAAAGTCATTTGTTTGTGCCTTATTCATAAAATCCATTCCTACTTGATTCCAACATTCTGTTGAACTATCTTGTTTCATTTTGCGCCTCCAATATATTATTTTTATTTTATTTTTAGTCCTATTTTACGTATATCATCTAATTCTTCAACTGTCATCAATTTAGCATCATAAAGGTTTAGGTATTCCTGTGAAACGGTTTGATTGAATATCAATAAATCATCCGTATTAATTGTAACTGGGATTCCATAGTCATACAGTTGTCTTATAGGGTGCACATCATATCCTTTTACTACTCCTAGCATAACATTACTTGAGGGGCAAATATTTAATTGAACCCTGTTATCAGCTAACCATTTTATAATAAAAGGTGATGTTACTGCTGCAATTCCATGATTGACTTCATCAAGCTCTAATTCTTCGACAGCCTCCATCACATCATCAGCGGTACCAACTTCACCTACATGCGCTTTCAGTCTAAGTCCTGAGTCTTTTGCTTTTCTGTATATCTTTTTAAAATTACTAATCGGTTGGGCAAATTCATCATTACTAATATCAACGGACTTAAACCAATGATATGACAATATCTCATCAAGTCGATAGTACACGCTATCAACATCACAACAAGCTCGGTTGAAGGTTAACTCAGGTAAAAATATCGTTGAAGGAGCTAACCTTTGCTTGAAAGTATTCATCGTCTGTATGAATAATCCTAAATCCATACCACCAATTTTATTAGCTTCATCCGTCTCGAAACTCATTGCCAACACATGAATATTATCATCATAAGCTTGTACGAAAGCTGCCTCTAGGCGCTTTAAATAAGAACAATGAACTTTTATGTTATCAGTAAACCATGAATGCATATGATACAAAGATTCAAATACAGCTGGAGGTTCAGCGATTTTTATATTTGTCTGGGAGGCGATATAGTTAACATTCCCCCCACACCCAGCATGATTATGTAAATCACTCTTGGGAATAGAACTTAATTCTAAAAGATTATGATTTTGTAGACATGTTTTGAATTCATGTATCATTTACACACCTCGCTTACTTAAGATTTCTGAACAGGTCATTGGTCATTACTTCACCTATTATAACATTTCTTCTTGTTATTTCCAACATATTCCACCAATAGTTATATACCACATTTTCACTACTTAAAACTCCAGAAAAAAAACGCCAGAAGCCTTATAAAAAAACCTCTGACGAAATAAATAAGCATGAGACAGAATACAAACAAATCCCCGTAGCGCATAAATCTGACCTAAAAATTATTCAATTGGTTTGACTGATTCTTTAACTGTTTATTATATATAACTATAATGATAATTAAGATAAAAAATACAGTAACAAATCCTGTCTCCCCAGCAAAATAAGGACTACTCTTAGAATTTGTTAATGGACCACATAACAACTGATCTATATAATTATGACTTGCATGAAGAATAATTGCTGGCCATACACTCTCAGATTGGAACCTCAAATATGCCATAACTGATGTTACTAATATGATTTCTATAGTAAATAATGGCAACTGATACCAAAGTGGAGTTCCACTTTGATAAAGTCCAGTAATCATAAGCGGATAATGCCATACAGCCCAGATTAATCCACAAAGTATAATTGCTTTCTTACGACTCATAATCAAATCCATTTTGGGAAGCAAGAATCCTCTCCATCCTATTTCCTCTCCCATTGCAGTGAGAACACTGGAGAAAACCGCACATATCATTAATCCAATTGAATTACTATAGATATTACTAGTAAAAGCTTTTGGAGTTAGAAGCCAATAAATTCCGTACGAACCTCCTAGGTATATCATTGGTATGAAAATCCCCAATATTATGTATCTTATATTGCATCTGTTGAATCCTAACACTTTTTCTTTCTTATAATATATATTTCTGATAATTATAGCAACCACTCCTGGACACCACATCAATAATGCAGTTATTCCAGAAGCTGCTTCTCCACCTTTTATATATATGTAGTAACATACGCTACTCAGTATAAAAGTTGCAATTAGAAAAATAATAATAGATTTCTTCTCTTTTTTCATATTTTTATTTGCTCCATCTTTATATTTATCTACTTCTTTATTATATACCTGTTCCATATTTTGTGATACAAGGTTTTATATTACAGGCTTCATAACCTCACTTATATTAACACGGTTTAATCTTCCATTCTCAAGTAATAATATTCTATCGCAAATATTCAAAGCAGAAGTTCTATGTGTAATTAAAATACAGGTAGGCGAAGGTTCTAGCCTTTTGATGGATTCTAATACAGCAACTTCTGTTTGTGCATCAAGAGCTGAGGTTGCTTCATCCAATAATAACACAGGAGCTTGATGCAAAAGAGCCCTGGCAATTGCAATTCGCTGAGCCTGCCCTTCCGATAAACCTATGCCACGCTCACCAATAACGGTATTAAGGCCATTCTCCAATTTAGATATAAATTGCCAAGCACTTGCTGCTTTGGAAGCCTTAATTAATTCTTCTTCGGTTGCATCTTCTTTGCCGTACCGAAGATTATCCGCTATTGTTCCTGAAAATATATTATTCCCTTGGGGCACATAAGATATGGACCCTCTCGAATTCGTATTTACTTCAACACTCTCTATACCGTCTTCAAGGGTAATCTTCCCTTGATCAGGTACTAAAAGTGATAATATTAGATGAATCAGTGTAGTTTTACCTTCACCTGATGGACCCATTAATGCTACAGTCTCTCCGCGATTAATCTTCACGGATATATTCTTAATAACCGGTTCATTCCTTCTGTAAGAAAAGCTTACATTATGGAATTCAATACCCGCCGACTGCATCGTATTCATTGTAATTCCTTCTATATCTTTCTTAAACTCCTCTATCTCCTTTAATCTTTCTGCTGATGCCATTGCATAGATAACTCTTGGGAAAGATGAGGAGATACCACTGAGTGGGCCTTGAATTCCACCAATTAGTTGTACCAGTGCCATTAGTGTACCAAAAGATGCTGTCCCCTTGGCAATCCCAAAAGAACCCCATAAAAGTGCTAAAAAGAAGCCTACCCAGGAGCTAAGTGTCATTACAGAAGATGATATCAGTGATATGTTCGTTTTATCAATTGCATTATTTAACCGTTCTTCATAAATAACATCCACTGTTTGTATCTTCATCTTCTCAAGGCAAAATGTCTTAATTACCATCATATTTTGTATGGATTCGTTTAAAAAGGAACGGTATTTTGATTCTATTTTTTGACCTTTTTGATATATCATTTTTAACTTCCTAGAAAATATTTTAGCCATAAATGTGAATATTGGTAAGATAACAAGAATTGCAAAAGCAAGATTCATATCAATATATAACACAGCTAAAAAAGACCCAATAAATGCTACTCCCAGTGCTATTGTATTGGGAACTATTGATACCATTACATTGTTAACTGCTTCAACATCGCTTGTCAAACGGGTTAGATAATCGCCACTATGTAACTTCAAGAAATCCATCCATCTAGTATTAATTAATGATACAAATATATCTTTTTGCATGGTACTTGACACACTGACCGATACTCTTGCGGTAAGTGTTGTGTTTACTGCTTTTATTATTACATCAAATAGTATAATTCCTGCTAATAGTGATAAATATGTAATAACCTTCTCTGTATTTCCCTGTGCTGCCTCATCTACAAGCCATTTCATCGCCATGGCACGCAAAATAGCGATACCAGATGTAACGATTCCAAATATGGTAATTATTATGATATACTTATGATATTTCTTCGTATGATGAAGTATCCACTTGATGGTTGATAGGCCTGTCCCCTTCGTTAATCTAATTTTCATGTTTGCCTCCCGTTCCATACCTGGCTATTACATCAATAATTAGTTCCATCTGTCTTTCTACTGTGAACTCCCCTTCCGGCCTTAGCAACCGATAAGTATGTATATTATTTGCAAGGTCAATTATACTTTTAAAATAAGATGGCCTGTAATTCATCCTAGAATAAAATTCATTGCAATAGATATTCGATTTAATTAACTCAACCTTTTCATATTTGGTTAATTCCGTAAGTACTACATCTTCCATAATCTCAGGTACTATCTGTATAATTCCAAAAAGTTCAACTGGATGGTTCATAAACTCCTTACTTATATCAAGATTATATTTAAAATCCTCTGAACACGCTCTTTCCAATTTACTTGTATCGATACCTAACTTAATTGCTGTATCATGACAGATTCTCTGATTAGGAAAAGCAGGAACGGACATTACCTTTCCAGACTCAACCATTGTAAGTGGTGAAATATCATCAGAAAGAATCGGATATCCTTTCAGACGAAGTGCAGTTGATAGGGTTGATTTACCGGCTCCACATTGACCTGTTATAATGATAGCCTGATTATTAACTACAATAGTACTTCCATGGATAGCTATCATCCCTTTTTGCAAGAGAAGAACACCCATACAAGTACCCAGTAGGTACACTTTAACAAGCTCCATATCCGCTTTATCGTACAGATCTATTTGAATTAGGTTTCCCCCTGTTATTTTGTATTTTGCTACATCCCTTATATCACAGACAAATTCATTATCATTTATAGCAAAGTAATTGCTATACTGTTGATATTGATTGCATTCGATATCAACAGTATCATAAATTATTCTTACATCATATTCCTCTAGAGTACCTACAGCACACATCAACTCAATTTCAGACAATATATTCAATCCAAGCATGTGATACGAATAACTTTTTCTGTTCATATTGGTGTCCTACCCTCTCTTTAGATAACCTTATATTATAGTCAACTTAAACTTCCCAGCTTACAGTTGATGAGAACTCAATTAATTCAGACGCTAAATGATGTAATTTACCATGATCTATATACTGTTATCCTGAATCTATCAAACCAAATATCAATATAAAACTGGAAAGTTTAAGTAGTTAATTTCATATCAAAGGAAAGGATGTCTCAATAGATGAAAATAATCATCCTTGCTTGACATCCTTCCTTAAGTCTAGGCATTCAATACATTATGGTTTTTTCTTCCAGTTAGGGTCATCAATTGCAGGACCACTAGTACCAATTACATCTCTACCAAATACATCATAGTGAACGCCATCTCCATCGCCACCTAAAGAACCTTCCCTAGTGAATTTAACATTTAATGTTAATAATTCTGGATTATTCCAAGTTTTCATATAACATTTCTCCTTTCTTCTTTCTCTTTACTATGTTACTACTATATAATATTAATAAGTACACACTATACAAGAAATCGATATAAATTGATAATTGTCATGATAGCTTGCACCTCGTAATATTCATCATCCATAGGCAACTCATTCATTTTTGAAATCATTGCTTTCATTTCATTGGTATCAACAAAGGACTTTATTCTGTAATCTGATATTGCTTTGCTAAATTCCTCACGTATATTATTCCAATCCTGATGCAATCGTTGAATCCAATCGGCACTTTGGGTTCCTCTCTCCATCATATTCATTCGTATTTTGTCAGGTAGTATTCCTCTCATAGCTCTCCTAATCAAGCTTCTCTCTATTCCATCCTTTACAAATTGTTCTGCTGGTAATGACATGCTAAACTCAATGACCCGTTTGTCTCTTGTAGGATCTCTTCTTACCAATCCATATTCAATAGATAATCTAACTTCTGATGCTGCTGCCTGAGAAAATAATAGGTTATTACAGAGAAATGACCTAACCTCATTAATGCTCTTCTTCTTGTTATAATATTTACCCATTCCATATAATTTCATATATCTATTAATATCCCACTTGTCAGCTAAGTCTTTATTAATGATGTGGGTTATTAGTTTGGCGCTTTTTACCTTTCCTTTATTAAATAAAACTTTAATAGGTTTCGGTATATAAAGTAATATAAAATACCGAAAAACACTTTTAGGTAGCCTTCCATGTACTTTCGAATACTGCATAATCTCTTCTCGTGCACTATGAAATTTCTTTTTCTTTATCAACGTGACGATATGGCTGGTTATATCTCCATAAGAAATTGTATAATTACCCGACTGTCCATCCAATAACACTTTACAACCATCTTCTTTCGCCATCTGAACAATCCTGTCAATCCAAAAAAGATTGCCTGAATATTTATAAGGATACTCCTGGATTGTTCTTAAACGCTCTATCTGGTTATACGAATTAAGTTTGTCTGAATCACAATATGTAACATCTATATTAGTATATTGACTAGCTAATTCGTTTATGTATACACTTTCATTGGCTACAGCTCCTTTTGGTAGCCAATCTATATAATCCGATTTCGGTATTGAGCTGTAAGCCTTTAGATGCTTCGCATTCTTATCTAGAACTTTCGCAGCTACACATGCTATAGAGCCCGAATCCAATCCACCGCTTAGCATGATACCTACCTCTCCATCTGTAACTATCCTACAGTTAACTGCTTCATAGAATATTTCCCGAAATGCTTCCTCATAGGCTTCATCACTATCTAGCTTCAGTGGCTTTATCTCCATTGGATTCCAATACTTCTGAACTTCAACAGAATCCTTTTTAAAAATCATATAGGTAGCGGGTGGAACCTGTTTAATACCTTCATAAAATGTAAGTTCTACATCAAGCTCATTCAAACATTCCATTACAGCCAAGTAATTGGCAATCCATTCCTCTGAGTATTCTATATTCTCTTTAACAAGCAACAAAGGATTAATTAATGTACTAAAGGCAATCAGATTCTCTTCCTGTGTATAATATAACGTTCTTTTCCCAACATGATCCCTACATAGATATAATTCTTCTTTTTTATTGTTCCATATGGCAAATGCAAAATCTCCAACCAGATGCTTAGGTGCTTCCTTATCCCATTTTAGATAAGCTTCCAGAATAAGTTCACTATTTGTAATCTCTTCTAACGATCTATTGACAGGTTGCAGTTCACGGTATAATTCACCCCGATTATCAATAATGGCATCTGCAATTATTACCATCTGATTATCCAAGCTATATCTCGGTAGTTGTTCCAGATAATCTTGAGTTATGATAGGTTGAATTGTATTGCCAAAGCATAGATTGTTTCTCACTGATTTGAAAACTCTACTACCTGGATATTTACCAAGATAATTCAACATAGAATCAAAAATATCAATCGGCAGTTCTCTATTACTTGTTCTAATCATTCCGCATAATGTGCTCATATAAGTTTCCTCCTTTCTCCAATTATGTTATGAAAATCTATTATTTATAATCCAAATCGTATATCTTAGTTTAAGTCCTATTATCTCTGCCTTCACAATTATATAATGGTTAGGATGTCAAAAGTCTTACTCAACTTAAATTGTGTATATTGATGAATAATTATTAATTTTGGCGTAGTCCGGCCGAATGTATCGTTTATATTTTGTCAAGACTCATAGTGAAAATAGGAACGTGAGTGAGTATTTTCGCTAGTTCTGAGGCTTGTAAAAAATATGATGCTTGAGGGAAAGGTAGCCAAAGTTGATAATTATTCAGCGATATACACTCAGTAAACTAAAATAAGACTTTTGACATCCTAACCAGTTATTACCTTTGCATCTTATTTTCTAAATTTAGCAACCACCACATAACCGTCTCCGTTCCCGCCCGTTGCATAATATTCACCAGTTCTAATCCAAGCATGAGCCACCATATTATCTTCTTCTTTTCTTACGCCAAGATATAACGTGGATGTAATTCTTTTATTAGTCAACAGTCTTTGAGCAGTTAGTGCACGAACTAGACATCTGCTTTCCCATGGTGTATGTTCTGCAATTCGGTTTACATGATAGGCTATTATTTTTGCCTTACCATAATTTTCTATGCTTTCATTATATGGGGATTCCTCTCCAAATATTCCGTAATACTTTTTCATATATTTTACTGGAACGAATAGAATTAATAATCGAAAAATAGCCGCCCAAAACCATACCTCAATAGTCAACCACTTTTTATTATTAAATTTAATATAATCCAATACCTGTATCATAAACTATCTCTCCTATCCCTTGCATGCTGTTAGCATTGCTTCTAGCAAAGCTTTTATCATTTCGAAATCTGATTTTCTAAAATCCCTGCGATCTATTAATTTATAATCAGAACCATTGTCCCACCAGATGCATTTCAATCCATATTTTGCTGCTCTTGTAACATAGTTAGCGGCTTGTTTTGCTCTTAGCTCAGGCGCGGGGTAGAAATCCCTCGTTCCAAATTCACCTATTATAATTGGTGCATTTATACTCTTTGAAAAAATTGACATTCCAATAAAATTATTTTCAATATCTTGATTGTATTCCTTGGTATAGAAATGCACTTCAACTGCAATCTTATCTGTAACAATATCCTTTGGCATATTAAATGCAGCATAAAAATTCGAATCTGTACCATCTAATAATGTCGGAACTACTAAAATACGATTCCCATTATTTCCACCTGTGCCTCTAACAGTATCAACAAAAACCTGATTTAACTGATTCATCTGTGCTGCTGCCTTATCACTATAATTCCAGCTCTTTTCTATGTTATCAACTTCATTGTAGGCTTCAAATATTAGATGTTCATCATATGTTTTAAAACGTTCTGCAATCTGTGTCCATAGTTCCTTCGCGTTATTTAATACTTTTATTATTGTTTTATCATCTGTTCCTGTATATATGATTGGTTGTTCATGATGGGTATTTAGAATAACATACATATTATTCTTTATTGCATAATCAACAACATCCTGAATCCTATTTAACCATTCCTCATTGATTACTAAATTACCATTTTGATCTTCGTATGTATTGTAATACCATGTAACTGGAATACGAATAGTATTAAATCCAGCTTTCGCTACATAATTAATTAACCCCTCTGTAATATATGGATTACCCCAATTTAGTTCCTGCTTCAAATTTGCAGGGACATTTCTTTTCTCTGACTTAGAATCCAGAGAATTGCCTAAATTCCATCCAACATTTATCATGTTAACAAATTGACTGGCTGTCAATTCATTCATTTGAGTGCTATGAGTATACCGTTCATATAATTTCAGACCAAAACCTGAATATTCACTAACTAATTCTTTCAACTCACTCACACTATATTTTTTATTATATCCATAAACAGTAAGCGCAATTTTGTCTGTTTTATTTAGTTTCTTCCACTTTTGTCCACTTTGTAATTCGCTATTTCGTAGAACCTTGCCATCCTTATTTAATTCTAGTATACTCATTTTCAGATAACCATTCGGCAAATTCACAGTATAATCTTCACTTCCGATTTTGCAAAATGTGTTATAACATATTTTGTTATCTTCAATAATATATTCACCAGTTTCATAAAGATATGCACCAGGTTTCCATAAATTCGTATCCTCGAAATCTACGTCATCGAAATTACAAGTATTCGTATTCGTCATATGACTCTTCCTGGCTAGATCAATCCTAAGACCATTCTGAAAAATGGAATCTATATTGGCTCCCCATTTTCGACTTCTTATTGCTATACCTATATACGAAGTTTTAGGTTGCTTTTTAAAGGTACCACCATTGATTAATGAATTATTATATTTTACCCACTTTCCGTTTTTATCGTATTCTGTAATTTCAAGAGTTATTCTTGAGTCGTTAACATTATATATATAAGGCTTACCATCAACTTTATAAAAGTTTCTGGTACACATACTGCCTTCTGAGTACTCATAGGTTCCTCCCCAGCTCTGATACCAGCCTTTTCTGTAATTATAGTAATTACTTAAAGATTCTATATTAACCTCACCGGTTAATTGTTCTTTCTCTGTAGAGAGTTTAGCTAAATCCTCAATTCTTGATAAGGAAAATGAAAGTCCATTCTTTAAATCCTTTTTAATCTCGCTCTTGCTTTTCTCAATACTACGTCCATTATTAAGGTTATATATAGAAATGGTAATGTATTTTGCTGAATCCATCTCATGATAAATATCACCATTACATAAATCAACATAGCCAATATTTTTATAGTCTTCATTGTATTCATTGATGATCATACGATAAGAATTGTCATTTACATTGACTCTTATTATAGCGTTCTGAATTTGTAAATAATATTTCAAACTTAGATACACATTGCCACCCATCTGACTTTCTTTTGTATTCTCAAAGTTTTCGTAAAACCAAGAATCCTTTTGATCTAATGTACTTATTACCTCGTATGCGTTCTCAGAATCCTTTATTGTGGGAACTTGGTTAGATATTGTTTCTGATTTGGATATTAAGGTTATATCTTTTTTATAGCTACTTACGTCAACTTGATTCGCTTCACGATCAATCATTTCATGTTCTACCTGTGCCGTATCATAATCCATTTCATTGTGTTTGGTAATATAATATACAATACCCATAATCATAAAAAACGATAAAATACTAACAATAACAATTTTCTTAATTTTTATTCTTCTCATACCTATTCTCTATACAACTACGCTTTACAATGAACAAAAAAAGTTTCATAGTACCCTGCGAGGCATGGCACTTTTGCGTGTGTAAATTCCCCCTCTACCAATCTTTTGGTTAAATTAATTATTCCTGTTACAATAGCCAGAAATGGATATAAATTAATCCAGTCTGGCTATCTATATATTAATTTATATTACACACGTTAATGTTATATACCTAATTTAATTCGTAATTTTGGATGTACTGAATAATTATATTCAATTAAACATAAGGTGTGATAGGTAATTGAATTCTTTTTACGTCGTTCGAATGAAAGAAACAAACACTGAGTTCGATGTATCCATTATCTAAATATCTTTTATAGTCATTCAAAGAAATGTTTACAGTTGGGCTATTAAAGGATGCTCTTATAAAAGCAGCGCCTTCTGGAATCGTCTTTAAATAGTATTTTGATTGTATCTCATTCCCACTCTGGAGTAAAACCCCATTCGCATCATAGAATAGTAATCTTTGTAACCACACACTTGCAGCTCCATTCACAGCCTTTATACTTAAAGAGCAGGTAGTACCCTCCTGAACTGGAATCCCGCTTCCTTCGATATTCGTTGTCATAGTTCCCCAATAAGTATTATATAACTCTCCTGTTTTAATATTTGGCGTTAAGTATACAAACTGCATCGGACTATTAAGAACTACTTCCTTTTCTACAATATATCCTATCCCAGTTGAACCTTCTAACAAGGCATTTATCATCTCCATATTTGAAGTTAAGTAATCTCTACGGTCAATTATTTTGTAATCAGATCCATTATCCCACCAGATACTCTTTATTCCATACTGGGCGGCTCTTGCGACAAAATTAGAAGCTTGCTCTGGCCTAAGATCAAGCAATGGATAGGATATAGTAGTTCCAAACTCTCCAATCATGATTGGTGCTTTTATTCTATCTGAAAATCCCTTTAATTCAGAAAAGTCACTATTGATATTTTGATTAAATTTCTTAGTATAGATATGCACCTGAACTGCAATTTTGTTAGAGACATAATCGATTGGCATACGAAAAGCAGAATAAAATCTGGAATCCGCGCCATCTAATAAGGTTGGGATTACTAAGATTCGCCTAGAATTATTTTCTCCGGTACCTCGAACGGTATCTACAAAAACCTGATTAAGCTCATTCATCTGAGCGGCCGCTTTATCACTGTAATTCCAACTTCGCTCTATGTTATCTACTTCATTGTAGGCCTCGAAACTTAGATGCTCATCATAGGTTTTAAAATGCTCTGCAATTTGCCCCCACAACTCCTTAGCATTTTTTAATACCTGTTTCATTGAAGTATCATCAGTTCCTGTATATATAATTGGTTGCTCATGATGTGCATTGAGAATGACATACATATTGTTAGCTATTGCATAATCCACAACATCCTGAACCCTATTCATCCATTCATCACTCACTTTTATAGAACCCGTTTCATCTACAGAAGTGTTATAATACCAAGTTACTGGTATACGAATCGTATTAAATCCCTTAATCGCCACATAATCAATCAAGTCTTTTGTAATATAAGGACTTCCCCAATTCAGTTCCTGTTTTAGATTAGCTGGGTCGTTTCTGTTTGCTGACTTAGAATCTAAAGAGTTGCCTAGATTCCAACCGACATTTATATGGTTAACATACTCACCTGCTGTAATATCTTTCATTAATGTGTTATGAGTATATCTTATATATTTTTCTAATCCAAAGGTTGGATAGTTAGTTATACTATTTTTATAATCAGCTATCGTAAATGATTTTCCGTTTCCATAAACAGTAATCGCAATTTTATCTGTATTACTCCTCTTCTTCCATTTCTGTCCACTTTGTAATTCATTGTTGTATATTACTTTTCCGTCCTGATCTAGTTCAAGAATACTCATCTTCATATAACCACCAGGTAAATGTACGACGTAATATTCTTCACCCACCTGACAGAAATGATCATAGCATATTTTGTTGTTTGTGATTACAAATTCTCCTGTTTCATAAAGATAGGATCCTGCCTTCCAGTTATTAATATTAGAAAAACTTGCATTGCTAATATTTATGGTTTCTGTTTTACCGATATACTGTTCATTTGCAAGATCAATGATTAAGCCATTTTCGAACAGAGTATAGAGGTCCACTCCCCATTTTTGACTTCGAATTGTGAGTCCGATATATGAAGTTGTAGGTTGTTTGATAAAGATACCACCATTTTTTAGTGCCGCATTGTATTTTAACCATTTACCATTTGCATCGTACTCAGTAATTGTTAAGGTGATTCGGGAATCATTTGTATTGAATATATAGGGTTTGCCATCCACCTTATAAAAATTTCTAGTACATAGACTTCCTTCTGAGTTCTCAAATGCCCCACCCCAGCTCTTAAACCAGCCCTTTCTGTAATTATATGAATTACTTAAGGATTCTATATTGGTCTCCCCTGAGAGTAGTTCCTTATCCATATTATGTTCATTTAAATTAATGACTTTTTCTAGTGAGAACTTAAGCCCATTTTGTATATCCTTCCACATATTCTCTGCATGATTCTCTATGATTCTTCTATTCTCGTACTTATAGATGGCTATTGTTATGAATTCCACCGAATCATCAATGTAGAAAATATCACCATTACCTACGTCAATATATTCTCCTTTTGTACTATCTTGATTATATTTATGAATGAGCATACGATAAGAATTATCATTAACCAATGCCTTGTAATAATTCTGCTCCGTTTGTAAATAGTAATTTAAGCTAATATAAGTTTTATCAATTTTACCCTGTATCCAATCGTTCTGGTAATTCATCTCACTAATTATTGTGTAAGTACTCTGGGAGTCTTTCGATGTTGGTAGTTCATATGCTGACACCTTCTGGGCATTAATGTATCTATTATTTTTACTAAAATCAGTAATATCTTGTTCACCCTCGCGATTGATTAATTTTTCATATTGCATACTTATCAATCTCCCATCGATAATAATTTGACAGAATATAATGGATTTTGTTATATTTTGTCATATATTATAATATGATGAGCCTGAATTATTTGTGTAAGTCAATAATAGACGAAAGGTGGATTTTCATTAAAAATATACGATAACAATATATGAAATAAATGAAAGCCCTTGTTAACCCTTAATTATTTCGACAAGATAGGAATTTAGTTGTTTAAATTCATCATCAAATCGAGTTATGGAGGCAGGCATTGCTTTATTCTTTATCTTCTCAATTGTACTTGCAACTTCATCAATGGAATCTACATAATAAAGATAATCACATTTTGCTAAAGTATTATAAGTTTCCTTTACTTTATGATGGTTATTACCTAATACAATACATGGTGTCCCCGTAATTAAAGAAAAGATCATGCCATGAAGTCTGTCCGTTACGACCATCTCAGCTTTACCAAACAAGCTCCATTTTGCTTTTAATGCATCATCTCTTTCTTCCACATTGATATCTTCCAAAGTAACTGTATCCGTTATTAAACTATTCAGAAAGAATTGTTCACATATTATACGTATCTTCTTATTGTCCTCTTTTGACAATGCGCTTTCCTTGTCTGATCGTAAGCATATTATGCTTCCTTCCCGCTTCTTCGCTGCATATTCTGTCGCATCAATTGAAGTAACCACATCCACCATAGGAATAACCCTACATTTAAATGACTTCTTCATTCGGTCATAGGATACTTGATCTCTAGCTAACAGGGTAAGTTTACTACATCTGTTATATATCTTCTTACTCTTTTCTAACTCTCTTAGACCATGTTTGTCCTCAGTAAAGAATATCGTCTGTGGAAATACAATAATCACATGATCAGAGAATGCTTTCATTATTTTGCGTCTAAATTCTTCTGCAAAAAGATAGAGATTCCCCATATTTCCTCCACCCTGACAGATAAACACATCATTCTTTCGTTTTTCCTTTTTCAATTGTCTTACAGCCATAAGGGTATCCCAACCGCTTACCTCAATTATTTGTATCTCTGGTATTTCTTGGGTCAACTTTTCAAAGAACATTTTTCCAGCATATGCAATTGCATGGTCACCCATATTATCAAAGCAAGGTGTTTCAAACAAAAATAACCGAAGTTTCTTACCCTGCTGCAACGAAAAATCAAATTTTTTTCTTATAAGGATGAAATCATTTACCTTATGATAAACCTTTCCTATCATTGAAACCTTTTTCATCCTATCCATTATTGGTATACCTATGGAGCAGATTGTATTAGGATAGGTTAAACAAAGTGCTATTGTTTTATTTTTTTTAGATATATATGGATTCCTGCTTATCTCTTCCTTATGTTTTTTCAAAAACTGTTTATAATGGTCTAAATCATGATAAGATCTTAACTGATATCCTAGCTTCATATATGTGATTAGGTAAGGAACTAGCTTAGCAAAGGATAACTCCTTGAGCTTTAGATCTCTCTTATTCGAGAAATATTCATATCTCTCACTCATACTAATAACGATATCTCTACAATTCTTATACCACTTATCTATACTTCTATTATCTGAGATACAATTTTCTCTTATTTGATAATAATATTCATAACTCTGTAGTTGGCAAATAACTTTTGCTTGGTCAAATAGCTTATATGTTGTAGCAATATCCTCATAGTTACGCCCTACGGGGAATCGAATCTTATGAAAAAGTTCAGCCTTATAAAGCTTATCCCATGCATAACTTCTAATTGCTTTATCTTCGATCAAATACTGGTTTGCTATTTTTGAATCATAAACACATTCCCTATCCACTGGTGGCATATCTATTAGTAGTTTATCCTTTACTTCAACATAATGCCTACAGATAGCTATATCGCAATCATATCTTTGTATTCCATCATAAAGTCTTTCAAACATGGTAGGCTCAATATAATCATCGCTATCTACAAATCCAATAAATTTGCCCTTTGCAATGTCAATCCCTCTGTTTCTAGCACTGGATAGACCACCATTCACTTGATGAATCACCCGAATTCGTTCATCTATTTCTGAATATTTATCACATATTTGTGGACATTTGTCTGGTGATCCATCATCAACTAATATAATTTCAATATTTTGATAAGTCTGTTTTCTAATAGATTCTATACATTTATTTAGATAATCCTCTACTTTATATATAGGTACAATAATAGTAATCAAGTCTCCTTCTTTATTCATGTAGTCTTCCTCCATTTACCTCCACAAGCTTTACTTATTATTAATTCGACCTTATTTTTTATAATCTGAAATCCTTCAGTACGTGCATATGCCATACAAAATATAACTGTACTAAAGATTCCTACAAATGCGCCTTTTACAATTAACATCAACCATCCATTCACAATGATATTACGAGATAGCAGAGACAATAAGATAATATTGCTTGTCACCAAGATAGCATTACTTAGAAGCGATAAATAATACCCCGTAGCTTTTCGCTCAAAGTACTCCTTAAATAAGATTTTAGGTTCATACCAAAAATAAGTACTAAGTCTTGACACTGCAGAAGCTAAAAGAATTCCTGTTAACCCCCATAAGTTTCCCATAATAATTGATAATACAATGTTAAGCACTGCGCCAAGTAGCATAATATATTTTGTCTTCATGTATAAACCAGTAGCATCTCGATATACCCATAAAGGTTGTAATACACAGGATAAATATGTATTTATTGTTAAAGCCAAAATTGCTGTAGAGCTTATAGTCAATCTGCCGCCTAACCAGGTAAATATCAGATCATTTGCCATAATACAGAATTCACTTATTATAATTCCACAGAGAATAAAACTGACTGTTTGAACAGCGCTAAATACCTCATATCTTTTCTCCGAATCATCTTTCACTATTACATTTCCTATACTAGCCGTAATTGCAGAAAAGATAATCTGTATAATCAATAATAATTTGCTACTTACCATTAGGTAATTTGAATATAAACCAACCATGGTCGTTCCAACGATGAAAGATATTAAGATATTATCCGTTGCAGTAAACATAGTTCCACTAATTTTATATATAAAAACTGATTTCAGATTAGAAAAAATAGATCTTTCCTCTTCTAGACTAATTCGTTCTTTATTTCGTATGTATGGATACATACTGTCTGCCTTTTTTGACACAATCAGATTATTTATAAACTGACTTAATACACCAATTGTCAGATAAACGATATAATTTTTCAAAAGTAACAAGAAACCTATCTGTAATATCATTTTGCTCAACATAATCCATATAGATATCTTAAGCACCTCATAATTCTTCTGATCCGCAGTTAAAATAGTAGCTCTGTAAACAAATAAATAAGAGATTACCACACCTGCCAAAGAAAAAAGATAATAAAGAACTAGATGTGGTATTTCTTTGTCTGTATTGATGATTAGTTTTAAAAACGGTATGACTGCAAGACCTATAAGGGTAACCGCTATTGCAATTACCCGATATATTTTTTTATAGAAACATATTAATCCTGTCAATTTCTTTTCATCTTGTTCAGCTAATGGTTTATATAAGCTATATGCTATCGTAGTATTAAATCCTAAATCCACCATGCAAAGAAGATTTAATACATCTGCATAAACACTATTTATACCTAGATACTCGATTCCTAACGTTCTGATAAATACAGTTCTTGATAGAAAGCTCATAATTAAGGTTATTAGTTGATACAAAAATCCAGATAATATATTATAAGTTGAATTTTTAATACGACCTGTACCCATCCTAATCCTATCCTTTGGTTTTTTCATTTTTAAAGTTTAATTGCATGCCTTTATAGATTTCATATATTTTGTTCACTTTATCGTTATCTATATCTAATAACATCTCTCTCTTTTTTCTTCCTTCTTTGTTAAATAATCCAGTAATTGCTCGAATGCCCCATGCTAAGCCTAGTAAATGAGGCTGTTTTATTAACCATGGGTAATCTCTTTGCATATAAGATATTGGTGGAAAGTAGTACCACAATCTTGCATGTGATTTATTTTTAATGATTGGAGTATGATTAAGTGTTGCTATTTGTCCCCATATTCCATTTTCACCTTTACCATAGATTCCACATTCCACCAAGTATTCAAATAGATTTTGTGAGAATTTATCTATCTCTTCTCCACCTAGCCATACCCTAGCCAAAGTGTGAACGCGCTTTTCAAATTCTAACACTCCACACTCTTCCAATTTATTTTCTATGTATACTTCGTCCCATGCCACTTGATATAACCGACGATAATAATAAATATCTACAACATTACGTATCCCACACCCCGCCTCATAAAAGTGCTTCGCCATATGTACAATTAAATATACATAAAAGTCTTCGGTACTAAATTGTAAAGCATACTTTCTCCCTTCTTTTACATTCGTATGCTTTTCATTGTGAAAATAATCATACTGGTTCTGATTAACATTCTTACTAAATAATTCGTAGTGCAATTCAATGGTTAAAAAAGGTGGTTTTACATAGATATCATGATGCTTTATGGAACATAATAATGTAAAACCCATTCCTTCCACTACCCTTTTTGCTCTGTTCATATTCTCATCATAGATCATTACATCAATATCGCTCATTTCTCTCATTTCAGGAGAGGGATATATTCTTTTTATAACAGAGCCTTTTAATATCTGATGATATATGCCTTCCTGTTCCAATCTTTCTTCCAGTTCCCTAATGCAACCTACTTGCGTTAAGGAAAGAATTGTACTTTGCATAATGATCGACTTCATACTTGCTTTTTTTTCTTCTGGTAAATCGGTCTTTAGTAAGGCCTGCAAAATGATATAGTTCATATGGTTGTTGCACGCTATGTATTCCAATTCTTCCACCTGAATACCCTCAGGTATGTTGCTAGGCTTTTTATTATCTAATTGTGCAAGCACCAATTCACCCAGATATTGCATTATCCTTAACATGATCAATTCCTCCCTAATTTATTAGCTCCTTTGTATATCGTAAGATATAATTCTTTCTTTCATGAAAGAAGTTTTCAATCTTATTGATTTCGTCTTTATAAAAAGAATATCCAGGAATTCCAATAAACCGTTTATAACTGCTTTCAACCATTTTTTGTGTCAGTTCAGAAATTGCAGTAATTGCTGAATTCACTTTCTCTTCCGAAAATATTTCATTCGTTATTTTTGTCATAACCTCAAGGAGTTGCTCCCTAAATTCTTTATTTTTTATTAATGATTTAAAAATTACATCATTCGTAACTCCTGGTTGTAGAAAAGTATTGATACTACTTGTTGCTATATCACTCGCTGTCTCATTCGCCATGGTGTTGTCTAATTTAGGTAGCAAAAAGCGCCATTTACCGTCATTATAAGCTTTATCGTTTTCATTGATAGACCTCCACATCACTAATTTGTCCTGTCCATATTCTGCATTTGCTAAATATATATTTGTACAAAAATACTCTAAATAGTTTTGCACATCCATATGTGCTTTTACCCATTCATAATTTTTCTTGTTCTTTAAATCATGTTTCTTTATATAATTGTATAACCTATCAATTTCTTTTTGATACTCCCACTTTTTATCAATCTTACCATTTACAGCTATTAATACGTTGTCTTCTTTTAAGCCGTAATGTTTCCTAATGTATGCTTCATCATACTCTGATCTCAGCATATAACCGCCCCAATACTCTCCATCAATAAAAACATTACATGGAGTAATATCTGGTGTACCAACCGTAGTACTTTCTAGTAATTTGGCTACTAGATACTCTCTTATTTTATATAGATTGTCTCTCTTATTTGTTTGAACTACTAACTGGTTACTAATATTGTTATAATAGCCTGATAGACTAGATCCCTGAAAAGCCCCTCCGTTTGCTGTTAATAGAAGACTTTTCTGCGGTTGTGTGACACTAATATCTTTGATGATACTAATTAACATATTACCCTCGAATGTTTTATCTTTTTGTGGTTCAAAAAACTCTACATGAGCTTCTTTTTCCCAACCATTTAAATAATTAGCAGTTCCACCACCATCTTCACCTTTTGCTAGTGCCTCTTCATGACTGCTGCCAGAAACATAGATTCCGTCAAAATAATCAAAAAGGTCTTTGGGGTCGCTTACAATGGATAAAACAGACATGTTTTTCATATCACTTGCATCTTTGATACCTACAAAATAGGATTGCGTTTTAATCTCACTACTTTTCCCTTGACTGTTTACAGCCATTGCTCGTACAATTACACCCATGGTAATACTAGAGGGTTTGTAGTAATTCAAATATTCCATCCCATCTAAAGTAGCATATTTTATATTAGATCCACTCTTATTCTCAATCAGAATAGGCTTATCATAAACTTGTGACTCTTTTGTTGGATCAGAACCATCCAATGTATAATATATTTTATCCCCTTCCCCAGCCTTGATTTCTAGTTGAAAACGTTCATTATAAAAGCCTCCTGGAACAGAAAAATTCAATTCATTCCTTGCTATATTATCGCTCTTATTATTAGTTTTCCCCTTTGAGGAGGTTACGTATCCATAACTAATATCACCATCTTGTTTGCATCCATAGCTTTCATCCGTCTTTAGGCTGGGTACCAATAGATTCTTTAGGTCTTCACCATTTTCATTATAGACTCCAATAATATCATGTTCTGAGACGCCTAACTTTCCCAGCCCATCAACACATGAATATTTACCATGTTCTAGAATATCCGATGCAGGAAATGTATACTTCTTCTCACCGTTTACTGTTATATAACAATTCGATAATTCGACATCGCTACACCTATCCTTATTATACAATTCTATCCATCCTGACTGGTTGACTTCATTAATGCTTACTAGCGATAATGCTTTTGATAAAGGGATTTTGTCTAATGTAGTATTATTACTACTAGTCTCTAGCAGTTCCTTTTGCTCTATTCTTTCCCTATCCTTTGAATATTTCACCATGAATATCAAAATAACTATGCCAACAAGACTTACTAGAATAACAAGTGTATCTTTTATTGGAAATTTATTATACATAGATCCTTTGTGCCTTGAATTCATGTTCATGCCTCCGTTTCTACAATTCAGGTAATTCTCTATGTTCTTTTTGAGCTAGATAATATTCATAAAAAGGAATATCTTTCTTTAAACCATCATATCTGCGTTTTCTCACCATAATTTGAACCTTTTCATAAAGATAAGGCCATTTTGTAAGTATTTGTTTTACTTGATCTTTCATACTCTTTTTACCATCATTCTTTATACGCCATTCCCCTGAACATAAATGAATTGCATAATGATCACCTGTAAGTGTTCCTATTTCAAAATATTCCTTTGGGAAAATAACAAAATTGCCCAAGTCTTGAAACTTATTATTCAGTTGAAATTCTGGATAATGTTTTAAGATGTAATAGGTATAATAATAATTACTGGTTGCGTATCCATTCACAATTAATTGGTTTTTCTTCCACTCAAATAATTTTCCATTCGTTGTATTACCGAATGTTGTAGCTTCGTACATATCCAATAGATTTTTAATTAACGGATTCTTTGGCTTGGCACCAATGATTGCAGTTCCAACAGAGCAATCAAAGATAAAGTTTAAAAATGCTTTATAATTCAATAAACTATCAAATGACTTACATACCTTCACATCAGTATCTAAATAGATACCACCGTATTCATACACTGCTTTTAGTCGATAGTAATCACCAATAAAACCAAGCTGCTTTTCTTGATAAGTTTTTTTGACAAATTCATTTTCATCAAAACTACAATTACTTTCATCCCATCGCATAATCTTATAACCATCTAATAGTTTCCAAGAATCAATGCATTTTTGTAAGCTATCCGGTATCGGTGCACCACCAAACCAACAATAGTGAATAATTTTAGGGATTTGTCCTTCCTTTTGTTGTGAATCTATGTTTTCTTTCACTAATATTCTCCTCTCCGAATAATCCTGTCATAAAAGGTATCTTTTTGTTTTATAGATTCCTGATCAAACCTAGTACTTAATTTATGTATACCTGTCTGACTCTTTAACAACTCATATTTATTTGAATCATAGCTATCAAAAATATAGGTTGATAGGATATGTGCATCTACTTGACTTACAATTGGCATTTTGTCAAATTCAGCTTTGTAATATTCAATTGCCATAGTCATAAATAATTGAAAGATAAAATAATTAACTGCCCTATTATATTTACGCCAATATTGGTACAAAAATTCTCTTGTTAAACAATATATATTTTGGTTGCTAGTTCCATATAGCATCCAATTATTTGCCATCATGATCTCTGGATTAAAACCAAAGTAGTAAAAGCTAAACATAAAGATTGGCTGATCCTTAATATACTCTAATAGCTTTGTATCTGTACAAAATACGGTAGCATCAATCCAAAGTCCACCATGTCGAATTAACAACTCTAATCGTATAAGATCCGAAAAATGTGCATTTCCAATAATTCCGGCTCTCCATTTTTCCATAATGTAATCTGGCAACTCGATATAATCAAATATATTATTTTGATCTAGAATAATGATATTTTTATCCTTCATATTCCTCCTGATGGATTCTAAGCAACGCTTTACCACCTCGGGTGCTTCATTAATTCCCTGAAGCCAACAAAACCATACCGTATCTTTATTTGCTATCTTTTCATTCTTCTCCCAATACGGATTTTTAGTACATTCCTTCCAGAATATCTTCTTTAATCTTTTGTAGTAAAGCATTCTGTGTTTTTGCCCAATCATTACGTTATATAAAAAACTTAGGGGTGGAGTATCATACTTTAATTTAAGCATGAAATGATCATATACAGAGCCGAATAACATTCGATCTTCTATTTTATATCCAACCTTTTTTATCTTTTCACTTCCAGTCACAGTAATCTCCCCCCGCTTATTTTTAGTGCTTTTGTCTTAAAGCTATATAAAATATGTATTAACCAAAATTGCTCATTTTTTAATATAGTACCTATTATCTTTTTTTTACCCTTTAACCTGACACTTCTATATGCAGTTAAGAATTGTTTACTTTGAACAATTTTTTTCATTGTCTTGTCCATTTTCTCTTTATCCCAACATGATATTGTACAGATTTGGTTGATAAACATAAATATGCGATTTAAATATAAAGTATGAATGGTCTTTAGTTGTCTATCATTATTTTTATATTTTTTACAATATCCATATGCATTCTCATAAAAGTATGACAATGCTTCTATAAAATTTTCATGAAACTTGAACACTAGAGTACCCGATGATTTTAAATAGTAATTATAAAGCATGTTTTTTGTAAGCACTGTTTTTCTACTAGCATCAAGTACTTGTATTGAAAAAGCCATATCCTCACAAATGGAAAACTGCTTATTAAATCGAATGTGATTGTTATCTAGTAGATCCTTTCTGATGAATTTATTCCAAGGTGGATTCAATATTTCTTTCTCCACCAGTATATTAAACCATTGCCCAAATAATTCTTCCTTGGTACCCAAAAAATCACTACCTAAGCTATTCTCAACGATTCTATTATCCTTTATAATATGGTATTTAAAACTACAGATAACCAATTCCGCCTGGTTGCATTCAGCCAAATGAATACACTTTTCTACCATATCTGTTTCCATTACATCATCAGCATCCACAAACAATATATATTTTCCTGATGAATGCTCTAGTCCATAATTTCTTGAGGCACTTACCCCTTCGTTCTTCCTATGATATACGGTTATTCGATTATCCCCTCTAGCATAATCATCGCAGATTCTACCGGAGGAATCCATACTACCATCATCAATTAAGATCACTTCAATCCATTCGTAAGTCTGCTTTATTACATGAGTAAGGCAGTCTTCTAGATAATCTTTACAATTGTATACAGGAATTATTATACTTACAATCTCCATGGCATCCTCCTTATTGCTAATACTATTTATCTTATTCGTTCTCTTCTAAATTGATTACCTCATCACGATTTTTTATGTATTTTGAGATAACCTTAACCCTCCTTCTCTTTCCATTTATAAGGTTTTCATAGTTCTCTGGTAAACAGCTAAAGATGGCAAAGAGAATATATAAATATTTAAATGTCTGCAAAGAATCAACCCATAACAAATTGATACAAAAACCTAATGATCCAATGAAAAGCATTTTACTTATTTGTGATTTCTTTTGAATACTATTCTTTAACATGCGAATCAAAAAATATAATAAAAATATGATGTAACTAATCATTCCCGGATAAGCATATCGTATGTATTCCGCTATATAGAAATTATCCACTGACTGAATAAATGATCCGTTAATCTCACACGCAAAACTTCTTTTACGACCTAATCCAATCCATGGGTTCAACCAGTCTATTTGAAAAATATACTTCAATTGCTCCCTATAATGAGAACTGCTGCTCAGTGCACTAATATCAGCTCCAAATTTCACAGAATACGTCGTACCCAACAATTCATCAATCACACTTACAATCTGAATTATGATGCTATTAATAAAAGGTATGTTTCTAAACACAATCAGCATTGAAATAAATATGACTATAAATACTCCTCCTATAATAAAAAACTTTTTCTTATTTACTTTAGGAGAAAACAAAGCTAACATAACTACTTCCAGAAAAAAAACAATAAGTGTTGAGCGAGAACCAGTGAAGAAAATGTTAGCTGCTATTGCAAGAAATAAAAGTTTATTTTTTAAAATATTAATTTCTTGCTTTTCGATGTCAAAGCAGCATATTGGGATCATGATTATTAACATAAGTCCATATCCTAATGAATGGATAGCTGGTCCCATAATCCGATATTGACCTGATCTAATAAAAGCTCCCGTATATATCCCCTTAATCGTTTCCAGATAGGAGAAGGGTGACCTGTGTATCACAAATTCTATTAATCCTAAAAACGCAATAATATAAGAAAAAATCAGAAGATAATGTAAAGTTTTCTTTATTCCAAGACAATACTGAATGATATAAATCAAGAGATAAAGGGAAATTAATTCAATTAGTGGATTTAACAGTGCATTAATATCCACACGCAGTACTAAAGTATAGGTTAATACGATAAGATACGGAATTAAAACCTTACTATAGGTTCGACTCATAACCTCAAATAATTGTTGTTGTCTTTGCTTCTCTCCAAATATCAAGAGGATCATTACGATTATCATAATTCGAATGACAGTAAAATCAAAAAGTGGAAATGGTATTCCAAAGTATTGTGGCAAAACAAAGAGAGTAAACAAGAATACAATGGAGGCCCAGAAAAATACTTTAATTTTTTTTGAAGGCTTTATATATTTACTATCAGTCATCGTTATTGTCTTATCCATTTCCCACTCCTTCTTATCCTTTTAATGACATGTACAATTCTACAGGAATCGACTTTTGGCTATGATAACAATTAAAATACCAGATGCATAATTTTAATGTGTTAAAATATTTTTTATCTCTTAATAATTCAATTCGTAATTTCACTGAGATTATGTTGCGATTAATTATTCCAATTGCTTCTTTATTCATTTTTAGATCTTTGGCGAATTGCATCATAACCTCATGACTCCTCAATAAATCCTCTAAGAATATAACACGCTTATTTAGATCCCTCATTTTATGCATTGTGACATTGCTAGAATGTAATCTTCTCTTTAAGGTGATACCATGATATACATAGGCACCATCCATACATAATGACATTTTCCAAACAAATTCATCATGTGCCCATCCTTTATACCAGTAGGGTAATATCTGACAGAAGAAATTCTTTCTGATACACATACTGCACCCTTCGCATCCTATAAACATATTTTTTTCTTTCAACTTTAGATGTTCCAGTTCGTTATTTCCTTTTAAGCGTGCAAGCTCCCAAGATGGAATGGATGGAGCATCCTCTGAGCATATATATGGCTCAAACTCAGAGCCTAACATGAGAATATGTTTATTTTCTTCCATAAG
Source organism: Anaeromicropila herbilytica (assembly GCF_016591975.1). Classification (GTDB taxonomy): domain Bacteria; phylum Bacillota; class Clostridia; order Lachnospirales; family Lachnospiraceae; genus Anaeromicropila; species Anaeromicropila herbilytica. Next base: position 399,506 of record NZ_AP024169.1, on the reverse strand, counting down.
AGTTGTCATAATATCAACCCTATCCTCCGCCCAGATATCATCTTGATCGCAAAAGAATATAATATCTCCTGTCGTTTTCATGATTGCCTGTACAAAATTAGAGCCATATCCAATATTCTCTGTATTAACCTCTATACTCCAATGGTTCTGCAATTGATGATTATTAATATATTCCTTCACAATAGTTACTGTCTGATCCTTAGAACAGTCATCACAGATAATCACTTCATCAACAGCTCTTGTTTGCATTAGAATAGAGTCTAATTGCTCTTCTATGTAATTGGCTCCATTATAGGTCGCCATTGCAACTGATACTTTCATATGCTTATCCTTTCAAAACGAAACCTAATACTTTTCCTATATATTTACTATTTCTTCGATTAACTAGCCTACTATAGATTCCTATTTTCCCGCTAAAGTATTGATTATGTTTATAATTAGGAAATCGTTCATTAATAAAAGAAAAAGTGTTATCATATAGCTCTTTTGCTATACTGTGATCTTTAATCCTACCAATTCTAGATAGTGAACTACAAAGTAGTGTTTTCACACAAAAATATTCAAGTTCCTCTTGATATACGTCATACAATTGATTATTTATATAAAAGTCCAATATATTCTCCATAACAGGAATGATATCTCCCACTCTCCGGCTTTTATTGACGTTCATAGTGGAGTTACCCCTTAGATAATAATATACAAATTGCTCATCAATATATTTCTCTTTTTTTATAAATGGAATTGTTTTAATATAAAAAGCGGTATCTTCATAGATATATCCGTCTGGGAAATCAACGCCCGAATGCATAAGAACTTCTCTTCGATATAGTTTATTCCAAGGTGAAACCTGCGGATTAATAAACATATCTTTTTGATTCTTGAATTGTCTCACATTTCCTCTTGCTTTATATTCCTTTATTGCTTTACCTTCTTCACAAAGATAATGGTAATGACACTCCACCATATCACACTTTTCTTCTTCAGCCATCTGGTACATGGATTCAAACATACTTGTATCCACATAATCATCCGAATCAACAAAACCAATATATTTTCCTGAACTCTTTAATACCCCCATATTTCTTGCCGTTGCTTGCCCACCATTTTCTTTGGTATATACTTTCACTCTGTTGGGATATTCTTTTTCGTATTCCCTCATAATCTGATTGGAGGTATCTATGGAACCATCATCAATAAGAATAATCTCTAACTCCTCTAAAGTTTGGTTCACTAAGGAATCTAAGCATCTTTGTAGGTACTTCTCCGTATTATAGACAGGAACAATAATACTTACATTAACCATAAAAACCTCCTAACCAAAATAATCTTTTCCATATTTGTTATATGTATAATCCTTCGATTTCATAGATATTCCATTATAAATAAACCCACAAATGTTTGCTTTTAACGCTTCTAACTGGAGTACAACCTTTTTTTCTCTGTCAAATTTCGAGACTTTTTCTCTCGTAATTAATAGATATGCAGTTGTACTATTGGATAATAAAAGCGCATCCGATACAATACCAACTGGAGGTAAATCGATAAAAATAACATCGAACTCCTTCTTACAGTATTCCAACAATTCATTCCACCTAGAACTGGATAACAGATCTGCAGGATTTGGTGGCATCATACCCGCAGATATAACAAATAGATTATCAAGATATTGTATAATTGGTTGAGTATCAACAATTCCTGCCAGATATTCACTAAGTCCATCTGATTCATCAATATCTAGCATGGTACTCATACTTCTTTTTCTCATATCAGCATCAATGAGCAATACCTTCTTATCAATTTGCGTATAGGAAATGGCTATATTAACTGCATTTAAAGTTTTACCTTCCGCTGAATCTGCACTAGTAATTGCATAAACTGGACATCGTTTAAGATTCCCAGTCAATCGTAAATTTGCTCTAATATTATTGTAAGCTTCCCTTAGTCCAAACGGGCTATCCAAACTTAGAATCTTATTTATCTCATGTTTTTTGCTAGATGCAATCATCAGAGGCACATCCCCTAAGATTGGAATCTTAAAAATATCCTCTATATCTTTTCTCTTTTGAATCGTTGTATCTAATAAACCAAAAGATAAAAACAATACGAAAGCTAGTACCAATCCACCTAAGGCACCAATTAATATCAACTTTGTCACACTAGTTGACTGATATGGAACTGTAGGTAATTCTGCTTTATCTAATACTTCAATTCCACCAGATTTGACTATTCTTATTATTTCGTTTGGTGCAAGTTCACCTATGGCATTTGCTATATTCATAGCATCCTCAGGATTTGGATTATATACATTTACACTAAAGACTGCGGTATCCTCTATTGAAACAGCACTTATATTACTTCTTAAATAATCGACAGAATAAGATATCCCTAATTCTTTCTGTACTCTTTCAAGAAATGTATTACTTCGCAGAATCTGCATATAACTGGACACCAGATTTTTAGCTTGTGTAAAATCTAAACTATTGATATTAACACTACTATCCGAAATATAATCCTTATTACTGTAAACATAAAAGGATATTTGCCCTACATAAGTTGATGATTTATAGTAAGTGCCATAAGCGCCTCCTGCTAAAGCAAATAGTATTGATATTAATATAATATATTTTAGTTTATTTTTTATTATCTGGATAATTTTATCAAAGTAAAAATTAGTTAATAAGGTTTCAAACATTTTTTATCTCCTTAAAACGTATTTTTTTAGTTACTAGGCCTTTTTTATTAAGAATAATCTTCATCCTGAACAGCTTCTAAACATAAAAAGATACCTCCTCCATATTTTGCTTTTGGATATATTTCAAGCAAATCATCCCATTGTACAATAAACAAATCAGCGATTTTATACATCCAACGTCCTGTTAGGGACGCTGTGTCCACTCTTGCAAATGACTCTATATAAATTATTCTTAAACCCATCAGTTTGCCTAATAAGCAAATTGGAAAAGTTACAAGTGCCCCTGTAGATATAATACTCGAAGGCTTTTCCTTCAATAGAATGTAGAACGATTGAAAGAAAGTTTTTATGAGTTTTGGTATAAAAAGTATTTCTTTTCGATTTATTTGACTCAAATAATATACTTTCTTGCAAAAACTCAGTTCTTTAAAATCTCCTCTTTCCGTTACAAGAAATATATCCTGATGTTCACCCAATATTGAAAGTTTGGCTATTTCCTCTAAATGCCCACCTAAGGAGGCTGTAAAACAAATTTTCTCCATAAATTTCTCCTTTCAGTTTTCTTTACATATCTCCTTAACGATCCTATGCTATTTGAATTAATTGATTTGACTAGCTAATATGTATCGTATTCTTGTCTAAAAAATCCTGTATCATTCCAATGATATTATTCGTATTAGAAACATACTCTTCGAATGGATACTCATCACATCGCTGCATGGCCTGTGCTAATGTTTCATCATCATGTTTACATATTACATATTTCTTTTTCTCAAATGCACGTGCAATATCAAGTTGATGATCATCCACATGTTCATGATATTTTTTCAGTCTTGGATAGATTACTACAGGTTTCTTAACTTTTAACGCAGCTAATATAGAACCTACTCCGCTATGTGTTATTACCATTGTGGAACCAGCAATATAATTATCAAATTGATCCTTGTCCAAAAAACGATAATACTTATAATTCTTAGGTTCATAATCTGAAAAACCGATTTGGGCCATGACTTCCTCTGTAATATCTCCACGTTCGATTAAATCATCAACTTCCTTAAGTAATCTGTTTAATTGAAACTTTTGTGTTCCTAATACAACAAATATCATATATATCCCACCCAAAAATTATTTTTAAAATGTGTTTCCATTTATTTACAGTATATGGTTGTAACTATTTTATATTCATTATATTTATTATGAATATCATTAATATTTTATTTACTTAGGAATTTACATCCAGACTATCTTATAAAACTTTACTGTTTTTAAGGATTGATTTATTATGAATGAACCGTTATAATATTACCATATTTTTACATTTTGGAGGTATTTATGAATGATAATAGCAAAGTGAAATTAGTTATAAATTTAGACGTTACTGACCTCGATGGTGAAAAAGTAATGATTGACTTTTCAACAGGAAATTACTTCCTATTAAAAGGAGCTGCTAATGAAATATGGGATTACATACAAGAACCTATTATAGTTCAGGATATATTAAAGCGACTGATGATGGTTTATGATGTATCTGAGGATGTCTGTCGTGAAAGTACTTATGCTTTTTTAACACAGCTTGAAGGTTATAAATTTATCAGTTTGGAGTAGAACATTATTTACAAACAAAAAAGTCGCTAACCCCTGATTTTGTAGGGTTAGCGACTTTTTTGTATTTTTAATATATTAAATCTTAATTAGTCGGTCGGTATGATTTTATAATAAACTTTCTGAAAATTCAAAAAGTCTAATCATATTATTAAGGTCATTTGTGTTAATATAATTCCATGTTAAGTTAGGATATAAAGGACATTTCTTTTGGGTTTCATTGTCACAGATTAAAGTGCCCAATTTTCATAATATGCATCCGGTACAATAGCAACTCCTAATATTTCGGTATGTTCATATAGCAAGAGCAAAGTATCTGCTATAAAATCATGCATCTGCTTTTGCGATTCGTAGCAGACACCATGTTCCACAGGCTTAAAGTCTGGATATGTAGCTACATATGAATATATAATACGCTGTGCTAATGAATCGAAATCTTGTCCTATCTTATTTTCGACTTTCATCAATATCCTCCTTTGATACCTATTATCTTCATCAAGTCCTGCATTTGCTCTTTGTTCGTAATACGGTAATTGAGCCAGCCTCCGCTTCCACAAGGATATTTGTTATCCCATACCGCTTTGGCATATATACTTAATTCATTATAAATCGGTTTGATTGCATCATCTGAAATGCGGATTAATACCATAAACGCACTATTTTCTGCAAATACGTCGCATATATGTTTGCTTTTATAGCTATACTTCATACTCCAGCCATATTTGTTCCCATACGGAAATCGAATGCAACCTTTCATATTAAGCTTATCCTTTAGATATTGGTCCAACTCTGTCCACAACTCTCCGGCATCACCACAATAAGTAATCATTTCATCAAATGAAGGTACCGTCTGCTTGTCTAACATTCTTTCATACAAAGTATTTACACCTCCAAAACCATAGCTATTTCTTCTTGATAGGTAGCCAAAACCTATATTCTGCTTGATAGTCTTCAGGATTATAGTGAAAGTTAGCGAACCCTTTTTCGTCATCTAATTCTTATAGAATTTCCAATTTCATTCCACATCTTTTTACAGAGTCCTTCAGAATTGCTTTAAAGCTATCATATTGTGGTGTGCCGATGAAATAATTAAGGTTTTCCAAACCATAACGCACATGGAGCAAGTCTTCTGTTTCACAAAAAGCGTTCATATCATGCTCAGTCTTATAGTTGTCCAGAAAAGCCTTACGGTAAACTTCTGCATTGTTACCATACTCATATTTCATCCATAAGGTTAAATGAGCAACATCAGCTACCCAGCAGAGAGAATAAGCATCATCCCAATCAATTAGCGTTATGTCATTCTCATTGATAAGAACATTTTTTTTAGAGAGGTCGGTGTGGCAGAGCACAGGGGGATATTTATCACATACTTTCAATCTTTGATAAATTCCACTCCAAGTTGTTTCTATTTCATCACGTTTTACAAGGTTTTGCGCAAGTAAATTATTGGTATTCTCATCAAAGCTATTATACATAAACTCTGAAAATTTTGAGCAATCAGCTACTCCACCACCGATATATCCATAACCTTTTAGCTTTATTTGGTGTATCTGCAAACTAAATAACCAAGCTTTCTAAATAATTCAATGGTTTGATTATTCGACATAGTAATCCGATCAGCAGTTGTGCCTGGCAAACATTCCTCTATTAAATAACCGTTCGTGAATTCTTTATTATCTCGGTTGTAAACAAAGATTTTGGCATGCGGAATTTCATGCTCGGTAAGCTTTTTGTCAATAAATAAAAGCTTACCCTCCTCCGGCCATCCTGATCTATATATCTTAAAAATGTAAGACTTCAATTTGGTATCAATTCTATACACAGTGTTATTTGTTACATTTTCATATCTATGTACCGAGCACACACTTTGTTTCATATTTCTTTCAAAAACTTTTATAATTATGTCTATATCATATGTTTGATCATCACATTGTATAATATTATCCATTTTCATTACCCCTCCCTAAGAATGACGTCCATCATAAACAGTATCGCCATAGAATTGGTTAGATAGTGAGGTTTTGGAATAATATCGCCTAAAGTAATAATAATCATCGCAATAACGATTATATGTGTAATCATAAACGGTTCTTTTTTCAAAAAGCTTAAAACCACTTTTAAGCGCGGTTCTGTAAGATGGAGGATTATCTACATCCATTACAGCAATTAGATAATCAACATTATTCTTTTCGCAAAAATACTCTGAAAATGTAATAGCCGCTTCGGAGGCATAACCTTTTTTACGGTATTGCTCCATCATTTGCCATCCAAGCTCATATTCGTGTAGCAACTCATTCATTCCAAAGGAAATGGAGCCCATTACTTTATTTGTTTTCTTGTTTTGTATCGCATACTTGCGCTTGGATTTAAAGTCTTCTTTCGCTTCATATAAGTTAAAATTTTTGATATAATCATTGATTTTTTCTTTTGTTACACTACGTTCTAAATAAGTTGGAATGAATTCCATTACCTGTTTATCATATTTTATATTATATAAAGCATCTATATCTTGCTCAGCAAAATTTCTAATAATCAAATTATTCGTTTCTATATTCATTTAAATCCTCCCGTTAGTAGAGAGGTGTTAATCTATTAACTTCCCCCTACTATATATCTTAATAATCTGTTGTTTCATACGACCATTTCCTCCTTTCTTTGTTTTATATATGACATTATATATTTCCTAATGTTGGAAGTCAATTGTACTATGAAGGTGTATTACTATACTTTCCATAAGTGTATACTTCTTCACAAGGACAAGATAACGGTTATCTTTTGTATATATCCTGCACATATGATTTTGGAGTAATAAAAATCGCTAACCCTTGATTCATAAGGATTAGCGATTTTTTTCATTTAAGCACGAGATGGAATTCGAGTTCTATCCCCTCGATAATATACTGATAGAATGCTTCCAGCACATCCGATTTTTACCCGTTCAATTGGGTACTCAATAACTATATATCTCGTTTCTCATACTCAAACGGTTCTTCACACGAGTAAATTTCATGGAAAAATCCCTTGTATGGAATGTCATCTTCCATACATCTTATGTTATATGATAGTTCCTCATCACATTCTGGTTCTTCACCACTGTTACGCATAACTTCGAAAGCATCTACTATACTTTCCATGGTGACTACTTTGATAAATAAAGGAAGTTTCTCAAGCATCCTATCTTCAATGGTAGTCTCTGATTTGTATCCAGCAAGGACTGTTTCAAAATATTCTTCCATAAATTTTCTTCGTTTTTCAATATCCTGTTCAAATTGTATCCAGCCAACTCCATGTGTCCAGACATTTGCAAGATCAAACATATACCAACAGAAACATGAATTATCGAAATCATATACCGTTATTTTTCCATTATCAAAGTCTATGTTATAGTTACCGTCGCTGTAATCAAAATGTACCATTCCAAAAAACTCACTATTCTTGTCCAATCCCTCTAAAGTTTTAAGAAACTCAAAAAGTTTCTTTTTAAGTAGAGAAAGAGTGGGCGGTATCAGTTTATCAAGATATTCTACATTGTATTTATCAAAAAAACTATATCGTTTATGGGTAGGGGCATACACCTTCGATAACTGATGCATTTTCCCTAGTATTTTACCACAGTTATAAAAATATTCGGTGATTGGAACACCTTCCCGATATCTATAACCATTATCGACAAGTAATTTCCCCGGTGCTTTTACAAATCCGCAGACATAAAAACTGTGATTTTCATAGGTTATCTCTTCTAGCAGGTTTCCATTACGGGAGCTGATTACATCCGACACACTACCTCCATGTTCGTATAAATATCGAATATATTCAACTTCACCTAGAAAATCTTCAAGACTCCTGTCATCTAAGAAGGCTATTCTGATTATTTTAGCAACAGCTCCTTCTTTCTCACAATTATAAACGACATTTCGTCCTCCTTTATGTGGCTTGACCAAGCTGATTTTATAGCCTTCCAACTCATACAATTTTGATATTATCGGAAGTAAATATATGTCTACAATTTTAATAACTTCTCTATAAGTCATAATTCTCTCCTTTTCTTTACGGAGAGCTAAATTATTGTCACTCTCCTTATGTTGTAACATTTAAAATCTTTTTGCATTTAATTCACCCTTTCAAATATTAATATCTATTAAAACACAAGAAAACCTTGTGGATCTTTATTAACAAAGTCAATAATTTTATTTTTTTTCCTAAAATTACAAAAATTTATCCAACATTATATGTTTGTTATTACCAATTAAACAATCTATGAAATGATAACACTCTTTATATAGCATGGCAACAAATTCCAACAACGGTTGCACATGGTTTAACGAAATTGGGATTTTTATATCTTTTTTCATATATCGAACAAGTGATTCAATCAAGACTGTTAAACGTATTAATGAGCAAGCAGAAAGAAATCCCAATCGAGGACATTCTCAAGTATCTCGGACATAATGATATTGCTACTACTCTAACCTACATAATGAATAACCATGGGAAGCAGAAAATATCAAGACAGATTGTACACGCTCTTTCAGATATGAACGGACTTAACGTACTCATAGGTACGGGGAACTCCTGAAATGAAAAAGCCTCAGAAGTCTTGATTTTACAGGATTTCTGAGGAAATTAGTTAAGCGCGAGACGGGATTTGAACAAATCCCCCCACAAACAAATATTGATATATAGGAGGTTTGCGGCTTCTGTTATTTACACATATGGTTACACACACAATTATCATAAATTAAAAATGTTCGTCTAAATTCTAATGTCATTTTATCTTTTTATTGCTACAAGATGCGTATTTTTAACAGATGAATTGTTTGCAAATAAAACATATGCCTTATTTATAATTTTTTTCGGAAACATGTTAAATTTTTTATATGTTTCTTCCTTGTTATTGGTTAGCGATATATGTAAAAGTAACCCACCTAAATAGTTCTTATATTCTTCTTTGTCATCAATTTTATTTAATAAGTCAATATATGTAGATGCAATAGCTTCCCAAATTGCCACTTCCCTTGCAGGGTTTGTATCATGTTTAAAATCCTCAATAGTTTCTTCTAAGGAAAAATGGAAAACATCTTGTAATACTTTATTAGTGATTTTAATTCTATTTATTAATTCTATCGGCAATGATTCATGGCGTATTGGGAATGAATTTATTAAATCTTTTACCTCTATTTTATTAGTTTGTTTCTTGGATGAATTTTCATATAACGCTTCATAAATCATGGTTCTCGTTAAATTCTCATATACATTTGGCTTGACAGCTTTGCATATATCTAGAGCCAATTCTTCGATGCTACTATTCTCACTATTTAATGCATATTTATCTGCTAAATATGGACTAAATGTCAATAAGTCATCTTTTGTAATACCATGCCAAATAGGTAAAATCACTTTGTCGTAAGCGATTTCCTTACTAAGTAAACTTCTTAATTCATAATCAGGCCATTTTTTTGCGAAAAAATCTTTACTAAGTACTATTAAGCCAAATTGTGAATTAATCAAGCCTAAGTCGATAGATTTAGATAAACTATCACCCACTGTAAGCGTAAATTCATCATACCATACTTCTATAGACAATTTTTGAAGTGCAACGGCTAAAGGTCTTACCAATGTTTCTTTGTCTTCTGATGCATGCGAAATAAATAAATCATATTTCATGTTCACTCCCCCTTAAAATTAAATGTTGTTTTCTTACTTATCCTAAACATAATTATACCTTTCCTAAAATCAAAAGTCAATAAATGCCATATTTTCAAACTATTTACAAAATAAAAAAACAGAAGTGTGAATCAATCCAAAATGACATGATAATGGTTACTCTTACCTTTTCGAGTAAACGTTTATCATGTCATTTTTTTCAATATCATTGAATGAATAATAGCATATTAAAATTGTATTCATGATGAAAGGAGAAAACAAACAAAAACACTTCAAAAATAACATTTAGAAAAAAAGATGAGAGAACGAAGTTCTCTTGACTCAAGACGTATCTGTAGTTGAAATTTATAGAACAAACCACTGCTCAGGAGATTGTAGACCATTAAAAATTACTCCGTTAATAATGGTCAGGCTGGATACCCTTTGACTGTATCCTTAAGAGTGATAGTCCCTATGCCCTGTGATTTATATAAATTGGGCGTGCTCAGCTCTAACTTATAAATACAATCAAAGGGCGTAGTAAAAATGGCTCGTAACAGAGAAAAAAGCATCAATCATTGGTGGGTAAAAGGATGTTGCACCTATGTTTTTAAACAACAAAAAATCGCTGATCCCTTGATTCATAAGGATTAGCGATAGTTTTCATTTAAGCGCGAGACGGGATTCGAACCATAATCATATCCTACAAATACTGAAAAGAAAGAGGTTCCATCCACTTATGATTTATGTGCACATATTTTTTAATAAGAGCTAAAAGACTCTTATTCAAATCAACAAATTGAATTTCGCAAGCTTCGTATTATGTATTATGCATTATGCATGAATAGGTAGATGAAAATCCAATCTATCAAACTTCTTCAATATATCCAAATTGGATGTTATATTATGAGTACCCCAATAGTAATTTCCGATTGCTTGCTCAGCGACACACCATCGTTTGCCATCTGGGTGCGGGTTGTTTTGTTCAAATGCGTTTAATTCTTCCTCAGATGCTAATTGAATCTCATTTGTATTTTGCAGTGTATTAATAATCGAATCTAGATTTATATCCACGACATGTTTAAGTTCTGGATAATGTTTGCTATTTGGCGAACCAACAAAGTACACAGGCAACGGCAACCAAGCGGGCCATGTTGCAGGGTCAAACGATTTCATTTCCAAAGATACAGGGTCATAATCCGGGAAGCCATTAAGTAAAACTTGCTCACTCAACTTATACTTGTCTTTTAAAACCACTGCCTTGTGGTAGATATCACTGCTTTCGTCTGCATATTTGAGTATAAAGTCTGAAAGACGCTTGGTTACTCCAATATCAGCTTCTGCGGGTTTCTTTGGGTCGAAATGAAACCATGGCATATGTGCGAAATCATTGTTGCTGGGGATTCCTTGCATTCCTACCCAGCCATTTTCCAACAAGTATATACCGGAAGCAAGGTATTTGATTATACCCATTATAATCGTATCTTTTGTACAACTAACATAATCGCCTGTCGTGTCCAAATAATCTAATGCTATGCATACCGTATAGGGAGAAGAATTAGGGTTCCAATTATTACACTCAATGTTGTATCCAAAACCACCATCCTCATTTTGATAGCTGGACAGAACAGAAAGGAAGTCCTCACAACTTACCTAAGGAAATGAATATCATACTCCTTATCAAAATGATAGCCTAATTTTTCTGCTAAAGCTACTGAAGCCAAATTTGCTGCTTCCCATTCAGGGTAAATGCCTCTCTGTAAACATTCTAAGATTAGAGAAGCAGCACATGCAGCTGCAATACCTTTTCTTCTATACTCCTCTAATGTTCCTATAGTTACACCGATAGTACTTTTATATGTATTATACGAGGATGCTATGCAGATAAGTTGTCCATCTTTATAAGCAACATATCCCAGCCCCTTTTCCTTGAAATCCTTATATGACCTATAAAAGCAACAACCATCAGCAGCCCAGTCAATATTAAGAACCTCCTTATATATATCTTCATCCATTAATTTAATATCATACTCAGGGATAACATACTCGACCAATTGTTTTAAATGGTTCTTGTCAAAAACATCAGGCTCATGTTTTAATGAATATCTCTTGGAAGAATGTAATTTGTCCGATAAATATTCATTCAAATATGTAACCCATTGTTCTCCACATGAATTTATAATTTTATAGCGAGCATTTGTTTCTAGTATCTGTTTTATTTCGTCTGGATGTTTGATCTCTCCTAAAAGGTAGCAGAAATCTGCTGCAATAATTATTGCTTCTTCTGGTTGCCCGATGTTATCTACCCATGCAGCACAGCTAGGATTACCTTCAAGAAACCATAACAGCATCATATCGTCTTGTTTGCAGGAACAGAGCTTGCTTAGCTTAATGTAGTCATCTTCGTTTATTTTAATCATATAACTCCTCCGTTCAAGTGAATACTTATGTGAATTGGCGCAATCACTTTGCCTATTATGCTTATTTTGTGCAACAACTGATTACCTTCTCAGCAAAATCAACAGCTGTTTTCTTTAAATCTTCCGTTTCAAATTTCTCTAATTCATCACTATCTTTTCTCTGTACAGCAGCCTTCCCAATATACTTAATTTTAAAGTGCTCGCAAAATCGTTTAATTCCATCTTCAAAAGGACTTATACCATATTCGAGGTCATAACCACATGTAGCAATTATCCCGCACATTTTTCCTTCCAGCAGACTTGGCCCACGTTGCTTTCCATAATATTTGTGAAGTCCATAAATACGGTCAAGCATTGCCTTCATTGGAGCAGTACAATACCAGATAAATATCGGACTAGCTAAAATAATGCAATCCGCCTTTAAGATTTCGTCTGATATATCGTACATGTCATCTTGTATTGAACAACCATATTCACCTAATTTATCTTGGCATTGACAACATTCTAAACATGGTGCAATCTTTTTATCATAAAGGAAAATTGTCTTAACTTCTGCTCCTTTCATCTCTAACTCAGTTAAAAATGGTTTCAGTAGGGTTGCCGTATAACCGTTTTTTCTTGGACTTCCCATAAGAACTAATATTTTCATTGTTTTCCTCCTATCAATTATATAAATAATCTATGATATAGTCATTAATATTTCCCATAATTTTATCACTCTCTTTATTTTAATAGGTTTTGTATATATTTCCACCTCAAACATTTTTCTAATAAAGAATGAGCCAATACAAAGATTTAATTTCTGTATTGGCTCAAACATCTTTACAATCTAAACAAATGGAAAATTTATTAATATTTTCGTATTATGCTTTATGTATCAGTATTCTATCTGGATAATTCCATGTAAATTGAGTTACTTTCATCTTCTTCTAAATAACTAGGCATTTCATTTTTCTTAAAACCCAACTTCTCATACAAAGCTATTGCCTTTGTATTTAAGGGATTCGGGTCTACCCAAACAGTTTCGGCTCCATTATTAAAAGCTTGCTCTATTGCATAGGAGAGAGCTTGATATGCAATTCCTTTACCACGTGCAAATTTGTATAGTTTTATATCTAGTGATGCAGTGTTATGCAACTTGTCAATACTATAGAACGTCTCTCCGCAATATTGGTTATTATCAAAAATACAAAAGTGATTAGTCAACGGTCTTGATGAGCCTATCCTCTTGTACCACTTTTCCATACTCTCTCGTGTTTGATGTAACCCATTGGGAAATCCTACAAACTTCATAACCTCCCCGTCTGCCCATAATTTGTTTACCAAGTCAATATCTTGTTGTCTTGTTTCAATGATTTCTAACATTTTTCCTCCGTTCCAAATATAAATAATCTTCGTCACAAAATCATAATATCATATTGATAAAAATAGGCAAGTAAATTTTCCCAATAATCTATGTACTCATTTTATTAATGTGTATCTCCTACACTTCCTAAAATTAATTCAATTCATCAATAATATTTCAATATACTTTATTTACATTTTAGAACCACCCATATCTTAATAAACAAATTAGTAGTGCTAGTACTATAGAACATATAGTTTTTGAAATGCATCTACCATTCCATTATACTGAATAGCTACTTGTTCAAAGGAACTATTTTTTAAGTACTGGGCCCAAAATGAAAATGTACATAATACTGTAGAAGCATATTTTTCTTTCAGTAACTTTTCTTTATTAATAATCTTGTTTTTGTATAGTGACACTCTTTCGCAGTAGTAATCGAGTAATTGTTCTTCTTTCATATCAATCCCCATGCCAAGACCTCTACTAATAAAAAAAGAAATATCATTTATAGACTTACCAATATTGATGCCTTGCCAATCACATACAAACAATTGGTCTCCATCATAAAGTATATTTTCTGGATGAAAATCGCCATGACAGAGGCAATGTGGTTCGGAATTTAAAACTGGACAAACGATTTCTATATTTTTATATATTTCATCTAACACCTTATCTTCAAATTTATCCTTATGCTGGCTTAGAACAAATTTCCAATCATTATATGAATTTTCTGTTGATTGTTTGTTAATTTCTATTTTCTGATGTTGAAGATCCAATGAGTTAATCTTATCAATGGGAATACTATTAATTTTAGCGCATATATCTATCGCTTGTTTTTGTAAATTTATATTCCAAGATTCTTTGTTTATAGGTGAATAGTAATTCATGACTAAAATTATACCATGCTCATTACTGTTTTCATGAAATATAGTATTGGGAATGTAGGGGAGCCTTAATAATTCATTTAACTCATAAAAGTGAAGTTCCCTTTCATAAGAATTATATATATTTATATCCGTATGTAGATACTTTGGAATATGTTTTAAAACATATTTCTTTTCTCCATCAGTAATAATATATACTTTTGCGCCACCAGCTCCAATCGTTATAGCTTTATATGTAACATTGTTTGTAAATATCTGATTATTCTCAAGATATGAAAAAATACTGTTAGCATTCATCCTAATAGCCTCCATTTATTATAATTGAAATAATTCCTTTATCCATTCAATTGATATTTCTATATAATTATACTTTCGTTCTCTGGCTGGTTTTAACCATATCAAATCATTACACCAAGGTTCTCCATGGCTTCCTTTCGGTAAAATGTGTAGCTCAAACGGAACATTATGTTGTTTTAATTTAGTTCCTTTCGTAATAAAAGCGAATTGTACTTGCCTTTACACCTGTAATTAGAGATATTTCACCTATTTTAAATTGCTCCACAATGTAATTTGCTCCTTATAAGAGATATTTTTTAACATTCAATATTAAATATATCAATTATTTACAATTTATCTTTATGAGACTAATACTACACTGTTCACAATAATCAGTCAAGAAAAGCATATTCTCTACACTTTTTAAATTGAGGTACACCTTTATCTATAGACATGATAACGGTTACTCGTGCTTTCTTCGAGTAAACGGTTATTATGTCTATTTTTTCAGATATCTCAATTTAACAAATGACATATTGTATTTAAATTCATCAGGAAGGGAGAAAACAAAACAAACAAAATTTAGAAAAATAACAAACAAATGAAAAACAGACTAAAACAAAATTTATGTTTGAGTAAATCGAATGACAATAGCTTAAAGATAAAAATTTTTAATTCCTTTAGGCTTACATATTTCATATCCTGTCACAATTTAATACAGAACTAAAAATGTACGTGATCTTATTAGCGAAGATAAAGAATAGAAATATGGATGATCATTGACCATCCATTATACAGAAACAATGCTGGAATAAACATGTATTTTAACTTTGGAACTTTTACGCAAAAAATGTCGCAATTTACAACTTTCTATGCTACCGCATTACAAAGTCCTAGTTAAAGTTCAATTTCTTCAATAGCTTTATCCAAAAAAATTTCACCGTCTAAATGTTCGATTTCATGACAAAAGCATTTAGCCATTTCATTTTCTCCAGTAATCAAAAATTCTTCTCCATTTTCATTTAGAGCCTGAACAGTTACCTTTTGAGGACGAATTGTTTTTACAAAACGGTTAGGGAAACTCAAACATCCTTCAATGCACTCTTGAATTCCACTATATCCTACAATTTTAGGATTTATCAGTTTCAAAAAATATTCGCAATAGTCTATAACAACCAATCTTTTTAATATACCTACTTGGTTAGCTGCTAAAGCTGCTCCGTTCTCTGTTTGGTGTAATGTGTCCATCATATCATCAAGTATTTGCCGAATTTTATCATCAACTATTTGTACTTCTTTACATCTTTTTCGAAGTATTTTATCATCATTATATCTTAATTGTCTAGTAGCCATTGCTAACCCTCCTGCTGCTTTCAGCTCTTGACTTTCGTGGACTTTCATCGAATATAAAAACTTCTTCGATAGAACATTCAAATACATTTGATATATCATAAGCAAGCCAAATGGAAGGTTCAAATTTCTCCGTTTCTATTGCATTAATAGCTTGCCTTGAAGTTCCCACTAATTCTCCCAACTGTTCCTGTGTTAATCCTTTTTGTTCTCTTAATACTCTAATTCTATTTTTCATTAATTAATTCCCTTTCTGTAATGTTTACCTTACTTTAAGTATAAATGTTTTTTGTGTAATGTCGACCTTACATGTAATCAAAGGACGTGGTAAATATGGCTCGTAACAGAGAAAAGAAACATCAATCATTGGTTCATTACCTTTAGAGGAAATAAGTGTATATATGGGTCAGAAGATACCGATACAACGAAAGGCTATATCTATAATTACAATGAAATCGAAAAATCGTGCCTTTATAGACAAAGCACTATAGTGGTTCAAGTACGTAAAAGGTTGTTGCACACACGATTTTGAAACAACAAAAAATCGCTAACCCTTGATCTATAAGGATTAGCGATACTTTTCACTTAAGCGCGAGACGGGATTCGAATTCTATCCCCTCGTAAAAATACAGATAGAAAGGGACTTTTCAGCACATCCAATTTGTACGTACTCATTTAGGTACTCAATTCAAATTATGACGTATTTGTGAAATGATGTGTAAGAAGTTTACTGAAGGTAATGCTTATAATGTGGGCTATTATCTATTTTGGTAAAACCCTAATCCACGTTTCACAATAACACTTTCCGTCATCTGTTCTAAAATACAGCTCTAATTCATAACCATCTGCTTTTTCATAGTTTGCAGTTGTAAGCCATTCTGTGTACACACGCTTTGTTAAACTTTGGATAACTTCAGATGTTTCTTCTTCGGTATGATTGCGAGTTTTAAAAATTGCCCACGTTGCACTGGGAACTTCAACTTCCACAAAACCAGCCGTTTCGCTATCTTTTGTCTCGTAGGCAAAGAGCATATACGGAAAAGTATTTCCACCTGTTTCACGGTATTGACAAATTGCATGGACATCACTTGTTCCATTGGTAGATTTTAAGAGCTTTTCAAATTGTCCATTTTTCATTGTTTCTTGCCAAAATTTCGGTATTTCAATTAAATTTTTTCCATCATCACACGTAAATATTCCTTCAATACCATATACTTTAAATGCCTCTTTGCTTTCAATTCTGTAATCCATAACTACATCTCCTTTAACTGATAGTAGAAAAGTTAAACGGGGATATGATTTAAGCTGTATGCCTTCCTTGCGTGCTGTCATCGGCGATATTCCGTGAATTTCTTTGAAAGCACGAGTAAATGATTCTGGGGATTCGTAGCCGTATTTCATGGCAATATCAATAACTTTAACTTTACTGTTCTGCATTTCAAATGCTGCTAAAGTCATCCGCCGTCTTCGTATATACTCATTTACAGTAATGTCTGTCACAATTGAAAACGTACGCTGGAAGTTAACAGCTGATTGGCACATAATCTTGGATATTCTATCAAAGTCAATCTGGCCGCCTAGATTAACCTCGATGTAGTCAATAGCTTTATTCATACGCTCATACCAGTTCACCCGCATTCCTCCTCTCTGAAAACAGTTTAACAAATACAGTTAAAAGAATCCTTGCAAAGTATGTTTCAATAATGCAAGGTTATTACATTGAATAATCTACAGTTCGACTTTGATAACAATCATTTTTATATATAACGTTCACTCATGATATTTATTATATCATTCATTTTTGGCAATGACAACTAATTCCAATAAAGGTTACACATCACATTTATGTATGGGTAAACGGTTATTGGGATTTTTTATACCATTTTTCATATATCGAATAAGTGATTCAATCATATTCTTAGCATCAAAGACGAAAGGAGAAACAAACAAATTGAGTTTTGTTAATTTAAATTAACAAAACAAAATGAGTTGAAGGATGTTGGAAACATCCTTGTACTTAATTATCATCTCAAAAGGAGATTTCATCATGCGACTTCGCCAAAGAAGCATGGTAGGGAATGAAGGAACCCTTTATTAAATTTCTTTCTGAAACACAAAGTGTTTCGTGGCAAAACAATCGTCCATAAGATTGTATAAATAAGAGTGGGTTGTGCTTAGCTTTAACAGATACCCATTGATTATATTTTGAACACGAAATAAGTGAGAAAGGAATCATTATGTCACACAAGAACAAAAAATCAATCTTTGGACAGTAAGCTTGCGATTGGTCGTTCCAAACATCAGGATAAGCTTTCTGAAAATGAGAGAAAAGAAATTACATCGAATTATATTTATAGCTGGGAAACCTACCGCAGTTATCTAAAACATGGCTGTTATTTCATTCTCTGGTGCAAAGAAAATTATCGTTGTAAAACCTTAGAACAGTGTCGAAGCCATGTTGATGAGTGCTTGGAAGGCAGGAAAGCTCTCTCTGCAAGTACACAGAAGTTAGAAGCAAGCTCCCTCGCCAAGATCTTCGGATGTTCTACCGCTGAATTTATAAAAACGGATGAGCGGTTAAGAGCGAATATCAAAAGAAGTCGCGGAACCAAGAAACGGGATGCACATTTCTCTGAAAAAAAGAATAAGGAACTGGTAGAATTCTGCCGTGCCACGGGATTAAGACGTGCAGAACTTTCCGCTTTGATGGGAAACTGTCTGAAAGAAGAGGATGGGAAATATTATATTATCGTCCGCTCTGGTTCTAAGGGTGGGAAATATCGTGAAGTTCCTGTAATAGGGGATATTGGCTTGGTAGTCCAGATAATGAATAAGGCAGGGGATAAAAAGGTCTGGAATAAGTTACATAATGCAGCGGATATTCATGCCTACCGTGGTGATTATGCAACTGCTATCTATCTTGCGAATGCAAGACCGCTTGACCAGATACCGAAATGTGACCGCTATTATTGCCGAAAGGATAAGAAGGGCGTCTGGTATGACAAAGAAGCGATGAAAATCACTTCAAAAGCACTTGGACATAACAGAATCAGCGTCATTGCTGAACATTACCTGAATAATTCCTTGTTTTCAAAATTATCTTGCATATTTAAACTGAGGCATAGAAACATAAATAACAAACAGAAATTTAAAAAATCATAAACAAACAAAAATGCCATCTTATTCTAAAGTGAGGCATTTTTATGAAACAAATCAATCTGGAAGAGAAAAAACTTTTGCAAGAATACTTTACCTGCGGTACAATGAAGTCGGATGAGCTGGAAAGTATAGTGAAAGAAATGAAGAAAGAAAAAGTATTACAGAAGCATCCATACCAGATAACACCGCCAATTAAGGAAGGTGGACGATGGATGACTTATATCCAAGATGCAGAGGTGAATAAGAGGGTTAAAATAACTTCCTACACCGAAGATGGGATATATCAGAAACTATACAATATTTATTATCCAGTAAAGAAAGAAACCTTGGAAATTCTGTATCCACTGTGGGTAGAGAAGCGTAAGGGAATGAATCTGAGTAGCAGGGCAATTCAGAGAAATCGTAACCATTGGGAGAAATATTACAATAACACAAAAATCGTCAGAAAACCTATCGACAGAATCACAGTCGAAGATATCGAAGATTTCTTTCATGGTTGCATCAGCGAATATGATTTGACCAAGAAAGAACTGGATAATATGAAGCTGATTTTCAAGGATTTAATGAAGTATGCGAAGAAGAAAGGTTTGATTTTATCCAATCCATATGATGATATCGAAATCAAGGTGAATGGATGTAAACCGCCGAATAATCCAAAGGATGAAAGCAGGGTCTATCTCCCGAAAGAAAAGGAGAGGCTCTTTTGTCAGCTAAACAAGCGGTTAATGCAGATGCCTTTTGAGACCGATGCCTATATTGTATTTCTTCTCTTCAAGCTTGGGCTTAGAATTGGAGAAGCTGTGGCACTGAAATGGGCGGATATTGACTGGGAAGCCAGAGAAATACATATCCACCGGATGGAAAGTCGTGTTGAGGATGAAAAAGGTAAACTCATAGTAGCCATCTGTGAGTATACGAAGAAAAAAAGTCCTGCTGGTGACCGATATCTGCCTTTAAGCGATTATGAAATTAATCTGTTTGGGACGGTTAAGCGTATCAATGAGGAAGCAGGTTATTCGGATGGGGATTTTATCTTCTGTGATAAAGAAGGCAGAACAAAGATTCGCGAAGTCGATAACTGTATCCGTGCTCAGTGTAGACGTGCAGGAATCGAAGTAAAATCGGCCCATGATATTCGCAGAACGGTAGCATCTGAAATGAGAAGAAATAAAGTGGAATTAGAAGATATTCAATGGTATCTTGGTCACAATGATGACGCTACTACTCGTACCTACATACTGAATAACCAAGGAAAGCAGAAGACATCGAGACAGATTATAGAGGCTCTTTCGAACATGAATGGAAGTGACGTACTCATGGGTACTCAAAACCTCTGAAACGAAAAATCGCCAGAAGCCTGATAAATAAAGGACTTCTGACGAATTAAGTTAAGCGCGAGACGGGATTCGAACCATAATCCTACTCTACAAATATTGAAAAGAAAGGGGTTCCATCCACTTCTGATTAATGTGCACATAATAGTGCACATATTTTTGTATTAAAGATATTTAATACATCTAATCAAATTTAATCATATAAAAATTTTAGATTTTTGTTAATGAACTAATCTTCACTAATTCATAATTGTAAAATACAGTCAACTAGTTATACTTCACATATTAGCAAATTCTATTTAATTGGAATCTGAAGTTCGGTTATATATTCATTAGGATTATCAGTAACCCAATCGCCTTTATGATATATTTCTCTGATTGGTCCATCTGCTACATAATTATTTTGTCGTATCCACTCAAAAAGAGTGTCGAAAGTTTTACCAATCGTTGAAAAAGGACCATGATGAACAATACACGCCATTTTTTCAATCTTTGGGAGTTCGTATACCTGCACTTCTCCATTACCCTCAACGTATTTTGTAACAGGCTCCACTACTTCAACATCAAGAGTCTGCTCATCATAAATTATGTTCAATTGCTTCAAATCCCACCAACCGGAATGATAAAGCATAAGGCAAGGAATTGTACGCTTGATACCTTTTTCGTTAATATAGTTGTTAACTGTCGGCCACATTTGTTCTAAATTTTCATCAAAACTATTTTTGGCAAAGACTTTACGAGTTGAAGCAACAAGAATTGGTTCTACTGTTTTAATAATAATCTCATTCATTTGGGGAATGCCTCCATTCTTTATTAAAAAAATATTTGTATGAAGACGTTCAAGTCTGTTGTATTCCTCTTCTAGAGTGCTTGCAAGAAGCTGAGCTTTATTTTCGAGCATTTCGAGCAGTAACCGGACAGGAGTCTCATCTTTTAATAAGTTTGATATTTCAATTAATGAAAAGCCCGCATCCTTTAAAGCCAGTATTTTATTAACAGTTACTATCTGCGAAGCATCATAATATCGATAACCAGTAAATTTATCAATAGACATAGGTATAAGTATTTTTTGCTTTTCATAATGGTATAACGTATCTGCTGATAAACCGCATAATTTCGAAAATTCACCGATTCTAAACATAATATCAACTCCCAACAGACTTTACAGGTGTGCACCCCATGTCGTCTGTTAATAGACTACACCTTGGTGTTACCCAAAAGTCAATATTTTTTGTATATAAAATAATTAATCTTCCGTTTATATTTATTAGAAATTGAAATATAAATCAAATTCATAAATGTCCATTTAGTTATCAAATACCATAATATCATATCAAATAAAATAAATAAACTAAATTTGTCAGTAATCTGTATACATCAAACATTAATGTGTATCTTTTACACTTCCTCAAAAAGTGTATACTTTTAATTTAGCATAAATATTTGTAATTAATTTTTTGCTTATAAAATAAAATGCAATTAGATTGAATGCAATAAAACAAGCATCAGGCCATAAATGATTTAGAGAAGCGTTATCTCTTCACAAGCTCCACTTTGGAACAGGTGGAATCGAAACAACGAAGTTCCATGCTACGCATGGATCCTTCGTTGTTTTGATGTGTGGATGATGCAAAAGCGTCGCAGACCCCTCGGAGAGCGAGCAGGGCAGTTGCAGTTTACTGCCCTAGTGAGTTAATACAGATAATCTGAATTATAGGAGATGAAAATTATTTTCTGAAAAATCAAAAAAAATGCTCCTATTTAAATTTGTCTATCATTTTTATTAATGTACCAGATTAACAAATTTTTAAAGGAGGAAATGTTTATGGCAAATGTTTGCATTGTAAGACATCAAGGCTACATAAAATCAAAGATGCGATTTCCGTATCAACATAATTTCAGAACATTGAAAAACTATGGAAACAAAAACATTGATGTATCACTTACCCATCTTAACACCTGTATAGTAAATAATCTGAAAGATGGGGAAACCTATCTCACTGCGTTCAATCGTATGTATGAAAGCGGAAAATTTAAAGGGCAGTTAAAAGTGCAAGGGGCAGAAGAAAAGCAAACAAAGTTCGTGGATGAATTTCTGGTGTATCCACCAAATGAGAAAATAACAGAAATGAGTCTTGAGGAACAAGAAGCATTCTTCAAAAAGGAATTGCAGGCAATTCAAAATTACTTTACCGATATCATTGTTTTATCTGCAAATGTACATCGTGATGAGGCTTTTCATCCTAAAGATGAAGAAATGAAAGCACTCTTTCCCGAAGGGAAAGTAACACCTCATATGCATGTGATTGCAATACCAATAGTCCATGATAAAAAGAAGGATTGTAAGAGAATCTCTATAACAGAACTATGGAAAGGACAATTCAGTTATCGCAAATTCCAGAATTATATGTATAATGCGGTCGGCAAAGAATATGGGTTTGACCGTGGTGAAATGCATGATTTCGGTGAAGCCGAGAAGCATTTGGATGTAGAAGCCTTTAAGTTAAAGGAAGCTGAGAAATCTTTGAATAAGCTTGAAGCCGAAATTAAATTAAAAGAGCAGAGTCTGGTGGAAAGGGCAAAGGATTTGGAACCGGAAGAACATATTAACCTTTTTAATGTTAAAGATGTTATAAAGCAGCAAAAAGCCATCAACTATGCATTGAAAATGGAAAAGGATAAGAATGCTCTTCTTCTGAAAGAAAAAGAAAGCCTAAATCAAACGATAAAAGATAAGGACGAATTAATTCTTGCCCAAAACCATGAAATCCAAAATCAACAGGAAAAACTTTCTGAAATAGAGAAAAAGCTATCCTTGGAGAAGGATAAGACCAATGACATTCTGAATATTAAGGTATCAGATGAGTGCCTGCGTCAGGTTTATCTTGATGAAGCGAAGAAGAAAATCAAATTATATGACCTTGTTGTAAGAAGCATTAAAGATTTCTTACCGGAATTGATAAAGGCATCCCCTAAATTCATTCGTGAATTATTGGATTACAGGATTCTCCACAAGGAAGATTTACCACAAGAACACGATAATAATCGCCATAAATGAAGATAAGTAACTATTAACAATTGTATAAGGCAGAATGAAATACGGACTCTCTGAATCAAAGAATAAATTATAACAAACAGAAGCCTTTTTTGAAAGAAGGGTTTCGTTATGTTAAATTTTGATAAAGTGTTGAAAGAAGCAATCAGTCGTGATATCCTAACGGTATCAGAAGTGGATGATATGTTAAAGATGACAAGAAAAAAATTAGTAGAACAAAAGCATCCATATGTAATAAACAGCCGTTCTAACGGCAGAGTAATAACCACAGTAAGGGAGGATGGCAAGCTTAAGCAGATATCCGCAGTAACAATGGATGATATGATGGATAAGCTTTATCTATTTTATTTTGAGAACAAGAAGAATCTTACCTTAAATGACTTGTTCCCAGAATGGAAGGATGAACGCCTGAAGGATAAAAATGTCAATATTAAAACCGTCAGACGTGATAACGAACACTGGAATAAATACTACATAGACCATTCCATCATTCATGTTCCTTTTTGCAAATTGACAACTAAGATGCTTAACGATTTTTTTAACGCTACCATTACCAAATTTAATCTCTCTAACAGAGAATACAACAACATGAAAAGCATAATGATTGCGTTGTTGCGGATTGCTATCGATGAGGAGATTATTGTTGAAAATCCGATGAACGGAATCTATATCAAGTCGAAATTCCGTGCAGTTAGAAAGAAAACTGACGGTTCCAAGTTGTATCTGAATGATGAATTTGATGCTTTAGATTCGCACCTTGAAGAGGAAAGTACGATTGAAGCATTGTGCATCCAGTTGATGTTCCAACTAGGTGTTCGCATTGGAGAGGTTGTGGCACTTAAGCTCTCCGATATCGAGTATGGGAAGATAGCTATTCAAAGGATGGAAGAAAAGGTGCTTGTCTTTGATGGAGAGAAATTTAAGAGCGCCGGAGTTCAGATAGTAGAGCATCTGAAAAAGGAAAACGATTCGGAATACCGCTTTATTCTTCTTACTGACGTAGCAAAGGAAATCATAAGAAAGGCTAGAGAGCTTAATCCTGATGGCGAGTTTATCTTTGAAAGAAATGGTGAACGATTAACTGCAAGAGCAGTAACCTATTGGCTTAGTAAGTATTGCAGAGATGCAGGAGTTACATACAAGAGTCCTCATTGCACAAGAAGGACTACTGCAAGCCGATTGAGTAACGCAGGATTGCCATTGGATATGATACGGGATATTCTTGGACAAGTAGACGAAAAAACTACCCTTACATATATATTCAACCCAAATACAGAACAAGAGAACCTGGATATAATGAATAAAGCTATGAATAAAGGCAATAAAAAGAACAAGAAAAAGAACAAGAAAAACTAGTGCACATACGGTGCACATATCAGCGCAACAAAAAATCCCTTGAAAATCAAGGGATTTCGTAAGCGCGAGACGGGATTCGAACCCGCGACCCTCGCCTTGGCAAGGCGATACTCCACCACTGAGCCACTCGCGCACAGAGCGGGTGATGGGAATCGAACCCACGTATCTAGCTTGGAAGGCTAGTGTTCTACCATTGAACTACACCCGCATATTTAATTGTAAGATCAAATAGCTATTTATATAAAACTCCATCAATAAATCTTATCTGACAAGCTATTTAACACATATATTCTAAATGATAACTTTGATAATGTCAATACAAAATATACCTTAGTAATCTATCATCTTATATCACACTTAACTTTTCCGTTAAGTGCCCAGAGCCGGAATCGAACCAGCGACACGAGGATTTTCAGTCCTCTGCTCTACCGACTGAGCTATCTGGGCAAGTAATAGATTGATTTGTCATAACTTTAATGCCGGCGACCGGAATCGAACCGGTACGGGCGATTAGGCCCGCAGGATTTTAAGTCCTGTGCGTCTGCCAGTTCCGCCACGCCGGCATATGGATGGAGAAGGATTCGAACCTTCGAAAGCGCAGCTAACAGATTTACAGTCTGCCCCCTTTGGCCACTCGGGAACCCATCCAGAATTGTCCTGACAAGATATATTTATACCATAATTTCGAATGTAAAGCAAGCCTTTTTTTAAATTTTTTTATTAATTTTAATATTTTGCTCAATTTAGACTATTTACATTTGCTATACTCTACCATATTATGAAATACCAAAATACCTATATATACTGTAATATTTCATATTCTGCTTCTGCCTTACATCTTTCTCTCCATTATTAGTCTATCCTCTAACTTATCATTCTCAATTCTAACCACATTTATCCTAATACCAACTACTTTTATTACATATTAACTACGTCTATCACATACATCTTCTAATACGCCTCTGTATTCTTCACAATTGTACCTGAATATGCTGGAACTCGAATCACTAGATGATCTTCCTCCACTTGATAATGTACCGCCTCAAGATTATAACCCTCTTCTGTCGTCTGAATAAGACGAACTAGTCGATCCTGATCTGTAATTCCAATCTCCCATACAGGTATCACAAAGGTTCTCTCATATTCAATGTTATTGATAATCACAACAAACTTATCTTCTTCATTGAATCTACCATATGACAAGTATTGATAATCTCCACCTAGAAATAATATGGACCCCCTCTTCAAAGCATTATAGTCTTTATGAATCCGAATTAACTCTTTGTGTAATTCAATTAACTCTACATCTTCCCTTCCCCATGGATAGGTTCTTCGATTATCTGGGTCAGTCCAACCACATACCCCTGCTTCATCACCATAATATATAGTAGGTGCGCCTGGCCATGTCATCTGCATTACAACAGCCTCACGAAAAATTGCTTTGTTAATTCCTTCTTCTGCTTCCCTTGGACCTGCTGTATTCGTTCTTCCAACCTTTCGATTGGTTCTAGTTAGGAATCTAGAATGATCATGATTAGAAAGCTCATTCATTGATACTTCAAGCGATGGTGTCGTGAACTTTACCATTGAGCTTTTCATGGAGCGAAAGAAATTCTCACTACTACCGAATAGATCACCATGATATTCATCACTATGTTTCTCCACCCCTGTTAAAAACCATGTGATTGGCTCCATAAATGCATCATAATTCATAACCGTATCCCATTCATCGCCCCTTAGCCATGAACTTGGATCTCCATAATGCTCTGCTATGATGATTGCATTGGGGTTAGCCTCTTTCACATTTTTACGAAACAACTTCCAGAATCTATGATTAAACTCATTCGAATAGCCAAGATCCGCTGCAACATCAAGTCTCCATCCATCAGCATTAAAGGGTGGCGACACCCATTTCCTTGCTATTTCCATAATATAATCAAATAACTTATCCGACTCTTCATAATTTAGCTTAGGAAGTGTATCATGCCCCCACCAGCCATCATATTGTTTATTATAAGGCCAATTGCCTCCTCGAAAGCGAAAGAACGTACGATAAGGGCTATCTTCACTGATATAGGCTCCTTTATCATATCCTTCTTGATTTTCATAGATTCTCTCACGATCTAGCCATTTATTAAAGGATCCACAATGATTAAATACTCCATCAAGTATTACCTTCATTCCTCTCTTGTGAATCTCATTTACCAATTCAATAAATAATTGATTGCTCGCCTCAAGGTTCTCCTTATCCGTTACTCTTGTGATGTAACGATATGCCCTCTCATTGCTTTTATCTCCCTCATCTAATACTTCACCTTTTTCTTTTACAATTGCTCCATAGTGAGGGTCAACATAATCATAATCTTGAATGTCATATTTATGATTCGATGGCGATACGAAGATTGGATTAAAGTAGATTGCATCTACTCCAAGTTCCTGTAGATAATCTAATTTCTTCATTACCCCACTCAAGTCTCCACCATAGAACTCTCGAACTCCCATGGAATCGGGGTATTTATCCCATCTATTTACTTCTCTCGTTCCTTCCCCAATATAGATATATTCGTTATCTAATACATCATTGCTTGCATCTCCATTAAAGAAACGATCGACAAAGATCTGATAGAATACTGCTCCTTTTGCCCAATCAGGCGTATGAAAACCAGGCATAATCTGAAAATTATAATATTGCTGTATCTCCATCGAAACACCTTGTCTATTATAATAGCATAGATTACTATTCGCATTAATCTCAAAAAAATATTCCACTTTCTTATCTTCTAATTTTATCTGAATACTATAATAATCAAATATCTCATCGAAGGAAGTAAGCTCCATTCTAATCTTCTGATTCTCATTCTCTATAATTAGGTAAACAGCGTCCACATTATCTTTTTCTGTGCGGAAACGAATGGTAACAGTTTCATAAGGCATTGGTTCATTAGGTATTCTATAATTAATTGTTCCATCGCTAAACAATGCTCTTTGATTAAGAGTTGGTTCTATATTTTTGATATATACTTTGGTAACTTTTGACCATTTATCACTATTATTATTTCTACTCATCTTAGCTTCTCCTTTAAACCAAAATTAAAATCAACTAGTCAAAATCAAGCATTTTTTTGAAAGATATTACCGTAGTGACTGAATAGCCACGAATTACTTAATTATACTTCTTTATAAGTTCCACAACTTTGCAAATATATACTATTGTATTATAATTTCCATTAATATACAACCAAGTTTAGAATAAAACGCGAGATAATTTCCGATATTTTCCATATGTATTGTGTAAAAAAGGACAGCCATCCGATCTGCTGTCCTTTTTTGGAGAAGGTATTTTTGTTACTTATGGGGTGTAGCAAAAACTATATAATGTATTGGGGTTTACGTATGTTAGTATAACATCCATACCCTAAAAAGTGTGCACAAATTTTTTTCAAAATATTACTTTTTTTTATCTGTTTTGACAACTCTTTTATTTTTATTGTCCTTTTTTCCTAAAAATAAGTAAAATACCCTAATTTTTTATTACACATTTTTGGTAAACCTATGGTTCAAAATCGTACTAACAATTTTTCTATATATCTAATGTCACAGCCTCTACTTCGTTACCATTATCCTTACCTAATGTAAGTCCACGAGATGAGAAAAGACCTTCAAATTCTTCTCTTGTGATTCTTTCCTTTTCAATAAGGAGATTTGCACAACTATGAAGAACATCTAAGTATTCATTCAGAAGACGTCTTGCTTCGGTATAACAATCATCTATGATACCTTTTACTTCTTTATCAATACTTTGAGCAACACCTTCGCTATAACTTCTAGTATGTGCTAGATCTCTACCGATAAATACTTCATCATCATCGTTATCATAGTTTACTAGACCAACTGCATCTGTGAATCCATATTTTGTTACCATAGCTCTAGCTGTCTTCGTTGCAACTTTGATATCTTGTGAAGCACCAGTTGTAATATCATCGAATATGATTTCTTCTGCAACTCTACCACCTAAGTCAACGATAATGTCTTGACGCATTTTTCCTTTTGTATTAAACATCTCATCTTTCTCAGGAAGTGGCATAGTATAACCTGCTGCTCCTGTTCCAGTTGGTATGATTGATACAGTATAGACAGGCCCTACATCAGGAAGTACATGGAATAAGATTGCGTGACCTGCTTCATGATAAGCAGTAATCTTCTTTTCTTTTTCTGAGATAACACGACTCTTCTTCTCTGCACCGATTCCTACTTTGATGAAGGATTTTGTAATATCTTCTTGAATAATGTAACTTCTATCATCTCTTGCTGCATTAATTGCTGATTCATTTAATAGATTTTCAAGGTCCGCTCCAGTAAATCCTGCTGTTGTCTGAGCTACTTGTTTTAAGTCAACATCTTCACCCAATGGCTTTCCTTTTGCATGAACATGAAGAATCTCTTCTCTACCTTTTACATCTGGACGGCCAACTCCAACCTTACGGTCAAAACGACCTGGACGTAAGATCGCTGGATCAAGGATATCAACACGGTTAGTTGCAGCCATTACGATAATTCCTTCATTTACACCGAAACCATCCATCTCAACCAACATCTGATTAAGTGTCTGTTCTCTTTCATCATGACCGCCGCCCATTCCTGTTCCTCTTCGACGAGCAACTGCGTCAATTTCATCGATAAATATAATACATGGAGCGTTTTTCTTCGCTTCTTCGAATAAATCTCTTACACGAGAAGCACCAACACCAACGAACATTTCAACGAAATCAGAACCAGAGATACTAAAGAATGGTACTCCAGCTTCACCAGCAACGGCTTTCGCTAATAATGTTTTACCTGTTCCAGGAGGTCCCACTAATAGAACACCTTTTGGAATTCTAGCACCGACCTGCGTATATTTTTTTGGCGTCTTTAAGAAATCTACAATCTCTTTTAATTCTTCTTTTTCTTCATCTAGACCTGCAACATTCTTAAATGTTGTCTTTTTATTCTCATCCGTGGTCATCTTGGCCCTACTCTTACCAAAATTCATGACCTTACTATTCCCACCACCTCCGGCAGCTTGATTGGATAAGAAGGAGAATAATACTATAATTACTACAAATCCTAATAAATATGGTAGTACATAAGTTAATAACCAACTTGGTTTTTGAATCTCGTGAACAATTGCTGGATGCCCCGCATATTCACTTTCATTATTTATTGTCTGAACATCTGGTACATTAAATGAAGACGATGTTCCATCTTTAAAAGTAACTTTCACTTTTCCAGTAGGTACTTCCTCATTCATATAGATATCAACATTACTAACGTCATCTTCTTTTAGATCTTTTACAAATTTAGAATGATTATATGTCTCGGTATCTGCTTTATTGACCGCCTCATTTAGAAACAATGCCAATACTATAACTGCAAGGATAATTGCATACCAACCTAATCCTTTCATTTGTTTCTTCAAATTAAAACCTCCTCTCAATTTCTCGAGTATTATTATTCTATTTTATTCTTAAATATTACTTACTATATCTATTTTTGAATACTTATTTAAAATTTTATAACTTTTTTATCACATTAAAGATATTATTATTGCTCAACCACTCCGATAAATGGTAGATTTCTATATTTTTGAGCATAATCTAACCCATAACCAATAACGAATTCATCTGGGATGTTAAATCCAACATAATCAACTGGAACCTCTACAACTCTTCGTTCTGGTTTATCTAATAGAGTACAGATTTTAATACTCTTAGGACTTCTAGTACTTAATAGATCAACTAGATTTCTTAAAGTTCTTCCTGAGTCAATAATATCCTCTACGATTAATACATCTTTTCCTTCGATTGGATCATCTAGATCTTTTACAATCTTAACTCTTCCAGAACTTTCTGTTGCATCCCCATAACTTGATACAGACATAAAATCTAAGGATACTGGTACTGTAATTCTCTTGGATAATTCTGTTGTGATATAGATTCCGCCTTTAAGAACACAGATTAAATGTATTTCTTTTCCTTCATAATCCTTACTAATCTGTTTTCCAAGTTCTCTAATCTTTGCATCAACATCTTCTTCGCTTATTAGTACCTTAATTTTGTCAGCCATTATTATTTCCTCCATCAACCTTAACTATTAATATTTTTTCTGTTTGTTCATTTACTTTATATGCCTCACTAATACGGTCCCCCAAGATCCACATGATGTGATCACCATCTGCTAATAAAGGAATCCGATCTCTTAATTCTCTTGGCACTTTTTTATCAATAAATAATGATTTAATTTTTTTTCTGCTTCCTTTTTGATCTATTTGAAGAAAATCGCCTTCTCTTCTAGTCCTAAGGGAAACAGTATTTTTTATTCTATCATAATCAAACCATTTCGTACACCCATTTGTAGGAATTATTAGATTTTTTTTATAATTTATAAGTTCAAATTCTAATTTCCACTTGTGGTCCTCATCATAATACTCACCAGGGATGTGAATCTTCGTATCTTCTATACGCAGATCTTTTTCACCAAGATTTTCTATAATCAAATCTTTCGCCCTAGGAATTACTTTTCTATGCTTTCCAAAAATAATTTTATCGTAATCTTTCCTCACTTCGATATCGTAAGGTAAATCAACCTTTTTACCAACGCTTTTATCAATGAGTTCTAGTACAATCTCCACATGCTTATTCTCAATATCTTTTAAACCACCTGAGATCTTTGATAGGATATAACGAACCAACTCTTTCTGAATTACGATATCCTCTTTCATTATCGCATTAACATAGATAAAATATTCTTTTCTTATCTCATCATAAGAAACAATTCTATCATAACATTCTAACATATTATTCTCTATATATGCTACTACTTCTGACAAAATATTTCCGCTTGATACAATATGTTCCATTGCTTTTTGATTAATCTCACTTGTAACATATGGAAGTACTTTACGCCTAATTTTATTTCTTGTATATTCCTCCAACAGATTGGTTTTATCTATTTTGAACCCTTCGCCTAATTGCTCAAGGTATTCTTCAATTTCATCTCTACTTACACATAACAATGGACGTATAATCTCTCCACGAACTGCACGAATTCCCGTTAACCCTTTAATTCCTGATCCACGAAATAGATTAAATAAGATTGTTTCAGCACTATCATTTCTATTATGTGCTATCGCAATCTTTCTACACCCTTTTTCTTCACATACTTTGTAAAATGCATCATATCGAACTTGTCTTCCTGCCTCTTCTTCTGATAGCTTGCTATCGCTTGCTATCTTCTTTACCTCTTCGTGAAAAATCGTAATAGGAACATTCTCTCTTTCACACAATTCTTTTACAAATTCCTCATCTTCTTTTGCCTCGTCACCACGGATTCCATGATTCACATGTACAACCTCTAAGTGAAGATGATAGATTTCTCTTAACCTAAGCATGACAAAGAAAAGACAGACGGAATCGGCTCCTCCTGAGACGCCAAGTACAATCTTATCTTTCTCATTTATCATACTATTTGCTTTTATATACTGTAATACCTTATTAATCATAAGTTCTCCTAGCTTATCCCTACGCTTACTTACTACTTATACCCTAAGCTATAATTAAGCTTAGGTGAATCGACTATTTAGTAAAGTTTTCTTCATTTTACAACTACTTTTTATAAATTTCAACTATAATGCTACGCTGAATTTAACTGCTTTATTTCTTCCATATCCCTGCTACCATAACAGTCATATCATCCTTAGCTGTATGATTGTTTTGCTCAATTGCTTTTTCAAGAATATAATTTGCAAGTTCCCCAGCATTTGTTATCTTTGAATCCATTAATATTTTCTCCATATAGGCCTCTTTTTCTTCTATTGGCAAGCATTCTAATACCCCATCTGTAACCATCACGATGTAATCCCCATCGTAGATTTTCTTGGATATTCCTTCAAAGTCAACTTGATTGAATACTCCTATTGGCATAGAAGCGCTTGTAATAGTTTCTACATGATTATCTCTAATTATAAAAGTTGATGCTGCTCCAATCTTAATAAAATCGCATACTCCTGTATATAGATTTAGTATTCCCATATCAACTGTTGAAAACGACTCTTCTTCTGACTTTAATACCAGAATAGAGTTGATAAGTTTTATAGCAGACTCCTCCTTGAATCCCGCCTCCATGAATTGCTCTAATAATTCAATCACTGACTGACTTTCTGTACATGCCTTCACTCCACTTCCCATTCCATCAGATAGCGTCATAATCATCTCACCACTTGGGAGGGTAATAAAAGAATAATTGTCTCCAGATATTCTTTCACCTATTTTAGTGGCTCTTGCTATTCCAGTAAGTGCCTTGTAATTCGTATCCTCAACGAAGGCAATCGTATCATATTCCTTTGCAATAACATTTTTGGTTCCATCCTTTGGCTTCATTCTTTTTAATAATATTTCACTTAACATACCCGCAGCTTCTCTTGTAGTAATGCATCTTCCTTTTTCGGTCTTTGCTTCCATATAGATTTCTTGCTTCTTATTCCTTTTCTCAAGAATTGCAATTTGCTTGACCTCTATATGATTTATTCTCATTTTATGGATAATATATTCTTCCATTGTCTCACTTACACTTACAGTATCATATAAATCAAGAGAAAAATCATCTAAGATATTGGCCACCTCGCTTAGTTGTAGTGCAATAGCTTCTCTGCTATCTGCCATTCGATTCTTCCAGTTCAGATTAATCTTGGCTAGCTCTAGACTTTTATTAGTTTCTTGCAAGAACTCTTTCATGTTGATACAACGATTTAAAAATGCATCCGGAACATCTCCCTCCATTATATAACCATTTCTTTCTGCTGAACTTAGCATGGAAAACGCAGCTTTATATGTATCATAGAATTCCTTCTTCCAACAGAAATCACATTTGGAACATTTTTTACACAGCTTTTCTGATACATCATCAAAGATTCGATCAATATCCTGCCTATTTAAGATTGATTTTTTCTCCGAGATTGTTTGGAAGGTATAGGATAGTTTCTTAAAAGATTCTGAGAACTCTTTTAATTTTCCTACTGCAATGCTTTGGATATTGTCTTTTATAAAGATATCTTCTTTATTCTCTCCGTTTTCTCGCTCCCCTATATCAATTTTATATATCAAACTACTTGGCAATAAAAGAAATAGAATCGTACTTGATGAGAGAGCTCTAAGACTACTTAACTCCATCATATTCTTGGAATACAGATATTGAAATACGAGTGCACCAAGTAGAAATGCAATCGCTGCTCCAATTCTTCCAACTTCACGAAACATACCCGCAAGAATTCCTAGGATACACATCGTACCAATTACACTTATGGTATTATTCTGAATTCCTAATACAATGCCACATGCCGCTCCAGCAATTGATCCCGTCCCTGCTCCATATTTGTACCCTAATAGTAACACCAAGAAGTACGCACCCGTTTCTACAAAGGAAAAATTAATCGTATCATATCTTGGTATTGCATATACAAATACCCCAACAATAATAGAAAGACTAATAATCTGTTCATTGTTTAATACTTGTCCTTTTTTCGAATATAGAATGTAGTCAATTCCCCTCTCAAATATTCCAGTTGCCGCAAATACTACAACACCTTCTAATATAGCAAGTATGATATAGTAATCCGAATTCACCATGAGCATTCCTTTGGTAATTCCCATTATTGTGATAACCACCGCTGATAGACTTGCTATGATACCTACCGTTATTTTCTTTCCCTGATTTTCAATAAGAGCTGTAACTAGCATAATGGCTAACATAGATAATCCGTATTTTGCTACATCAATTAGAGGCATTCTTGTAGCCATACCAGCTAATACAGATAAGAAAATATATCCCCTAACTTTCTTCTCCAGATATACCGCTGCAAAAAATCCAAGTGCTAATGGATTAATTCCAAAGAAAGCTGATCTTGCAATCATCACCCCCAATACATTCACTAATATCATTCTTTTATCAATTTGCTTCATTCTCATTTCCTCCTATAGATAGCTGTTAAGCACGTATTATAGGAGACTGGATATAAAATGTTTGTCAAAAGCTAGGTCGTATTCCTAAAAACTTTTTGACAATATTTCCGTGGTATGGTTGTTAAAATCGATTCAAGGGAGTTCAGTAGAATTAAGATGTTAATGGTAGGGGTTCATACTAAGAAGAAGGAGGGAACTCCTACTTTTATACTTTATACTAAAATAATTTCTACAAATGGTTTCAATTATGCACATTAACTTAATAACAGATTAAGAATGGCTTTTGACTCTCAAATATAACTCATTCTTTATAGTTTTATAAAATATATATAATTAATTATCAGCTGTTCAATATTCGACTATCAAACAGATAACAAAAAAAGGATATGCATTAAATATAATACATATCCTTCTTATTTCTTCTATTCAATTATAGTAATAGCGAAGGACGGATTTGAACCGCCGACACCACGGGTATGAACCGTGTGCTCTAGCCAACTGAGCTACTTCGCCGAACTGACGAAGTACATTTTACCCTATTTTTTTCAACTTGTCAACTATTAATCATCAGATTTGTAAGTTAATTATTATCCGCTTTAAAGATTATTTCGTCTTTATATACTAGTCCTAGTTTTTCTCTTGCTATTTCTTCAATATATTTTTTAGTTTTCATATATGCTTTTTGTTCTTCTAAGTCTTTGGTACGCGCTTTTTCGTCCGTAAGTTCTTGCTGTACTTCAACCATTTGCTTTGCATATGCTTTTCTCTCTTGATCCAGTCCCAGTCTTTTAAATGTTACAATACCACATATTAATAGAACTACAATGGCAATCATCCCATAACCATTCTTACTCTTTGCTCGTCTTCTTCCCCTTCTTTTTTTCATTCCTTCACCTTATTACCTTCCAAATATTTATCCTGAAATCATTATAATCTTAACGTTTTGTTATTGATATTTTAAATGTTTTAGCGATTTTTTTCAATAGTTTTATGGTATACTTTCTTAATTTATTTAATTTATGTAAGACGAATCTGATAATACCTACCACTTTTTTTCTTATAAAATTTAGAAATTTAAGAATTTTACCAATAACAAATCGAAAAGGTGATAAAAGAAAGTATATGATTTTCTTTATAATTTCAATAATTTTATTAAGCAGAAAAGATATACCATTCACAATATATTTACTTAGCAAAAGGTTATATATGATCATACCAAGAAGCATTCCCATAATAGAAAATCCACGAATGATTCCGTCATTCTCTATATACATCATCATAAATATAAACACACTACTCAGTATCCAAAATAAAACATCTTCTAATGCCACCATAAATTTAGAGTGTTCAATAATTCGCCTCAAAATACGAAGAATATCATACACAATGAGCATAATGATTCCAGATGCAACTGAGGCTATGAAAAACTTTGCTTGTAACCCGATAATTTCACTCATCACTATCTCCATTCTGCGAAACCACCGCGAATTTAGACGTCTGGTCGCTCTTTATTCACACAAATCTATTTGAATAACCTTCCAAGGAATGATTCATTCGATTTAGTTTGAGAAGAATCTGAATAAGTTAAACTATCTATTCTACCATCTACATCAACTTCCCCTTTTTCAAGAGTTAGTCGATTCACATGAAGTTCAGCACCTCGTATCATAAGAATCCCCTGTTCTGTTTCTAATAACACTTCTTCAGAGTCAAAGGATAACACATCATTCACACCACTTATCATGGCTGATTTTCTGGCAATTAGATTTACTTTATGACCTCTAGAAACTTGTTGTTTGTCCTCCATAAAAAACCTCCTAATATACTTTATATACATACTCCCTAAAGTATATTAGAAGGTTCTCTAATTCATGCCTATTATAAATATTTATATAGCTCTTTTGCATCATCTTTACGAACTGTCTCTTGTACATCAAGTACTTCTACTTTAACTTCTTTATTTCCAAATTGAATCTCAATTATGTCTCCAGATTTTATAGTAGCAGATGCTTTTGATACTTTTCCATTTACAAGTACTCTTCCAGCATCACAAGCTTCATTTGCTACTGTTCTTCTCTTAATTAACCTAGAAACTTTTAAAAA
Organism: Anaeromicropila herbilytica; assembly: GCF_016591975.1. GTDB lineage: Bacteria > Bacillota > Clostridia > Lachnospirales > Lachnospiraceae > Anaeromicropila > Anaeromicropila herbilytica. The sequence goes on along the minus strand of NZ_AP024169.1, from coordinate 362,286 downwards.
TTTATCTAGTCTCATCTCTTTTTCAGCTCTCTTTCTTATTTATATTTTAGTAATATTACTATAGAAAACATATTGTTTATAAATCAAACTCCTAGCTAAGCGTGTTCTGCTTCCATCGGATTTTTTCTAGTGTATATCCTTCTCCAATTATTCTTAATTTATAGGAAAAGTGAAACAATATCCTATAAATAAAAAAAAGGTTGCTCCTTCGAGCAACCTTAAACAACTTCAAACTAAGCGTTGATAACGTCTTTTAAAGCTTTACCAGCTTTAAATTTTGGTGCTTTTGAAGCTGGAATAGTCATAGTTTCGTTTGTTTGTGGATTTCTACCTTCTCTTGCTGCTCTTTCAGATACTTCAAAAGTTCCGAAACCAACTAATTGGATTTTTTCACCTTTTACTAATTCTTCTGTCACTACATCAATGAATGCTTTTAAAGCTTTTTCTGAATCTTTTTTTGATAATTCAGTTTTTTCAGCAATTGCTGCAACTAATTCTGCTTTGTTCATGGATAAACTCCTCCTCTAATCTTAATTATATTGTTTTCGAATAATCAAAAGTATCTTCTTATTTCGATTATTTCACCCGTCCCCATAGTTGTACTATGTTCATCTATGGATTTCTCTTAAATGCTTAATCTCGCTGATTTACGAGCATTTTCACATCTACAAATTATTTATAAACTTATCTGTGGCATTTGTCAAGGAATTTTCTGCATTTGAGCCTAAAAATATGGATAAATTAACGATTCCGAGCAATAATGAACCATATTTGTCATCTATTTCATCTTTTGAAGGTTCTTCTCTTAATGTTTTCATGTCATGAAGCGCTTCTTGAATCTTTTCTAAGGCTTCTTCATATGTGTTCACACCATAACCTGCTCTTGCTGCTTTCTTTAATACTTTCTGTGCCCGAATGCTTGCTGGAAATGCTCTTGGCACCTTTTTGATACTTTCTATTTCGCTCTCTTCTTGTTTCTCTTCTTTCTTAATGCTTTCCCATCTTTCAAGCACTTCTTCTGTATTAGCTACTTGTTCTTTTGAGAATACATGAGGATGTCTACGGATCATTTTTTTAGCAACCTCATCAATCACATCATTTATAGTAAATTCTTTTTCCTCTTCTGCTATGACTGAATGTAAAGCTATTTGTAACAAGATATCACCTAATTCCTCACGTAAATTACTGATATCTTTATTATTAATTGCTTCAACTGCCTCATAACACTCCTCAATCATGGGAGTTTTTAATGATTCATGTGTTTGTTCTTTATCCCATGGGCAACCGTTCTCCCCTCTTAATATGCGGATAATATCAATAAATTCATCAAAGCTATACTTTTTTGAACTATCATTGTTTTGTATTTTATCTATCATACTTATTCCCTTCCTTTTTCAATTTTCTATCCTCTTTCACCTCTTAATAGTTGCATTATAACACCTCGATTCAGGAAGGTAAAGAAAGCTATCATGCTAGTCTTATTTTAAGATAAACTATCACTAAGTGTTTTACCCACAAATCCTAATAAATATAAAAAACACGTAAGTAAACTTACGTGTTTTTTATATTTATTATTGTTCCATCTGCTTTCCTAAAAATCCAGATGCTGCTAACGCTAATTTTGATTCTACTTCGCCAAATTTCAACTTTTCATCTTTGGTAAGAATAATTACAGCTCCAATTGCATCGCCCTCTGTAATAATTGGACTAACAACTTGGTAAGTATACTCAGATTCGTCATCATTTGTTACCTTAACATAATTTTTATCATCTTTTGCTGCAATTACATTTTCGCGTTCATTAATAACTTCTTCTAATTCTTTACTAATTGATTTACCTATATAATCTTTTTTTGAAGTTCCTGATGCTGCAATCAATTGGTCACGGTCAGCTATACAAACAATGTGGCCAGTTGTTTGAGCTAATGAGTCTGCATATTGTTTCGCAAATTGGCTAAGTTCTCCAATAGGTGAATATTTTTTTAAGATAATTTCACCTTCTCTATCCGTAAAGATTTCTAACGGATCTCCTTCTCTTATTCTAAGAGTACGGCGAATCTCTTTTGGTACAACAATACGGCCTAAATCATCTATTCTTCTTACTATACCTGTTGCTTTCATGCATGCATTTCCTCCATTAAATTTGTATTGAATGTAGAGCTATTACTCTCTATTCTAAGTGTTTGTTAAATGGTGGAATTTTATACAATGAAATTAATAATTTTATGATAATTTCCTATAATTTTTTGTGCAAAATGAAATGTGCCTAGTGTTTTGTAATCATTTGCTTTATCTTTGCATTACTATCTTCTCATAGTAATGCACTTTATGAAAAAAGTAGCGTTGTATGCGAACCTGATTGCCTATCAACGCATAGTGCTTATTGCTAAAATGCTTTTGGTTTAAAATCCTTAACAGGCACCATATAGTTTGATTTCTTGCAATTAGGACATACAAAATGTTCTTTTTTCATAAAGTAAGCATATCGACATATAGAATATAAGATAACAATAATTAGAATAACAATTGCGAATAGCAGTATTCTATACGAAAAGTCCTCCATAATATTTCCCCCATTACTATCATTTTATATCTTCATAATTTCCTTAATACTCAACTCTTTTCAAAAATAAACCTACCGAACTAACCGTTGGTCCTGCATTCTTTCGATTACGGCTTTCTAATATTCTCTTAATATCTTCTGGTTTCATTTTCCCTTTACCTACTAATATAAGAGTTCCTACCATAATTCGAACCATATGATACAAAAAGCCGTTACCTTTTATGCTGATTCTTATCTCATCCTCTTCCTTATCAATATCAATCGACTCTATAATTCGAATTGTCGTTCTATCATCATTCATCCGTGATGCGAATGCCTGAAAATCGTGTTCTCCTATTAGATATCTAGATGCCTCTTTCATAGCATTTATATCATAAGAAAAAGGTTCATGTAATGCATATTTTCTTGTAAATACATTTGCAACCTCTCTTGTATCAATATGATATTCATATGTTTTTGACTTAGCATCATATCTACTATGAAATTCTTTCTGAACTTCTTCTATATCAGTGATTGAAATACCTTCTGGTAGCGAATGATTCAAAGTCCTGAAGATATCCTCTAACCCCATCGTACTTCTAGTATGAAAGTTAGCGATTTGAGCAAAGGCATGTACTCCAGTATCCGTTCTACCAGATCCTATTATCTTAATAGCCTCACCTAATAATTTGCTTATATTCTGTTCCAAGATATCTTGAATGCTTTTCTCACCATGCTCGCTGCCTAAACGCTGCCATCCCAAGAACCTGCTACCATCATACATAATTGTTAATTTAATATTTTTCATAAAAACTCCATCTATTGACTTTCTTAACACACAAATCCGTGGTGTGAAATTGCTTAATACCTCACACCATCTACACATCTATTGCTTGCTCGCAAACTTAAATTCAATGTATAAAATTCTTTTTACAGTACATTATTTTCCATCTGTCACCTTTTGCGACATAAAAATCAAGGGTGTAATACGGTTTGTTTCACACTATACACGAGCTCCCTTATATGGCATTATACTTCAATCTAATTTAGATTGCACTACTTATAATAAACGTTTGATTATGACCTATCTCATAACCTTCCCTGGTCATTTGAACAAAACAGAAGAAGCGAATGCGCCTTTGAACCTGTATTAGAAGTTCTTGTTCTCAGATAATTTTGTGTTATAACCTCAAGCAGATCTGTCTGAACAATGTGAGTTATCTGCTTGAGGTTATGTTTTACACAAAAGTATCTGAGAACTAGAACATCTTATACAGGTTCAATGAAGCATTCGCTTTTTCTGTTTTGTTCAAATGACCTAGACACCCTATCGTAAGTCAATCTAACCCTATTATGCGTTAAACATTACTTTTTCATTATTAAATGCACTAGAAATTACAGCTGTAAGTATTGCACCTAGTCCAACATTGCTTAATAAAGCAAATGCTAATTGTACTGTTGTAAGATCTCCAGTTAGAAGACCCTGAATGGATAAAGCACTACCGTATACTGGAATTGCAAAGTAATAAGAATCTGGTGTACCGCTTGATACCATAGTGATCATACCAGCAACTAATACAATAATATAGATCGGTGTAACATAAGTAGTTGCTTCTTTTGCTGTTCTTGCGAATACAGCCACACCTGCAACTAAACCGACATATAAGAATACAAGTGTCAACATAATAGCAAGTAACTCAATAATTTGCACTGCTGAAAAACTCATTGTCAAACCTAAGTCTGCACTATCTGACATATTCTTCATCATCATAGGGAATGCCACAATCATACCCACCGCATAAACTGCAGCTGATAACATAGATAGTATACTTAAAGATATTAATTTACCAAGTACAATATCTCTTCTTTTGATAGGTGTAATTAACATACTTGCTAATGTTCCTCTTTCTTTTTCACCTGTAATTGCATCAACGCCTAATGACATTGCACTTGCAAAAAGCATAAATGTAATTAAGTAAGGTAATAAAGAACCTAATACCTTTCCACTAGCTTTATCTTCATTCATGATAACGGAAGAATCACTATTCACATCAACATTGAAGACAGATAAACTTTCTAAGTTACCAAATCTTTGTTGTAATAATTGTTGCTTATAAGAAGCTAATACTGTATCTACAAATTCTGTTCTTGCACTCTGGGAGTAATCTTCGGATGGGTTATAATAAGTCTTTACTTCTGGAATCTTATCTCCATCTTTATAATTTGTAATACTATCAAGAAAACCTTGATCAAATACAACTAATACATCTTTTTTTCCTTTAAGGATTCCGTCTTTATAAGCTTTGATATCTGAATCACTTTCTATTGTTTTAATTTTGCCATTGAAAGAGATTGATTTCATAAAGTCTGCAAAGCCTTCTGGCTCATTTTGAATTGCTATGATTGGTACATGTTTCTCAATATCTGCCTCTTGATTGGAAGCTAACTGTCCCATTAAGGCATAAATACCTATAATTAATACAACAGGTAAGATAAATAAACTCACAACTAATTTTTTATCACTAAATACTCTTGATAATTCTTTTGCTACAATCGTTTTAATTCCGTTCATACTTATACCTCCTCTACATTATGCTCTTTGTATAATTGAAAGAATGCATCTTCTAAATCACTTGTTTTTGTCTCTTCTAATATTTCATTTAATGTTCCTTCTGTTACCTTTTTACCATTAATAATGATACCAATTCGATCACATAATTTTTCAGCTTCTGACATGATATGTGTCGATATAATAACAAGCTTACCTTCTTCTTTTAATTGTTTTAAGTAATCCGTTACACTTCTTGCTGTTACAATATCAAGTCCATTTGTTGGTTCATCAAAAATAATTACTTCTGGATCATGTACTAAACTAACTGCAATTGCTGCTTTTTGTTTCATACCAGTAGATAGATCATTAATCTTTTTATCTTTAAAATCATGGATTCCAAAATAACTAAATAACTTTTCTTGACGTTCTTTAATTGTTTTATCATCAATACCATGTAATCTACCAAAAAACTTAAACATATATTCCGGAGAGAATTGAGGATCTAATTTAATCTCATTCGTTAAGAATCCTATCTTTTTACGAACTTCTTCTCCTTCTTTTACTGTATCGAATCCACATACACTTACATTACCATCTGTTGGTTTTAAAAGTGTTGCAATACATCTTAAGGTTGTTGTCTTACCAGCTCCATTTGGTCCTAGTAACCCATAGATTTCACCCTTACTTGCTTTTAAGCTTACTCCATCTACAGCCTTCTTCATATTCTTTTTCGTTTTTTGCTCTTGCATCTGTTTCTTAGATAACTTATAGACTTTCGTTAGATTATTAATCTCAATCATTCTTCTTCCTCCCAAACTTATTATCCTTAATAACTTCTATTTATCGTAAAACCACACGATTTCAAGCAGTCTACATACTGCTTGAATCATAGTTGACCATATTACATATCTATCTTATAGCTAGGAACCGAGCTTCATATCTGATTCAATGGCAATATTACTATTCTAAAGAAGTGTTAGGTATCACTCGCCAATATGTAAAACCAACTTTACATTTAAGATATCATAGATAAGATATAATGTCAAGTCGATTTTACATTTTTCATTTTTCTGTAATTTCTGTTTCTTTTTTTGTAATTATAGCTATACGATTAGTTTCTTCCATATTTTGTTGACATTGTATACTATACCGCGTATAATATTCTAAATAAAACAGTATTATATACACAAGATTATGAATAGACATATATTTAGGAGGGATTAAATGAAATCATTTAAAAGAGTAATGTACACGGTAGCTGGAGGAATGATATTACTTGGTATTATTCTTGCAATAGTCGGCTTCCTGTTAGGTGGAGGTGGCTTATTTACAATTAATAGCCATGGAATATCTTCTAACAACTCAATCATTCACTTTCAACATGGTAAGATAATGAGTAACAACTATTCCACTTTCAAGCAAAAAAAAATAGCTTTAGGCAATATAAAGAACATTAAGATCAATACAAATGATTCCAACATCAGGGTGATAGAAAGTGATTCATTTTCTATTGAATATACCTATCTAAGTGGTAATGGCAAACCTTGTCATACAGTAAAAGATGGAGAACTTATCTACGACGAACCTAATACAAACGGCTTCTCCTTTTCTTGGGGAGACGATAATGATGATAATTACTACATCAACTTATATATTCCAAAGAATGCTTCCTTAGACTCCTTTGATATTGATTCATCCTCTGGTGATATATCGGTTAGTAACTTTACAGCAAAATCATTATCAATAAACAGTTCCTATGGTGATGTAGATATTGATAATGTAATATCTACAAATACTAAAGTTAAACTGTCCTCTGGTGATAGCGAGATTACTAATATAAACACCGATGTACTTGATTATAATAATTCTTATGGGAACGCTGATTTCAGCTCTATTAATACGTTAAACCCCACTGATACTAATAAAAATGGTAAAATATCGTTAACCCTATCAAGTGGTGATACTACAATAGATAAATGTACTGCAAATAAACTCGAAATGAAAAATTCTTATGGAGACATCGAGCTTAGTCAAGTGAACGCCACAGACATGACTGGCGATTTAAGTAGCGGTTCTATAACCGCAGAAAATTGCGATCTCGGCAACACAAACATTGATAGTAAATATGGAGATGTAACTTTAGGTTTGTCCAAAGCTATATCTATGTATGATTATAATATTAATTGTGATTATGGTGATGTTACCATAGACAATTCAGAGTATGAAGGTAATGTTTTATCTTCCAATAATCATCCAAATAAAATAACGATTGACGCTAGTAGCGGTGATGTAGATTTATCATTTTTAAAATAATTTTGATATCCGTCTTAAGATTCATTCCATTTTCTCATAAAATAGTGTAAAATGGTTATACTAGTATCAGTACAATCATAATTTTAAGAAAAACTTAAGATATTATTTACGTAAAATAAATGTTTGCCGTATATCATACAAGGTATACGGCAGAACACATATGTTAGGGGATTAGATATGAAAACAATTAATATGTTATCAAAAGCAGATACCGTACAAGGTCAAGGTGTACTCTCTGCTCATGATGAGCAAGTAAATCTGGTGAAACAAGATTTATCTAACGAATATGAGATAATGGAAAACAAGATAAAGTTATGTGATATCATGCATTATCACACGATTAACTTCCGTTATTTTTTATCATTACCATTTGCTAAAATTAAAGGTAAGACGGTTGGATATGTTCACTTTTTACCAGAAACGCTAGAAAAAAGCATTCATTTACCAATTGGGATTAAACAGATCTTTTATTGGTACGTAATTCGTTTTTATAAAAGCATGGATTACCTTGTAACCGTTAATCCATATTTTATCAAACGATTAGCATCTTATGGAATTAGCTCGGACAAAGTAACTTATATACCTAATTTTGTATCCTCAGAACTCTTTTATCCTCTTCCCGTTAGTAGCAAATCAGACCTTAGGAAAAAATACGGATTAGATGAACATAAATTTACCATTCTATGTGTTGGACAACTACAAATAAGAAAAGGTATTATTGACTTTATTAAAATTGCAAAAAAATTAAAAGATGTCCAATTTATTTGGGCTGGAACATTTGCCTTTGGCAAAATCTCTGATGGATATGACGAGATTAAAAAAATAGTAAACAATCCTCCAAGTAATGTCAAATTCGTTGGCCTAATTAAAAGAGAAGATATGAATGAATTATATAATTTATCCGATGTTATGTTCTTACCTTCTTTTGAAGAACTCTTCCCAATGACAATTCTTGAATCTATGAATTGTGGTATACCAATTTTACTTCGTGATATTGAGATTTATGAAGATATTCTTTTTGATTTCTATTTACGTGGTAAAAATATTGATGATTTTATTTCTATTATTTCAAGACTTCGTACCGATCAGGAATATTATCATAATGCTTCACAGCTTTCTTTAAAGGGGCATGATTTTTATAGTAAAGAACATGTATCTAAAATGTGGGCTGAGTTCTATCAAAAAGTAACTCAAGATCAAAAGATAAAGAGAAACATAGGTAAAAAATATTCTATTTATCGACCTTAAAAAGGATTAGATTTATGAAAAACAATAAAATTAACGCACTCATTATTATAGGTTCTTTTGTACTACTAATCGGTTATTTATTATTAATGGATAACCCAAAGGACTTGTTAAATGCATTCATGTCAGCTCAATTCGAACATCTGCTACTTGCACTTGCCTGCATCTGCTTATATTGGTTATTAGAATCTCTCATTTTAAAGAACATTAGTAGAACTCAATCAAAAAAACTAAGCACCTTCGCGTGCTTACGAACTACAATGGTAGGTCAATTATTCAACTGTATCACTCCTTTTCAAAGTGGTGGGCAACCAGTTCAAGCTATGCTTTTAGCAAAATATGATGTTCCAATCGGTGAGGCATCTTGTATATTATTAACTAAATTTATCGTTTATCAAACAATATTAACATTTTATTCATTTTTTGTATTATTGTTTCGTTTACAATTCTTTGTAACTCATGTATCAGGATTTACTTTACTTGTATTAGTTGGATTCTTAATTCATATATTAGTGGTAGCATTCCTTATTGGCATTGGATTCTTTCCAAATTCCACAAAGAAAATACTTATAAAGATAATACATTTTCTTCATAAAATAAAGGTCATTAAGAATATTACGAAAACTATCAATAAACTTGATAATGAATTAGATGGATTTTATAGCAATTTTAAAATTCTTAAAAAGAACTTAAAAACGCTGCTTTTACCTTCGATTTTAACTGTTCTACAACTTACAGCATTTTTTGTAATTCCATACTTTGTATGCTTTTCCTTAGGCGTTACAAATATTTCATTATTCGATGTAATTTGTGCAAGTGCTTTTGTATTAATGATAACATCCTTTATTCCAACACCAGGAGGATTTGGTGGTGCAGAAGGAAGCTTTTATTTAATATTTCGTGTATTCTTTCCAAAAGTTGCACTTCTTGCGATTGCAATTATTCTATGGAGAGTATTCACATTCTACTTACCAATCATAGTAGGTATCTTTTTTACAAAAATATTATATCGTTCAAAAGAGGATAAAGCCTCCATTGTATAAAAAAAATGGCAAAATCAAATTTGATTTCGCCATTTTTTTATTATAATATATTTCCGATTTATTTATTTTGGTTTTCTTAAATTATGAAGTTTATAAATCAAAGCGAGGAGTTAAAGAGCATTACTTATTATCAATCTCTGTTACAGTTTTATCTTCCTTATTATGATCTACAAAATAAGCCTTCTTCCACATTGTCTCATTAACAGCAATTTTAAAATCCTTTGACCACTTTTTATATAGACTTTGGAATTCTTTGTCTTGTCGTTCTGCAATGATTTCTTCTTTCTTATTTGCGGTAGCATCTTCGTCATTATCACTAACACAATAGATGATGTAATAACCATTCTCACCTTTTACAATGTCACTCATCTGTCCTTTTTTTAATGCAAAAGAAGCATCTTCCACTGCTTTTTCCTTTTCACCTTTGCCAAAAGTATCTTCAACATCAACAGCATCCGTATTTTCCTCTGCCAGTGTATAAAAGTCGTCTGTCTTTTTTGCTTCTTTTAAGAGCTTTTTCACTTTTTTTAACGCAGCTTTTTTCTCTTCTTCACTAAGATTTACTTCTTTATCATTCTGATCTTTACCACTTGTCTGAATAAAGATCTGCCATGTTGTTATTTGCTTTGCTTCATCATTTGAGATATTCGTATCTACATTATTGGTTGCTACGTCAAATACTTTACTTGCCAAATAATTATCAGAATATACCTTGCTTATTAACTCATCCGTTACTGCATGTTCTTTTATATATTTATCACTTATTGAGCTCATATATTTCCTTACTTCACTGGCTATCTCATCTTTTTCATCTTGAGTTAATTTTACTCCTAATTCTTTTGCCTTCAATCCCATAATCTTCATTTGAACAATTTGATCAATTACTTCTTGTTTGGCTTGTTCCTCAAATGTCTTGCCATTTCCAAGATCAAATCTCCATATAGAACTTCCAAATTGATCTTCATAATTATTTTTTAGTTCTTGCATATAGACCGATACTTCATCATATCCAACTTGAATATCATTAACGGTTAATATTAAAGAACGATTTGTTAAATCTCCTTTTAATTCATACTTTATATTACCACCAGCGGCATTCTCTTTATTTGCTCCATTTTTACAAGCTGTTAGTGCTAGTGCTGTTAGTAATGTACTTACCAACAATATATACTTTACTCGTCTCATAAATTCCTCCCCATGCTCTTTATCTCTTTCAATCGCACTACGTCTTAGTTTATCTTAGTATTATTCACCATTTGTTCTACTCATACCTCTATCTTAACCATATTATAATTTCTTCGCAACACTGATATTAAAGAAATTATGAAATTCTTAATTGCTTAACTTTATATTTATCTTTGTATCAATTCATCAATATCATTAAGAATGCTCTTTATGGTTTCAAATAACGTATAATTATCTAGCTTTATAACCTTTTTTCCTTGTTTTAATTCATATAAGAAATATGGGGTAGCTTCTGGTGAAAACTTCATTACATTTTTATATTTATCTAAGAGCAGTGGGATCTTATTCAGGTCAACCTTAGCCTTTGGATACATTGCGAACTTAATACTCTCCACTTTATGAATGATCTGACTCACATAAGCATTATGAGCAATCCCTTTTAATAAAGCAATATTTAACAGGTTATTCACTGATTGTGGTAGGTCTCCAAAGCGATCTAACATCTCTTCTTGCATATCCAAGAATTCCTCTTCATTCTCAATACCTGCAATACGCTTATACATATCAAGCTTTTGAAATTCACTCTTAATATAAGTAGCAGGAATAAACGCGTCCACACCAATATCAACAGTTGTGTCAAAGATATCTTCTTCCTCTATTCCACCCTTTAATGCAACAACAGCTTCATTTAACATCTTACAGTAAAGGTCATAACCTACCGACTCCATATGTCCATGTTGTTGTGCTCCTAAAAGGTTACCTGCACCACGAATCTCTAAGTCTCTCATTGCTATTTTAAATCCAGAACCTAGTTCCGTAAATTCTTTTATTGCCTGAAGTCTCTTCTCTGCAATCTCTTTTAACATCTTGTCTCTACGGTACATTAGAAAAGCATAGGAGGAACGATTCGATCTTCCAACACGTCCACGTAATTGATATAGTTGTGATAAACCTAACTTATCTGCATCATGAATAATCATTGTATTAACATTAGCAATATCAAGACCTGTTTCAATGATGGTAGTTGAAACAAGAACGTCAATTTCTCCATTAATAAAACCAAACATGATCTTTTCTAATTCTCGCTCACTCATTTGCCCATGAGCAAATGCTACATTTGCCTCAGGTACAAGCTTTTGTATCGTCAATGCTACTTCATCAATATTTGTAACTCGATTATAAACATAGTATACTTGGCCACCTCTTGCAAGTTCGCGATTAATTGCTTCTCTTACAATTTCATCATTTTGTTCTAATACATAAGTCTGAATAGGCATACGATCTACTGGTGGTTCTTCTAATACACTCATATCTCTAATTCCTATTAAGCTCATATGCAGTGTTCTAGGAATTGGAGTTGCAGATAAAGTAAGAACGTCTACATCACCCTTTAGTTGCTTGATTTTCTCTTTATGTGTTACACCAAAACGTTGCTCCTCATCGACGATTAATAAGCCTAAATCCTTAAATTCAACATCTTTGGATAGAACTCTATGCGTTCCAATAATGATATCAAGTGAACCCTTTTTAAGCCTTTCTAGTGCTTTCTTCTGTTGTGCTGGTGTTCGAAACCTTGATAGCATATCGATACTAATTGGAAAGTCCTTCATCCTTTGAACAAAGGTATTATAATGCTGTTGTGCTAAGATTGTAGTAGGAACTAGATATACCACTTGTTTACCATCTGCAACTGCTTTAAATGCCGCCCTTATTGCTATTTCAGTCTTACCATACCCAACATCACCACAGATTAAGCGATCCATAATCTTGGTGCTCTCCATATCCATTTTGGTTTCTTCAATGGCTTTTAGTTGATCTCTGGTCTCATCATATGGGAACATCTCTTCAAATTCATTCTGCCATACCGTATCCTCACCAAATTGATACCCTTTTTTAGATTGTCTTATTGCATATAATTCAACCAGCTCTTTTGCAATCTCTTTGACTGCTTTACGAACCTTTGTCTTGGTATTCTTCCATTCTTGGGAACCCAAGCTATTTAGTTTCGGGCGCTTGGCTTCTGAGCTCGCATATTTTTGTATTACATCAAGGCCCGTTGCAAGAATATACAACACGCCACCATTTCCGTATTCTAATTTAATATAATCCTTAGTAACATGATCTACTTCAATCTTTTCAATACCCTTATAGATACCAAGTCCATGATTCTCGTGCACTACATAATCTCCAATATTAAGATCGGTAAAGCTCTGAATCTTCTTACCTTCATAACTACTCTTTTTTCTAGCCTTCTTTTTCTCCGCACCAAAGATATCACTTTCTGAGATTACAACAAATTGTATCATCGGGTATTCGAATCCTCGATGAACATTCCCTGCTGCTACCATGATCTCACTACTTTGTATCCCTCTCTCTAAGTCCTCACTATAGAATGCATTAAGATCATATTCCCTAAGATCATCACTAAGCCTTTTTGCCCTTGTTCTCGAAGATGAAAGTAACACCACTCGATACCCGCTTTTCTTCCACTTCTCCAAGTCTTTTACTAACACTTCAAAATTATTATTATAGGAATTTACAGATTTAGCTGCTATATCATATTTATTTCGAATGTTAAATTGAGTAACTTTATAATCCATCGTACTTAAATTTACTAGATTCGCGTGACTTAATTTAGCTAAGAGTTCCTTAACCCCATAGATCACATCTACTTGGCCTGGAAGAATATATCCCTTCTCAATTCTTCCAATCATTCCTTCACGGAACTCTAATTCAACCGCTTCTCCCTTTTCACCAATCCTGGATGGTTCATCTAAGAATATTACTGAATCAATATTATTAAAATAATCAAAAAATGATATCGTATCTTCATAAAAATACTTGATATAACTATCAATACCTAATGAACCTTGAAATGCTTTCATATTTTCTATAAATTCTTCAATAATAGTATCAATTCGATGTGCTTCCTCAGTCTTAAGTTGATCTCGTAAAGCCTTCTGATATGCTTCTTTCTCTTTCTCAATCTTCTGAATGCCTGTTAATAAGGTTGTCTCATCAAGGATCAATTCTGCTGCTGGATATACTTTAACATTCTGAACACGCTCAATAGACCTTTGACTATTTATATCAAAGGTTCTTATTGAGTCGATTTCATCGTCCCATAATTCAATTCGATAAGGAACTTCTTCTGTTAGGGTAAAGATATCAATAATTCCCCCACGAATTGCAAATTGTCCTTGTCCCTCAACTTGACCAGTTCTCTCATACCCTAAAAAAACTAGTTTTTCCTTCAACTTTTCCAGATCCAGAGTTGTCCCTTCTTCTATTAGAAGAACCCTCTTTTCAATCATTTCTAGCGGAAGAATGTGATCCATGCCGCCATCAATCGTCATAACAACCGTAGTTCCTTTGCCTTCTATTAACGATTTTAATACATTCAAACGTTCTTTTACGATTGCATTACCATGGATATCAGCACTGTAGAACATAATATCCTTTGCTGGATATAAAAGGACATCCTTATTATACAGTCTATAATCGTCATAGATTTCTTTTGCTTTCATCTCATTGTAAGTGATAATTAATGTATTTTTATAATCACTAGATAAAGCACTCATCAAATGACATTTTTGAGAATCGATACACCCGGTAATCTGTATAGGAACACTTCGAAGCAAGAGACTTTGCTTTATATCATGATATTCTTTTAATTCATTTAACGGTTCATAAAATGTTTTCACGATTTCCCCTCGATATCTTACGTTATTTTTCTTTTTTATTATATTGATTCATTGCGTCATTTATACCTGACGTTACGATGCATTTCGTTGCCATAGACGCTTTTTGGATTGCTTCCTTAACTACATCTAATTCATCTTTGTTAAAATGACCTAATACATAGTCCGCAAGGTCATATCCTTTTGGTTTATCACCAACGCCAACCTTGATTCTTGCAAATTCATCACTTCCAAGATGACTAATAATACTCTTTATTCCGTTATGTCCTCCAGCACTTCCTTTAGCTCTGATTCTAAGTTGTCCAACATCTAAGCTGATATCATCATAAATAATAATAACTTCCTCTTTACTCACCTTATAAAAATCAATTAATTCACGAACACTTTCTCCACTTAGGTTCATATATGTCTGAGGCTTTGCTAATATAACTTTTTCACCCTCTATATATCCTTTTCCACAGACTGCCTTATGTTTCTTCATATCCATAGAAATATTGTTATCTTCTGCAATCTGAGTAATTACATCAAAACCTATATTATGTCTTGTTCCTTCATACTCTCTTGTTGGATTTCCTAACCCTACGATAATATACATCTTCTACATTTCCTCTCTACCTAAAATATATAAATTAAGACGCGAAAAGACAGGCTAGTCTCTTGATAAGTAGAACTTACCCGAACCAAGCTGCCAATATATATTTTTAATCTTTGTTTATTCAATTTTCATGTGTATCTATCTATAAAATTTTTATATTCTTTATTATATCTAATATCTAATCAATATCATTCATGGTAAGATTACTCCATCCATCTTAGTGTATTGTCATCAAACCATTCATGTTAATTATATATCTTTACCAATTATTAAGCAACTTAAAAAAGCTATTACTAGGCAAAAGAAACGTTATATTTAGCATTATGGTTGAAAAGTAATACATTACTTATCTTCTTACAAAAAATAAAGATGGCAAATAATACTATACTCATATTATTCGACTTCCTTATTTATATTTTAATTAATCATCATGATTAAGTGACAAAAGCCTTTCTCAATCTAAATTGTGTATATTGATGTATACTTATGAATTTTGGCGTAGTCCGGCCAATGTCGTCAACTTAAGAATTTACAATTTAATACTGTATAAAAAATAAACATAATTTTGTTTATAATGCAAATTGACAAACAAATGTTTGCTCCAAAATTTTAATAGATACATTTTTACTATTAAATTTTGGAGGACTTCATATTATGATTAAAAAAATATCATCTTTATTAAAATCAGTTAATAACCTTATTACTAGCGAAGAGTTTATTGAAAAACATAGGATTAATCAAAAAAGCTTTAATCGTAATCGAAAATTAACTTTTAAGGATATTATTTTATTCCTTTTAAGTCAGCCACAAAAATCTTTATCTGTGGCTCTTTCCGATTACATAGATTCTTCAAACCTTGCAATTGACTCAATTTCAAAACAGGCTTTTTCAAAAGCTCGCTTTAAAATTAAACCTGATGCTTTTCGTGAAATTTTTCTAATGACTACTGATGTTAATAAAACAAGATCAAACCTTAATACTTGGAATGGTCACCCTGTATTAGCGATTGATGGTACTTCATTGCAGATTCCTAACACAAAAGAAAATCAAACTTATTATGGTTCTAAAAAAAATCAATATGACCCTGTCGCTCTGGCTTCTGCTTCGGCTTTGTATGATGTTTTGAATGATAACTTACTTAATACAAAACTCGTTCATTATCGTACTTCTGAATTAGTTCAAGCCCAAACATTAATCGATGAATTTAATTTAAATCAAGTTCACGGAGAGAAAGCACCAATTATTATTTTTGATAGAGGTTATCCATCTAGAAAACTCTATGCGCAACTTCAAGAAAAGCAATGTTTCTTTGTAATGAGACATAAAACAAAGTCCCATGGTGCGTTAAAAGCGGTATATCAATGTAATTATGGTGATACTTCAATACAGTATTCTCATAACGACTGTTCCTATCCGCTAAGAGTTATAAAGTTTGATTTGCCATCAGGCTTACAAGAGACACTTGTTACAAATCTTTTTGACCCCAATATAACTGTTGAAATGTTTAAAGAACTATATTTTATAAGGTGGGGGATTGAAACGAAATATCGTGAAGTCAAATCGATATTAAAGCTAGAAAATTTTATGGGCATAAAACCGGAAGCAATTGAACAGGAATTTTATGCTGCGATGTTTGCTTCAAACCTATTATCAATGTTTGCTTCTGTTTGCAATGAAGAAATATCTAATATTCAACAGGAAACAAAGAAAACAACATGTTATAAAACAAATAGAAATATTCTAGTAAACTATCTTTTTAATAAGCTATATACTTTGATTTGTAACTATCGTATTGCTAAAAAGGTTATTAATAATTTGATAAAAATAGGTATAAAAAATCGCTCACAAGTACGTACAAACCGTTCTTATGAGCGAAAGAAAATGCGAAGCAGGATGAAGTTCTCCCAGAACACAAAATCCACT
This sequence comes from Anaeromicropila herbilytica, assembly GCF_016591975.1. GTDB lineage: Bacteria > Bacillota > Clostridia > Lachnospirales > Lachnospiraceae > Anaeromicropila > Anaeromicropila herbilytica. The sequence continues at coordinate 345,189 of NZ_AP024169.1, read as the reverse complement.
TTATAATATACATTATAAAATGAAAAACTGCTCGCTCATATAGTTTACACTATTTTTATAAATAATCAAATATGATGTTTTATTTTTGTACAATTTTTTGTAACCTTTTTTACTACAAGTGTTAAGTTGACGACATTGGTAGTCCGGCCGAAAGTATCGTCTATATTTTGTCAAGACTCAAAGTAAAAATAGGAACACAAGTGAGTATTTTTGCTTGTTCTGAGGCTTGTAAAAAATATGATACTTGAGGGAAAGGTAGCCAAAATTAATAATTATACAGCAATATACACTCAGCAAACTAAAATAAGGCTTTCTATTCTTAAATTTTGTATAAGCCCTTAATCAATAGCATAGGATTCTGTCGCCATTGGATATTTATCATAAAAAGCTTTTGTCTTATACTCTTTATCTCTTTGGTGATCTTTCAAATCTGCATCGGATTTTAGGAAATTATCATAGCTTATCATCTGTTTCCCGTCACTTCTAACAGGGTCATCCCAAGTACAATCAATGTTATACCAAGCCCCATTGATATATACTATATTCCAAGCGTGTGTATCTCCTCCCGCCATTCCATTAATGATGCGACAAGGAATCTTAGCTTCAGTCATCATCTTATAAGTAAGTGCTGCATAACCCTGACATACTGAAGTCTTCTTTATTAAGTTATCATATGCTGTAACATAATGATATGTCATATCATAAGTTGCATTCTTAATAATATAATCATGAATTTCTTTCACCTTTTCATAGTTGGACAAATCCATAATACCCAAGTTCTTTATTACTTCTTTCACTTTTTTGTCTACTTCTTTTGTTTCTTCTTTTGTCTCACGGAAAGTAAAATGATAGGACAGTTCTAAAATATTGGCATATCCTTTAATGCTTACATTAATGCTTTTTACAATATACTTTAAATAATCGTAATCACTCGATGTATCAGGATCATCAATCGCGCTGACGTAATCTAATGGATTTTCTACAATTGGCTTTATATCATTATAACTACCAATATATTTTATTGTAGTACCCTCTTTATAATTAATCATTGCTTTTTGTATCTGTTCAATCAATTCTTCTTTCGTAGTTACAGCATCTTCATTAAGAATTTTTTTTTGTATTTCATGTATATTAACATCTATATTATATTCATTTTTAACGTACAATATAATTATCATGAGGAATATGCAAACCGCTAACAATCGAATTATTTTTTTCATATTATTACAACCCATGCCTTTCTATTATTGAGCGTCAAATCAGTTTTCCTCAAGGATGATTTTTTATTCACAAATGTATCATCCTTACAAATGAATTACCTTTTATAAATATTTGTATTATATCATATAAATAAACATAATTTAAGTATCAAAACTTTACAATTTATATATTGCGTATAAAATTTATGTAAATTTTTATTATTAGGTATTCTATAAAATATATTGAAACACGAAAAAGGTCTGATACAATCAACTAATATACTTACTTTAATGTAATACTAGTATTATTGATATCAGACCTATGTTCTTAACCTTCTCTTATTATTCTTCTGTTAAATCATTTTCAAATACTGCAATTTCATACTTTTCCAAAATAATTTTTTGAATCTTATCTCTCGTATCGGAATTAATCGGATGTGCAATATCTCGATATTCACCATCCCCAGCTCTTCTGCTAGGCATAGCAATAAACAGACCCTTCTCACCTTCAATCACCTTAATATCATGAACAACAAATTCATTATCTAAGGTAATTGATACTACTGCCTTCATCTTTCCTTCCTTGCTTACTTTTCTGACTCTCACATCTGTAATCTGCATGTTGTAAATCCCCCTTTAGTAGTTTAAAAAGTTTAATTTATCAAAGAACGTATCTTTCGTTCTTCTCAACAACAATCTTTACCTCGCCCTCCCCAACATGAGTGGTATTGGCACGGATTGTGTCTCGGCTTTCTACAATACAATTCTCAATATAAGAATTGTCCCCAATATATACGTCATTTAATATGATCGAGTTCTTAATAACACAATTATTACCAACATATACTTTTTTAAACAAAATGGAATCCGTAACTTCTCCATTAATAATACAGCCACTTGAAACTAAACTGTTCTTCACAACAGATCCTAGGTTATATTTTGCTGGAGGCAAGTCATCTACTTTGGAATATATGTCCGGGTACTGCTTTAAAAAGAATTCTCTAACATCTTTTTTTAGGAAATCCATATTTGTTTTAAAATAGGAATTCGTTGTCGCTATATTGCTCCAATAAGACTCTAACTGATATGCATAAATATTTTTAATATTTTTATAACGAATTAGAATATCTTTTACAAAATCATATCTTTCTTCTAATGCGCTCTTTTCTATTAAATCAATTAATTGTCTTCTACGGATTACATAAATACCTGCAGAAACCAAATTATGCTCGGTTACTACTGGTTTTTCTTCAAATTCAATAATACGTCCGTCCTGGTTCTCTTTTACAACACCAAAACGTTTTGCATCTTCACCGATCTCTAACTGCTTACATACAACAGTAATGTCAGCTTTTTTTGCAATATGATATTCTAAAACTTTGTTATAATCAAGCTTATAAATACCATCACCAGAAGCGATGATTACATAAGGTTCGTGACTATTCTTTAGAAAATCTAGATTCTGATAAATAGCATCTGCTGTACCACGATACCAAAAACTATTATCTGCGGTGATTGTTGGTGTGAATACATATAATCCACCTTGTTTTCTTCCGAAATCCCACCACTTCGAAGAACTTAAATGTTCATTCAATGTCTTTGCATTATATTGAATAAATACTCCTACTTTAGAAATGTGTGAATTGGACATATTACTCAGAACAAAATCAATACTGCGATAACTACCTGCCATTGGCATTGCTGCGATTGCTCTCTTATTAGATAATTCACCCATGTGGTTACTCTTTCCACCTGCTAATATAATTCCAATCGCTCTCATATTGTTTCACCCACCTTAATTAATGTCTCACCACTTTCTAATATTCCATCGTTATAATCTTCTACATCGGTAATTCCAGATATTGCAGTATTCTTACCTATTTCAACATTCGGTGGTATATTGGTATTTTCTCCAATTGTAACTAGTCCAAAAGAATAGATCTTTGGATCCATTCTATTTTCCTTCTCTTCACCAATTCCTATCTTGACATTTTCACCAATATGAGCATTTTCGGCTATGATAGCTTTATTTATCTCTGAGTTCTCGCCAATGGATACCATCTCCATTATGATAGAGTCTCTAACTACGGCTCCTTCTCCTATATATACCCCTGATCCAATAACAGAGTTATACACCTCACCATACACTTCTGAACCTTCTCCAATAATCGCCTTATGGATTCTCGCATGCTCAGAAATATATTGTGGAGGTACGGTAACATTCTTGGTATATATCTTCCAGAATTCTTCGTATAGATTAAACTCTGGTACAATATCAATAAGTTCCATATTGGCTTCCCAATATGATCCTAATGTACCAACATCCTTCCAATAGCCATTGTACTCGTAAGCAAATATACGCTTCTGATTCTCATGACAGTATGGAATGATATGTTTTCCAAAGTCGCATCCTTTTACATCGGCTAAGTGAATTAAAGCTTGGCGTAGTACGTCAAAATTAAATATGTATATTCCCATAGAAGCAAGATTACTTCTTGGCTTCTCCGGTTTTTCTTCAAAGTCTATTATCTTTTTATTTTCATCTGTAATAACAATACCGAACCTGCTTGCTTCTTCTAATGGAACTGGTATTGTTGCTATTGTAACATCTGCTTGGTTCATCTTATGGAAATCAAGCATAGACTCATAATCCATCTTATAGATATGGTCACCACTTAATATAAGAATATAATCAGGATTATAATATTCCATGAACTCCAAGTTCTGATAAATAGCATTCGCGGTACCTGTATACCACTCGCTTGTCTTACATTTTTCATATGGTGGTAAGATAGAAACACCACCAATATTACGGTCCAAATCCCATGGTATACCAATACCGATATGAGTATTTAGCCTTAACGGTTGATACTGTGTTAGAACTCCAACCGTATCAATTCCAGAGTTAATACAATTACTTAGTGGAAAATCAATAATTCTATATTTTCCTCCAAACGCAACTGCGGGTTTGGCAACTTTAGAAGTTAAAACTCCTAATCTTGAACCTTGTCCACCAGCAAGTAGCATAGCAATCATTTCTTTTTTGATCACGTAATCACCTCTTGTAGTTTGATAAAATACATTATACCATATTTACCAATAAATGTGAATAAATTTTACCAAATATTTAAAAATTTTGGAATTTCCTCCGACAAATTACATACAATAGAAAGTAAAATATTTCTTTTTTGTAGAATTTGTTTGAATATCCCTATAATTATTACACATTAAATTTTTACACTTTCATCGCTAATTTTCTATTATTTACATATTCGTAAAATATTTTGTAAATACTATTTATATTTCTTTCATAAATGGTTATAATAACAGTATACTTACTTATGAGAATTTCATATAAATTTCCATAATATATAAATTTTAGAATAGGATGTGTAATCTTCATGTACAAAATTGATTTTAAGAACCCAATTAATATACACTTTATAGGAATTGGTGGCATCAGCATGAGTGGATTTGCTGAATTATTACATACTGCTGGTTTTACCATAAGTGGATCTGATTCCAAAGAAAGCAAAATTACGAAACATTTAGAGTCAATAGGCATTACTATATTATATGGACAAAGTGCCAATAATATTACTAATAATATTGATTTAGTTGTATACACCGCAGCAATTCATAAAGATAATCCAGAATATGTAGCTGCAATATCAAAAAATATCCCTATGATGGACCGTGCCGAGTTAGTAGGTCAGGTTATGACTAATTATCAAAATTCAATTGCTATCTCTGGAACACATGGAAAAACTACAACAACTTCAATGGTTTCTCATATCTTTCTAGAAGCCGGACTTGATCCAACCATATCTGTAGGGGGAATACTAAAAGCTATCGATGGAAATATCCGAATTGGTCACTCCGAACATCTGATAACTGAAGCTTGCGAATATACTAATAGCTTTCTTAAGTTCAACCCAAAGGTTAGTATTATTTTAAATGTTGAAGAAGACCATTTAGATTTCTTTAAAGATATTAATGATATTCGTCATTCCTTCTTAGAATTTGCAAAGAAGCTACCTAAAGATGGAACCCTAATTATCAACGGTGATATTGATGATGTCTCTTATTTTACAGAAAGTCTAGATTGTAATATCATAACTTATGGTATTGGCGATAAAGAATATAATTACTCCGCTACGAACATTGAATATGATGAGATGGGTCACGGACACTATGACTTAATAATTGATGGAAAGATAACAGAACACATTACTCTTAACGTTGTAGGTCTTCATAACATTTCTAATTCTCTTTCAGCAATTGCTTTATCAAACTCGCTTTGTGTTCCTTTCGAAGCAATCAAGAAAGGACTTACTAGCTTTGGGGGTACCAATAGACGTTTTGAATATAAAGGTAGCATTGGTGGTGTAACAGTAATTGATGATTATGCACATCATCCAACTGAGATTGAAGTTACACTACAAGCTGCTAAGAAATATCCTCATGAATCAATCTGGTGTGTATTCCAACCTCACACTTATACTAGAACCAAAGCATTTCTTAAAGATTTTGCAAAAGCTCTTGCTCATGCAGACAAAATTGTTTTAGCTGATATCTATGCAGCAAGAGAAGCTGATCCTGGAGATATTTCATCTGTCGATTTATTAAATGAATTGAAGAATATGGGTAAAGACTGTTACTATTTTCCTTCCTTCGACGAAATTGAGAACTTTTTACTTTTAAATTGTAATAACGGTGATTTGTTGATAACTATGGGTGCTGGAGATGTTGTAAGCATTGGAGAATCACTCTTAGGCAATTAGTTATCCACATTATCCACAACCTTATCAACATTTTCTTGTGAACAAGGTTGTGGATTTTTTAGTTAACATAATCTTATCAACATTCTTCACTAATTAATTCATAATATTTGCTAAATCATACTATTCTATTATAATTTTACATATTATTACAAATAGTTTTCAACCATTTTATCCACATTATCCACATATATTTATTGTCAGTTCGTGGACAAACTTCCTAGTAAATAGCCTATTTCCTTCAGAAACTGTTTATGATATAATGTGAAATACCTAATAAAAAATAGATTTTTAAGTTGTAAAAATAACACCGTTTGTCATATTTAATGTCATACGGTTAATAAAAGTTCTTATGTTAAAATAGAAGTTTTGAAAAACTTCTATTTTCATTTGCAAAAATATAGAATTGTAACTATGTGAGTATAACTCTATTTCACATGTGATATATTCATCTACGAGAAAGTCGTAGGTATGGAGGATAAAATGAGCAAGATAACTTTGTATACGAAACAATCAAATGACATCACTGTGGTCTCCAATAAGTTTATCGATTACTTTATGCCAAGAGCAAATGGTTCTTTTGTAAAAGTTTATCTTTATTTACTTCGTTGCCTAACTAATATTGATACAGAACTCTCGATTAGCATGATAGCAGACCACTTAGAAGATACAGAAAAAGATATTATGAGGGCATTAAAATATTGGAATGAACTTTCTTTAATTGATCTTACTTGTAATTCTACTGGTGAAATTACCAATATTGTATTGAATGACATTAATGCACTCGATTCTGTAAAAACTTCACCGAATACTGAGTATGCTGCTTCTTCTACTGAGTTGAAATCTTTTTCTACCCCTACTCCGACAAGTTATGAACCGCAACTTAAGGAGAACTCAAAGGTATTAGATAAGCCTACATATACGGACGCACAGATTGAAGCACTTACGAATACGGATGAAATTAAGTGGTTACTTAATATCATTGAGATATACTTAGAACGTCTACTTAAGCCTACCGATATTCAATTAATATTATATTTATATGAGAGTTTAGGCTTCTCACGTGAATTAATCTTATATCTCTATGAATATTGCGTATCTAAAAATAAAAAGAATGCTTCTTATATTGAAGCAGTTGCGTTATCATGGGCTGAGGAAGGAATTGACACTGTTGAAAAAGCTGAGAATAGTACCGTAATGTATAACAACAATTATAATTCGGTAAATAAAGCTTTTGGTCTAAATAGAGCTCCTGGAGCTGTTGAAAAGCAATACATAAACAAATGGATATCTACTTATTCTTTATCAATTGAAATTATTGTTGAAGCTTGTAATCGCACTATATTAAGAACCGGAAAACCTGATTTTAATTATGCTGATAAAATACTAGAAAATTGGGCTAAAAAAGGTGTGAAACAAATTAATGACATTAAAAAGTTAGATGATGAACATAATAAGACTAACACCAAAACCAAAGAACAATTTTCCTCAAACCAGACGAATCAAACCAAACCTATAAAGAACACATCCAATCGTTTTAATGCATTTCCACAACGAAACTACTCCAAAGAAGATTATTCCTCTATGGAAGAAAAATTATTAAATAAGTATCTAGGAAGTTCTAAGAGTGAAACAAATTAAATTAAGAAAGGATGCCACATACGGATACTTTCACTCTTTTTTATTGTGGCAGTATCGCAGGCTAGCCTACGATATGCAATGGGTTTAAAGAATGATGCTTAAAAATGCTCAATATAATAAAATACTCCGTGAATATGATAGCAGGCAACTAAAAGCAAGACATGATCTTGACATCCGAACTAAAGAAGTATATGAAAAGATTCCTGAATTAGCAGAAATAGATCAAGCGATTGTATCAAATTCAGTTAACCAGGCAAAACTTTTGCTATCAGGTAGTGATTCATCCGTTGAATCATTAAAAGAAACCTTACTTGATTTGTCAATGAAAAAGGTAGAACTTCTTATTGAAAATGGATATCAAAGAGACTATTTAACGCCAAGATATGTATGTATGGATTGCAAAGATACTGGTTATATAGATGGAGAAAAATGCCATTGTTTTAAACAAGCAATGGTTGATATCATTTATTCGCAATCAAATGTTAAAAATATAATCAAAGATGAGAATTTTGATACTTTTCAATACAATTATTATTCTAGGGATTATGTTGATGCAAGCACTAAGTTGACCCCTTATGATAATGCTATTAAAGTAGTAGAACAGTGTAAATCTTTTATTAAAAATTTTGATAAAACGTATACTAATATTCTACTTTATGGAAATACTGGTTTAGGTAAAACTTTTTTAATTAATTGTATTGCGAAAAGTTTACTTGATACCTCTCATACGGTTATTTATTTAACTGCTTTTCAATTATTTGATTTATTAGCCAAAGATACGTTTAAGTCAAATGACGTGAGTGAATTTGAAAACCAATTAGATTATATTTTAGATTGTGATCTCCTGGTAATTGATGATCTTGGTACAGAACTTACGAACGCTTTCGTAAACTCCAGATTATATCTTCTAATTAATGAACGTCATTTCAGAAATAAATCTACAATTATATCAACCAATTTTGCACTTGATTATCTTAGTGCAAACTATAGTGAACGTATCTATTCAAGATTATTAAGTGACTATATGATTCTTAAATTAGTTGGTGATGATATCCGATTCAAGAAAGCTTTGTTATAAATTAATCAAGTTTTTATTTAAGCCTTGACTTACTATTTACATAATGGTATAAATTTTAGTGGACATTAAATACTTAATTCCATCAAAAATCGTCTTAAAATCTAAGAAATTTATCTGTTTAAGAATATCACTTATGGAACTTAAGTAGGCTTCGTGTAACTTTTTAAAATTTAGCTCACTTACTTGTCAATATTTATGGAGGACGTAAAACATGCCACAAGAAGAAAAACTATTAAACACCATTCCTGTAGGAAACTTAGGTATTATAGCCCTAGAAAGTAGTAAAGACTTAGGAAGCAAGGTAAACGATTACATTGTTGAATGGAGAAACGACCGTGATAGTTCAAGTAATGAAACCATTGCTTTTGCTGGATACCAAAAAGATTCTTACCTGGTGGATGCCGTTTGCCCACGTTTTGGAACTGGTGAAGCAAAAGGCCTTATCAAGCAATCTGTTCGTGGCTTTGACCTTTATCTTTTAGTAGATGTATGTAACTATAGTTTAACTTATTCTGTATGCGGACACAAAAACCATATGTCACCAGATGATCATTACCAAGATCTAAAGAGAGTAATCGCTGCTGTAGGTGGTAAAGCAAGAAGAATTACAGTTATCATGCCTTTCTTATATGAAAGTAGACAACATAAACGTAGTTCAAGAGAATCTCTTGATTGTGCACTAGCACTTCAAGAACTTACTAAAATGGGTGTTGAAAGTATTCTTACTTTTGATGCACATGATCCAAGAGTTCAAAATGCAATTCCATTAAACAGTTTTGAAACTGTTCAACCAACATACCAATTTATAAAAGCCTTACTTAAGAATGTAAAGGATCTTACCATTGATTCTGACCACATGATGGTAATTAGTCCTGATGAAGGTGGAATGAGCCGTGCTGTTTACTATGCAAATGTACTAGGACTTGAAATGGGTATGTTCTATAAACGTCGTGATTACACTACAATCGTTGATGGTAGAAATCCTATCGTAGCCCATGAATTCTTAGGTACTGATATCGAAGGAAAAGACATGCTTATCATTGATGATATGATATCCTCAGGAGAAAGTATGATCGATGTTGCAACAGAATTAAAGAGAAGAAAAGCTGGCCGTATCTTCGTAGCATGTACATTTGGCTTATTTACGAATGGTTTTGACAAGTTTGATGAAGCATATGAAAAAGGTCTTATTGATTATGTATTAACTACCAATCTTGTATATCAACCAGAAGAGTTATTAACAAAACCTTATTATATCAATGTTAATATGAGTAAATACATTGCTCTCTTAATTGATACCCTAAATCATGATGGTTCTATTAGCGAATTATTAAATCCTACAGAACGTATTCAAAATTTATTAAATAAATATAAAATCTAACAATAGTTAAAATAGTTATTTTATTGTCGTCTTAATATAGAAAAGAGGTTTGCTCCTTGGTGAGCAAACCTCTTTTTATTATACTAAACCATATAAAGCGTAAGTTGGCTTATGGAGCTGTTGTTTCTGGATTCACCGTTTGACCATCCTGTGTACTAGTACCATCTGGTGATGTTGTTTGATCTCCATTTGTAGAATCATCTGGACTTGGAGTTACAGTATTATTCGAGCTATCGTCTGGGGTAGCTGTCTCTACTGGAGCTTCAGTAGGAGTCACTGTATTATCATCACCTGAATTATTATCGCCTCCGTTATCCATAGGTGCCTCTGTAGAAACATCACTGCCATCCGCTCCTGCATCCGGACTATCTGTTGCGTCTGCAGGCACTTCATTCAAGGTACCTGGATCAACTGTGGCTTCTGGAGTTGCTGTTGGTTCTACTTCTTTACCTGCACCATCATAAGTCGGAAATTCTCTTGCTTCTAATCCTTCATTAATTTGCTTCATAAACTGATACCATATTTGTCCTGGATAAGTAGCACCAAATAGATTGTCTAAAGTCTTCGGCATATCATAACCTACCCATACACTAGTTGTATAGTATGGTGTATATCCTACAAACCAACCATCTTTACTTTGATTCGTTGTACCCGTCTTAGCTGCAGTTGGCATATTAGGTATCTTAAGTCCTCTTGCAGTTCCTTCTGTAACAACACCTTGTAATACGTTTGTCATCATTCTAGCTGCATTCACATCATAGATTTTCTTCTCATCAGAAGTATTTCTTACAATCTCATTACCGTCAGAGTCTAATATCTTAACGATACAAGTTGGTTCACGATATATACCATCATTCTCTAGAGTCGCGTAACCAGATGCCATCTCTACCGTATTTACACCATTGGTTAATCCACCTAGGGAAGACGCCAAACCAAGGTCTTTGGATGAGATTCTAGCGAAGTTCATCTGATATAGATACTCTAGACCAACTTTTGGTGTTAACTCTCCAAATAATTGCCATGCGATGGTATTGATTGATTTCTCAACCGCTCTACGAACAGTTATTTTACCAAGATGTGATCCACCAGAGTTATTTGGTCCACCTTCAATTTTCTTATCCTCCACTATGGAGTTTGGAGTATAATTTCTCTCAAAGGATGGAGTATATACAATTAGAGGTTTAATAGAACTACCTGGCTGTCTATAACTTTGGAATGCACGATTTAAGGTAAATCCATCTGCTTTTTGATATCTACCTCCGACAATCGCAACTACTAATCCAGTCTCATTATCTATACATGTTGCAGCACTCTGAAGCTTATAGACACCGTCTTTTGTCTTATCTTTAAACGCTTTTAATGTATCATCAACAGATTCTTGAAGTTTTGCTTGTTTTTTAAGATCTATAGAAGTATAGATTCTATATCCTTCTGTATATAACATCTGTTGGTATTGATTATATGCTTCTGTATATTGATCATCATAAGCTTCTTTTTCTGCATCACTATTAAACTTATTTTTGAATTCAAATCCGTCTTGTTTCATTAGTGCTTTAATTGCACTATTATACACATAAGTCTCAACGTAATTATTCTTATCCCTTGTTTTCGTTTTCAACTTAATATCAGTATCTACTGCTTTTGCATATATATCAGAGTCAATTCTACCATCTTGGTACATTTGTTTTAAGATTCTATCTCTACGCTTGATGGTATTCTCTTTATGTTCCACTGGGTTATAAAGTGTAGGATTATTCGGTATTGCACACAAAAATGCCATTTGAGATAAGCTTAATTTATTTACTGATTTGTTAAAATATCCTTTACTAGCAGCCTCTATTCCATAATATCCATTTGCAAAATAAATATTATTTAGATAAAATTCTAGAATCTGTGATTTAGAATATTTCTTCTCTAGTTCTAGAGAAATAAAAATTTCTTTTATTTTTCTCTCATAGCTCTTTTTATTACTTAAAAATATATTTCTACTTAACTGTTGTGTTATTGTACTTGCACCTTGCCTTATCTCACCTTTGTTTTTGACTAGTGAAAAGAAAGCTCGGATATTTGCTTTTAAGTCAATTCCGTTATGCTTGTAGAACTTCTTATCCTCAATTGATACAATAGCATCTTTAATGTAGGTCGGAATATCTTCATAGGATATGTAATAAACATCCTTTGCTCCCTTTAAGACAGATAGTACTTTTCCATCTGCGTCATAGACTAAGCTTGTTTCTGATTGCCTAAATGTATCTGTGGTAGAATTTGCGACCAAAGATTTGGCTTCCTCTTGATATTTCAGAATTCGATTTCCGTATTTTAGTGCAACAAATATTCCCACAATTAAGATTAAGTTAAGAATACCTAGAACACCTATCTTAATTCCCATTCTAATATTTCGTTGCAATTTACTTCTTTGCTTTTTCTTACGCTTACTAACCTTTTTCTTACCTTTATTATTTGCCATATGTTTTCCTCTTCTTCATTGCTGTCACTGCGATACCCTTGCGACATCCTATCTATGTTAAAGAAATCAAATGATATGGTATTTCTAATGTATCTAATATCTTACTCTCTCTCTTATGACAAGTAAATATTATTATTTGATTTCTCTTGTTGTATAAAGTTCTTAGTGTCTCCTCTAATCTTTTATCATCATAGTATGCGAAACAGTCATCAAGAATGAATGGAACTTCTTCCTTCTCAAAAAATAACGTTGAAACTTCCATACGCATTGCCAAATAGACTTGTTCTATCGTTCCTACACTTAAATTATCGATTGGAATATATTCTTCACCATCTAACACTTTGATATTAAGTTTCTCATCAATTCTAACGTCTGTATAACGATTACTTGTTATCTTACTTATGATATCGGATACCGTTTTACTAAGCTTTAGTCCAAAGCTATCATGAATCTGAATCGCTAGGTTCTCAATTGTCTCACTCGCCAAATCAACTGCTTTTAACTCATCCATCTCTACTTGAAGGTCTAGATTCAGCTGTTTCAAAACTTTCTGACTTTCATAAACTTCATCCTGTCTAACCTCAAGCCTCTCTAATTCCCACTTAATCCTCTCATATTGTAACCTATCACATTGGTTCGCATAATTCAATAACTGAATTAAGGATGGATTGCTATTAATTTCTTTCTCTACTTCTCTATTCTTCGCTTCTCCTAGAATTATTTGACTCATTAGATACGCTTTATTGTCTATTTCCTCTAGTTGATTCTTTAGACTTTGATGCTCTTTTCGTAATTCATCCTTGATCGTCCCTGATTGGCTTATTCTTAAGGTGAATGTCTTAAGTTCTTCATAGCCTTGAACTTTGTAGTAATCTAGAATCTTTTCTTTTCGTTCTAAAAGGCTCTTTTGCTGTTGGTACTCTTGTTCTTTTCTCTTAGATTGATTTTCCAAATCGATCTTTTTATGATCACTTATTACTTCTTCCTTCTCATATCTGTTAAATAAGTATAATTTAGTTAGAACACCTACACTACCATAACCCACCCATATAAGCAGACTTAGTAGGATCCCTTTATGATGAAGGGAATTTGTTAGCATTGCTAGAATAGTTGCTAGAATCGGCATATATAGGTATGTAAGAATCCATTTTGGCATACGCTTTACTACATCTTCTGTTCCAACACCGTTTTCTTTCTCATAATTGGTATCTAATAAAGCCTGATGAGACTCTAATTCTTTTTCCTTCTGCATCAGTTCTTCATATTCCAACAAATCCAAGCTAAGTCGTCTTGAATCAATCTCATTTCCTTGTGATAATTTAATTTGTACGGAGGAAATCTTATCCTCTACTTGAAGTTTGTCATTGATAAGCTCCATGAGTGTCTTTATTCTTTGGTCTAATCGAACCAATTCCTTTGCGTACTCTTCAATCTTTTTTCTCTCATTTTCACAATCCTTTAGAAATAGTGTAAGCTCATTAATTCTCTTCCTCGTATTATTCGATTCAATTTGCTTTTTCTTGGCTTGCAAATAGGATAATGCATTACTGATATTTACTTCACTATCTTTCGAAGTGGATAGATTGGCGATATAATTCTGAACTTCACTAACGAATTCTTTGTCTGTTCCAGCCTTTTTCTGACTAATACTGATTGTATTCTTATAATTGGTTTCGTTAAGCATAGGTAATAATGTGCTATCTATTTCAGAAAAACTGCGATACTCCCTGCCTGTAACTAGATCTATGATTCGAAATTCCTTATAATCCTTATGAAAATTTCGAATCAAGCGGTATTTCTTATTCTCTATATTAATCTGCATGCTTCCTTGATAAAGAGAAGGATTATTCCAAGGAAGATATCTCATATAAAGATCTTCTTTTGCCACTCTACCTCTTGCCTTTACAATTCCAAATAACATTCCTTTTATAAAGTCATGAATGGTTGATTTACCTGCTTCATTATCTCCGTATATTATATTAATTCCATCCTCAAGAACAATTGACTTATCAATAAATTTACCAAAGTTTTTAAGTCTTAATTCCTCAATCAGCAAATACTCACCCCTTTGCCTTTAATAATGCTTCCATTCCATAATATAAGGCTTTCTGAATTACGTCATCCTCTTCCTTTGCATTACAAATAGAATCAATATATAGTCCAATCATGTTATCCTTATTATCTTCATATAATTGGTCAAAATCATAATCTAGAATCGTATTATCGATAACATCATATATCTTCCCCAGTTCGTATATAGCCTCCATATCATATATTATATCGATATCTTTACGTCCTTCAATTAGAATTCTGTAAATATTCTCTATTCCTTTTTCTACAATCTCTTTTTTTATCTGATCAAATAATGCTTCGTTCGTTGTAGCAGGTGTTGTCTCTATTTTAAGATGAATATATTTTCTTTTTGCAATAGGAACAAAGTTAAGCCTGCAACTCTGTTGATTAATATCACCTAGGATATAACCTCTCTCCCCTGTTTCATTAATATCTAGAGGCTCTAAGGACCCAGCATATGCTATATTCTTATCAATTCTATCTGGTTTATGAATATGGCCTAATGCAATATAATCAAAACCAAGCTCTTTTAGCCTATTCTTATGGATAGGAATATTTTTATCATCCCCACCATGAGCCAATAGAATATGGATACGATCATTTTCTTCTATCCGAATATCGTCATATTTAGCTTCCATAATATCCCTCGTATGGTAGCTAAATCCATATATTTCTGTATTCAATTCTTCTAGATAGATATGTTCCATCTGTTCTGATCTTATCATGGTTACATTTGACACAAATTCATAATTCAGATAGTTGGAGAAAGGTCCAATATAATCATGATTACCAGCTATGAACACTATTCTGGTATTCGGAATCTGGCCGAACAAATAATCAATTTCCTTCAATTCTCTAACGAGAGGCGCTTTATGAAATAAGTCACCTGCAATTAGTAATAGATCCACTGCCTCTTCTTTACACACTTCTATTACTTTCTTAAAGGTCTCCATAATCTCTCTTTTTCTTAATTTTCCCCATGAATAACTAGAGTCTGGAGAAGCGCCAAGATGAACATCTGCTATGTGAATAAATCTCATTCTATCACCTCTTTTTACGAAGAATCGTTCTAATTAAAACATAGTATAGCATATGAAAGTTTAATTATCAACTTGCTAGAACACTTGTTTTATTAAGATTTTCTTTCCTTTTTCTTGTTTCTTTTATAAGATAATTCTATTTCTATATCGTAATTTCACACAATCTTCACTTTTTAGATTTATACTATACTTAATAACAGAAATACATTAAGTTTCATTTGTAGACGATAATATACCATTAATATAGATTTTCATAATGGGAGCTAAACTAGTTTAGCTCCCTCTCCTCATTTTATTCAATATATTCACTTCTTAACATGTCATGTATATTTTCAAAAAATTCGCAGATAATAACCATGTTTATAAAAGGAGGATTGCAATGCGAATTGAATATACGAATGGAAAACCCTCGATCCAGACATCGATGCAAAGTGGTACGGATGAATACTTTATCAAAGCTACAGATAGTGCTAAAGATAAGCCTGAAATTAATACCCAGAGTTCCGTCCCTGAAGAGATGCCTTACAAGTCTCCATCAACTGAGACGAACGAAGTAAAAGACGGTGAATAGTACACCGTCTTTTTCTATGTGGATTATATATTAAAGAAATATATCTTGACAAAATCTACTGAATTGCGATATAAATATTATGAATGACAATATAAATACGTATGAAATTTCGGTTGAACAAATGTATAAATAATAGATTTGATTCAAGAATTTGACTTTTAGGGTGGAAAGTCCTTTTTTAGGGCTCTCCACTTTTATTTTATCAATAGGAGGTATATTATGGAAAAAACATTGCTTAGTATTGTATTAATTCTTTTATTTACAACCATTGGAGGTATGATTAGTAAGAAGTTTAAAATGCCTGAAGTTCTCGGCGCATTACTTGCAGGTGTAGTACTTGGCCCTATGGTTCTTAACTTGGTTCAATACGATAACAACATTAAACTTTTAGCTAATCTTGGAGTAATTCTACTTATGTTTCTAGCAGGTCTAGAAACCGATGTTGAACAGTTTAAAAAAGCTGGGTTTACATCACTTATTATTGCTCTTAGCGGTGTGATTGTTCCACTTATTCTGGGAACTTTAGGTGCTTATTTATTCTTCCAGAACTTCTGGGAGAATCTATTCGTAGGTGTAATCCTGACTGCTACAAGTGTTAGTATCACAGTTCAGACATTAAAAGAGCTTGGTAAAATGAATTCAAAGTCTGGTATTAATATCCTTGGAGCTGCTGTAATTGATGATGTATTAGGACTTGTATTGATCTCCGTCGTTCTTGCAATTGCACAATCATCCGGCTCTAGTACTGGTTCTTCTGCTACTATGTCACTCATTATTGTCATGGTAAAGATTATTATATTCTGTGTATTATCAATCATTGGAATTGTATATATACCCAGATTCATTAACAAACTTACGAAATATATCAAACCGGGGAAAGAACTACTTACTTTCTCATTAGTATTTGCTATATTGATTGCCTACATAGCAGAGAGCATTGGGATTGCTGCAATTACTGGTGCCTATATATGCGGCCTGATTCTCTCAACCTTTGAACACAGAGAATATCTAGAACGTAATGTAAAAGCAATCTCCTCTGGTTTCTTATCTCTCATCTTCTTCGCAAGTGTTGGTATTGAAGCAAATCTGAAAGGGCTAAATCAAGAAGTTTTACTAATTACTATAGTTATGTTTGCAATTGCTGTAATAGGTAAATTATTCGGATGCGGTTTAGCTGCAAGATGCCTTAAGATGAGTAAGAGTGAATCAATTCAAGTTGGTGCGGGAATGATCTCGCGAGGCGAGGTAGCCTTGATTACTGCTAATATTGGGTTACAAAAGGGTATTATTACAGAAGAGATATTTTTACCTACTCTAATTGTTGTTATACTTACTACAATAGTTACACCAATATTGCTGAAATTAACTTATTCTCATAAATTAGAAAAGAACTTAGATGATAATGCAATATTTGCTCAAACAAATAATTCTCGAAATCATAAATAGTCAGTTAGAATTCAACAGCCTCTATCTCAATGTAGATAGAGGCTGTTTTACTATCTATAAATATTAGACATATTACTATGTCTGATATAAAGAACACTTTATTCTTCACTGGAGATACAGGTCATTTTGTCGGGCACTTCATAAAAATAAAATTATTGTTAAAAATATATTGACAACTCAAATTAAATTGGATACAATTCAATTATATTAATTGTTCTTAATTAAATTGTTTTAAATATATTATAGAGAAAGGAATCTTGTAACCACATTTACAAGATAGGTATAAGCAAATGAAAATTATAGCTTTAGAATTTTATAAAAATGGAGAAATGCAAGAAGCATTTGCATTCGGCGGTTCAAGAGAAAAAGAAAAGATTAGGTTAGATAAGACTTATCCTTCAAGTTTACAAAACTATTTAATTGATACTGGCAATGAGGTAATACTAATTGATACTGGTCTACCCGTTGAAACACCTGAATTCAAAAAAGATCCGAATGCCAAAATCTATACTGGTGAAAAAGTTGCCGACTTCTTAACTGCTTTACATAACGCAGGTTACCAAGTTGAAGATATTAACAAAATTATTGTCACACACAAGCACCCAGATCATTCAGGCGAACTAAGATCCTTTCCGAACGCTCAAATATATATATCAGGAACTGAAGCGGATGCTATGAAATTAGAAGGTAATAATATTGTCCGTGTCAATTTTAAAGATGGAAACTATAAAAACTTTACTAAAAGTGAAAAAATTGCTGATAATATCTATATGCTACCAGCTTATGGCCATACAAAGGGTAATTCAATTACTGTTGTTGAAATAGATGGACTTCATTATATGATTCACGGTGATGTTACTTATACAGACGAAGCACTAAAGCAAAATGAATTATCCGTTGTATATGAGGATAAAGACTTAGCAAGAGAAACTCTAGATAAGGTACGTAGATTTATTCTAGAAAATGATACAGTATATCTATCTACTCATACACCTGAAAGTCTCGCATCATTAGAGCAAAAAATTGTTATGAAACTGTAATCAAAATAGAATGGAGAGATATTATGAATGAAACAATTAAAACAATACAAAACCACAGATCAATCAGAAACTTCTTGGACAAAGATATCCCAGACGCTATCATAGATGAGATACTAAAATCAGCACAAGCTATGCCAAATTCCATTAATGGACAGCAAACTTCTGTTATTGTAATTAGAGATAAAGAAACAAAGAAGCAAATTGCTGACTTAACAGGTGGACAGAAATGGATTGATGATGCACCCGTATTTCTTGTATTTGTAATGGATTATTATAAAACAAATATTGGGGCAGAGAAAAATAATCTGAATCAAATTATACACCAAAGTATTGAAGGAACAATGGTAGGAACGTTTGACGCAGGCTTAGCTATGGGAGCATCCATTATTTCTGCTGAATCTCTAGGCCTAGGCATTGTTCCAATTGGTGGTGTTCGCAAATCCCCAGCCGAAATGATTAAGCTTCTTAATCTCCCTGAATACACTTATCCTGTTGCTGGACTTGCGATTGGTTACCCTAAAGATAATTCAAAGCAAAAGCCAAGACTACCATTTAATACTTATAAACATGTAGAAAAGTATCAAGTAGAAGGCCTTAAGAATGCAATTGATGAGTATGATAATGTCATGGAAGATTACTTAAAAGAAGTTGGTCGCGAACAAGAAGGAAACTGGAGTAAATATACATCTAGTATTTATCAATATGTTTACTATCCAGATGTATATCCTACATTAAAGGATCAGAAATTCTTAAATGATAAATAAATCCTATCCTTTATATATAACAATGTCCTCTGAAAGAAATTTTTTCACGTTCTTTCAGAGGACATTTTAATCTTTATCCAATAGTATCTTTGATTATGTTATTTTTATATCATAATAAGAATATTTATATAGTAAAACCAAATCAACATCTCAATAATAGGTATTTAATTCACACTTGACAACCACTATTTTCATGCTATACTAAAAAAGGCACTTTGCCACTAAAACCAAGGTCTTTATAAGTTAACAACCGAGTGTTCGTGACCTTCCACTCGTAAAACAAAACTAAAGGAGAATTGAATATGAACAAAAAGGGAACCAGGTTCTTAACCGAAGCTGCTATGATTGCAGCTATTTATGTGGTTTTGACCTACATGTTTCAGCCATTTGGCTTTAAGGATATCCAAGTAAGGCTTGCAGAAGCACTTACGATACTTCCTTATTTTACACCTGCAGCAATCCCAGGATTATTTGTTGGTTGTTTACTCGGTAACTTTCTAGGTGGTGCAGTACTACTTGATGTAATCTGCGGTAGTTTAGCTACTTTAGTAGCTGCAATCTTTTCCTATCTTCTTAGAAAGAATAAATACTTAGTTCCACTACCACCAATCATCCTCAATATGCTAGTTGTTCCTTATGTATTAAGAATTGGCTATGCAATTACAATACCTATTCCTATGATGATGTTAACCGTTGGAATCGGTGAAGTATTATCTTGTGGTGTATTAGGATTCTTATTACTTAAAGGATTAGATAAATATAAGAATTATATATTTACAAATGTTCATAAAGCATAATCTAAAGTTAAAAAAATAGAGTTAAGACAGATATGTCTTAACTCTATTTTTTTAATGTTGGGGTCAAAAGCCTTATTTTAGTGCATTGAGTGTATATCACTGTATAATTATACATCAATATACACAATGCAAGTTATAAAAGGCTTTTGACCCCAACATCATTTTTATATATTTAAATTAGAATTCGCAATTATTAACGGTACGTGGGAATGGAATTACGTCACGGATATTTGCCATACCTGTTAAGTACATTACGCATCTTTCAAATCCTAAACCAAATCCAGCATGTCTAGTTGAACCATATTTTCTAAGATCTAGATAGAATTCGTAATCTTCTTCCTTAAGATCTAATTCAGCCATTCTAGCAGTTAATTTAGCATAATCATCTTCTCTTTGACTTCCTCCGATGATCTCACCAATACCAGGAACTAATAAGTCCATAGCTGCTACTGTCTTATTATCTTCGTTCATCTTCATGTAGAAAGCTTTGATATCCTTTGGATAATCAGTAACGAATAATGGTTTTTTGTATACTTCTTCTGTTAAGTATCTTTCATGTTCTGTTTGTAAATCACATCCCCAAGATACTTTATATTCAAAACGATCATTTACTTTTTCTAAGATCTCGATTGCTTCTGTATAAGTAACATGTCCAAATTCAGATGTCGCAACATTGTGAAGTCTTTCAAGTAATCCTTTATCTACGAATTGATTGAAGAATTGCATTTCTTCTTTCGCATTTTCTAGTACATAGTTGATTACGTATTTTAACATTCCTTCTGCTAACATCATATCATCTTGTAGATCTGCAAATGCAATCTCAGGCTCAATCATCCAGAATTCTGCTGCATGTCTTGTTGTATTCGAATTCTCTGCTCTGAATGTAGGTCCGAAAGTATAGATATTACGGAAAGCCATTGCGTAAGTTTCACCGTTTAACTGACCACTTACTGTTAAGCTTGTCTCTTTATTGAAGAAATCTTCGTTATAATCTACTTTACCCTCTGTAGTTCTTGGTAAGTTCTCCATATCAAGAGTTGTTACACGGAACATCTCTCCAGCACCTTCACAGTCACTTCCTGTGATTAATGGTGTATGAACATATACGAAATCTCTCTCTTGGAAATATTGATGAATTGCATATGCAATTAGAGAACGTACGCGAAATACCGCTTGGAACGTATTTGTTCTTGGTCTAAGATGAGCAATCGTTCTTAAATACTCTAAAGAATGTCTCTTCTTTTGAAGTGGGTATTCTGCTGTCGAAGTTCCTTCCACCGTTACATCTGCCGCTTGAATCTCAAATGGTTGTTTTGCTTCTGGAGTAGCAACTAGTAGTCCTTTTACAATGATAGCTGCACCTACATTTAATTTTGATATTTCAGCAAAATTGATTAATTTGTCACTATATACGATCTGTAATGTCTCAAAAAAAGTACCGTCATTCATTACAACGAAGCCGAATGTCTTGGAATCACGGATACTTCTTACCCAACCACCAACTGAGACTTCTTTACCTACATAATTTTCTTTGTTTTTGTATAATTCTCTAATTGTTATCAAATTCATAAAATTAGCTCCTTTATTTACTATCAGTTTATATACCTTGCTATATTATAACATATCAGTATTTTATTACAAGGCTTATCCATTGGTTTTGTTCGTATTGTTATAGCTAGGACTCACTATTCCTTAGCCCAGCCTCTGGTTCTGCTAACTGCTTCCTCCCAGCCTTTTAACAGACTTTTGCGAACCTCACCATTCATCATTGGTTCAAATGTCTTCTGAACTTTTAAATGGCTTACGATTTCCTCTTTATCTTTATAGAATCCCACTGCAAGCCCCGCCAGATACGATACTCCTAAGGCTGTTGTTTCAATGATAAAGGGACGATCAACCCAAGTTCCTAGAAGATCCGATTGAAACTGTAAGATAAAATCATTCGCACTTGCACCACCATCAACACGAAGTGCTTCTAAGGTGATATTTGCATCCTCTTCCATAGCTTTTAGTACATCATAAGTCTGATAAGCAAGGGATTCAAGCGTTGCCCTAACGATGTGTTCTCTCTTAGTTCCTCTCGTTAAGCCAAAGATTGCACCTCTAGCATAGGAATCCCAGTAAGGCGCTCCAAGCCCTGTAAAGGCTGGAACCACATACACGCCATTCGTATCTCGTACTGAGTTGGCCATTCTCTCGCTATCCGATGCCTTCTTCACAAATCCCATTTCATCTCTTAGCCATTGAATTGCTGCACCGGCAACAAATACACTTCCTTCAAGGGCATACTCGACCTTTCCGTCAATCACTGATGCAATTGTTGTAATCAAACCATGTTCAGACTCAACTGCCTTCTCGCCTGTGTTCATAAGTAAAAAACATCCTGTTCCATAGGTATTCTTCGCTTCTCCACATTTAAAGCAACATTGTCCAAAAAGTGCAGCTTGTTGATCCCCTGCTACTCCTGCAATTGGAATATTTGCCCCCAAAAGAGTCGCATCTGCATATCCAAAGATTCCGCTCGAAGGGTATACCTTTGGCAACATACTTTTTGGAATTCCAAATTCCTTAAGTAATTCCTCGTCCCATTCTAGATCATGAATATTAAATAGCATCGTTCTAGAGGCATTGGTATAATCCGTAGCATGGACTCTTCCTTTGGTAAGTTTATAGATTAACCAAGTATCTACTGTACCAAATAATAGATTACCCTTTTCGGCTTCTTTTCTTGCACCTGGAACATGATCTAATATCCATTTTACCTTTGTTGCTGAAAAATAGGCATCCACAATTAATCCAGTTTTCTTTTTTATTATCTTATCAAAGCCTCTTTCCTTAAGTTCTTCCACCATGTTAGCCGTTCTTCTACATTGCCATACAATTGCATTATAAATAGGTTCGCCCGTCATCTTATTCCACACAATTGTAGTTTCTCTTTGATTCGTAATCCCAATTCCCGCAATCTGCTCTGCTGCAATAGAAAGAGAAGCTTTCGCTTCCGAAAGCACACCATACTGTGTCGCCCAGATCTCATTCGGATCATGTTCTACCCATCCATTATTCTTAAAGATCTGCTTAAACTCTCTCTGTACAGATGAAACAATCTCACCTTTTCTATTAAAAATAATACACCTAGAACTAGTTGTCCCTTGGTCCAATGCCATAATATATTGTTCCATTGATTCCTCTATTCCTTTCCTTTTGTCTATTTAATTTGTATCTAATTCTACCTTCACAACCCCATACACAAGTATTAAATATTTTAATCTTACGCCAATACCTCTTGCTACTACCCATCACAAAATCAAGGGGGAAATCTTCTATCTTCTAATCTTTTCGCTAAACGCTTCATACTAACCTATATGCCTACGACTTGCTCACAGACCTAAATTCAACGTGTGAAATGCTTTTTATTCCACACTATTATCTTCCATTATTATAGTAAATTTAGCTAATTATTTCAAACTTTATATTTTATAGAATAGTCTCCCCCCACAACAATAAAATCAGTCTCATGATGTAGTATATAATCAAAGCGTTCTGCTCCTGTAACGGATGCCTTTTCTTAGCTTGTGAAGTTTCTTAATAAAATTGAGTTTGGTTTAGAGCGTATAAACTCGATGACTAACAACGCAGAAGGATCTCGAGTTTTTCCTCTCTGCTCTACCAAAAGCAATTTTATGTACAAACTCTCAAGCGTGGGAATGAAATTTCCAAAATTCTTTCTATCTTTTATCCATAACCTTCCCACAACGATAAAATCAGTCTCAATAAAGTAGTATATAATCGAAGCGTTCTGCTCCTGGAGTGGATGCCTTTTCTTTGCTTGAGTAGTTTCTTAATGAATTTGATTTTGGTTTAGATAGTATAACTCGCTGTTTGACGACGCAGGAGGAGTTCGAGTTTATACTATCTGCCCTACCAAAAGCAAGTTCATTTAGAAACTTCCAAGCAAAGAAATGAAATCCACCCCAGGAGCAGAACGCTTCGATTATCCACCACCTCCCCCAGGCTGATTTTATCTTGCTCGAAAAAACAAAAAAATAAAAAAATAATTGCAACCTTTTGGCCATTCCCGTAGTATTATACATGTAAACAGGAGGGAGGATCTGAAATGGTTGACAATACTTTGTGTGCAAACGACACCGTCGAAGAAATATTAAATAAATATTCTAACATGGTTTATCGAATTGCATTTTCCAGAACCAAAAGCAAATATGACGCTGACGATATTCTGCAAGAAGTGTTTCTTAAATATATCAAATATAATATAAGCTATACCAGTGAAGAACATCGTAAGGCATGGCTCATAAAGACCACCATCAATACAAGTAAGACCTTGCTTACCTCCGCTTGGTTTCGTAAGACCGTGGCAATGCCAGATAATCTTCTTACACAGATGGAGGAAAAGAGCGAAGTCTATTATGCTGTATTAAAACTACCAACGAAATACCGTACCGTAATTCATTTATTTTACTACGAAGATCTATCGGTACGTGATATTAGTGTTCTATTAGATATGAAAGAATCCACCGTAAAGTCCCAGCTACATAGGGCTAGAAAGAATTTAGAATCCATTTTGAAAGGAGAGGATTTTGATGTTTAGAGATAAATATAAATTAGATAATGATGAGATCACTCCAAGTAAAGAGTTATTAGAATCACTTGCTACTCAAATGGAACATCAGAAAAGAAATGAACCCGTTCCTATAAGACATTCTACTTTACCGAACATAATAAAAAAGTATAGAAGTATCGCAGCCATCCTTATCCTTTTCATACTTTCCTTCTCAAGTTATCAACTTTTAAGTAATAATAACCTTACAGGTACACGAAGCGATACCGATTCTTCGAATGAATCAAGTAGTATAACCAGTAATTCCGACCAACTTACGAGAAGTACTAATCCATCAACCGATACCACTACAGACGGAGCGAACCTAGCGGATGGAAATAACTCCTCTACCTTGGACGAATCTAAAATAGAAAGCTTTGCCAAAAAGGATTCTTCTGACACAAGTACTTATAACGGGGCCCAATCCCAGAAGGTAGAAAGTGATAAAAGTCTTGCTAGTTCAGGTGCTACAAAAGATACCACACAATCAAAAGATTCAAAACAGGCTTTAAAAATTACTCCAAAAGAAAATAGCAACACAGATACAGCTAAACCATCCGATCATGATTCTTATACTTCGCTAAATAAAGAAGATTCCCTCAAAGATTCTAAAGAATCTAAGAATTCTAAGGAATCTAAATCTTCTAACGATACTAAAAACGACACGTCTAATGATGAGAGTAGTAGTCCGTATGCCCTAACAGCATCGAACAATTCCTTTCTAACAATTAGTGTAACAGATATCACCTCCATCACCGTCTCATTTACAGACGTTAGTTCAGATTATGAGATAACCCAAAGAGCGGATATTGATTCCATATTTAGCACACTCAAAGGACTTGATCTGTCGCAAGAATCAAGCGACAATAATTTAGATGGCTCTATCCTTGCAACCTTACGATTGCATCTAGGTGATGATTCTGAAAATGAAGTATCACTATCAAATGCAGCAATCAAAATAGATGGTATATGGTATACTTCAACAACTGAAAATATTCAAGCAGTTCTAAACTATATTCAATCATCCATTCAGAATTAAGGTATCAAGAAGGAGGTTAATCATTCATTGATTAACCTCCTTCCAATTAAAATTATACACCATAATATATTCATCTTCATTCTCATCAACTATCTGGAAACCTGCCTTTAGATAACCAAAATCTTAAATGTAAACTTGAAGTTCTGGATTTTTAATAATTGATCTTGGAACTAAGCTAGCTTCATCCGGTTGGAATATTGCTTCATATAGGAAATCTTCAAGAAGTGAGTATTCATGCAATTGCATTTCTCTAATTATATAATTCATATTAACTCCTATCTTTCCCATCCGCGACATACAAATCAAGAGTGTGAAACGCTTTATTTCACACATACTAGCTAGCTCCAAACTGATTTCAATTTATAGTAATCTGGTAACCGAAATTAGAATCACCAAAAATAATACGTTATATTTCGTGAACACCCATAGATATCTTCCGCTTCTTGCTCCTTCTGTCCTAGAATATAATTTATAAGAAATAAGGCTTGCCAAAGATGCAATTAAGGTTCCAAGACCTCCAATATTCGTACCCATAATTAGTCCTTTTGCATTCTCCGTAAAAGAGGATAGCAACACTGCTGCAGGTACATTACTAATTCCTTGACTCATTAGAATCGAGGCAAAGAGTTCTTTTCCTCTGATTACTCCACCAATCCTATCCTTGATGAATTCAATCCCTCCTACGTTTCCTACAAATAGAAAGAAGCATATAAAGGTTGCTAATAAAGAGTAATCTATTTTCACAAAGATAGAAGCATCTATTATGATTAAAACAAAGCAAGTAAATGCTAACGTTATGTAGTAAGGTAGAACATGAAATACTGTAGCTATACATAGTACAAATAACAAGACATAGATAACAAACTTTTTCTGTTCCTTAACTTGAGCTATTTCTCCTAACTCTACTACAATCTCTTCCTTTTCCACAAAGAAAATACAAGCAATCAAACAGAAAAAGGAGACTATAACTATTGGTATTGTAATCTTAAAAAATTCTAATGCGCTTAACCCATAATGAGAATATAGATATAGATTCTGTGGATTCCCAACTGGTGTTAACATACTTCCTAGATTGGCTGCGATTGTCTGCATTACGATTACATAGATTAGCAGTTTCTCTTTCTTTATCTTCTGCAACACTAATATCGTAAACGGTACAAAAGCAATTAAGGATACATCGTTCGTAATCCACATGGATGTACCAAAGCATAGTAACACTAACAAAAATACTAATTTTCTTGTGTCCTTAACTCCTAGTAATAACTTTCTAGCCAGTACATCAAATACATTGATTTTTTGAAACCCACTGATTACAGCCATCAGACAAAAAAGGATGGCTAATACACGAAAATCAATATATGTAACATAATCTTTTATATTAAATGGAACGAAGAGCATGCTGATAAATGCTGCAATGGCAGATACCACAAGTACCGTTTCTTTCTTTATCCATTCAGAACTCTTTTTTATAATCTCTATCATAGGAACACCTCCAAAGTATCGCATATGTATTGTATAACGATTCTTTGGGTATGTCCACTAGATTAGTTCTTGAAGTCCCTTTGGTAGGTTATCGATGAATATTACTGTATTAATAGGCAGGTTTAGATTTTGGTTAAAGAAGTATAAGAGTTTCTAAATAAAAAGAGAATCACTCAAACATAAACAGAAAGAGTGAACTCGCTGAGATACACTCAAACAGCACTCTTTCTGTTTATTGAATGATTCTCTTTTTATTAAGAATCTCTAATACTCTTTAAAACAAAATCTAAACCTGCCTATTTATACAGTAATATTCATACTACTTTTTGAACGGGACTTTTTTATTTACATATATCTTGTGAATTTATCATGTAAATTTCTTTTCTACAAGAATGAACTGTCTTGCTGCTTGAGATCATTTTCAACTTGTGTACACTCATTTTTCTTTCTTGTTAATAAGTATCCGCTTGTTAATGCAGTGAATGGGCCAACGGATACTAATCCAAAGCTTCCTACGATTGTTTCGATAATCTCGGCAGATACGTATTTGTAATTGAGTATGTTATAGATTGGTGTTCCTTGTGCCATGAATACCATTAATAAAGCGATATAGCCACCAGAATAAGCTAATAATAGTGTGGTTGTCATTGTTCCCATTGCTGCTCTTCCTACATTAAACCCTGAGATGGCTGCTTCTTTCCAACTTATGTCGGGTTTCTTTGATACAACTTCATTTACAGCGGAAGTGATATCAACTGCAAGGTCCATTACTGCACCTGAGGAGCCAATGAAGATGCTAGCCATAAAGATCTTGGTTAGATTCAGATTCTCATATCCACTATATAATAAGCTTTCTGAATTATTCATAATGGCTCCATGAATTAAGAACTGCTTGGTGAATATTATTCCTAAGATACAAGTTACCAACATTCCGAGTGCGGAACCTGAGATAGCAGAAACTGCTTTTCTATCAAAACCGTATACTAATGTTATAACCACCATAATAATAAATAACGTTATCAATAATCCTACATATATAGGATTATAGCCATTTAGATAGGCTGGAACTAATACCTTCCATATCATTAATACGGTGATTGCAAAAGAAAGAATTGCACGTGCACCTGTTTTACCTGCAACTAAAATTAGAAATATAACAAAAGCTACTGCAAGGATAAGTTCTTTATTCAAACGATAATGATCAATCATATTGACGGATAAGATATTACTTCCATTGAAGTCAATGACAACAAGTGCTTTATCCCCTTTTTGGAATATCTTATCCGCTTCAAGAGAGCCATTTAAGGTGTTATATCCACTTGCTACCTTCCCCTTAAACTTACCTCCTAAGAACTTAACCTGACAGGTTTGTTCCCCTGAACGTACCAGTCCGGTATCTATAATACGATCGTTATTAACAGACAGTACTCTTGCCGCACAACGATCCGTTCCCTTATAAATAACTGCTCCTTCATATCCTGTTGGCATTATCAGTAATCCAAGAAACAGGATTAGACAAAGAATAACTGGTATGTATTCTTTTCTTTTTTCTTTACTAATTTTTATGTTATGCATATGCATTTCCTTTCTCTATTCATCTATCACATTCATCTTTCAATAAACCTATTACTAAACTATTCGTGTTTCATAATGACCTATTAAGATAAAAACAACTCAGCAAATAAATTCTTTCGCCGAGTCATTTTTTATTTCTTGTACAGTAACCTATCTCTATAGCAACCTGACTCTTGCCATAGTAAGTTCAACTATTTGATATTCAAAAGATTTGCTAAATTGCTATAGATATTTGTATTGTCATAATATCCACCAAATAAATCTTGGCCAACACCTTCTGCATATACTCCAACTGGTAATCCAGTATGAGAGTAGGAACTAAAGTTAATACCAGATTTGTTGTTTAATAAATGAGTAATTGTTACAGTAAGTGGCTCGTAAGAACCGTATAGAACATATTCTTCTTGCGTTTGTTTTTCTTTTGTCTGAGCCATTGTTCTGTCATAAGCTTTCTTTAATAATTGAAGTTCATAATCTGTTAATACTAGTTTTGGATTCTTTGCCGCATCGCTATCATTGCTTGTAATTAAGCCAAAATTTGTTTTGATGTCTGATAATACTTGTGCAAATGGTGTGTTGTTCTTCTTATAGTTTGCTACATAGTTTGAATCAAATTTCGCATAAGATGTTTTCTGATTTGATAAATTAGCTAAGTAAGTATCATAATTCGTTCCTGCATATCCAATGGTAAGACCACCAGTTTCATGATCTCCTGTTACCAAGATTAATGTTTCTGTTGGATGCTGGTTATAAAATTGTACTGCTTGATCTACTGCATTCGAAAGAGCAATTGTATCATTAATTGAAGATCCAGCATCATTTGCATGACATGCCCAGTCGATTTTTCCACCTTCAACCATCATGAAGAAACCTTTTTTATTATCTAGAACATCAATACCTTTTTTCACATAATCAGCCAATGCCCATTCATCTGACTTTCTATCATTTTCATAGGATAAAGAATCACTATCTGCTAATGTTTCCCCAATAACAATTGCTTTACCATCTTTACTTGTTAATGCTTTCGCATCTGCTGTCGTTGTAACTACTTTGTATCCAGCTTCTTTTGCTAAGTCATAGATACTCTTTTGATCTTTATTTGCTCCAGTAGGTGCTATTACTGCTCCACCTGCAAAATAATCGAATCCACTTGCTACTAACTCTTTACCAATTTCATAATAATTATTTCTACTTGGTTGATGTGCGTAAAAAGCTGCTGGTGTTGCATGATTAATATTTACAGATGATATAACACCAATTTTATAACCTAGTTGTTTCTTTAACTTTTCAGAAACTGTTTCATAAGATATTTTTTTCGTTTCATCCATATTGATAACAGAACTATAAGTCTTATGTCCAGTTGAGATTGAAGTTGCTGTTGATGCAGAGTCTGGACAGAAAGAAGTTGAATCAAACGTCGTTGCAGAACCTACAACAGGGAACTTCATAAAGGATAACTTTTTCCCGCCTGTTAATATTGTACTGCCACTTGGCTGACTCATCGCTCCTAGATAATCTGACGCAGATTGAACTTGAGGATAACTCATACCATCACCAATAAATAAAAATACGTATTTAGGTGCAGTTACTTTCGTTTGTACACTTTTGGTTGTCTTTTTACAAACATCAGCTACTACCCTATCTTGTCTACCTGCTATAAAAGCCGTTGTTACCACTAGGGCAAATGCAATTAATGTTGTTAGAAATCTCTTCATTACCTTTTTCATACTCTTAACCTCCTAATATTTAATGTAAACATTACAGATATATTCATAACACACGAGGAATTGTTGTACAATAGGAATTACCAAAGTTTAACAATGTTTAACCTTGGCTTAACATGGCTTTATTTAAACTTAATATTTACTACCTAACATTAATGAAAGCATTCAATGTTATTATGTCAAAATGATAAATATTTATTTATAAATTAGATATTCAAAAGTCTTTCTTAACCTAAATTGTTTATATTGATGTATAATTATTAATTTTGGCGTAATCCGGCTGAAAGTAATGTTTATATTTTGTCAAGACTCAAAGTGAAAATAAGAACGGAGTGAGGATTTTCACTTGTACTGAGGCTTGTAAAAAATATATTACTTGAAGGAAAGGTAGCCAAAATTCATAAATATACAGTGATATAAACTCAATACACTAAGATAAGACTTTTGACTCTCTAATCATTTTGTAATAGGTATAAAATATTGTTGTATTTCCCTTGACATTTTCATAGAAAGAGTATAAAATTAGGAATCATTACTATGATTGGAGATTAGTATGGCAAATTTAAAATTTAGTAGACAACGTGAATCTATCAAAGAATATCTCGCTGGTACTACGGAACATCCTACAGCGGATACTGTTTATATGCATTTAAGAGAAGTTTACCCTAATATTAGCCTTGGAACAGTGTATCGTAACCTAAGTCTTCTTTCTAATACTGGTGAAGTTCTAAAAATATCATGTGGAGATGGTTCTGATCGATTTGATGGTAATCCAAATCCTCATAATCATTTTATATGTAAGCAATGTAATCACGTGTATGATCTGGAGATGGATTCCATTGAGCATATAACGAAGATTGCAAATGAGAATTTTACTGGTGAAGTAGAAGGACATATCACATATTTCTATGGCACTTGTGGTAGCTGCTTAGAAAAGAACAAATAGACAAAGAGAAACAGATTATAATGGTGCTTTATCCATTGATTTTATGGATAGTGTACTGTTATAGTCTGTTTTTTATTTACATACTCATACTTCCTAGTGAAAATTTAATAGTAGCCTAGGAAGTATGAATTATAGAATTTATCTAGCCCTTAAGCTAATATAATTTTATATATTTTTAAATGTGAAGTTACCCAATTAATAATATACAAACTCAAATTTTAAGTTCTTAAAAATAATTTTTTAAATTTATAATTTTGTTATTGACAATGTTATTT
The DNA here is from genome assembly GCF_016591975.1 of Anaeromicropila herbilytica. Classification (GTDB taxonomy): domain Bacteria; phylum Bacillota; class Clostridia; order Lachnospirales; family Lachnospiraceae; genus Anaeromicropila; species Anaeromicropila herbilytica. Next base: position 313,255 of record NZ_AP024169.1, on the reverse strand, counting down.
CATTAGTGTATTATAAATATATCAGTAATGATTACTATTATTAAGTTATTAAATGCTAGCACTTCTTATTGAATATGAAGAAATGAGAACCTAGCAAGATAATAGCAAAAAAATTTCAAATATAAAGGAGATTAAAACTATGAAAAAATTTGTATGTACTATCTGTGGTTATGTTCACGAAGGAGATTCTGCACCTGACAAATGTCCAATTTGTAATGCACCAGCTGAAAAATTTAATGAGCAATCTGGCGATTTAGCATGGGCTGATGAGCACGTTGTTGGTGTAGCACAAGGTGTTAGCGAAGATATTCTAAAAGATCTTAGAGATAACTTCACTGGAGAATGCTCTGAAGTTGGTATGTATCTTGCAATGTCAAGAGTAGCATTCAGAGAAGGCTATCCAGAAATCGGTTTATACTACGAAAAAGCTGCTTTTGAAGAAGCAGAACATGCTTCAAAATTCGCTGAATTATTAGGTGAAGTTGTAACTAATAGCACTAAGAAGAACTTAGAGTTAAGAGTAGCTGCTGAAAATGGCGCTTGCGCAGGTAAGAAAGATCTTGCAACTCGTGCAAAAGCTGCTAACTTAGATGCAATTCATGATACAGTACATGAAATGGCTAAAGACGAAGCTAGACACGGAAAGGCATTTAAGGGATTACTTGATAGATACTTCGCATAAGGTTTTATAAGTAGTACAGAGATTTCAACAAATTCACCCGAGTCATTAAAGCTGTGAATATTAATATAAGCGGTTGTGTGCAACACTGTGTACAAACCGCTTATTTTTATACTATAACACCGTGTACACAGTAAAATAGCTATAGCCTAGTTATAATAAGGGTTATAGCTATTTGTTTTTTAGGTCTTATTTGAGTTTCTTCATTAATATATACAATTTCTATTGGCCTATCATATAAGCATCCTATTTTATTATCTATAAGCTGAATTTAATTACTTCTTTCACTATAACACAAGAACCACAGAAGGCTTTATCTGAGGGTCTTTTAGTGATATGTGTCCAGCAAAGCTGAACAATGCCTGTTAATTTAAGTCCGAGGTCTTATACTTAAATTTGAATCTATTAAAGAATAGTATTGAAAATATGATACTATTTAATTGTTAATATCATCCATATAATATATAATTAAGTCAGTGTACAATAGTTTCGTAAAGTGAACTTAATATTACTTATAAACTACTGGGGGGATAAGCTATGAAGGTATGTATAAAAAAAAAATTGGAAGAAAGAAATGATAGAATAATTAAAGCGATTATCAAAAAGGCAGAAAATGTCTGTCCAGGAGCAATTGCCTTAATAGGAATTGCAGGTTCGTTTCATTCTGGTGATATATATGAAAAATCTGATTTGGATTTATGTATCGTTATTAATGATGATAGTGCTTGGAAAGTAGCATCGTGTTTTATCTTGGAGGATGTGGCTTTTGATATATATTGCACTCCTTGGAGTAGACTTGAGGAAATGTCAGAATATAATAATCCGTATATTACAAAATTACTTGAGTTAGATATTGTCTATTGTCATGATGATAAATACATGGAGAAATATATGGAGTTAAGGTCAAAAGTCACAAGTAAATTAAATCAGGTATATTCAATAAAAGATAATGAGAAAGCTGAAAAATTTGTTAATGAAGCAAGTAAAGAATATGCGAATATAATTCTAAGTAGTAAGTATGGAGAATGTAGATATGCAGCAGCAGGGATGTTATATTATATTGAGTTTGCTATTTATATGTATAATAAGTCATATGTAAAAAGAGGCATTAAGAGAATTCCAGAAGAAATTTCTACTATGAAATATACGCCAATAGGTTTTGATAAATTATATTGGGAATTAATCAAAGCAGAGAGCATTGAAGTGACTAAAGAAATGTCAACGATGTTAATGAAAGCAGTAAAAGAATTTGCAAAGCAAATGAAAGATAAAGTTATTTCAAAAAAGGAAATATCAGAAGCTGCTATTAAGGGTACATATGAAGAAATTTACTCCAATTGGAAGAATAAAATGTATCATGCTGCTGATACAGATGATGCCTATTTATCATTGATGACAGCAGCAAGTTGTCAACAATTCTATGACCAGATGTATAGCGAATATAATATTGGCAGAATAGACCTTATGAAAAACATCACAGCGGATAACTTAACTCTGTCGGCAGAAGCATTTGACAATGCAATGGAAGAATATAAAAAGAACTATGACAGACTAAGCACTGAGATTAAATGTTATAAAGATTTGGATGAATTTGAAAGAAAGTACTTAGGATAAGTGAAAGCATACTACGAAATTAAGCTGATTTACAGTTTTCAGATTTAACGAACTAAAGGCAACCAATTAAGGTTGCCTTTGTAATTTCAACAGTGTTGTTATGTATTAGTAACCCATTAGTGTAAGTACGCTTCTAACGCCATCAGCATCGTAATGCTCCAGCAACCAAATGGCGAAAGACATTGAAAAATTTAATACTAACGAAATAAGCTTAAAGGTTGCTGAAGCACGAGCTGACCTAGAATTAGCTTTTAAATTTAAGAGAGATATAGAAACTGCTATAAGTAAAGAGTAGACTTATAGCAGCTACTATACACAAAATGTGGCTGTGTAAAATACTGTGGATATAAAATTTTAGTGCCTGTAACTCTCATATATACTAGGTTGTACGAGATGAAGCTAGACATGGTAAAGCATTCAAGGGATTACTTGATAGATATTTCGGAAAGTAAGAATAACAACATAAACATTGGTTGACATTAGGAAAATCAAGGGTTTGACTACTGCCAATACAGATATAGTTCTTGATAACAAATAGAGAGACGTTGAAATATCAACGTCTCTTATTTTTATGCAACTCAAAATCTCAAGGGAAAAATTCTATTTTTTAAGAGGTATTATGGAGCCTCGAGGGAAATTTCCTTTTGAGAATGACTGGAAACCTGCTAGAGCTGATAAACTTGTAGAAGTAAATGCTAATCCAAGTAGTGTACTTGTAAAGGATAAAGCTATATCATTACAAGAAGTTTACGATGAATTTATCCACAAACAAGCCAAGTTTGATAGGGAGAAATCCACAATTAAGAGATATGATAGTCTCTTTAGAAATCATCTACAACCTAAGTGGGCAAGCAGACAGATTGGTGCTATAAAAGCTACAGAGCTAATGGATTACCTTTACTCTTTATCTGCAACTCACGCTCATGCATACATAGTAAGTATTCATAAGTTTATGAAAGTAGTATGGAATTTTGCTGAAAATAGAGAGTATATGAAAGTCAACATAATTGATAAAGTTACCGTTCCTGCTAAGGGTGTGGAAGAAGGTGAAATACAAATCTATACAGTGAAACAGTAGTAAGATTGAGACTACGATGCGTTATTATCAACACGTAACAACTGGAATGAGAGAAAATATGCTATCTGCTTTAAAAAATAAGAAATAGCTTGAGTAAACTACTACGACAGGATAGAAAATGTTTTCTATCCTGTCATTTTATATGAAAAGCATTTTCTATAATGTTAAATACTGTTATAATTAATACTATATGGGTTTTATTAAAATTAAACTAATAGAAGGAGATACTAAATGGAAAAGAAAGAATTTGATTTATGGTTAGACCAATTATTTTCATATGAATTCTTAACAGAATGTATACCAGACCAAGAAATGCATCAATTTTTACTAGATAATATTGACAGTTATTCTGATGAAGTAATATTAAATATACTACGCTGTTTATTACATTCTTATTGGCGACCTATGGATAGAAATATGGCCGAACAGTATAAAAATCCAGAAGTAACAAAATGGTTTGCAGAGCAAGAAATTCCATACAATAAATCTGAATACTATCACAGAATTATAAATGATTATGAAGCATGGGAAGGTTTAACATGGATTGTACAATTAGTTCGTAATAGTCCCATGGATGCTATTAAAGCATTAAGCTTATATTTGACGTCAGAATGTGGGACAATGTCTGATTTCAGATTAATAGGTATTGGCCAATGCATTGATATTATTGAAGAAAAATTTATCAAAAATTTTACAAATAAAGAAATGGCATTGCTCAACTTACACCCACGAAAATTCGAGATACTTATATATGAATTATACTGTGCTATGGGTTATAACTCTGAATTGACTCCTGCTACTAGAGATGGTGGCAAGGATGTTATAGCAAACAGAGACAGTGGTCATGGTATTGAAACACTTTATATCGAATGTAAACGATATAAAACCACTGCTCTAAATCCTGAAATCGTAAATGCCCTTTTTGGTGTAATTATGAGAAATCAAGAAGTAAGCAGAGGTGTAATTTTTACAACTGTAAAGGTATTCAGCCAATTAAAGGACTTAATTCCTAGGATTACTGTTTTAGAAATAAATGAGGTAATATTATTACTAAATAGCTATTTAGGATATAATTGGGATGAACGAATTGATTTACTCACTAACTAAATTTAAGAGCCAATTATTCTGCTATATCAATGCTTTAGAAACAGAAAAACTCAAGGAAAATATAACCTCTGACTTCCCAATCCTTTGAAATCTCAACCTAACGGTTCAGAAACCATAGATGAAGCTAGACATGGTAAGGCATTCAAAGGATTACTTGAAAGATATTCTAAATAAAATCAAGCAATTATAAGAATTTCAACCCTATATAGAGGTGAACACTGACAATATGTACAGTATATGTTCTAAATACTATGCGTGCAAATGCTTTATAGATACTTTTATTTGCTTATTTATAGTTTAACCGTGCCTGTTAGAATAAGTGAGCAGTTTTTGGAGTCCTTAGCTTGGGAAACCGAGGTCTGGATAGCAAAAAGCACGACCTGTAAGACATTTGAGGTATATATAACAAAGATGCTATAGCCCTTACACTAATGGAATTACAACGTTATTTATTGCCTATTTTTATGTGCCTACAGCAATGTATCCTATAAAAAAGTAAACGCGTCAATCTATCTTTTTGAATATAATAGTAAAATCCGATGGAATAAACCATCGGATTTTACTATCTAAGATATATTTTTCTTTAAATCTGAAATTAATACTATAAAATCTGTTCGATCGTATAATATTTTATAGTCGGTATTAATTTTAGATTCAATTTCATTCCATAGTTGCAATTTCTGATTATAAACCTTATCCCAGCCTGTATCATTTTCATTCAGCCTATTAAATTGCGGTAAATCATTTTCTGTTTGTAGATTATCATATGACTGTGCATATTTCACAGCTAGTTTTAATGAACTAATGGCCTTATCAAAATCCCCAATTTTCGTATATGCTAAAGCAACTTTTTCATAAAATTGAGAAATATGAACATCGAAGCGGCATGAATTGTTATTCGAAAATGCTTTAAATGCTTCTATTGCCATTTCATAAAACATAATTGCTGTTTCTAAATCATCAACAAAAAGTTCTTCAATCCATAAAGAATTAGTATGTATTTGAACTATTGAAAAAAATACGTTAATTTGAAACTGTTTTATTGCACTGTTTATATCACCTTTCTCTAAATAAAGCCTCATTAAAGCTAATTCAGTTTTCATGTGATTGTTTTGACTTAGTTGATTAATAGCTTCTTCCGCTTTTTCAAATTCTTTTAGATTTATATATGACATACCTAATAAATAATAGCTTTCATCAATTAATTCTCGACTTTTTGAGTTCCTTATTACTTCTTTCAATTCTTTATTAGCTTCAATTAAGACCCTAAACTTTTCTGAATCTGACGGAGGTATTACTCCAGAAAAAATCATTGTTTCAGCAAGCTTGAATTTTAATGGGATATCATTGGGATATCTTAATAACGCCTCTTTAAGCATAGAAATTGCTGTAGAAAATTCCTTTTTCTCGCTTAGTTGCTTTGCCTTGTCAATAACGATAGTGCGATTGTAAATAGAATCCAAGTGATAATTAAAAAAATAATCAATGGACACATCAAATATAGAAGCAATTTTGGGTAGAAGCTCTATATCTGGATAAGCAGAACCTGTTTCCCATTTAGAGATTGCGGCAATTGATACTCCAAGAATTTCTGATAGCTGTTGCTGTGTGAAATTACGTTGTTTTCTAAGTTTATAAATATTTTCACCAATTTTATTAGTCATTTCGTTACCTCAAATAATTTTATTTCAGCTGATAGCTATATTATAATGTTTGAATAATGTATATACAATGGACTGATTTTCGAATTTCTTAAAATAAAATTCAACCATATGGAAAATATGTCTGACTTTATCATTCTATATTAGTAAACTTAAGATTACTTGACATGGTAAGGCTTCAAGGTGCTTTAACATTGCTAATAGATAGTGATGTATTGCCATAGAAATTATTAGATTTAATTCAAAACTATATTGATGTAATATATTTATATTCCCAGAAAAGAATGTAACAAAAAATTTTTAGGGAAAACAATCAGAAGTAAAAGGGTACTTCAATTAGAAATGCAGACATTTATAAGAAATATAAAGAGGGTGTATCTACAGAAGTTCTTTCTGAAATGATTAGTGGCGCATTTTTGATTGTGAAAAATGTTGTAGGTTGAACCATCGAGATGCCCTGTGATACCATATGGATAGAAGCTTAAGAAAGTGGTGAATCCAATGATAAAATAGCTAAATGTTTCTCTAAATACTCTAATCATATTATATGACAAAATTATATATTAAAAGGAGATTCCAAAATGTGTACATGTTTTGCAGTATACCATCAAGAAAAAGCTATTTATGGTATGAATTTCGATACTGATGAGATTGATTTAAAACTGAAAATTAGTAGTTATAATGATAATAGTATTTTTAATTTTTCAGCTTTAATGGAAAATAAATACGTTGATATCGCTGGTGTTAATAGTGACGGTCTGTTTATCTGTACTCAAGCAGTACAATATAGTCCAGGTTTTAAAGCAAGTTGTGACCCAAATGATTGGTTTGCTTTTGATACTTTTGATGAGGTGCTAAAGAAAACAAGAAAAACATCTGAATTTTTTGAAATTAGTAAAAGAGTAATCTCGTATCCTAGAAGTCCATTATACCCAGATTTAGGGCTACATACTATGATCGCTGATAAAAGTGGTGATGCATTTATTCTAGAAGAAGGAATTGATGCAAATGTAGTAAGTCCTATTCATAATGATTTTATGGTTATGACTAATTTTCCAAATGGGGATTTTAAGGAAGCAAATTATAATGAAGTATATGGCTTAGGTGCTGATCGATATATTTGTGCTCATGAATATATTCAAAATAATATTCATAGCTTTGGAATAAATGAAGGCTTTGAAGTTTTAAGTAAAACTAGGCAGGATGATACTCTGTGTTCAATCGTATATGAACCATTAAAAAATGAAATTTATATTAGTTTCAAAAAAGATTTAAGCAAAAAATGGAGAATTTCTATTATGGAAAAAACAATCCAATCATTGAATGGATTTTTAAGCAATAATAAAATTCAATTTACAAATGAAGAAATATTAGTGAAGGATCTTATTAGCTTATATAAGTGAAAACCATTTTAAATAAAGAAGAACAATTGGTAAGACAGACTTTATTAGAGTATTCAAGCTGTTTTATCAGCAACCCGAACTGGGATGGAAGAATAATTACTTCCAAGTCCTATGACGAAGCTAGACACGGCAAGACTTTCAAAGGCTTACTTGATAGATACTTCGAAAAGTAAGAAGTAAAAGAATAGTATAAAAGAGATCATATTGGAGAAATCCAATATAACCTCTTTTCTTTAAGGTCGCATAGGCATCTCAAATTTCTCCAATGCTTTATTTAAAAATGCATGAAACGGTTGCATTGCTTCATAGATCTGCGTTGCAAATGTTACAAAATTCTCATCTGTAATCTGCTTGTCCGTAATTGGATACTCCAAATACCAGCTCTTATACTTTAGATATTCTGCTTCTGGGTGCTCCTTATCATATCCTCTTGGTACATTTTTCAAAACTTCCCCTTTCACGGTAAAATACTTCAAAAATGATGGATCGCCTATAATCCGTTCCCACTCCTCTCCATGTTGGACAATATAATCTCTGACCATCGTCGTCGCTTCCTTGAACATATCTGCAAATAGCCCTCCGCCGAGAAAAGACCGTCCATTCGGCTTAATAACAATGAAATATCCAACCGGTATCGGCTGCTTTCCTTTTGATGAGATATGTGCCCGAAATGATGGGTTATATGGAGATTTATCATTGCTATACCTCGTATCCCGTACAAGCTTAAATGTAAGTTCTTTGGGAACATTGTGAAGTATACTACTATCAGTCTTTCCTATTCGAAAGATTAGAGATTGAATTAAATCTTCAAATTCTTGATTTGCTCTTTTATGCTCCTCTTTATTTGCATGGTACCATTCACGTTCATTATGTGCTTCTAAGTCTGTTAAATAATCAAGTATTCTTTTTGTATCTACATGTTTTTCTTCCATACTCCTGTTTTAATCTCCTTTTGCACGTTAGTGTAATACTAATCATAATAAAACAATTGTCTACTACAACTATTTTGCTGATTCAGTTGATAATTTGTAATTGGACATGATAAATTAATATTCTCATTATACAATAATATCCATATTTAAAAAAGTAAAACTCAAAAAAAGAAAAAGTACCTCAAACAAATCAACTGATTCATTTTTAGTACTTTTCCTTTAATTATATATCAATCTACGCTCTAATTATTTCTTATTCGCTGGTTCTATATTAATGCTCTTACCTTTGATCTTAGCATCTTGCATCACTTGGATAACGTCTTTCGCATGTTCTCTTGGAACTTCAACGAATGTATATTTATCATACATATCGATACTTCCAATTAATTTACCTGGCATTCCAGTTTCACCAGCGATTGCACCTAAGATATCTCCTGGTCTTGCATTTTGTTTCTTACCGATATTGATAAATAGACGAACCATTCCAGCTTCGGCTCCAGTATCACCGTAATCTTCATAGTTAGCTGATTTACCTTCTTCGATCTGTTCGTTGTCTTCACCCATTGTCATCTTTAAGAATGCTGCTGCAATCTCAAGTGATGTAACGTCTTCATCATTAATTCTTTCTTCGATTAAATGAATCATATTGGATAGATCTTCATTTTTAATAATTTTATCGATTTTTTCAAGAATCTTTTCTGATTTTGTATTAGCTACATCATCAATTGATGGAATTGGTTGAAGAGTAATCTTAGTCTTACAGTATCTTTGAATGTCTTTTAACTTATAGATTTCTTTACCTACTACGAAAGTAAAGGCTCTACCAGTTCTTCCAGCTCTACCTGTTCTTCCGATTCTATGAACATAATATTCATCATCTTGAGGAACATCATAATTAAATACAGCTTCTACATCATCAACGTCGATACCTCTAGCTGCAACATCCGTCGCGATAAGTATTTCAGTCTTTCCATTACGGAATCCATTCATAACACGATCTCTTTGTTGTTGCTTTAAGTCTCCATGAAGTCCTTCTGCAAAGTATCCTCTACCTTGAAGTGCAGTTACTAACTCATCAACTTGTCTCTTTGTGTTACAGAACACTAAAGATAATTTTGGATTATAGATATCTAGTAATCTTGATAGTACTTCTTCTTTATTCTTAGGTTTTACTTCATAGTAATATTGTTCTATTTGAGGAACTGTAATTTCTTTACGAATAACCTTGATAATCTCAGCATCCTTTTGGAAGTTCTTAGTGATATCCATAATAGACTTTGCCATAGTTGCAGAGAATAGAACTGTTTGTCTTTCTTCTGGAACCTCTTGTAAGATTGTCTCGATATCTTCACGGAATCCCATATTTAACATTTCATCTGCTTCATCAAGAATAATTGTCTTAACAGTATCAAATTTAACTGTCTTTCTTCTCATATGATCCATAACACGACCTGGTGTACCGATTACTACTTGTGTACCAGCCTTAAGTGAACGAATCTGTTTGCTTATTTCTTGTCCTCCATAGATAGGAAGGACTTTTACACCGTGCATGAACTTTGCAAGCTTACGAATCTCTTCTGCTACTTGAATAGCAAGTTCTCTTGTAGGACATAAAACAACTGCTTGTAATTTCTTATCTTTTGGATCAATTCCGTGTAATAATGGAATACCAAATGCTGCTGTTTTACCTGTTCCTGTCTGTGCCATACCAACGATATCTTTACCTGTCATAGCGGCTGGTATTGCTTTCGCTTGAATAGGACTTGCTTCTTCAAATCCCATCTCCTCAATTGCTTTAAGAATCTGTGGGTCAATTCCTAATTCATCAAATCTAACTGTCTGCATATATTTACTTGTTCCCTTTCTTTAATTGCTTCGTTATTGTTTGCTAGTAATATAATTACATCAAAAAAGCTCTTAGACCTATCCGGAAAAAGAGCTTAAATTATTTTTTCAATTTTCTGCAAAATTCATAATTCTTAAACTCCAGATATAAAATCTAGATAAATCTACCTCGTGAAGTATATCACGCAGCTTAGTCAATTGTCAAGGCTAACTTATCTTTTTCTTTAATTTTTGGTTACATTTCAGACTTTATACAATCTATAACCATTCTAATGCTTTATTTTCTTATATAATTTCGTTTGCCTTGTTCTTCTTATATTCACCAACTAGCTTTATAACTCTTTGCTCTACTAATTCTATTACCTTCATTGCTGTCTCCTCCTTGGCAATATTAGGAATAAATCCTGCAGCCATACTCGGATGACCACCACCATCTCCGATTCGTAATAATGCTACCTTAATCACTTCGCTAGCATCTACACTATCTAAGATGCTACGAACCGATAATTTAATGCCTCCAGCACGGTAAGAATACACCAAAGTAAAATTAACTTCTGATAAAGTTATTAGTAAATCAGATACAGTTCCCATCATTGCTTCCGAGCAATTATTTCCTATATTAGCAATTCCAATTCCATCATAAACTTCTAGGTTTTGAATTGCCTTCTTATAAGATTCTAGGTCACTTCTTTTGATATTATTGGATTCAATTTTCTTTAGGACTTTCCTATCTGCCTTCTTAAATAAGTAGTAAAACATATCTAAGTCTAGATCCGATACTTTTCTAGTTAACTCCATCGTATCAATTTTAATTCCATAGAGTAAAGCTGTCGCAACTTCTTTTGATATCTCAATATTATTTTCAACAATATAACTAGCAATAATAGAGGAACACGCCCCAACTTCACTTCGGATATCATAGTAAGAATAGCAAGAGGTATCTTGTAAACTATGATGATCGATACAAGATACCCTCATTGCCTGAACTTCTAGCATATTGGTATTACCCTTCTGACCGTCTACAATAATAATCTCATCTTCGCTTGTTACTCCAATCTCATTCAAGGGACAAATATCGATTTTCAGTAACTCCACCATTTTTTGTGTATTATATTTATCAATCAATCCTTCATAACAGATAGTAGAATCAATATTATAGTGTGCTAATATCGCTTTTAGTCCGTAAGCACTAGCTAATGCATCTTGGTCAGGGTAATTATGGGTTTGAATAAATACATGCTTATTTGTAATTACTTGTAATAGTTTATCAATACCGTTCAACCTTACCTCTCCTTAATATCTATTTGAGGTTATTATAACAAGTAATAAATTTTTTTACAATAAATCTTATTAATTTTGATTAAATGCTCATAAAAGGACAAGATCATAGCCAAATTGAACATAATCTCCTTTATCTTGTACCAACTAATTGCTGTTTTACTCTTGCCTGTAATTGATCATTTACTACATCAATTACAACGGTATCTTCTGGGCCTACTTGATCACTAAGAATTAATCTTGCTGTTAATGTCTCAACATTCTTTTGAAGATAACGTTTTAATGGTCTAGCACCAAAAGCAGGTTCATATGCATGGTTTACTACATATTCTTTGGCTGCGTCGGTAAGTTCAATCCTAATCTCTCGATCTTCTAGTCTATGGTTAAGATCTTCGATTAATAAGTGAATAATATTTGATACATTTGATTTTGATAATGGCCTAAATAATATAATCTCATCCAGACGATTTAGAAATTCCGGTCTAAAATGTCCATGTAGATCATTCATTACCAATTGTTCCGTCTCTTTGCTAATCTCTCCATCTTCTTCAATACCTTCTAGCAAGTAACTTGAACCAATATTGGAAGTCATAATTAGTATGGTATTCTTAAAGTCTACGGTTCTTCCTTGTGAATCCGTAACTCTACCATCATCAAGCACTTGAAGAAGTACATTAAATACATCTGGATGCGCTTTCTCAATCTCATCAAATAAGACAACGGAATATGGTTTTCTTCTTACTGCTTCGGTTAACTGTCCACCTTCTTCGTATCCAACATATCCTGGAGGTGCTCCAATAAGACGTGACACGGAGTATTTCTCCATGTACTCACTCATATCAATACGAACCATATTGTGTTCATTGTCAAATAAACTCTCAGCCAATGCTTTCGCAAGCTCTGTCTTACCTACACCTGTAGGCCCTAAGAATAGGAAGGAACCGATTGGTTTTGTTGGATCTTTGATTCCTGCTTTGGATCGGATAATGGCATCGGTTACTTTATTTACTCCATCTTCTTGTCCTATTACTCTCTTATGAAGTTCTTTATCGAGATTTAATGTCTTATTTCTTTCACTTTCTGTAAGCTTACTTACTGGGATACCTGTCCATCTAGAGATAATTCTTGCAATCTCGTCTTCACTTACATTCTCATGCACTAATACTCGCTCTTCCTTACGAACTCGTTCTTCTTCAATCGCTAATTCTTTCTCAAGTGCTGGAAGTTTACCATATTGTAATTCTGCTGCCTTGTTCAGATCATAGTTTCTTTGTGCAATCTGAATCTCATTGTGTAGGTTCTCAATATCTTCTCGTAGCTTTCTAAGCTTCTCAACGGAAGCTTTCTCGCTATCCCACTTTGCTTTATCACTAGCAAATTCTTCTCTTAACTCTGCAAGTTCTCTTTGCAGTGCTTCTAATCTTTCCTTACTTAGACGGTCATCTTCCTTCTTAAGAGCAGCTTCTTCAATCTCCATTTGCATAATTCTTCTTTGTACTTCGTCTAATTCTGTTGGCATAGAATCTAACTCTGTCTTAATGAGTGCACAGGCCTCATCTACCAAATCAATTGCCTTATCTGGCAAGAAACGGTCAGAGATATAACGGCTTGATAGTGTAGCTGCTGATACTAATGCTCCATCTGTTATCTTAACTCCGTGGAATACTTCAAAGCGTTCTTTTAACCCTCTTAGAATAGATATTGTATCTTCCACTGTTGGTTCATCCACCATAACAGGTTGAAAACGTCTCTCAAGTGCTGCATCCTTCTCGATATACATACGGTATTCATTCAAAGTAGTAGCACCGATACAATGTAATTCACCACGAGCTAGCATAGGCTTTAACATATTTCCTGCATCCATAGACCCCTCTGTCTTACCTGCACCAACAATGGTATGAATCTCATCAATAAATAGAATAATCTGTCCTTCACTATTCTTAACTTCTTCTAGAACTGCCTTTAGACGTTCTTCGAACTCTCCACGATACTTAGCTCCTGCAACTAAAGCACCCATATCTAGTGCAAAGATTCTCTTATCTTTCAGTGCATCTGGAACATCACCTCGAACAATTCTCTGTGCTAGACCTTCTACTGCTGCTGTCTTACCTACACCTGGTTCACCAATGAGAACAGGGTTATTCTTAGTCTTTCTTGATAGAATTCGAATCACATTACGAATCTCAGAATCTCTACCAATGACTGGATCAAGCTTTCCATCCTTTGCTCTTTCTACAAGATCATATCCATATTTCTCTAGGGTATCATAAGTAGCTTCTGGATTATCGCTGGTTACTTTTTGATTCCCTCTTACTGTTGATAGGACTTTTAGAAAGCTGTCTCTTGTGATGCTATAATTACGGAATAACTCCTTAATCTCACGATTAGGTTGCTTTATCATGCTTAAGAAAAGATGCTCTACGGATACGTATTCGTCACCCATCTGCTTTGCTTCATTCTCAGCATAGATTAGTACTTTATTTAGATCATTACTGATGTGCAACTGTCCACCAGATACTTTTGGTTTCTTCTCAATTAATTGAATTACATCTCGCTCAAAGAATTCTGTGTTAATCTCCATCTTCTCAATCAATTTCTTAATTAAGCTATCTTCAATACGAAGTAAACATAAAAGGAAATGTTCTTGATCAATCTGTTGATTGCCATATTCATATGCAATCTTTTCACAGTCATTCACTGCCTGCATAGACTTTTGTGTAAATTTATTAATATTCATAGTAACTCCTCCCTATTAGACTGTAGTGTAATGTTTTCACTTCTATCCGTTACTTTTGTTATCAGTATTTGGATAAATTAATATCCTTATACTTGAAATTAGTTGTTCTATAACTAATATAACAGATGTAATAAAAATGTCAAGAGGTTTTTAGAAATGATACATTTTTGGTTAAGAAACATTTATGAGGTTGCACTGTTGCTATAAAAACCGTTATTATTTAAAATATGGATTCTTATATATGTAAAGGAGAAAAAAAATGAGAATAGAAACAGATCATTTAATCATACGGGATTTTGAAAGAAAAGACGCAGAAAATCTTTATCGAATTGTTAGAGAAAAGAATATCCTTCGTTTTATGCCTGATTGGGCAGAAAACGGTGATTCGCCACAATCTTATTATGCATATATAGATTGGCACCAAACTCAAAGAAATTCAATCGATCTTTACGATAATAAAAGATATGTAATCGAATTACCAGATACAGACGAGATGATTGGTATGGTAGGTATGGGATTGGAGGGTACATTAAATGAAGTGGAAGTTGCTTACTTTATGTCTGAACACTATCAGAGAAATGGATACACATTAGAAGCAGTAAACGCTTTAGTTAATTGGTGTTTTGATGTATCAGATATCAAATATCTTATATTAACAATTGATTGTGCCAATGTACCTTCCTGCCGTCTTGCAGAGAAATGTGGTTTTGAGCTATTTGAAAAACGAACTCCTATGGGACATAAGCAACCAAATATGGAAAGTGATAGCTACTATTATTATAGAAGATATAGAAGTAAATAAACAAAATAGGCCCCTAAGAAAGCAGATAGAAAGGGGTCTTTTGCTATATCAAATTTCTATAGGCTATTTGATATCTTCTTTATTTTATTCAATACAGCTTTTGAAACACATTTTTTTCCAAAAGTATTAGTAATTGTAATAACTCCTTTTTTCTTCATACCTGATGTCTTAAAAAATTCATTCATTGCATTAATTGTACCTTGACTTTGCTTGCATAGAAATGAAAAAGGAAATGGTGTATTGCAAGCTGTAATTAACACATATCCTTGATTTTTAGAGCAAAGTGGCTTAGGGAATTTCCCCTTTGTATCCTCCATAGTGTAAGAAACCATCCGATCAAATAAATTTTTCACACCTTTCTTCTAGAAACAAAATAAGAAGAAGCAACACCTCTTTATAAGAAACAGAAAACATAGCTATTGATTATATCATGATATTTTCATTATTTTACGAATTATCCTACTACTTTGCTCCTACGTTCCATTAGAATAACATCATGCCATGTATCGTTAGGCATTTTTCCAACTCGTTCACGATAACCAATCTCTCTAAAACCACATTTACTGTGTAATTCTCTACTAGAGATATTTTCTTTAATTATTCCTGATTGTAAAGTCCAATAACCAGCTTTTTCTGATTGATTTATTAATTCATTTAGAAGAGCTGTTCCAATCCCATTTCCTCTACTGCTTTCATTAATATAAATACTAACTTCTGCTACTCCTGCATAGACGCACCTTCCTGACACAGGTGATAAAGCAACCCATCCTAGCACTTGGTCATCTGAACGCGCTACTAGACGACAACATTTACTATGGCCTTGATTCCACTCTTCCCAACTTGGTATTTCATTTTGAAAGGTTGCTATTTCAGTCTTGATTCCAGCTAAATAGATTGCTGATACTTCTGGCCAATCCGTTGAATGCATCTCATCAATAATATAATTCATATAATTTCCTCTTTTCTATATGATTTGTTGTATAACTTTGTACTCCTAACAAAAAGCACTTAACCACAGTTACTATCCTTTACTGACTTCGTTAATATTTGTAGACTTTCTAACACCTGCTCTCTCTTATCTTCTGGTATTGAACTGAAAATACTGGAGTAGTAACGAAACATGCTTTCTTCTATATCTTGGTATACCTTATACCCTTCCTTTGTTAATTTTATAATAACATAACGTCTGTTCTCGGGATCAATCTCCCTAAGTGCTAGATCTGTCTCAACCAGATTATTTATTGTTCTACTTAAAGTACTCTTATCTAATCCTAACATGTCAGCAAGTTCGATTAATGACATTTGTCCTGCTCTTCCTATTTCTACAATAGCATGGCATTGAGCAATTGTTACACCGCTACACGAAGAATCGCTCTTTTCAAGAATCCCTAAATTTCTAATCAGTATACGTAGTAATTCTCTTAACGTTTCACTCCCTTGAACTATCATATCATCACCTCTTTTCTATATTAGCACTATTTTAATACGCAACAGTTGTATTTTGCAACTGTCATTTAAGTAAACTCAATCTTTTGATCAAACTTAAAAATTAATGTTTTCAATTAATACTTATTCCTAATCTACTTGTTATAAAATAATAAGAATCGGGTAGGAGGTAGATAATTAATTTATCTACCGACCTCCCACACCACCGTACGTACCGTTCGGTATACGGCGGTTCTTTAGTTTTCACATATTTTCAAGTAAAACTCAGAGAATGTGGGATAACCCCATTCTCTGAGTTTTTCATTATTCAAGGCAAACTGTACCATTCTATTGTTGCTACAGTTCCATATTCCTTGGCGCATATTTGCGTGCCATTTTATAAAGGCTTCGTTCATACCTAGTTCCTTTAGTTTTCGATATTTCGTTTTTGTCTTCTTCCATTGTTTCCAATAGATTGCTCTTATTCTATGGCGTAACCATTTATCTATCTCCACTAGCATTTTATTCATATCTGCTAATCCAAAGTAGTTTATCCACCCTCTAATAAACTGTGTCAATTTCAGTGCTCGATATTCATTTCCCCATCCATTATGTCTGTCAGTAAGCTCTCTGATTTTATTCTTCATCTTAACTACTGATTTTGGGTGTATTCGAAATCTGCATTTTCCCTTGTATCTATAGAAGCTATATCCAAGGTATTTGACTTTGCTTATATGTGCCACACACGTCTTTGAGTGATTTACTTTTAGGAATAGTTTTCCCTCAATGTATGACACTATGTTGTTCAAGGTTCTTTCTGCACTTTTCTTACTTTTGCAGAAAATCATACAATCATCTGCATAGCGAACAAACCTATGTCCTCTGTTTTCCAGTTCCTTATCCAACTCGTTCAGCATTATGTTACTTAGAAGAGGACTCAATGGTCCGCCTTGTGGCATACCAACTTCTGTCTTTTCGAACATCCCTTTGCTAATAACACCAGCATTAAGATATTTGTGGATAAGCGATATTACTCTCCCATCCTTGACAGTTCGTGATAGAACTTCTATGAGTTTGCTTTGACACACTGTGTCAAAGAACTTTTCCAAATCCATATCTACCACATATACATAGCCATCGTTGACATTCGTTTGGCATTGTTTCAGTGCATCGTGTGCACCCCTGTTTGGTCGAAAACCAAAACTGTTTCCAGAAAACTGTTTCTCGAAGATTGGAGAAAGTACCTGTGTAATCGCTTGTTGAAATACTCTGTCAACTACTGTTGGTACTCCCAGTTTTCTAAACTCGCCTTTTGTTTCTTTGGGTATTTCCACCCTACGGACTGGGGTTGGTTTGTATTTTCCATCTTTTATCTGTTGGATAAGTTGCCTTTGGTTATCTCTCAGAAAGCCTAGAAGTTCATCCACGCTCATTCCATCAATACCGCCTGCTCCTTTGTTTGATTTCACTTTCTTGAAAGCCTTGTTAAGGTTATCTTTGTGTAAAATCTGTTCCATTAGATTGTCCGTCTGAAAATCTGTGATGATGTCGTTGTTTTCAGCAATCCTTTGATGGGCAAACACTTCTGCATACTCTTTCTGTTCCGCAGATACCGTTTGCAGATAGTCCTCTCTATGAAGTTGTCTGTTCTTAAATCCATCTTTGGTTACATTCATTTACTCACATCTCCTAAAGTTCAGTCCTTCCTACTATGTTTGCAACCACAGTAGTACTATGACCTCTGCTGACTTCTCGCCATTCGTTGTTACTACAGATTTCATACTCTGTTTCCATCTGCTGACGAGACCTCCCTAGGTACCACACGTTTCTTTCTCTCCATCCATCTGCCACATTTACCACAGTTAATTCCGAGTAGTTATAGGACTTCGGTTTGAGTAGCAACCTTATCCTTAACTGTAGCCTGATGTGATTTCTATTCGTCAGACCAGAGATTTGCCTCCACCTTCCTTCGGATTCCACCTCACGATGGACACCCTTGGTTTTGGCTGTATCCTTCCCACTACTAGGGCGGATTAGGGACTTTCACCCATTAGAAACGTGCGCCGCTAGGCGCACTACGTAAAAAAAAGGGAGTCAGACGACTCCCCTGTTACATTCATAGGCATTCTACCTTATTCTAAGAATCGCCTATTCATTATATGTTCTTTATCAAAACAAAAAATGCTTATTGTGCTGCTTGTACATCTGCTGTTTCTGTTGCTGCGTCAGCTGCTTCTGCCGCTTGTTCAGCTGCTTTTTTAGCTGCTTCTGCTGCCTTTTTTGCTGCTTCTTTTGCTTCTTTCGCTTCTTTTTTGGCTGCTTTTTCTGCTTTTTTAAGTTCTACTGCTGCTTTAGCTGCTTCTTTTTTTGCTTTAGCTGCTTCTTTTTTCGCTACCACTAATGCCTTCTGAGCTTCTTTTTTTGCTTTTATTGAAGCTTTTTTAGCTGCCTTTTTTGCTGCAATTTCTGCTTTTTTTACTGCTTTTTTCGCTTGTGCTCTTTTTGCTGCTTCAGATTTTTTTACTTTTTCTAATAATTTAGATGCTTCTTCTGCTTGGTTTTCTTGTTCATCTGCTTCTGTTTCTGCAGCTTCTACTTCGTCTTGAGAATCTTCGTTAACTTCTGTTGTTTCTGTATTTTGTGTAACTTCTTCTTGAGAGTCTTCATTTACTTGTGTTGTTTCTGTATTTTGTGTTGCTTCTGTAGTATCTGTATTTTCCGTTGTTTGTGTTGTTTCAACAGCTACTGTATCTCCAGTAGTTTCACTAGCATATGTGATTGTTGGTGTTGTTCCCATTACTGTTACCGCTGCTAAAACTGCTGCTGCACTGTACTTAAAAGCCTTTAAATTTTTTCTCATATTAAAATCCTCCTCTTATGTTTACACTTTATTGGTTTAATATAAGGATTCATTCCCTTATATTATAATAACGCAGGTAATATTCATTTTATTGCATCATATTTTAAAAATTTTTTAATTTTTTTCTATCTGTTTTTTATGGCTTACTTTTTCCCTTATCCTGTCCTGTCTCTACAGAACTATTTTTATTTAAATCATCTTTCGATTGGTTAGCGTTAGTATCGCTATCGACTTTCCCTGAATTGACTTCCTCATTAACTCCATCATTACTATCCTCTTCTTTAGTGGCACTAGTATCTCCCTTACTCTTAACCCCCTCTGAGTTGGTTGTACTTGTTTCTTCCTTGCTCTTAGCCTTCTCTGAGTTGGCAGTACCTGTTTCTCCCTTGCTCTTAGCCTTCTCTGCGTTGGCAGTACTTGTTTCTTCCCTACTCTTAGACTTTTCTGGTTTGGTTGTACTAGTTTCTCCCTTATTCTTGCTCTTTATTGGTTCAGTAGTATTATTTTGTTTCTTGCTCTTTTCTGGTTTTGTTGCACCATTATCTTTCTTATTCTCATTAGAGTTCTTGGTAGTGTTTCTCTCTGCATTACCCTTTTTATCTGATTGAGTGTTATCATTTTTCTTATTCTTATCTTTGTCTGATTGTAGATTCTTCTCTTCTTTTGTTTTTTCTTTTGTTGAATCTGTTTTTTCTTTCTTATCTGTTAAAGGGGTATCTTCCACAGCATTGAGATCATCCTCATCAACCTGAATTGACTTATGGAAGACGACACTATTTTCTTTTGAGAGAGCAAGTAATTCCGTCACTGACTTAGACGCAAGTGTGTCGATTGTAAATGTCTCATTGTAAGGTAATATTTCCTGAATAAGTTTAAGCTTTCCTACAGACACATTGTGTTTTCTTGCTAGAGTAGAAGCATTCTTATCCTTAGTAAATACCTGCCTTATCACTTGAGGAGTAATCTTCTTCTTTGATAAATTCTTTTGAATCACTTGATCTAGGGAAAGGGCAATTATATCTGCTTTTTTTGTATTTCTATTTTCAATTGATACCATAACTACATTCTTATCCCTACGAATATAATGTTCACTTACCATTGTAGTTACAAGCTGATCTACCACATGGTCCAGATTCGATGTCTTTAACCTTACTTTATCAATAACCTTCTTTGCATCTTTATTTAGCGCCTTTACTGATAATACACGTTCCTTTTTATTAACAACAATTTGAATACTTGGATTGACATCTAAGGTGATTACACTATCTGGAGTTCTATTTTGTACGAACCAACCTGAAAAGCAAAGAAGAACAATCATGCAACAGGTAAATGCGGCAGAAAACTGTTTAAGATGCTTTGTTTTATGGCTATTCTCCTGTTTTGTTATATAATCATGTTCTGACATTTTAACTATAGGAAGCTTTGATAGATATTCCATATCTAGGGTTGGCGCTTGATGAATCGCTCTTTGTATACTTTTCTCAACTTTACATTGATTCACTTGTTCACCTCCTTGTCTAATAGATATTTTTTTAATTTTTTCAAACCTCGATGGTATTTTGATAATGTAGTAGATAGCGGTATCCCAAGATTTTTTGCTATTTCATGAAATGCAAAACCAGAGATAGCATGAAGCAATATGATTTCTCTTTCCCTCTCGTTCAATATGGTCAAAGCAGCCTGCAGCACCATTTTATCTTCCCTATTCGTAACATAGGAAAAGGAAAGATCATTCTCAATATCCTCTACCTCAATGCTATCAATACGAGATCTTGTTCTAAGCTTACTCATTGAAAGATTACGCGCTATGGTAAACACCCAAGCCATAGGTTTTCCCATGGGTTTATATAGATGCGCCGCACTGCGAATCTTTAAATACGTATCTTGTAACACATCTAAGGTATCTTCGTGATTTCTTAATATCGATAATATAAACGCATATAAACTTTTCTCTGTTATTCGATATAGTTCTTCGAAGGCTTCCATATCATTATCCGCAATTTTTATAAATAAATCTTCTTCTATTCTGAGCTTCTTATGGTGATTCGAGCGTTTTTCTGACGTCTCTTCTATGCTGCAAAAAATCATCATATAGCGTATCCCCCTATTATTACAACGTTAAAATATTACTTATTATTGCACCTAATTTTAAAAATTTAAAAATATTTCACATAATAGTTTTCACTATAATCTATTTTAAAGCCTTTTGTCATTGTGTGAATCATCTATCATTAACATAGATCTTATTTTGGCTATCAACTAAATAAAAGATAGATGCGCGAAATCGGTTTTATTTCACGCTCCTATCTTTTATCGACATAATTCGATTCTTTAACTAGTTATAAATTCAGGTAATACTTGTATAGAAATTAAGATTAGATATGAATTATATTCTACTTCTAACATTAATATTATTCACTTCTAAGAGCCACAACAGGATCCTTCTTCGCTGCCATTTTAGCTGGGATAAATCCACCTATTAAAGTAAGAACAACGCTTATAAGAATTAGAATAACTGCATGGATTGGATTCAACTGTGCTACATTCTTAAGATCTGTAACATTATACAGAACCGCATTCACTGGTATTGTTAATAGATAACTAATTGCAATTGCAAAGATACCCGAGGAAGCCCCAATAATAAAGATCTCTGCATTAAATACACGCGTAATATCCTTCTTTCTAGCACCAAGTGCTCGTAGCACACCGATTTCTCTTGTTCGTTCTAATACTGATATATAGATGATGATACCAATCATAATCATAGAAACAACTAGTGAGATTCCTGCAAATGCTACTAGTACAATGGTAATTGCATCCATAATATTTCCAGACAGATTCGTAATCATTGCTGCCATATCCGTGTATTGAATCTGATTCTTCTCCTCTAGCTTTGTATTCCATTTGTCTAGATAATCCGTAATCTGTTCTTTTGCTTCAAAATCAACTGGATAGATGGAAATGGAACTTGGAATATTAGCTGCTCCAAGAGCCTCTAGAACATCCTCCTTTGAGAGTGTTACTTGACCACTGTTTCCACTCATCATATTAGGCGCGCCATTACTACTTGCAGAACCAGGTGAACTCATGGCAACTCCGCTCTCACTCTCTTCTGCTAGTATGCTTCCATTCATTACATTATAATCTACTTTCTGCTGTGCTTTTACGATTTCAGAGTTTTTTGCATTCGTAATAAAATCTTTTGCAAGTTCATCCGAATATGCAACCCCTGCTGATAATGCCGATATATTTACGTCTTTTTTGATACGAGCAATACCGCTAATTCTTAGTGTAACTGCTTGTTTACTATTATATAGATTGGATAGATCCGTAGGCGTTCCATCAATTACAAAATACTTACCAGCTTTCTTATAGTAATCATCATTATAGATTAGCTTAAATTCTGTTCCTACGATAGTGTCATAGTCAATACTATCTTTATCATCCGCAAAACCAAGTGCTTTTAATATATTTTTATCAATCTGATTATATTGATCTGTCACAAGTATTAGGTCAGTCTTCGATTGTGGATACTCACCTGATAGCATGTCATAATATTCTTTTATATAATTATCTTTGAAACTATTGTCTTTACTAGGATATGTCATAAATCCAGCAGCACTCATACTTAGCGAAGTGGCTTTTCCATCTTCCATTTTCAGAAGATTCATATTAACATTTCTTGTATAGGAGATACCATCAAGAAGTGAAGTGTCTAGTTTTTCAACATAATTTACATACTCTTTTGTAATCTTATTCACATGAGCGTTACTTTCCTCACTCGTATCATATGGATAGATTACATTCGTATCAGGGAATTCTTTCAGTTTTTTATCTTTATCTCCTTGCATCCTAGGTGCTGTTTGCATTGAGATTGCAGTTTTACCAATTGTAATTGGATAATTCGAAAGGGAGTCTTTTTCAAATTGATTAATTTGTTTATCAAATCCGTTGGATAAAGATAGGACAATCGCAACACCAATGATACCAATACTAGAAGCAACCGCAGTAATTGCAGTTCTCCATTTTTTAGTTGTAATATTTTTTGCAGAAAGTTTAAGTGCAGTTAGGTAATTCATGCTGGTCTTTTTGGGATTGTATTTATTATTTATACTGGATTCAAGAAAAGGATATGAATCATCCACTACCTTTCCGTCTGCAAATTGTACGATTCGATCTGCATATTCGGTTGCAAGTTCTGGATTATGGGTAACCATAACAACAAGTTTTTCTTTTGCTATCTCTTTAATCAACTCCATGATCTGTACGCTTGTTTGTGTATCAAGTGCGCCAGTAGGTTCATCCGCAAGAATAATATCTGGATCATTCGCAAGTGCTCTAGCTATTGCAACACGCTGCATCTGGCCTCCCGATAATTGATTTGGCTTCTTATGCAGATGCTTACCAAGGCCTACCTTTTCAAGAACATCTAAGGCTTTCTTATGTTTTTCAGCAGAAGATACCCCGGATAATGTCATTCCCATCTCAACATTATCAATAATACTTAGATGAGAGATTAAGTTATAACTTTGGAAGATGAAACCCACACTATTATTTCGATAAGAATCCCAATCCGATTCCTTAAACTCTTTTGTTGAGCGTCCATTTATAATTAAGTCACCGTTATCATATTGATCAAGGCCTCCTAGTACATTTAATAATGTTGTTTTACCAGAACCACTTTTTCCTAGGATCGCTACAAATTCACTTTCTCTAAAATTAAGGCTAACACCATCTAATGCAACTTGTTTAAAATCTCCAGTTACATATGTTTTACATATATTCTTTAGTTGTATCATACGAATACTCCTTCCTTTTTTTCTTAGTATATCCCTATAATTTAAACTGAACATCAATCCAATATCAACTCAATGTGAACTTTTACGTTCTTTTTGTTGATGTTGAATTGATAATTGTATGTTAAGATAACAATATAAAAAAATTTACAGTGTAAAAAGCCTTATTGGGCTTACTGAGTGTATATCGCTGTATAATTATGAATTTTGGCTACCTTTCCCTTAAGCATCATATTTTTTTCAAGCCTCAGAACAAGTAAAAATACTCACTCACGTTCCTATTTTCACTTTGAGTCTTAACAAAATATAAACGATGCTTTCGGCCGGATTACGCCAAAATTAATAATTATACAACGATATACACAATGTAAGTTATGAAAGGCTTTTGATATCGAATCATATGCAGGTAATTGCAAAACTATTAGAGGTTCGCAATTACTTAGATAATATTAAAAATAAGGAGGATGTGTAATGTTTAATATCTTAGTTGTGGAAGATGATAACGAACTTAGAACGCTTTTTATCACTGTTCTTGGAAAGCATGGATATAATCCAATTGGAGCACAAGATGGAAATGAAGCAATTGAGGTTCTCGATAAAGAATATGTTGATCTAATAATAACGGACATTATGATGCCTGGTATGGATGGATTCACGCTTACCAGGACGCTTAGAGAGTCAAACTACACTCTTCCTATTCTTATGATTACCGCTAAAGAAACTTTTACTGATAAACAGCAAGGATTTCGGGCTGGTACCGATGATTATATGGTAAAGCCAATTGATGTGAATGAGATGGTCCTTCGAGTAGAAGCACTTCTTCGTAGAGCTCAGATAATCAATGAACGCAGAATCAAGATTGGTAGTACTCTTTTAGAATATGATTCGCTCACGGTTTATTCCGAAGATACGGAAACTGTTCTACCTCAAAAAGAATTTTATCTTCTATATAAATTAGTATTCTCAGCAAATCATATCTTTACCAGGCAACAACTAATGGATGAAATATGGGGAATGGATTCAGAAACCGAAGCAAGAACGGTTGATGTTCATATTGGACGTCTGCGCGATCGCTTTCGTGATAATAAAGATTTTGAGATTGTTACCATACGTGGATTAGGCTATAAGGCGGTGAAGAAAGTATGAAGAAGAAGGCACCTATCAAAATGGTGGTTTTATTCGCTTTTGTTGTTTTCATGATTGTTACCTTATCCATGCTAGTTGTAACAACCGTTGCTTGGATCTTATCTCACTTTCTGGTAGCAAACAAACCACACCCAGTTTTAGCAATTTATATTATATGTATAACATCTATAGCTATTAGCACCGTATTTGCTAGAATTGGTGGAAAACAAATATTATCCTCTATTTCCATGTTAAATGATGCAACAAAAGAGGTTGCAAAAGGTAATTTTCACGTCAAAATCTCAGAAGATATTCGCGCAGTCGAAATTAAAGAGATGACTCATAATTTTAACATAATGGTAGAGGAATTATCGAATACTGAGACCTTTCGAGCTGACTTTATCAGTAATGTATCCCATGAATTCAAGACTCCTATCGCCGCAATCGAAGGTTACGCCACACTTTTACAGAATAAATCCATTAGCGAAGAAGAACGTGATGAATATATTAAGAAAATTCTATTCAATACCAAGAGAGTATCCAAACTAACAGGTAATATTCTACAACTTTCACATCTTGAAAATCAAGAAATCCTTCCAATTAAAAAGAATTATTGCCTGGATGAACAACTTCGTAATGTAATTCTTCTTTATGAAACACAGTGGAGCGATAAAAATATTAATCTTGATATTGACTTAGATCAGGTTATATACTATGGCAATGAAGAATTTTTAGCACAGGTCTTCTCTAACATCTTTGGAAATGCAGTAAAGTTCACACCTGCTAATGGTGATATTAGCGTAACACTGAGTCAAGAGGAATCTATGGTTACAATAAAAATATCAGATAGTGGAATCGGTATGAATGATGAAGTTCAAAAAAGAGTCTTTGAGAAATTCTATCAAGGAGACAAATCACATTCCTCCGAGGGAAATGGTTTAGGACTTGCACTCGCAAAACGAATCGTAGATTTATTTCAGGGTACCATAGAGTTATCTAGTAACGAAGGGAATGGAACTACTTTTACGATAAAGCTTCCTAAATGAGAATAAAATTTTTCTACTAATCATCTTCATGTAATCCAACTTAATTATTTCTCTATAATTAATTCTCTCTATAATCCCCCACACTTGATACAACCTATATAGTAACAGTAACAATAGAACTGTTTACTATATAGAGATAGATCAGGTGTGGTGTTTGCAGCTACATATAATATACTAACTTCTATGTAAAACCAATACATTCTTAGTTAAGTAAATTATCCAACATAGCTTACCATCTTAACTGGCTTTCTATATTTATAATATGTAACACGAATACCTGTCCTTGCACTACTTGCGCTTATTACTTTCCCTTTACCAATATAGATTCCAACATGATTAATTCGCCCACTTCTTGCATAAAAGATTAGATCTCCTGGTCTTAATTTACTTTCTGAAATAACTTTTCCTCCAGTAGCTTGCGTTCTAGAGGTTCTTTGAATTCTGATTCCATTATCACGAAACACTGATTGGGTAAAGCCAGAACAATCTGCTCCTCTCGTCAGACTTGTTCCTCCCCATACATATGGATTCCCTCTAAATTGTAATGCATAACGAACAATTTTCTTTCTTAATTCAGTCTTTTTATCTGCCAATGCTACTCTTCTATTGCTTGTACTACCGCTTGTACTCTCACTCACAGTCACACTTGCACTCGCATTTACCTTAGTATGAGCACTTGACACCGCAATGTTACTTATTGATAAAAACAAACCTATCACACATAAAGCCATAATTCTATACATACTTACTTTCATACTTATTCTCCTTAGTAACATATTTCGTATTTATTAATACTTTTTTATATTTGTTACAGATATATTACAACTTTAATATGGAGATTTAAAGGAGAAATTGTAAAATACAATTATTTACCTAGTATAAAACTTCAATATATTCCTTAATTATCAAATAAATAATCATCAACATCTGAGAATAGCCCACAATCGAGTGCTGTCAAAAATATTCTTGTTTACTCACAATGCTTGTATATTTCTAGGGATTAAATGTATTATAGTAGTCATGAAACTATTTTCCAAATCATCAATAAAAATCATTATCTAATGCATCTAATAATTAGAGGGGAGGATACAAATGGGAATTAGCAAAAGTGATTATATGGAACACATGGAACAATCCAAAGAAACCTTATACCGAATCGCATACAGTTATATGAAAGATCCAACTCTTGCCCTAGATGCATTAGATGAAGCATTTTATAAAGGATATATAAACCGGAAAAAAATAAAAAATCCTGAATTTCTAGGGACTTGGCTAACCAGGATTCTAATTAATGAGTGCCTTCAAATACTTCGTAAAAATAAACATGAACTATTAATAGATCAATTGCCAGAGGAATCTAGTGAAGTTTATGATAGGCTACCCTTAAAGGAAGCCTTAAGTAAGATTCCTGAGAATCTGTCAAACGTCATCTATCTAAGGTACTATGGTGGTTATACTTTAGCAGAAACTGCAGTAATTCTTGAGATACCACAAGGTACTGTTGCAACTAGAGAACGGAGGGCCTTAGCCCTATTGCGATTAGAATTAGAAGATTAGGAGGTTGACAATTATGGATAATGATCGTATGGAAGAATATCAAGACTCGCTTTCAGAAATCAAAGACTATCCCTTTGAATTAAACCAAATGGTTAAACACTTAAATCAAAGAATCGAATGTAAAAGGAGAAAAAGATTTCTAACAAGCTTATCAAGTATGGTAGCAGTCTTTCTTTTATTCGTTATTACAGTAAATAGTAACACTACCTTTGCAGAAGAACTATTTAAACTTCCAGTGATAGGAACCCTAGCAGAATATGTTCAATTCGATAAAGGACTTCAAAACGCAGTAAAGAATAAATATGTAAAGAAAGTTAATCTAATAGCTAAAAGTAATGGCTACACCTTAAGCCTTCCTTATGCTATTGCTGATACGAAACAATTGGTTGTCTTCTTTCAAGTACCAGAACATCTAAAGAAGAAGGAAAGTGATTTCATTAATGTCGATATTACTAAGATTGTAGATACTACATCAGGAAAAGAATATAAGGACTATATAAGTGAAACAAGCTACCCTACAGGAAACAGTGTTGATAAGAATCTTTATTATACTAGTATTCGTTCTGGCGATTATCCAATTCCTGAGAATTTAAAAATCTATGTTACGATGCGTAGAGAATCGCAATCGCAAGATACAAACTCAATAAATAACGATTCAAAGGCATCTAATGCTAAGGACACTTTCGAAACCACCCCAAACACCAAAAATGAAAAACTTGGAGAGTTTGTCTACGCTCTTCATATGGGCAAATATCCTGAACCGATTATTACAACTCTTAATAAGGATATTAAGGTGAATGGGCAAACCATTCATATTAATTCCGTAGGTCAGTATCCAACCGGAACTGAGATAAATATAAATATTCCCGATAATAATGACTACATTATCAATGGGTTGGATTTTAAAGTTATTGATAATTCAGGAAAATCATGGGGCAATCCAGGAGGTGTAACCGCAATAGGTCCTGATGAAAAGGGTAATACTCAGTATTTTTTTGAAAGTGATTATTTTCATTCCAATACACTTAATAAAATTAAGTTTGCTGGAATACGCATGTTGAAAAAATCAGAAGCAGTAATTACTCTTGATTTAAAAAATAAGACCATGGCACCTGAACTCAAAGACATACAGCTTAAAAATATTGAAAGATCCGGTAATAAAGCTTATATCACATTTTCATCGGACACGATTGGTTGCTTGGGACTCTTTCAACACGAATACAAAGATACCAAAGGGAACCAATTTGAGTTCCATTCCGAAAGTGGCACCTCTATGCAAAATAGTACTATGGAGAATTACCTAGCTACTGTATGGCCAAAAGATAATAAAGTTATTTTAACAAGATGTTTGTCACCTATGATAAAGCTAAAGAAACCTGTGGAGATTACGTTAGAAAAATAATATCTCTTTGATAAAACAAAATGGTGCAACCGCTTTAAGGTTGCACCATTTTGTTTTATCGTATTTATATACTAACTCAAAATTACTAGTTTAAATCTTTTCTATACTTACGAGTTTGAACTTTTTACTGGGAAGTTTGAATTATAACAATACTTTAAGATCTTATCCTAATCTCTTTCTCCACTCACGATCTTCCCGTCTTCAATACGAATAATCCTGTCCGCCAACTGAGCGATTTCTTCATTATGTGTAATCATAACAATGGTCTGATGAAAAGCTTCACAGGTTATCTTTAATAGCCCTAAAGCATCCTGACTCGTTTTGGAATCAAGGTTGCCTGTAGGTTCATCAGCAAGTATAATTGCTGGTTTGGTTGCAAGGGCACGAGCAATTGCAACTCTTTGCTGTTGTCCGCCAGAGAGGTTACTTGGTAAACTCTGTATCTTTTCGGTCAAACCTAACGTTTTTACAATGTCATTTATGTATATTTCATCTATTTTCTTACCATCTAACTTTACCGGAAGAACAATATTCTCCCATACATTTAGGATTGGTACTAGATTATATTGTTGAAAGATAAATCCAATCTTTCTTCTGCGAAAAATAGTTAATTCATCATCGCTTAATACACTTAACTCTTTCTCATCTACTGTGACCTCTCCACTGGTTGGTGTGTCTAGACCACCCAGCATGTGAAGAAGTGTTGACTTTCCACTTCCACTTGTTCCTACAATCGCTAGAAATTCTCCTTTTTCCACCTTTAGATTCACACCGTCTAGCGCTCGTACTTCGGTATCACCTTTTCCATAATATTTTTTTAATTCTTTTACTTCTACTATCGTCATGACGTCTCCTTTCAACGTTCTATTCCACCGTATTTATATTTTCTACAATGCTACTACCTCGAAGCCCTTTGGTTACTATTCTTGACACGACATTGCAAATAATAAGTGTAAGTATGCTCACTACGCCCAATATGAATAGATCATTCTGATAGCCAACTTGCAGATAACTGATCTGCGATCTGTGATATAAGTATCCGGTGATTGGGTATGATGCTATGCATGTCACTACAATTGATATTACACCCAATATCATATTTTCCAAGTGAATCATCTTACATATCATTTCATGTCGAATACCAATTGCACGATAGATACTGATCTCCTGCTTCCTGATATGAATTCGATATTTGAGATTGTTTATAATATTAATACAGGATAACACTAGAACTACAAACGCTATTCCATATGAATAGATTAGCTGCTTTCTAAATAAATTGTCCATATCACGTATCTGATCTATGATGCTTCTTGCCGTCGCACCCTCATTGTCAACCACTAGACTGATAAGTTTATTATTCACTTGATTTAGATATTTTTTCCCTAAGGATTGATCAACGGATAGGGTAATGGTGGCATAAGCTTTTTTCGGTACTATTTCCTTCATCTGATCCTCACTTATAATTATAGTTGGATACGCATTTGCCATATAAGTGACCTGTTTCATATAAGGATAGTATGCAATTGCGGCAATCTTATACTTTTTATAAGTATAGTTCGCGTCTTTATCTGTAAATTTATAATATTGGTTTTTGTTGGTCTTAAGGTCGGTTCGATATTTTAACGTTATTTCGTCTCCCGCTTTGTATTCCATAACATAAGCTCCCGACTTTGGATAACTCTGAGGTCTGCGCCAATCATTCTTTCCAATTGTCTTTGGCATATATAGAATAACAGAATCCTTCTTCATATTATCTGGATCATAATCTCCTTCCAGAAGATATTTATGAAGATTCTTTAGTGCAGTACTGTTATATGCTTTTAATTCTGTCATATAGAAAGAATCCGTTCCATCATTACCCTCGTAGCTATCAAATGGGAAGTCTCCCTTAGAGATTCTATCAAAGAAGTCAAAATAATTCTGATTTTTTATTATCTTTTTGTCATCAAGTACTCGAATTGGTAATGCCCTTTGAGTGCTAATCGCTCTTACACCTTTCATATTTTCAATCTGTTCTAATACCTTTTCTGATAGACCAGTGGTTATTAGATCATCATTAAATTTCTCCAATATAAAATCACCATTATAATAAAGCATCTGTTTTTGCAAACTATTCGTTGTATGATTGAGCTTTGCCTGATAGAATAATCCGATAAATAAGCTTGCTCCAATGCTTAAGGACAACACCACAAACACAATTGATTTGACATCATAACATACATACTTAAGGGCAATTGCTTTATAAGGCTTTTCCATTTTCTGAAATAGTCTCGTCATAAATACATGCTTTTTATTATTGTTAACCCCTAGCTCTCCTCGAATTATTGCAATGGCCGTCTTCCTATTAATCATGTGGCTAGTAATTTCTACAATAATCCCTACTATAACACCTACACCAACAATGCATAAGGCAATCTCTTCTATAGGAATGATTAACTGTATCCGATAAATCTTTCCCCAGAATATAAGCTCCATTGTCTTATCTCTCGTTAGCATATTCAGTGAGTAGGCGACTGCAAGACCCAGAATAACTCCTAGTGGTATACTAAGGAAATAGATCTCATACAGTTCTTTTGCAATTAAAGCTCGAATCTGTCTCTTTTGCATTCCAACTGCTTTTAAGATTCCATATTGGCTGCTTCGATTCATAAGAGAAATACGGTAAACCCCTGATATCACAACAGCACAGACACATAATAATATAAAACTAATAAGAAGACTCGCCTTACTTGCCTTAGACTGATAGTACGCGTAATCTACCACATCATAATTATAATGAATCTGCTTTCCTTTTAGATGATATTGATTTTTTATCTCTTTCCCTTCCTTTTTTATGTCTATGCCTTTCTTATACTTTAGAACTAAAGATGCATCTTTATAATCTTCTTGAAACTGGGTATAGATTTCAATGTTTCCATAAGTCTTATTTGCTGCATTATCACTAATAATACCAACAACTCGGTAGGTGACTGACTTCCAATCTTCCTTCGTACTTCCTGGATCCGATACTTTTACCGTGAACTCAGTATTTAACTCTGGCTTCACACCTAGATTCTTAAGACTCCATACCTCTGCAACAATCTCATTCTTATTTACTGGCATTCTTCCCTTGAGTATTCTAGTTCTCTCTTGTACATACTCTCCATTTGCTGCTATAATGGCAAATTTCTGATTCGCATCTCCCATCCCACTATACAGATATTTTTCAAGTTCAACATGCGTTAATCTCTTGTCATTACTGATTTCTTTGATCTGCTCTCTTGTCAGATCTTTCAATGCAATATCATATGCCCCTCGTACATACTGCCCTTGTAACGAGTCAATATTCTTATCTGAATGTGTTACGATAAATAAGCAGACCACCAATGCAATTGTCATCACCATACTGCATAAGATTGCAAGGGTATTCTTCTTATATTTTCTTATGTACTCTCTATGTAGTTTCATGGCTACCTCCTATATCATAAAATAATTAGGTAATCCTGAACCAGTAGGATTAGTTCTAAGATTACCTAAGTAGCTACAGCTTTATTAGCCTGTATTACTTTATAATACAGACGATATCACATTAATATCTCCAACTTGTTTCTCAAATGTC
This sequence comes from Anaeromicropila herbilytica, assembly GCF_016591975.1. GTDB lineage: Bacteria > Bacillota > Clostridia > Lachnospirales > Lachnospiraceae > Anaeromicropila > Anaeromicropila herbilytica. The sequence continues at coordinate 280,307 of NZ_AP024169.1, read as the reverse complement.
ACAGTTTTGATATATTCTAATCTTATGGTTTACTAAGTAAATGACCTGCTTTTAAGTTATCTAGGTAATTTGCACAAAACAGAAAAACTCATGCTTCATTAAACATATATAAGAAGTTCTAGTTCTCAGATCATTTTGTGTAAAACATATTCTAGAACAGATAACTCGCTTCGCTCAAACAGATCTGTCCTAGAATATAACACCAAATGATCCGAGAACAAGGACTTCTAATACATGTTCAAAGGCGCATTCGCTTTTTCTGTTTTGTGCAAATTGCCAGGATAGATTATGAAGCAGGTCATATGTCGGGCACTCATCTTATTCTCTAAGTAAGAATACAGAAAATGTCGTCCCCTCATTGATCTTGGATTGTACCTTAATATACCCTTTTTGCGCACTAATTACCTCACGAGCTAGATATAATCCTACTCCTACTCCCTCACTATCACTCACCTGAATGGAGCGATAAAACCTCGTAAAGATCTTTGCTTGCTCCTCTTCTGCAATTCCGATTCCATTGTCCGATATATCAATCTTTAAAAATATCGTATAAGGTTCCACACTTACGGATACTTGTCCACCGGCAGGCGTATATTTGAGTGCGTTATCCACAATATTCACAAGAGCTTCCACGGTCCACTTTGCATCAAATACCGCGGTTTCTTCTGAATTTGCAACTAAGAATTCTATCCTCTTTTGATTTGCCTTTGCGCTCATCTGGCTTTCAATAGCGGTTAGAACAGACTGAATCTTATCTTTTTTTACATTTACCGTTATGATTCCGTTCTCCAATCTTGATAATTTAACGAGTGATTGAATTAGAAAATCTAATTTACTAGTTTGTTCCCTAATTGCAGCAATCTCATCCAAGGTTGTCTCATCATCTATGTTACCATCTGGTTGAAATGATTGCACTTTGATCTTCTTTTGCTTTTCTTCCAATAGCTCTGAATACAGCATAATATTAGCAATTGGTGTTACTGTCTGATGTGAGATATCCGAGATTAGGGTCTGAATCTTCTTCTTTTGCTCTGCTAGTGTGGTGGAAGATAATCGACTATCTTTTAAGAATCTCCACATACTATTCTCAATTGACGATAATCTTGTCTCATCAAAATGTCTCTGTTCAAATGATCCATCCATGGCTGAATCAATCATTTCCTGTATCTGCATCATTGATTTCTTCTTCCTTTTTGTATTGTATATGAACTGCCCTATTATAACTAACATCAGTATTAGGATTATTACAGCCATAACTACTATGACATATGTATTCTTTCCTATCATCGTTTCTTCCCCCAAAAGCTATTACTTAAATATCTTTTCATCCAAATAACATCCAACTACACTTCTGCAATTCAATCACCTTCATCATTTTACGATCCAAGTGTACCCAATTCCGTATACGGTTCGTAAATATTCTGGTTGATTTGAGTTTTCACCCAACTTATCTCTTAACCTCTTGATTGCCACCGTTAGGGCATGCTCTTCTACATACTCAGTATCTCCCAACCATACGGAATCAATTAATTTATCCCTAGTTAGGGTAGCTCCCTTATTATCAACTAATAACTTTAATAGCTTTTGTTCTGTTTTACTAAATTCAATGATTTCTCCTCGAACTTTAAATATCATTTGTTCAAAATCAAAATCGAAAAAGTCCATGACATAATGAGTATTTTTCTCTCCTTGATAATTCCGCAATTGTACCCCCACCCTTGCACGAAGCACCATTAAGCTAAATGGTTTGGTTATGTAATCATTCGCTCCTAGTTCTAATCCCATCACTATATCCGTCTCCATATTATTAGCTGTTATAATGATAACAGGAACTGAATACGAAGTTCGAAGCTTCTTAAGAAAATCAAGCCCATTCCCATCTGGTAAATTCACGTCCAACAGTATCAGATCAACTTTTTTCTGGTTCAACTGTTCCCACGCTTCTTCTAGTGTACGACATTGTAGAAACTCATATTCTGGACTTCTAAGTGCCAATCGGATTCCTTCATTTAATTTTTGATCATCTTCGATGATTAATATATTTTTTCTTATTACACTTATCATTCTTATATATCCCGCCTTGTATATTAGTTAGATTATTATAGCATAAATTAACTAAGATTAGAAATTTGTTACAAGCAATACAACTAAAAAATAATGGGGTATGTTCCAATGAAACCATACCCCATTATAGCTGTTATTATTATATTCTATAATTTTACTTAACTTTTTCCCTTTTGCAACTGGTTATAGATTTAATACTTTTCTACTCTTATTCAACAATCCTTATTTAATTACATTATACTTAATATGATATCTCTCAGCATATTTATAAGCATAAGAGCTCTTTTTACAAATAAACGTATATAAGTTATTATTTTTTCTATACGTTTTATCTATTTGAATTACCGAGTTTGGTATTACAAAACAATATACATCCGTTAAGTATGGAAGAGCTTTAATACCTTCTTGTAATATCAGCTTTTTCATCTTTCCTCCATTAAAAGAATCTCCCAAATGTTTTACCGTTTTTGGAATACTAATTTGTTGCAGGTTATTACAAGCAAAAGCATAATCTTCTATCGTCGTGAGCCCTTCTGGTAACTTGATTGTTCTCAATCCAGAATTTTCAAAAACAGAATCTCCTATTATCTTTAATTTCTTTGGCAAATCTATGTTACTTAGTTTCACACATCCTTTAAATGCAGCACTATGTATTGAGGTTAAAGAATTTGATAATGTGATTGATTTTAGATTATTACAGGATGCAAAAGCCATTGAACCAACTTCTGTAATTGTATTAGGCATCTTTACAGTTGTTAGTTTTGTATTATAAAAAGCCATAGACATAATTTTAGTTACACCTTCTGGTATTACAACATCCTTATTCGTCCCATTATATTTTAATAACATATGGTTTATCATAAAAAATTCATTGGTTGATTCATCTACAAATGCAGATCCTCTGAATGCATCTTCCGCAATATTTTTCACTGATTTTGGGATATTTACTTCTATAAGTTTTTCACATCCAGCAAAGGAAGAGAAACCAACTTTTTTAACTGATTCTGGTAAAGTAATACTTGTAAGACCAGCATCGTAAAATGCTTGATCACCAATTGTTATCAGGCTTGTTGGCAATTTTATATTTTTTAGGCTTTCACATTGATAAAAAGCATAATCTCCTATTTTCTCTACCGAGTTATTCATTATTACACTCATTAACTTAGTTTGCCCATCAAAGGCATTCGATCCAATAATCTTAACACTCTCTGGAATAGTAACTTTTTTCAATTCTGTTAAAGTAAATACGCCTCCACATATTACTCGAACTTGATTAGGAATCTCTATTAGACTATCTGTTCCATTATAATGAATTAGATTCCCATTTAAGATTACATACTCTTCAGTATGATTTTTTAGCCATTTAGTTCCTTCAAAGACGTCTCTATCCATAACGATTTCTTTATTGTTTATTTGTACCTGTTCCAGATTTTTGTCATTACAAAATGCTTGAATATCAATCTTTTGTACACTTGAAGGTATTACTATTTTCTTTAACTTTGGACAGCTCATAAATGAATTTTCACCAATATACGTTACTGAATTAGGTATATTAACAGAAGTAATATCACTTGATGCAAAAGCTTCCTTTCCTATTGACTTTACTGTGCTTGGAATTGAAACAGCCCCCCCTGAACCATTATATTTTACTAATACACCATTTCGAATATCAAAATTTTGTTTTGATGCGTGTATTATTGGAGTGTTTCCATAGGTAGACACTATTAATATTAGCGCTGCAAGCAATACAGCAAATACTTGCTTTTTCTTCTTTTTCATACTTTACAAATCCCTTCTAAATTTAAGTAACTTTATTATATTCTTGTATTATTTTACCACATTGGCTTATCTAAAAAAATTGTTAGCCTTATTAAGAATTCTTAATTTTACCTTAATTAGTTATTAATTGGAACTTAATATAATAATCGACTCTAAGACTAGCGTTTCTAATCAGAATTATATTGCAATCAATTCAATGTAATTCAATAAATCAATAATTATTACCATCCGACTATTTAACATTCACAAAAACAATTGTATAATAAAAAAATCTGGAGACTATTTGATAAATAACTTATAGAAAGGAAGGCCACATAAAAGTAATGAGACGAAGCAGGACAACTGATTATACGAATACTTATAGCGACTTATATAAACTTAAGTTACGCCCTAATTATAAAAATATGATATTTAAAGTATTTCTTGCTATTGTGTTTCTAATTGTATGCAGTGTTGTTATATATCTATTATCTAGAAAAGGTACTAATAAGGTTACGTTTCTAGTCCTTGAATTGTTATTCCAACTATTTATTACTTACTTTTTTTGTCGCTATGCATCATGTTATTTTGGTGAAGGAAAAGGATATATTAGAATTAAAAATGAATTTCTGGCATACCTACTTATTGATAGAAACGCAGGCAACGGACGTAATGTACCGCCTGAGAATACGGATAAGATGTCAATACAAGGATTGCTAAGTTATCTATTAGGCTTAACAACCTTATTTATAAAGTTAAGGTCAACTTTTTGGGTATTAATTGGATCTTCTAGAACACTCTCAGATGCAGAATCTCTTTTTACATCATTATCTTACTTGCTCCTAATATTAGCTTGTCTGATAACCGCTACAAAGTATGATATACTTAAAAGTAGAGAAAAAAGAAGATTTAACGGTAAGAAAAGAAGAAGGAAATGGTAATAATTAAAGAATAGAATCTATTATATAAATGAGGTGAGCCCATGGAAAAGATCTTAATAATAGAAGACAATAAAGATGTTAATCAGATGCTTAAGGAAACACTAGTGAATGACGGTTACGAAGTCCACTCCTCCTATGACGGTATGAGTGGCTTAAAAGAATTAAAGCTGAATCAATATGATATGCTTCTACTTGATATTATGCTTCCCTATCTCAGTGGAGATCAGATTCTTCGTGAACTAAGAACATTTAGCGATATTCCAGTAATCATACTTTCCGCAAAAGATATGGTGAGCACCAAGATTGATTTGTTAAAATTAGGGGCAGACGACTATATCACAAAGCCATTTGACTTAGGTGAAGTATCAGCAAGAGTAAGTACTCATCTTAGAAGATCGCATTTACATAAGATAACCAATCCGATCTTAATTTACAAAGACCTCGTACTTGATATGAATCTTAAAACAGTCATTGTAAACGGAATATTACTTGACCTAACTGCCAAAGAATATCAAATTATGGAGTTACTGATGTCCAATCAAGATAAATTATTTTCTAAAATCAATATCTATGAATCCATATGGAATGAGGAATACCTAGGAGATGACAATGCAGTAAAGACACATATGAGTAATCTTCGTACCAAATTAAAGAAAGCCAATGGAGAGAATGAATATATCGAGACTGTATGGGGACTTGGTTACCGTTTATGTAAGAAATAATATAATCAGGAAGGTACTGAACAATTACGAAATAATTATCTTTCTCTTTACCACTAAAACAGATTTCTTAACTTTTTCTAAACCTCTTTCTACTATTATGATTATGTAAGGAAGAACAAAGAACCGAATAAAGCATAAAGTTGCTACAATTGTAGTTAGGAGGCAGTTATGAAAGAGTATGTATTAAAAACAGAAAATCTCACAAAAGTATATAAAAATTTCACAGCACTTAACGACTTATCCCTAGGTTTAGAAAAAGGTAAAATATATGGTCTCATTGGCAAAAATGGAGCTGGTAAAACTACATTCATGAGAATCATCGCAGGTTTAAGTTACCCAACAAGTGGAACCATTGAGTTATTTGGAAAAACATCATTAAAAGAGTACAACCAAGAACTTTGTCGTGTTGGTTCATTAATTGAATATCCAAGTTTAAATGGTAAGATGACTGCTAAAGAAAATCTGAAAGTTCATCGAATCATGAGAGGAATACCAAATGATGAATTAGATGAGGAACTCTTAGTCTTAGTAGGATTAGGTGAAGTTGGCACTAAAAAAGTAAAGAACTTCTCCTTAGGAATGAGGCAAAGACTTGGAATTGCGATAGCTTTAATCTCCAATCCTGAGCTATTAATTCTTGATGAACCAGTCAATGGGCTCGATCCCGTTGGTGTTGTTGAGATTCGTAACTTGATAAAGAGCCTTTGTGAAGAACGTAATATAACCGTTCTAATCTCAAGTCATAACCTACCAGAGCTTTATCAGACAGCTACCGATTATATCATCATTGATCAAGGTAATGTAAAACAATGTCTTACCTTAGCAGAGTTAGAAGAACGCTGCGATCATTTTATAAAAATAGAATGTGACGAGCCAGAAAGACTATCCCAAATCATTGAGAGTAATCTTGCGGATGCAGAATATAAAGTAATGCCAGATAAGAGCTTAAGGCTCTTTGGATACAACGACGAGAAAAAAATGGTGTCGAAAATGATATACGAGCATGGCATCATACCAACTCATTTCTCCAACGAAGGAGAAACGTTAGAGAATTATTTCTTATCTGTGATTGGAGGTAGTCAAAATGATTAATTTAATTCGTGCTGATTTATATAAATTATCTAAAATGTTGATAGTTAAGATTAGTGTTCTCCTTTGCTTTGCAAGTGCAATTGGTATGGCAATCATACTACGAGGGGTTCATACCGGTACTTTTGATACAACTACAAGTACTAACGCCTCTTTACTTGTAGATATTATGTTGGTCTCCTTACTCGGAGCTATTATTACTGGAAGTTTTATCTCAGATGACTTTGAATCAAAGAATGTTCATAGCGAGATTGCTTGTGGAAGAGGACGATTTGCAATTGTTATCTCGAAAACCATAACCTATGCCATCATTATTATACTTATCACATTGCCTTATGCGTTAGTAGCTATCATAGGATATGCATCAGGAACTGCTTTCGCACCTTTGGTTGGTATTCCATCTCCATTCTTTGCAGTATTATCCGGTGCTACTGATCTTGCACCAAATGGGGCGAATATTGCGAAAAGCATTCTAATCTGCGTTATGATTATCTATCTTTATATTGCAAGATTAAGCATCTGCTTACCTATTGCATTTAAAGTAAGAAAGAATATTCCAGTTATCGTAGTTGGATTTTTAACAGCCTTTGTATTCGATATTATTCTTGCTCTATCTGCTAATATTAAGGGATTATCTGATTTTGTAAATAACCTTCCTTATGCATTTACTTTAAAAATGACATTAGATGCTAGTTCAACAACTATACTAAAAGCCTTTCTTTGCAGTACTGCTTTTATCATAGTTATGGTGAATAGCTCTTATAATCTTTTTAGAAAAGATGAGATTAAGTAATTCCTATAAGGCCCGACAAATGCTCTGTTTGGGAGGTAGTCTAGGGGATTTGCTTTGCACCAAACAGAAACACTCATGCTTCATTGAACCTGTATAAGAAGTTCTAATTCTCGGATCATTTTGTGAAGGACATATCCTAGGACAGATAACTTACTCCGCTCAGACAGATCTGTCCTAGGATATAACACAAAATGATTCGAGAATAAGAACTTCTAATACAGGTTCAAAGGCGCATTCGCTTTTTCTGTTTGGTGCAAATCGCCAGTCTAAGTTATGAAACAGAGCATTTGTCTAGTGTATTGCAGAATGATTAAATAACATATCTCAATGTTCTATGTTGATTGGAGGGTCAAAAGCCTTTCTTAACATACATTGTGTATATTGATGTATAATTATTAATTTTGGCGTAATCCGGCTGAAGGTATCGTTTATATTTTGTCAAGACTCATAGTGAAAATAGGAACGTGAGTGAATATTTTTGCTAGTTCTGAGGCTTGTAAAAAATATGATGCCTGAAGGAAAGGTAGCCAAAATTCATAATTATACAGCTATATACACTCAGTACACTAAAATAAGGCTTTTGACCCTCGAATTATATGTTATCTTGATTACTATAGTTGAAAGGTGGATGTTTATTTGATATATGCAATTATTTTATTAATTATAATTATTGTGATTCTATTATCCTATTTGTGTCTGCTGCAAGCACAGATTCGTAGAGTAAATTATATGCTAGAAAAAAGAACGATGGAACATTCTAGACAATATATCAACTTAGATATGATTAATAGTGAGTTGAATAAACTCGTGAAGAATATAAATCTATGCCTTAAGGCGGAGGAGTCCATCCGCCTTGGTACGGTTCGAGAAGAAAAGAAATTTAGAGAGTTAATTGCGAATATATCTCATGATCTTAGAACTCCCCTGACTGCCGCTAAAGGATATCTTCAATTATTGCAAAAAGAGAAGTTAACGAAAGAACAGCAGGATAAGCTAGAGATTAGTGTCAAACATACCAATGAATTAGGACTTATGGTAGAACATTTCTTTGAATATGCTTACCTTTTGAATAATGAACCAGATATTCATATAGAACGCTTTAATGTAACCAATCTTGTAACGGAATGTCTCATTGGTTCCGTTACCATGTTCGAAGAAAAAGGACTTGATGTGGTATACGAAGAACCCGCACCAATTTATATTAATGCAGATAAGGAAATGACTACAAGGATTATTCGGAATCTGATTCGTAATTGCGCAGAGCATTCCACTGAAACGGTAACGGTGAAACTAGAGCGTGGAAATATGTGCTCCCTTACCTTTATCAATCCAATCAATAACATGGATCTTATTGAGTCCGATCGAATATTCGAACGATTCTATACTGGGGATAGTTCGAGGAAACATTCTACTGGACTTGGTTTATCGATTGTGAAGATTCTTGCAGAGAAAATGGGTGGAAATGTTGGGTGCGTTGTGGAAGGAGACCTCTTGAATGTATTAGTTCGGTTTCCTCTTGCGAAATAAGTCTTTTCCTATACTACCATATTCAACTATACTATAATGAGGGTCACCGGCATGGCTAGAGGTTTATTTCTATTACTAACACAGTCAAATAGACGAATTCTTTATGAATTCGCCTACATATAAAGTTATATATCTAGACCTTTAATATATATATTGCTCAATCATCTTCCTAGAAAGTGGATTGGTCTTCAATCCTTTCCGAATGAATCTAACTCATTCTTCGTTATAAAATTGGTACACACAATATCAACACCACTGTTCAGTAATTCTTTTGCCTTTGCAATATCATCAATCGTATGAGTTAATAAATAAAGTCCATAAGATTTGACCTTAGATATGATAGGTGGTGTTAGAGACTCATAATGTATCGACACTGCAATAATTCCTGTATCCTTTACCCATTGTAACAATTGATCCAACTCTTTTAACTCTTCATTATGTACAAAATATTGATAATGCGGAAAATGGTATACGGAATCAATACCTTCATACATTTCCTTACTACCTACCTGGATAATAACTCTGTCCGTTAAACTTTCCTTATTTTTAAATGCTACTTTGATTTGTTCTGCTGTTTTTATTGCGTTTTTCTTGGTAAGTGTTCTTAGATCAAACACAAAATAGATATCCTCTGTTGTTGCTAGGTAATCAACAATGGTAGATATGTCTATAGTAGTAAATTTCCCTTGAATTCTTTTGCTTATAAATTCTTTATATGTCATGATAGGATTTTTCTGATCATACCTCAGTCCAGTATTTTTATATGTTGCTTGGTTCCATCCATGAAAACAGACAAGTCTTCCATCCTTTGTTAGAATTAAATCAGTCTCAATTAATTTATAGCCTTTTTCAATCGATTGTCTTAAGCCCTCTAATGAATTCGAATAAATATATTTGTTCTCTAATCCACCAAGCGCATGTGCTACTAAATCATTTGTATCAAACGCTGTAAATTCCACCTTTTGGTTTCCTTCATTCGCATTGGTTTTCATACTTGGTACGAACAATAAAAGTTCAAATAATAAGATAGCTATCTGGGTAAATGCTAAAACTCTCTTCATATAATATCCCTTTCATTCAGATTGATATATTGATTGTTATATACAAATCATAAATTAGGAAAGTTATTATTATATAGGGATTTTATTTAAAATTGTGTAAAGAATTGTGGGTGTTTATTTACCTTTTAAATTTTTTATATTGTTGGTGTTATCTCAATCCAATCAGATGGTACCGCCCTATCATCAATATATACTTGATGTGTACTATCATACAATCCCATGCCCCCTCCAATATCAGATATTATGAAACACTCCTCCCAATATTTCTTCCTCTTTCTCACAAACGAGCTCGTACAATCGAACAGCATCCATCGCACATTCCTTGTTATCAATCCCACTAAAATAAGCAACAAAAAGCAGCTCAATACATTTCATAACACATGGAATTGATTCTTTCTCCACTCTCAATAACTTTGTCTGACTTTCATATCCCACAATAACATCAGTAACTATTTTGATCCATTCTTCCATATTAATCTTATTATCTAGCTCTACTGAAAGCAACCCGATTAGGAAGTAACTAAGATCAAAGATACGAATATTTCTCTGGCTTAAGTCAAAATCAATATAACCAGAAAACTCCCCTTGATCAAATAGGAAGTTACCAAAATTCACATCCCTATGAATGAGCTGTTTTGGAAGTACATCATACACCTCTTCTAATTGATTCACAACAAGATCGAACTCTTCCTCTTTGATTAATGCCCAACCTGATTCACTAAGGTTCTTTCTAATCCAACCTTTCATCTCTTTTAGTAGGCTATTGTCCCAATAGCCAAGATCATCTTCACACTTAAGAAAAGCCATATGTAATTGTGCTAACACTTCTCCCATCTTATACGCCATACCAAGATTATTCTTTATATCAACAATATTATTTCCACGTAACTTTTTCGTCAGCATATAGTACTTCGTTCCATCTCCGCAATATCCTTGTCCATTCTCTAGATTCACAATCTCTGCCACGGGTATTCCCATCTCATATAGCGTCTTTAAAATCTTTTCATTTCGCTTTAGACTATCTAGGTTATCATATACTTTCAGTACGTACTCATCATCTACACTCCATGCTGTACGATAGATCTGTATTAACTCGCCTTGTATCTTCCAATTCTTTAATATATTCTGCATCATTAACTTCCTCCTAATGTTATTTCATTATGAATATACTTTATTACAAATAATTCAGACTTTTATTTCTATTTATTTATAGATCTATAAATAAAACATCTTCTCATAATAATCCATCTTCATTATATCAGATGGTAATTATGACTTATTACTCAAACTCTTTTCTGTACAAAAGATAATCTAAAAACTAAGTTCATATTAGCAAACTGGAGATTACATCAATAAATATCCTTATATACTAATAATTTATTTAATATAGAAAAAAAATATCTCCTGCCACAAGTGACTGGAGATATGAATATTTCTTATATTTCTTAGAGTATAGCAACCAAGGTATTGCATAATTTATAAAGTTCGAACTAATGTAATGTAAGAGCATAAATATTATCTTTAAACATCTCTTTCTACTCCAAACTCAATATAAAAATCCGTTCGCTCCTTATTACTATCTACTGAAATCGTCCCATCATGTAACTGAACAATTTTCTTTGCAATCGCAAGTCCCAGGCCATGCCCCTCGTTCTTAACATTTTTCTTTTCCCTATAATACTTATGAAAGATACTGTCTAATTCGTCCGGTGGTATCTCAGGTCCATAATTAATAAAGTGAAGAACAAACTGCTGATCCTTTTTCTCTAAAGTTATATCCAATCTTTTTCCACTACTAGCGTATTTCACTGTATTTGTAATAATATTTTCAAATACTCTGCGCATTAGATTAGGATCAATAGAAATAAACGCATCAGAGCCAATGGCAATATAGTAAGTCATATCCTGTGCTTCAAATAGTGGAATATAAGAGAGAATAATCTGTTCCATATATTCTTTTAGATTGATGTGAACTTTATTTACTTGAATTCCTGAGGAGTTTAATTTTGATAGCTCAAATAGTTGATTGATAGCGGTATTTAACTCGTCTGACTTTCTAGCTATGATCTCGCAGTAACTACTTAGTTCTGCTTCATCGTCATATTTCTTATTCCTTATCAGATTCACATATCCGTCAATTGACATAATTGGTGTCTTTAGATCGTGTGACATGTTGGTAATCATATTGTAACGTTCTTCATTCCACGCCTTCTCATTCTGTATATACTCTGCGATCTTATCTGACATCACATTAATATCATTTGCCAAGTTTCCTAATTCATTATTATTCTCTATTGTTAACTTTTCATTAAAGTTCCCATTTGCAAGGGTATGTATATTCTCTGATATTTTATCAATGTAGTTTGTAATCGTATTGAGTCTGTAGCTAAATATAACAATTGTACTTACCGCAAATACCGCTACTATAAGTCCACTCATCATCATCATTGCATATGTATTGGAACTGGAATAGTTCAGTAACCGAATATAGGTATCTTCTGATACGATATGAATACTGCCAAATGTGATGATAAATAACCCAAAGGTAATCACTCCTGCAAGAAACATGCTTATCAGAAATCTCAACATAATACTTAATTTTATACTCTTAATCTTCAATCTTATACCCAACTCCCCATACTGTTTCTATTATTTTAGCCTCTTTGGGATTCACTTCAATCTTCTCACGTAATCGCCACATATGCGCCATCACTGTATTATTTCCTTCATAATACTTTTCATCCGACCATAGATTACGATAAATTTCTTCCGAACTAAATACTTTACCTTTGTTCTTTGCTAGTAGTAGCAGAATTGCAAATTCTGTTGGTGTTAACTTCACTTTTTCTCCAAATAGCGTCACCTGGTGCTTCTGTTCATCAATACTAAGCCCCTTTACATGAAGACAATTGTCTGTAGAAGTACCTGAACCCCCTGTGTTTGTTCCTGTATTTAAATAGGTATACCTTCGAATCTGGGAGTTTACTCTCGCTAATAACTCAGCTACAGAAAATGGCTTTACCATATAGTCGTCAGCACCTTCGCTAAGCCCACTGATCTTATCCTGCTCTTGACTCTTTGCACTTACCATGATAATTGGAATATTGCTATGAGACCTGATTCTACTGCATACTTCCAATCCATTAATTTCCGGCATCATAATGTCTAAGATAACTAGAGATATCTCATGTTCTTCAAGAACCTTAAGTCCTTCTGCTCCATCATAAGCCGTAATGACTTCATACTTTGCCTCTTCTAACCCTTTTCGAATCAGTTCTACTATTTCTTTTTCATCGTCTATCACTAGAATTTTACTCATATATTCACCATTTTCTGTTGCTTTTTTTATTGCTTACCTTTCTAGACCAATTGATACCCTATCATATTAAAGTATTGTAATAATACAATACAGATCACCCATGCGAATACAATTGCAGTAAACGCAACGCTTTCAACAATACTTAATCTCTTCTTAATGATACAATAGCTTCCGTATATTATGTTAACAACCACGAATCCTATAGCGATTATTATTAATGTTAAAAGTACCTTTAGTGCGAACATTGCGCTATAATTATAATTCAATATCATAAAAGTTTCCAGCAGAAATACTCCGACAAAACCTATGATTAGAAGAACATTATTTCCTGCAACTAGAATCCATAGTCTTTTTGCACACCAACTTATGTTCCTTCTCTTTCTTCGAATACTTATAATTCCTATCACCACTGCACTACCTAGAAAGATGAGAAGAATGCTTAATAATGCCATACCTAATATACTGCTATTCTCATATTCTCCAACTTTATGAAACGCTTGGTGACTTACATTATTAAAAGCATACTCGATATTACCCTTTGCATCTTCACGAAATGTAATATAGCCCTTTCCATCCTGTCTAGCAAAGACTCCATCCGATTGATAGATTAGTTTTGTCTCTTCTTTTCTTTTGCTTTGCGTATAATAACTTACTTTCAAGGTATTCTCTTTCGTTTGGGTTACCGTAAGCTCTGCTTCATTATCAATATCTTCTGCATAGATCCTAGATATTTTTTTCTCGGAAAATCCATCATAGCTTCGATAAGTACCTACATATTTACTGCTATCGTAATTACCGCTTTTGTAAACACCATTATCCTTAACCGATACTTTTTGATAGTCTCCACAGAAGTAATCGAAAAATGCTTCTTCAAAATCAAATACCATTCCACCAAGAGAATTCGTAGCAACATAGATTCCAAAGTTCTGATCTGGGATCATAAGTAACGTTGTTGTATACCCAGGAAGTGCGCCTTCATGCTTTATAATCTGAACACCATTTCTACTAGTACGAATGAACCCATATCCCATTCCATCAAATACTTCGTTATTGGCGAATTGCTTTTCTTGCATCATTTTCTCAGTTGATGCATTCAATACTACTTGATTATGATATCTGCCTTGGTTCAGATGCATCATCATAAATTTCTCCATATCAGTAACAGGCGCTATAATTCCAGCGGAACCGGAAGTATACTGATATGCAAATGGTTGCTTTACATATTCGCCATTGTCATAACTATAACCACTCGCCATGTTATTTCCTTCGATTCGTACCGAAGCCTTCTTCATCTCTAGCGGTTTTAAGATATTGTCAGTCACATATTTCTCATAAGATGTTTTTGATACTTTTTCAACAATATATCCTAACAGATTATATCCCATATTGGAGTATCTGCTTATTGTATTCGGTCTAATTATAACCTGTGGAATATGCTCCTCAAAATAATGCTTCTGTGATTTGATTTCTTTCTTATCCAAAGTACTACCATCTAACTCTGATTGTTCATCAAGCCCACTCGAATGAGTAAGTAGATTCTGACAAGTAATATCCTCTTTATATGGATTACGAATTGTGATATCATCTGCATATTTTTCTATACTCTCATTCAGATCAATCTTACCCTCTTGATATAACTTCATAATCGCTGTCGCTGTGAACAACTTGCTAACCGAAGCTGCTGGAAATATAGTTACATCTGGGTCTACCTTCTTCTTACTCTCTCTATTACTAACACCATATCCTGCTTTATATAGTTCCTTATTATCTTTTACCACTGCTACCGCTACACCAGGTACATGATACTTTTTCATGTTTGTTTGAAAATAATTATCTACGAATTTCTTTATATTTTCTTGGTTCAG
Organism: Anaeromicropila herbilytica; assembly: GCF_016591975.1. Taxonomy (GTDB): domain Bacteria; phylum Bacillota; class Clostridia; order Lachnospirales; family Lachnospiraceae; genus Anaeromicropila; species Anaeromicropila herbilytica. The sequence continues at coordinate 265,168 of NZ_AP024169.1, read as the reverse complement.
TTCTACTCCTTTTGATTGATGATTGCTGGCTTGTGATTCTGTCTTTGAATTGGTCTTTGTATCAATCATTGATTCTGCTTTAGCTTGTGAGTGAATATTATTTACTTTACTTTCTCTGTTCGCATTTACTGTTAGAATATTACCGCTTATTACACATACTGTTGTCAGTGCTAATATTCCTTTTCTTATATATTTCTTTATTTCTCTTTTCATAAAAAACAACCTTTCTATATGTGATAAACTCATTATATAGAAAGGTTGTTTTTTGTTTTTAACTTTTTTCTAACGATTATTATTAATAAAGTATATTTATTTCATTGTATGAACAGTAATATTTCTCTTTACTTCTCTTTCCTGAGTTAAAGGCTCTGTTGGATAGCCTAATGCAACTCCAGATACCGGTATAAATCCATCTGGCAAGTTAAGCGCATTAAGTAACTCTTTATCTGCATGAAAGGCAGCTATGGCTCCTAAAATATATACACTACCAATACCTTCATCAGTTGCAGCAAGGCTCATATTCTCTATGATACATGCTGCATTTGCAAGTTCTACATTAGGAATTTGCTTATTTGGTAATCCTGAAACTATGATTAATGTTGGTGCTCCATATAATGGATTAGCATCTGGATTACCAAATATGTTCGCTGCAGTTTTTGAAATTTTATTTAGATAATCATAATCTTGAATAACTGATAGATGCACTGTATCATAGGCTCCATTTCCTACTGGTGCAGCACATCCTGAATTTATTATCTTGTTTAAGGCTTCATCACTAATTTGTGCTATTTTGTAGCTTCGTGTAGATTTACGCATGGTTATTACTTTCATCATTTCCATTGTTATTATCTCCTATTTATCACTTTACTCAAATATATATACTTGGTATAATAATTATATCTATCATTATTTTCACTTACAAGTACGCAGAATTTTATGATTAGGTATATTTTTTAATACTAGGAGGTATTACAATGGCTTTAGCACAAGAACTGGAAGTATACTTAAATATCCTCAAACAAACATCAAACCATGATGATTGCCCTATAAAATGCACTTTGGAGGTAATTGGTGGAAAATGGAAGCTTCGAATACTAGCCGAACTATTAAAAAATGAAGTATGTCGTTTTAATGGATTGAAAAGGGAAATATCAGGGATTACCAATACAATGCTTTCTAACTCATTACATGAACTAGAACATGATAACTTAGTTAAAAGAATTCAATACAATGAAATGCCAGTAAGAGTAGAGTATTCTTTAACTGAGGCTGGGAAAAGCCTTTTACCTTTATTCTATGAGATTGCTGTTTGGTGGAATAAATATAACTGTTAAGCTATATAAACACTACTATATAGACTACATTTTACAGAAAAAGTTACATAACATCATGGAAAAATATAAATTTTTGTTTTTCCATGATGTTATAAATAAGATGATAAATTACTAGTACACACAACAAAACAACCTAGTGAAACATTGTTCACTAGGTTGTTTTGTTTTACTTGATATTATTTATTTATGCTTCCTCGTAACCCAATTCTACGTCCATTTTTTTATTGAAAAATGGAGACATATTAGAAAGTGTCTTTGGAAGTGACATAGCCGCTGGAAGGAAGATTGGTAATAGAATAAAGCAAAGCATTACTAATCCCACAATTACTGCGGTAGCTAACTCTTCTAATAGTACCATACCAGAAGGCATTAAGGTTGCAAAAGTACCTCCAAGAATAATAATCGCTGACATAACTACTCCACCGATGTGCTTACAAGCTAAGACTATTGCCTCATTTACAGGCATCTTAGGATACTCTTTGAATCTCATGATCAGGAAGATACTATAGTCAACGCCTAATGCAATGATGATGATAAATGCGAAGAATGGCACGAAGGAAGAGATTCCTTCTAATCCTCTCATGTTAATAAAGATTGCATTCATAGCTGTAGCTGCTGCAAAGTATGCGCCTACAAGCGAAGCTACAATTGCAAGGGAAGACCATACGGAGCGAACCACAATTAATAAGACAAGGAATACACCGATAACTACAATTACTGCTGTTCTTTGAAGGTCACTTGATAATACATCATTTGTCTCAGCTGTTGTTGCACTTGTTCCTGATACGCCATATTTGGCATCTGTAAATTTAGTTCCTTTTAGTGTATATGTTAGAACTTTGCTTATTTCTTTTACTGTCTTTTGTGCTGCTTCGGAATATGGATCATCTTTTAATACTACTGTTAATTTTGTGATTTTTTTATCTTGAGATAAGAATGTATTTATAACTTGTTGATAGTTCTTATCTGCCATAGCTTGTTCTGGCATAAAGAATGTTTTATTATCTTTTAAGCTATCAAGATAGGAACCCGTCTGTCCTAGACCATCTGATATCTGTCCCAATCCAGCCGTCACACTACCAAGTTGGTTATTTCCTGTGCTCTTACTAGCTGCTGTTAGTCCTTGATTGATTTGTTCTAAACCTGCTTGTGATTTACCTAGACCAGCTGCAATCATGAATAACTGAGAACCTAGGTAGAAGTTTTCTATCGGTTTACCTTCTGGTTGGGTAACAGAAGATACTTTTTTTACACCCTTGATATTCTTTAGATTGTCTGTTAATTGATCAATAACTGCTAGTGCTTCATTATTATCCATTGCACTTTTATCTTCAATAACAACAGAAGTCGTCATTGTCTGACCAGCTCCAAAGTGCTCCGCTACAAGATTAAATCCTTTGGAGGAAGGACTTGAATCCCCAAGTTCACCAACTAAGTTAAAGCTTAATTTTTCTTGATAGAAAAATACCATAGGTAAAATAATAAGTAGTACTGCTAGGAAGGAAAGAATGGAATGTTTCGAAGAAATAGATGCCATTTTCCCCCATACTTTACTCTCCTTATGACCAGCAACATTTTTCGATGGCCAGAAAAGCTTTTTACCTAATACTTTCATAACAAAAGGAGTTAAGGTAAGGATTTCAAGCAGTAACATAACCGCTCCGATTACGACAACTGCTCCTGATTGATAGATTGGACATTTTGCAAGAACTAATGTTGCAAATGCGATTAATACGGTAACAATACTGTAAGCAATTGTTTTTCCTGCTGTTCTATACGTTTTTACAATAGCATCATCAATAGAGAATCCTTTTGCTAATTCTTCTCTGAATCTGCTAAATAGAAGAATATTATAATCTGTTCCAATACCAAATAAGATTAGTATCAGTAACATCGTTGTTAAACTAGTTACAGGGAAATTCGCTTTATCAATTAATTGTGCTGCAATACCATTTGCCGTAAGATAAGCAAATACAACACTAATTAAGGACACTACTGGAGTTATAATGGAACGGAATATGATAATTAGTACAACCAAGATAAATAGTACCGTTAATGCTGCACTTTTTTCAACTCCAGCTTCTGATTTTGTCTGATAATCATTTGTAATAAAATCTTCACCACTTAGATAGTGTTCTGCACTTACATTATTTAATTCCTTGTTGAATAGATCTGTGAGGTCATCTACCGATTTCTCCCCCTTATCTACTTTTACGCTAACCATTAGTGTTGTTCCATCTTCTGAATAAAGGGAAGCTGCTGCTTGTGGCATGCTAACTGGATCAATCATCTCTGTGATTCCTAGTTCCTTGCTATTCTCTTTGATTGACTTTATAGCATCCGCAATTTCATTCTTTTGCTTCTCGGATATTTTGTCCTTCTCATAGAAGACAATAAGGTCACTCGCACCTTCTGTTGTCTCCATTTTCTTTAATATATTACTAGCTACTACAGAGGGGCTCTTATCATCTAATGCCGATTGCCCTCTTTCACGAAGTATTGCATTCACATCTGGCTGAAATGCTGTTAATAAGATTGCTCCTAACACCCATATCATACATATGATATAACGGTATTTAATAATTGTTCTCATAATTTGTTCTCCTCCATTTATTTAACTCTTATTTATTTTTTGATTACTTTAAACAGTTATGTTGCGCTTTTGAAATTCATCAAGCTATTTGGTACATTTCTATTTTCTAATTGTTTCCTATTCGTAATTATATCTGTCCAAGGTAAACTCAAGATAAACTTTTTAATTATAATTTATAGAATCAATGTACTAATATTTGATATTAAGATTTAGACACAAAAATATAGGTGTGATTGCCCACCTATAATGCTTAAATAAAAATAATGCTATTTGCCTAGCAATTCGAACAAGAAGAGCACCCAAAAGTCCCTTCCCATAAAGTATCCTGAATATTACTGTATCCATATGCGTGCTGTGATTTTGTTTTAAAGAGTATTAGAGCTTCTTAATGAAAATAGAATCGTTCAATAATCAGAAGGAGTGCTGTCTGAGTGCTTTCCAGCGAGTTCACTCCTTCTGATTATGTTATGAATGATTCTTTTTTCATTTAGAAGCTTTTATACTTCTTTATCCAAAACCACAGCACGCATATGGATACAGTAATATTCATCATAACCTACAGTTAGGGCCTTTCACCTCCCATTTTTCTTAAGAGGATTAACCCCAGAAGCCACAAGACCTCCATCGCATAAGATATCCACTCCTGTCAGATACCCTGCACTCCCACTAGCACAATAAGCAAAAAGGCTAGCAATCTCCTCGACATGACCGAATCTCTTAATTGCACAATACTTGGTATAAGCATCTGCTTCTTCCTTTTCTAACTCACCCATTGGAGTCTCAAAATTTCCTGGAGAAACCGATAGCACTCTGGCGTCCTTGTTACCGAATCTTGCTGCATCCTGTTTGGCAAACCATATGACAAAATGCTTGGATATTCCATAAGCCACTCCTGCTCTTACCTTCTTAGGGAACAAATTGACACGTTTCATTATTTTCTTCATAAATAACTCAGGATCATTGACACTTAGCTTATATAGACCTACTGGCATAATGATCTTTGGTGTTAGGTAAGCTGACATAGAGGATACATCAATGATGCATCCACCCTTCTCAATCACCTTATAAAAAGTGTTATTTATATGAATAGTTCCTAATGCATTCACTTCCATGATCTGTTTCGCACTTCCCATGTGTGGAGACATTCCCGCAGCATGAATCACTGCAACCACCGGTCCTTTTTCTTTCGCGTAAGCCGCTAGTTTTTCTACACTTATGCTATCTGAGACATCACAAGCAACTGCATATATATCAATTCCTTCATTACGCAGATCATTCACCGCATTTTCAAGCTTATTAACACTTCTTCCACAGATAATAATAGTATGATCCTTTCCCATTAATCTGGCAGTTGCAAGCCCCATACCACTTCCGCCACCTGTAATTACACATACCTTCTTCATTTCTTCTCTTCCTCCATTGCCCGATGCTTATTTTGAATAATACACTTTGTATCTATTTTTAAATATTAATGCTCTGAAGAACTCATGACTTTATTAATCATATTCATAGCAAGACGTGAATTCATACGATACAAAAAGTTCATAACCTTGCAATCCTTTCCTATATAGGTACGAAGTTTCTTCTTCTCCATTGCTCGTATAATAAGTTCTGCTGCCTTTTGTGGAGTTAATAACATATCTGCTTTTTTACTCTCACTTGTTACTTTATACTCAATATTGGAATTCTTTTTAATGTCGGTTGCAATTCCTCCAGGAATAACTACCGATACATCGACATTTGTATTTTTTAACTCCGATGACAAACCCTCTGTGAGAATCTTAACCGCTGCCTTTGATGCCCCATATATGCTTTGCCCAGGTACTGGTAGATATCCACCCATGCTTGACACATTTACAATGTGAGCCTCAGGCCGTTTTAATAGATATGGTAAAAATGCCTTAACCATGTATAACGTTCCGTAAAAGTTAATATTCATAACTCTGTCAATACGATCCATCTCAAGTTCATTTAGATGGATAAATGGTTGGATAATTCCAGCATTATTAATAACTCCATCCACCTTGCCATGTTCTTCAATTACTTTTCTAGCAAAGTCAAAGACAGCTTCCAGGTCCGAGATATCCACAACATAAATAAATAGTCTACTATTATTTTTGGCCTTCTTTACCGTCTCTTTTAATGCCTCCTCATTAATATCCGCTGCAAATACTGTAGCTCCTTTTTGAAGTAACTGTAAAACTAACTCCCTTCCTACTCCATTTCCCCCACCTGTAACCACAATGTTTTTACCTTTTGCGTTCATATGCATTCTCCTAATCCTTTATATTTTTGTTCTATCCGTTTAATTTTTATCAAGTTCATATTCGATTTATTAATATAGATGTAGCATACTACTGCAAGGTAAACTCAATATAAACTTTTCATAACCACAGAGTTTATATTGAGTTTACCTATTCATGTTACATTGTTTATATAATTTAAAATAAGAGATGAATGAAACGAAGTAACCAACTTCGGAAATTAGAACTTGAATAAATATAATAGGGCAATCCTAATAGAAAGGCAGGAAATCAGGATGAAAATCAATTTCAACTCAATAATGACTAAGATTAAATATATTCTTATTACTACATTATGTTTTATTGTCACGATCAATATCTATGCTTATGTTATGCTAGTACTATTTATAAAAACAATATTTATGAAAAGAAGAGCACTCGCATAATTAGAGTTCAGCAAAAAAGTCCACTCCATAAATATTGGATGTTTGTGAAACCACATACAAAAGGAGATTGAATAATGATTGAAAAAATCTATATAAAAATGAAACATATTGGAATTATTAACATAGCCTTAGGAATTCTAAGTATTCTCACTGGAATATTCTTAATTCTTAGTGGGAATGGCTTACTTAGAAATAAAAACAAATTAACTTTTTAATTATTCTCCACATAAAAACGTGCCACCTTATCACTAAACTAGGTAGCACGTTTTTTATGTTCATTCTCATGTATATTATTTGATCTAACTGAGTGTAATTATTTTGTTAACCTAAAAAATCTCCAGTCATAACTAGTTTGACTGGAGATTCCTTACGTATCTCATAATAAGACACCCTTGTATATTTAATTATAATACTTCATTCTTTATTTATCCAAGGTCTCACCTTCAATATCAAATTTAGGTAGAATCTTGTCTAGCCATTTTGGCATATACCATGCACTTTTACCAAGTAAGGTCATAACTGCTGGTACAAATGTCATTCTTACAACAAATGCATCAAATAATACACCAAATGCCATAGGTATTCCCATTGATTTAATATTCATATCCACCTGAGCACCAAAGCTTGCAAATACAGCAATCATGATTAATCCAGCTGCTGCTACAACCAAACCGCTATTCTTAATTCCAGAAAGAACGGCTTCTTTCGCATTCCCTGTTCTTGTATAATGCTCTCTCATACGACTTACTAAGAATACTTCATAATCCATTGCTAGACCAAATAATATACCAATTACTATAATAGGTATAAAGCATAAGATTGGTCCTGGTTTGGCTATGCCTAATACATCTGCAAAATTTCCTTTTTGTAAAGTCAGTACATCAAATCCTAAGGTTGCAATTAATGTCATTAAGAAACCAAGTACTGCCTTAACTGGAACTAAGATGGAACGGAATACTAATACCATTAGTACAAAGGCAAGTCCTAGAACTACTACTGCAAAAACGGGTATTGCATCTGATAACTTATTGGCTGTATCAATATTTACAGCAGTTCTTCCAGTAACAGTTAACTTAACATTGTAATTCTTTTCCGTGATATTTTTACTCTTCTCGCGAATCGCCTGAACCAAATCCTTCGTTTTCTTATCATTTGGTCCAGTTTTAGGTGTTACCCTTATCATTGCTATTGTACCATCTTTATCCGGAATTGCTGGCGTGATACTTGCTATACCAGATAGATTCTTAATTGCATCAGCAGAATCTTGTATCGGCTTTTTCGTATCTCCAGATACTTTAGAAGCATCAGCAACTACGATAAGTGTTCCATTAACTCCTGCCCCGAATCCTTCTGATATCATATCGAAGCCTTTTCGTTCCATTGATTCTTTTGGTAACATTCCGTTATCAGGTAAGCCTAATTCCATATCTGTAGCTGAATAACCAATCATAACAGTAAGTAACAATGTAATGATAATAATCAGAATAGGATGACTAGTGACAACCTTTCCCCAGAAATTAGGTTTTACTTCTGTATTTCTAGATTTCACTTTATTTAAAGCTTCCTTTTTCTTTTCAGGACGTATAAAATGTCTTGCAAGTCTAATAAAGGCTGGTACAACAGTAAGTGAGACCATTACTACGATAAGTACCATCACTGCTGCAACCTTTCCCATTACTCCTAAGAAAGGAACTCCAACTAGTGATAATCCGCATAATGCGATTATAACAGTGATACCTGCGAATAGAACTGAACTACCAGCTGTTCCTAATGCAAGAGAGGCAGCCTCATCTGATTCATAACCTTCTGTTAGATTCTGACGGTATCTTGATATAATAAATAGCGCATAATCAATTCCTACCGCTAATCCTACCATGGAAGCTAATGATATAGAAAAAGATGACATATCTACTACATTAGTTCCTGCCATAATGGTCATTAATCCAGCAACTAAACCAATAAGTGCAGATATGATTGGTAATCCAGCTGCAATAAAGGATCCTAGTGTAAAGATAAGAACAATTAATGCTATAATAATACTGATCGCTTCTGAGCTTCCTCCTACTTCTGTTGAGGAGAACGCAACGCTACCTCCTACTCCAGTTTCAATTCCTGCCTTTTCAGCTTTCTTTAAATATTTCAACACATTATCCTTAGATTCTTGTGTGACCTTATCTGCATCATCATCATATGTAATGTCCGCATAAGCAATTTTTTTATTTTCACTGATTGCTCCTCTTGTATCATATGGACTTACTACTGATGTAACAGCACTATCGTTTTTTTGTACTTGTTTAATCGTATTATTGATAGTGTCCTTTACGGATGAATCTTCTACTGTCTTTCCGTTCTTTACTTTAAAGATAAGTCTTACAGAACCATATTCCTTCTTTTGACTAAATGCCTGTTGTAGTAACTCACCTGCTTTTGCAGACTCTGTACCAGGAATCTCCATTCCACCTTTAAAATTTATGCCGTAATTCAGTGTCAACCCAACTGCTGTTGCTATGATCAGTAACCAGATTACTATAATTCTTTTCGGTCTGTTATAACACCAATTACCAAGCTTGTACAATAATTTTGCCATGTTTAAATATCCTCCTTTGTTCTTTCCTTTTGTATTTTACTTATCTAAGGTAACGTGAACGTAAACAACTCAATGTTTATTTACCTTTCTTATTAAAATACCTATTAGAGGTTATTTATTGTATGAAGCTAGGCTTTTGATGTTGGGCTAAAAAGCCTTATTTAGGTTTGCTGATTGTATATCGCTGTATAATTATGAATTTTGACTACCTTTCCCCGGGGCATCATATCTTTTCATTATAGTTTGTATATTCTAACATCCACCCCAATTTCAGTAGGAATTACGTTAGATATCAGTTCGGCTTCCGATAAAAACTGTAAATCTGCACTATCCGTAACAATTAATGGTATGCACTTTTCTAATGACTCGCCATTATTTTCAACAAATACACTACATCTATTACCTTTGAAATCTTCACCTTCTAGCATATATCTTGCAGAGAGCTCTATCTTACCATCTGGATAGATCTTTTGAGTGTCTACTCCCTCACCAATAACCATTCCGTTAAAATACATGCCTTCTGCTGTGCCGGTAAAGGGAAGCATGCATATATTCATTTTATCTCCATTTACTTTATAGATGTTCTTAGATAACCTAACATGAATTGTCATTACTAATTCCATTTTACTCTCCCATCTATCGCCTTTAGCGACATACATATCAAGGGTATGAAACGCTCTATTTCACACTCTCCTACATGCTTGTGGACTTGCTTGCAGGTTTAATTTACTTGTGCAATTTATTTTATTTCATACTATTATGTTCCTTTATATGTATCATTTGTTTTTTAGAATACTGTTACTATCTATTGTAATATATTTTAATCCAATTTCCAATGAAAGAGAGGCCAGTTCTGCAACTGACCTCTCCTTTATTTCATACTTCTTTTTTAAGTAACGCTACGAACAAGCATTTTAATTATACTTCTTCGTATCACGCCTTTTTCTTTATGACACATCTTTATTGTTCTTTATACCATCTCTTCATATATGTATCCTTCTTCCCAATATACAAGCATTTTAATATTTTCTTTCCGATAGTACCAAAAAGCAAACATTATTTTCTTACCCATTTCATACCCCAGTTTTTGATATTCGGTATATAACCTAGTTATAACCTCTGGTACAGTAATAACATCCTGATATAATTGAATAATTTTTCGCTTTTTGTCCATATCAATCGAAAACCTTTCTATTTATAATGACTTTGGTTGAATGAAGTCTATAAATTTTTCTTTATAATAACTTAATATTATAAACAATTACCTAATTAAGGATTATACGGATGCTTTGAGAAATAATTGCTATAGAATATCTTATCTATCCTCTCCAATTTACCTAGATGCTTTAATGCACGTTTCTCAAAATCTGCTTTTGTCTTTTGATTCGCCTTAGCAGCTTTATATCGCAAGTTATTTAAGGAATAACCGATATATTTATCCGTAATAAAAATGTTGTATGCTCTGGAGTATATAATACTTTCTTTTTCCTTATTAAATATCGTGGAACCAAGATACAAGTTATCCCACGCTGGTATTTGTAATAGATCAAATACGGTTGGGATCACATCAGAAGTGGTTGTGAACTTTGTTATACACCTCCCTTCATGTTCCTGATTCATGACTTTTACTAGTTTCTGATCATATATCATCATTGGAACTCGGTATAATTCGGGTTCAAATTTGGTATCAATCTTTTTAGCATAATTACTAAGACCATTATAATAGGTGTTATGGTCCGCTACCAATAGAACAGTTGTCGTATCTAATAATCCTTTCTTCTTTAGATCATTAAACATAATACCAATTGCCTTATCTAGATCCGCAACCGCTGCTGCATAAGTACGAAGGTAATTCTGATTGCTATTTCCCTTGGGGAACACTTCTAGCTTATCAAATATATTATAATATTCTTTCAGATTCTCTCTTTCCTTATAGAATCCATGTGTTGAAAAAGTAATCCAGTAAGAAAAAAATCGATTATCCTTTGGTATCATCTCATCCTTCATTGCACTCACTGTTTGTGAATCCAGATTTCTTTCATGCTTTATACTAAACCAAGTATTCTTCACCCCGTACTTTTTCATATCTTTAATATCAACTAAATCATCAAAACCAAAGCTCCTATGTTCTTGATTTCTATTATAAAAGTTACCCGTATTTTGATGAAATGAGGTTACTCTGACATCCGTATCTCCCTCTTTGATAGCCTCCCTGCGAAATAGATTTGGAAGTGAATATGGATATTGATTGTCTGGAAAATCGTAATCAACATACTTTCCTGTTGGATTGCTTCCAATCAGTGTTAAGGCTTCTGCCGTGTCAGTCTTCTCCCTTGAATAAAAATTAGTACATAAGACACTCTCGTTCTTTAGTTTTGTTAGATTCGGGTAGATTTTAGCCGTCAATTCTTTGGAATACATACTCATAGGATACCATTCAAATGACTCCGCTAATATCATAATTAGGTTATTGCCTTTACTAATTCCGTTATATTTAGAAATATCACATCTCTTTGCATAAATTGATTTCTCCAGACCAGCAAGATTGGAGGTATCTACTTTTGTATTTCCATGCAACATCTCATAGATAAAATTACCTGTAACTCCAAGTTTCTGATAGCTACTATTTGAATTATAGAGTATTGCTTTATAGTTGGTTGTACTATTCACATATTTGTCCGATAAGGGAATTGCTAGTACCATGATTATTAATAACAGATACATTCCTAAGGCAATTCTTTTCTTCCGTTTTTTATTCGATTCTTTTAGAATCCCTATTTTATCGCACTTTTTTGTATGAAGAATAAGAAAAACCAAATAACTAACTAATATAACAATACAACCAGATAATAAAGCAGGCGCTACATAGAATTCCTCCACTGTAGCATACGCATCATTTCTCTGATTAATCATGCTTATTTCAAAGATTGTACCATTGGAATAATACAGATAGTAGCATCCAATAATTAAAATACTTTGAAGAAATAAGAATATAAAAGACATCCATGCCCTCACCCTTTTCCTCGGTATTAAGAATAAGGTATACAATTGGAATCCTAGGCAAAGTATTGGAAAGATTGGATGAGTAATATATGGTGCACAATCGAAAAATAGTAGGGACCATAATTCTAGTGCTATGGATAGAATACCATATATCACAACAATCCGATTTTGTTTGATAAATGAACTCACGTTAAAACTCCTTTTTGACTATCCTATTATTATATAAGGATCTCTTTCATCTTGTGTATGTAACTCTTATCTCTATATAGATATTACATGTTGCCCCTTAGACTAACCCCTGTAATTATCTGCACTTGATTAGAATCTGCCTTATAAAGAAAATCTCTCAATTGACTTCTCTAATTTGATAGCCACACTTAACTGCGATTCCATTGAATCTGCTGCTTCACCCATAACTAAGCTTATTTCAGAAAGGCTTGCATTAATCTCTCCAGTATAATTTGATGTTCTTTCTGAATTATCAGCTACTGTGTTAATTACTTTGCTCACTTCTTCAATTGAGTTGCTAATGATTTTGGCTGATGAATTAATATCTGTTGATATATTTTTTATATCTCTAGCATCCCCTTGATATCTTTCTCCTGTTTGTAAAAGCAATTCATAATCTCCCTTGACATTATGATTGATATAATCTAATACATCCTCAGAACTCCTTGATAGATTATAAAATACTACTTTTACCTGATTTACTAATTCTTCAACATTTGCAATTGCCTCTGTAGACTGCTCTGCTAATTTTTTCACTTCTTCTGCTACAACAACAAATCCTTTTCCATGTTCCCCTGCCCTTGCAGCTTCAATGGAAGCATTTAATGCAAGTAAATTAGTCTGATTTGAGATTCCTTTGATGGTATCAGACATCACCTTAATTTCTTCCACAATTTTACCGTCTTCAATTGCCTTAAGAATATTTTGTTGCTTTTCAATATAAGTAGAATTAGCATTATCAATGGAACTTCGTAACCTTTCTTTCATATCTGATGCCCTTAATTCCATTTCATTAGAAGAAGTTAGAGCTTCCTCCAATTTCATTAATAGCTTATGATTGGTATCAATGATTTCTTCAATAGAAGAATTGGCAGTCTGAGTATTCTGAGAGAGATTCAACGCATCATCAGTTAATAAAGAGGAAGTAGAATGAATCGTCTCAATACTGGAAACTGAATTCTTTGTTGAATTCAAAAGTCCTTCACTCGAAGTATTTATCATCTTCGAGATATCTGATATATCTGATACGAGTAGCTTAATATTAACAACCGCTTTGTCAATTGAATTGCCTAACCTACTAATATCATCCTTTCCACCAAATCCTAGACTTTCTGATAGATCACCATTACCTAACTTTTCTGTATAGTCTAATACCTTTTTAATCCTTCTTAATACCAATCTGTCATAGATTAATACAATAATAAACACGGTTATAATAATACTTAGTCCAGAGGATACTGCCAATCCAATATTTCCTCTCATCTGGTTAGTGTTAACCCCCACCTTATCAAGCGTGTCCATACCATGCGTAAATGTTGCGTTAATCAACTGACCGATATTGGCACTAAAAATCTGTACTACGATAACTGCTATGATTAATTTGAATTTAATTGAGTATATCGTAGTATGTAATATTTTTTCTCTTACGTTCATGTATCCTCCTCTTGTAACCTACTTACTTTATTAATGCCTTACTCTGCTTTTATACTATCTAATGATTTCTTCTCTTTAAAATTAACGCTCCTACAATAAATGTTACTAGACATGCGGAAACTGTTATGACCTTCTTTTTCTTACCCATAGAATCTCTCCTTTTCTCTGAAATTAATCTAAGCGAATATTGAGCATTACTCTTTAAAATCTATTACTATGATTTTTGGCTGCTACATCGTAAGCTAAGATTATCACTCTAATGTAAACTGAACATAAACTTATAGTTTTTATTTTAAACGAAGATATCATCTATCTTATACTATAGTTTTTAATCAGATATCATCCTTGAACACTGTACAATTCAAGTTCAAATAGAATCATTGTTTTTACCATTTTTATCTTAAATATGTTAGGTAATTACCAAATATGTCAATATTACGACAGGTTATGCAATTTATATCCATAAGTACAATAAACGCTCTATAATTGAAAGAATATAGTTAATTACAAATAATTAATGGAGGGTAATGTTATGCGTAAATCTATCGCTTTTCGAATTATAATGATTCTTGCTTTTCTAACGTTTCTATTTTCTTTAAATACTGTCTTAAGTGGGGTTACCAATTCACAGGTCCAGTTATCGGCAAATATTATTTCAAGTTCCTTTGTTAACCTGCAACAAGAACAGGTTCTATTAACGAAACAAATTGATCAGATTGAGATGTCACTACAGACATATCATGTTGATGCTGAAATGAATCAGCAAGAAACTGTTCAGAACATATCGACTGCAGTGGATAAGGCAACTGACTCTGCCAAGAAAATCGCAGATATTTGCAAGAAATTTTCTGTAACATCTATGAATAATGAGCTAGAAAAATCTTATAGTCCTTACATGACCAATATGAAGGCATATCTTGAAAATGCATCTGCAATAGCAACTGGAATTACCAATAATGATCCTGCATCTACGAAAGAAGGACTTGAACATGCTGATAGTTTAAAAACAGCAATGCAGACATCAGAAAGTGATTTTCAAAAGGTACTTGGTAAGAAGATCAATCATGAAGTTTCATTGGTACATTCTAGAGTTACCAGATCAACCGTTATTATATGGGGAATGGCAATATTATTTATTGTAGCTGCTGTAGTTTCTTTTGTTGTTACTATGAAAACGATTATCAGACCTCTAAAAAAAGCCAATCAAGGACTTTCTTCTATTGTTCAAAAACTAGAGAAAAATGAAGGTGATTTAACCGTTCGTCTAGATAATAATTCAGAAGATGAAATAGGACAAATTATTGCAGGAATCAATCATTTTCTTGATACATTACAACATGCTATGATATCTATTAAATCAGGTTCTCATATGATTCATACTTCTACTGAAAATATTAGTAATCATTTATTAGAATCCAAAGATGCAACTTCGAATGTATCCGCTTCATTAAATGAATTATCAGCAAGCATGGAGGAAATTAGTAGCTCCATTCAAGACATAGATTCCGGTGCACAAAATGTTCTAACAGCTGCCAATAAAATAGCTGAGGATGCAAAATCTAATGCAGTTCATATGTCTGATATTGTTGAAAAAGCAGAGAAAATTCATACTGAGTCTGAGGAAAGCAAAGCACAAACGTTAAATATAGTAGAGAATATTAAAGTTACTATGTCGGAAGCGATACAAAATAGTCGTTCTGTTGAGAAAATCAATGAGTTAACAGAAAATATTCTTGGTATTTCTGCTCAAACCAATTTGTTAGCCTTAAACGCATCGATTGAAGCAGCCAGAGCAGGTGAAGCTGGAAAAGGCTTTGCCGTTGTTGCAGATGAAATTAGAAAACTTGCAGAGAATACCAGAGATACCGCGAGTGATATTCAAAATACTAGTATTGTGGTTACGGAATCAGTAGAAGAATTAGCTAAAAATGCAAATAGGATTGTGGCATATATCGTAGATAAAGTATTGGCTGATTACGATGGATTCGTAGATGTCGCAACTAGCTATAAAGCAGATGCTGATACAATCAATGCAATGCTGACTCGTTTTAGTATTAGTTCCGATGAATTAAGAAACATATCTACAAGCATTGCAAATGGAATCCAAGGAATTACAATGGCTGTAGATGAAAGTGTAAATGTAGTAATTGACTCAAGTGAAAATACAAATAGTTTATTGAATTCTATTACAACTATTTCGAATGAAGCTGCACATAATGAAGAAATCGTAAATGACTTGAATAGTCATATTAGTAAATTTAAAAAAGTAGAATAAAGGTTGATTAGGTAATACATACGGGGTCGCTAAAAAGTCCCTTTTGTAATCTCTACTTGAATATTACTGTATAAATATGCGTGCTGTTTTTTGAGATAAAGAAGTATTAGAGAATCTAAATGAAAAAGGAATCCTTCAAACATAATCAGATGGAGTGAACTCGCTGGGAAGCGCTCAGACAGCACTCCTTCTGATTATTGAAGGATTCCTTTTTCATTAAGATTTTCTAATACTTCTTTAAAGCAAAATACAGCACGCATTTTTATACAGTAATATTCATTCTACTTTTTGGAAGGGACTTTTTCAGTGATCTCGTATGAGTATCTTGTTTACGTTTAGTTTACTTTAGCCCTATACACTATAAACTAAAGTAGATAAGAACCTAATATTCATAGTTCTTGGGATTATTCCAGAAAAAGCTGAGAGAATAGCAAAAATTTCAAATACAAATTATAATATGATTCGAGAGTCAAAAGCCTTTCTTAACCTAGATTGTGTATATTGATGTATAATTATTAATTATGGCGTAGTCCGGCCGAAAGTATCGTTTATATTTTGTCAAGAATCAAAGTAAAAATAGGAGCGTAAGTGAGTAAAGTTTATTTATAAACTTGTTGCTTGTTCTGAGGCTTGTAAAAAATATGATGCTCGAGGGAAAGGTAGCCAAAATTCATAATTATACAGCGATATACACTTAGTAAACTAAAATAAGGCTTTTGACCCTCGAATCATAATATAAAGTTATATAAAAAACTTTCTGTAGAAAAAAAGATATTATGTTAAAATAATAGTAGATTGTCAAATGACCTTTAAAAGTAAATAGACTTTCACCTATGAAATATCTAAAACAGTAACCAATAATGAAACAAGAGGTGATATTATGGCTACCATATTGATTGTAGAAGATGAAAAAAATATTCAATTATTAATTAGTGAACGACTAAAACCCTATTACACAATTCTCCTAGCAAACGTCGGTAAGGAGGCGCTTGATATCTTAGATTCTAAGCATGTTGATCTTGTAATAGCTGACATTATGATGCCAAGACTTAACGGTTATCAGCTTGTTGAGACATTAAGACAGGAAGATAATATGGTTCCTGTTCTTATGTTAACTGCTAAGCAGTCCTTTGATGATAAGAGAAAGGGCTTCTCTACTGGAATTGATGATTATATGACCAAACCGGTGAATTATGAAGAGCTACTATGGAGGATACAAGCCCTCCTTCGAAGATCGAAAATTGCAAGTGATAAGCAAATAGTAATTAATGATGTAATTCTAGATTCTTCAAGTTATACACTAACTAAAAACAATGATATTACTGAACTTCCAAAAAAAGAATTTGAATTATTATACAAATTACTCTCCTATCCTGGAACAATCTTTACCAGAAACCAACTTCTAGATGATATCTGGGGATATGATTCCGAAAGCGGTGAAGATACGATTAAGACACATATTAGCAGACTTCGGAATAAGGTAAAAGAATATGAAGAGTTTGAGATTGTAACGATTAAAGGCTTAGGGTATAAAGCAAATATTACTGGAGGTAAAAGTAATGAATCATAAGTCCTCCAAAAAGAAAAAAAAGGTGAAAAATAAACTTACGATATGGTTAACATTTGAATCTTTTATCATAGTAAATGTATCTGTAATCATTTATGAGTTAGTTGATTTCGTTGCAAACTATATTGTAGGGCAAAACCACCACTATAGCGCAATTGCTGGAATAGGTATGTTTCTTCCTATGAGTATCCTAATGGGGTTTATCTCCTATCGATTCTCTAAACTTATTTATCGTTATGTTTCAAAGCTAATTGATGGCATTAACCAAGTTGCCAATGGCAATTTTGATGTTCAATTAAATGAAAAAAAAGCTGGTCCTTTTCGTGAGGTATACCGCAATTTCAATAAGATGGGAAGGGAGCTTGAAAGCGTGCAGCTACTTCGTGAAGATTTCATCAATAATTTTTCTCATGAATTCAAGACACCCATTGCTTCCATTAACGGCTTCGCGAATCTTCTCTTAGAAAAGGACATCTCCAAAGAGGATGAGCAAAAATATCTAAAGATCATTTCTGAAGAGTCAGCCAGACTTGCTGACCTTGCGCAAAGTACTCTACTATTATCGAAACTTGAATCTTCAGAAGTCATAGTAGATAAGACACCTTATTCCTTAGATGAACAACTAAAACAATGTGCTATCCTTTTATCAACAGATTGGAGCCGTAAGAAGATTGATTTTTCAGCGAACCTTTCCTCAGTTACCTATAATGGCAATCGTGAATTGATGCAACATGTTTGGATTAATCTCCTCAATAATGCCATCAAATTCACACCTGAGAATGGTGAGTTAAGTATGGATATGACCGAAATAGATGGCATGATTCAAGTAAGTATTACAGATACAGGTATGGGAATGAGTGAAGAAACCGCCTCTAATATTTTTGAAAAATATTATCAAGGTGAAAATTCAAAAACAATAAAAGGCCTTGGATTAGGTCTATCTATCGTAAAGCGTATTGTTGAACTCTGCGATGGAACGATAAGTGTAAAAAGTAAAGAAAACGAAGGTAGTACTTTTACAGTGTCACTTCCTAGCGAATAACAACCTATCTATCTCTAATTTCTTATAAACATTTTTCTGCTTTTCGAATATAATATATTAATTATAAATTGGAGAGCAGTGTGAATTAAAGATTTTCACACCCTTGATTTGTATGTCGCTAAAGGCGACAGATGGGAGCTAAATGAGAAAGTTTAGAGCATTAACCATACTTTTTACAACAATATTTATTCTCATGTCAGTACTTACTAATTTATTACCTTTTGGATTAACTACGAAAACAGTAGAAGCTGCAACAATCAAGATTAACTTGAAAGCTGCAACAATTACAACTGGTGAAACCATCACGTTAAAACTAATTGGTACTAGAAATAAGCCAACGTGGAAGTCAAGTAACCAATCCGTAGCAACCGTTGATAAATCTGGAGTTGTTACAGCAATGAAAGAAGGTACCGCTAAGATTACTGCGACACTTAATAGAAAAACCTATAGTTGTAACGTTACGGTTGAACCTAATATCATTGAAGGACTGAATTTTACTGCTGAATTGTATGAAAATGAAACAACCGACTCAGTTGCAGTTCTATTAATGGTTACGAATAATAGTGAAGAATCCATCACTTTTACTAGTAATGGCTATGTAATTAATGAATCCAAAGAGACTTCATCCCCTGTTTACTTATTTGATAGCACCGATGAATCCTATGATCTAATTGATGACATAACTGTAGAAAGTGGCGACACAGGTTATTTGTATTATAGGAATGAATCTTATGATTCTTTTACTCTGGATGAAGATTCCTGGTTTGCCTTTGATTTCAGCTATGATGATGCTAATTATTATGGCGGTATTAATCTGAACGGTGATTTAAAATTATATGAAGGTTCTATTTACGATACGGATTAAAGATTGCCAATAACTTCATAACAAGAACATAGACTATTTAAGCAGCCTTTCGTGTCAAACTCATTGTCTGAAACGAAAGGCTGCTTATTTTCAATGTATCTTTTTACTTTGTAATTTCAAACTCCTGTAATCCCATTGGTGGTGGTGCAATCTCACCTTTGTCAAAAGATATAACAACATTTCCATTCTCTTTCATATAGAATTTTAGATCTTCAAAATAGTACTTTGCATTTTCATCAAAATCATAGTACATATAATCAGGATGTTCCTTCACACGTTCTTTGATCTGTTCTTTTATACTATCTGCAATCACTTTTTTGTAATCAGCTCCTAGAGCATCTGTTATCGTAATCTCCTTACCAGTATCAAGGTTAATATTGTAGTATGTCTGATACGTATACGTATTGGCAAAAGATTCTGTATCATTAATTACAAAAGACAAGATGCGATCACTACTATTCTTTATCTCATAATCAACATTAATTGTGAAATATGAAAGTTCTTTCTCTGACTTGCCTTCTTTTAGTAGCATCTTCTTATTTTCCTCTTCACGCTCTCTTGCATGCTTCATTACTGCATCCATTTTTGCTTGAATCTCAGTGTTAATACGCTTTTCTAACGCTTTATTTTCTATTCCTTCAATGGCAGGAGCATTAATCTTTAAGTGATATCCTTCCTTCTCCTCTTCATATTCTCGAAACGTTACTACTTTAGCAATACTTCCAAGAACAGGAACTTTATATACACTCTCAGCAAATGCCTGATTGGAATTCACCCCTGCTACAAATAAGATAGATACCGATGCTGCTGCATATAACATTGGTTTTATAACTACAGTTTTACTCTTCTTCTGTTTCATTGCTCTTTCTATAGCGGATTCTACAACGCTATTTAATTGTTTTGGAATTTCAATAGAGTTATATAATTTTTTACTTTCTGCTATTTTGTTCATATATTCACCTTATATCGCATTCTCTACGATATGCCATTTTTCAAGACTTTCTAATAATCTCTATGGCTTCCTTTCTATGCTATAATTGATTTGTTCCATTTTCTTCTTATCCATTTTTTTCAATAATACTATTTCTTCTACATAATTCTATCTTGATTTATCTCTTTCATAATTCCATTCGTTATAGAAATATAAATATTCTTCTATCCTCTAATTTCAGTTCCAAGCATATCTTTTAATACCTTAAGACTCTTGTAAAGTCTGGTCTTAACAGTACTAAGATTACTTTTTGTAACTGTCGCTATGTCTTCTAGTTTCATATCCTCGTAAAACCGTAGAATAATAACTGTCCGCAACTTAGGTTCTAATTGCTGTACCGCATTATATACCGGTATAGAATCTGCAATATCCTTATCCTCATAGGGTATACTTTCAAGTACTGCGTCATCTGATACATATTTCTTTTGCTTTTTTATATAATTTAAGCTTTCATTTACCACAATTCGATACATCCAAGTCTTGATAAATTGTATGTTCTTTAGTTTATCCGCATTTACAATTGCTTTATATACCGATTCCTGAACCACATCCAGAGCATCCTCACTATTTTTGGTGTAACTATATGCCAGGCGGTAAAGATCCTCCTGATGCTTTTCTATATATTCTTTTACTACTTCTGATTGTTCGTCCTTTTTCCGTAACAAAGAAGTGCCACCTCCCATTCACTTTTGTAATTTAGAAACATTTTGGAATTCCTTTTTTACTGTTCTATCTATTAGACAAAGAAGTGATGTAAAAAGTTTTAAATTTTTTATAATATTATAGGTTTTAGTGATAAAAATGATAAAGTAATTTAGTGACACTGAAAGTCCTAGCTCTATCTCTCTTTTACTTTATAGATTTGAGTAGCAAAAAGAAAGAGAAATCTATGTGCTTTTTTACATAGCTCGCTCTTTCTTTTATATTTCTAATATAGTTATTATTTCTTATAGTGCCTGATTTATATTCCTTGTTGCTTATTTATTATCCATCTTAATCATCCGATACCCAATCCCAATATGCGTCTGAATATACTTTGCCTCATTTTTATCTACTTCTATCTTTTTACGTAAAGATGCCATATATACCCTAAGAGAAGATAAATCGCTTTCAATTGCATTTGTCCATACTTTATCAAGAATATAATTATGTGTTAATACCTTTCCAACATTCCGTGCCAATAGGCATAACAAGTTATATTCCATTGGCATAAGATGAAGTTCTTCTTCTCCAAGCATTACCGTTGCAGAGGTATAATCAATCGTCAAATCTCCATTATGAAAAACTGCTTCTTCAACTGTACCTCTTGCCTCAAGATACTGTATTCTTCTTAAAGTAGAACGAAGCCTAGCTAGCAATTCCTCTACACTAAATGGTTTTGTTAGATAATCATCTGCTCCTGCATCAAGCGCCTGTATCTTATCCTTGTCATCACTTCTGGCACTAATGACAATAATCGGGATTACAGACCAAGAACGTATTTTCTTAATTACTTCTATACCATCCATATCCGGAAGTCCTAAGTCAAGTAAAATGATATCTGGCTTTCCTGAGGTTGCTGCAAATAAAGCTTTCTCTCCATTTTCTGCAGTAGTATATTTGTAATGTTGCGTTTGTAATGTTGTTGTGATTAGATTCCTGATTGGTGGATCATCCTCCACTACTAAGATTGTAGGCTTTCCATTTATCACTCCAACTTCACCTCCTCTGCTTTTAATGTAAAGCGTATAATTGTTCCTCTTGGTCTATTATCAAGTATGCTAATCTGCCCACCATGCGCATTTACAATCGATTTGCATAATGCTAGTCCTAGCCCCATACCCCTTCGACCGTCTGCAACTGAATTATTTACGGTATAGAACATATCAAAGAGCTTTTCTTTCTGCTCTTGTGTGATACCATTACTGCCATTGTCTGCAACTTCAACAATAATATGTTGTTTCTTTCTCTTAGCCGCAATTATTATTTCTGAACCTTTCTCGGTATATTTTATCGCATTATCAACAAGATTAATAATCACTTGTACCATGAGCTTTGCATCCATTTTAGCTACTAATAGCTCCTCTTCTTCTCGAACAATTTTATGTTCCACGCTTTTTCGATTAATATGTTTGAGTGCCTCTGTGATCACATCTTCTAACAACTCAGGTTCTAGTGTCAGATTCATAGTACCATTTTCGATACGAGTTACGGATAATAGATTCTCTACCAGATTAATGAGCCACATAGAGTCATCATATATGTCTACATATAAACTATGCCTCTTTGATTGATTGATTTTATCTGCATTTCCAATAAGAATTCCTGCGTTTCCTGAGATACTAGTTAATGGTGTTCTAAGATCATGCGAAATGGAACGCAACAGATTGGCACGAAGTTGTTCCTGTTGTAACTTAACAGCAGATTCTTTTTGCTCCATCACCAATTCTTCTTTCTCTAAAGCTAATGCACATTCATTTAATATTGCACTCATGATATCCTTTTCAAATGCTGGAATCTCTTTATCCTCCATATCAATTCCAACAACAGCAAATACCTTATCACTATTACGCACTGCCAAGTATAAACACTTAGCCCCAGGAAGTGTTGTAGTAGAAAAACCAGCATGTTTATTATTCTTATATGTCCATACAGCAACTGCTAGCTCGCCTTTATCTATTCCATGTACCCTAGTTTCATTTGTTTTATAACTATATGGTATCCTGTTTTCTTCTGGATTTCCTAAGAAAATGTAGATATTTTTCTCTAAAAGTTTGCCTAGCTGTTCCTCTGTTTTCTGTATGATTTCAGGCGAATCTTTTGTTTTTTGCAACTTTTGACTTGTCTCTAGAAGTATCTCCATACGATAAGCGTTTTTTGCAGTTTGTTTCGCATGATTCTTAACTTTCTGTGTTAAAGAGGAACTTAGAAGTGCCATAATAAACATAATTATAAAAGTTGCTATATATTCTGGATCGTTTACTGTAAAAGTCATTTTTGGCTCGATAAAGCAAAAATTAAAGATAAATACACTAGCTACGCTATAAATAACACTAAATATTCTTCTATTTGTTGCTATAGATGTAATTAATACACTAAATAAATAAACCATAATTAAATTAGCATCACTAAATCCCAAATAGCTAAATAAGTATGAAATCAGTGTTGCAGCTATTATAATGCATAGTGAAGCAATCGTATCTGGAACGAAACTTTCTATGTTCTGTCGGTTGGATTTTTGTTTCTTCTTATTCACATACTTCTTATTATAAGCATCTGGAATAATAAAGATTTCTAATTTTGGCGCTAATTTTGTTAATCGTTCGGAAAAGCTTTCCCTCACTGATAATAAAGTTCTCTTCGTATATGTTCTACCCAGAACAATTTTAGATACGCGAGATGCTTTCGCATACTCGGCAATCTGTTCTACGATATCACTACCATAAGAGGATACTACTTTAGCTCCTAATTGTTCTGCAAGTATTGTATTTCTTTTAAGTCTGTCTCGGTTCTCTTTCGACATTTCTGCAAAATCACTAGTCTCAACATAGAATGCGGTAAACTTACCATGAAAGGCATTTGCCATTCTTGCAGCTTGCCTAATTACCTTCTCATTAGAAGGGGAAGGGGATAAGCAGATTAATATATGTTCGACTGCGGCTCCCTCTGCTTCCTTAGTTCCAATGGTGACTTTTTCCTGAACGATATTGACACGATCTGCCATTCTACGAAGGGCAATCTCTCTTAAAGATATTAGATTGTCTAAGGAGAAGAAATGATTTATCGCTTTCTTTGCCTGTTTATCCTTGTATATCTTACCCTGATGTAAACGCATTAATAGTTCTTCTGGTTCAAGGTCTATCATCTCTACTTGATTCGCTTCATCAAAAATAGAATCTGGTATCCTCTCTCTTACAATAATTCCAGTAATTCCAGCAATCACATCATTAAGACTTTCTAAATGCTGTACATTCACAGTGGTATAGACATCAATCCCTACGTTGAGTAACTCTTTAATATCTTGATATCTTTTTTCGTGTCTACAACCTTTCGCATTTGTATGGGCAAGTTCGTCTACAAGGACAAGTTCTGGGCTTCTTTTTAATACTGCATCTAAATCAAATTCCTTTAGAATTATATTATTATATTTTACTTCCATCGTTGGAATCACATCCAACCCATTCACTAGATCTATTGTTTCAGGTCGTGCATGTGGTTCAATGTACCCAATAACAACGTCTATGGAGGCCTCCTTTGCTGCATGTGCAGCTTCCAACATGGCATAGGTCTTTCCTATGCCAGCTGCGTATCCGAAGAATATCTTAAGCTTTCCTTTACCTATCTGCTCTTCACTTGCTTCAATTTGTTTTAATATTGAATCGGGATCTCGATAATTCTCTTCCATTAAGTTACCACTCCCTGACTATGCTTTGTCTGTTAATTATAGCATGAATTATTTAAGGATACCATCTAATGCCAGATTAACCTCAAGGACATTCACTACTTTTTCTCCGAATACTCCAAAAAGCCTTGACGAAGTATATTTATCAATAATCTTTTGAACATCATCTGTCTTCATATTACGACTTGTTGCAATACGCTCAACTTGATAATCAGCCGCTGCTACACTTATATGTGGATCTAACCCACTACCAGAACATGTAACAAGATCAACCGGAATCTTATCTTCTTTGGCGCTCGGATTCGTTTCATTTATTTTCTTAACTCTGTTAGCAATTAATTCTTTATATTCTTTACTTGCAGGAGTTTTGTTAGAAGGACTTGCATACATGACTGGATTACCCTCTTTATCTGAAAATGTACTCGTACTAATATTCATAATTCTTCCCCACATATACTCATTCCCAGTGTATTGCTGTCCTAGTAATTCACTTCCATATTTTACACCTTTCACTTCTACGATACTTCCATTTGCCTTATCTTTGAAAAATACTTGTGATATTCCCGTAATAATCAAAGGATATATAATTCCACATATAATTGTAATTATAAGAAACAATTTGATTGATTTAATGAATATTGATTTTGACATATTTATATGATTCCACCTCTCTCTTATCAGACTAGCCCAGTCGCTACGATGATTACATCAATTAATTTCACAAAGATAAATGGCGTTATTATTCCGCCCAATCCATAGATTAGTAAATTTCTTGATAATAGTTTTCCAGCAGATACTTCTCTATATTTTACGCCCTTTAATGCAAGTGGTATTAATGCAATAATGACAAGTGCATTATAGATAATAGCAGAGAATATTGCACTACTTGCACTGTGTAATCTCATTATATTAAGTGCTGATAACTCTGGATATAATCCCATGAATAACGCAGGAATAATGGCAAAGTATTTGGCTAAGTCATTCGCAATACTGAATGTTGTTAAGCTTCCTCTTGTCATAAGTAGTTGCTTACCAATTCTGACAATATCAATTAATTTCGTTGGTGAAGAATCTAAGTCCACCATATTACCTGCCTCTTTAGCCGCTTGCGTTCCTGTATTCATTGCTACCGCAACATCTGCTTGAGCTAAAGCGGGTGCATCATTGGTACCGTCTCCCGTCATGGCTACGAGATGTCCCTTTGCTTGAAAATCACGAATCATACTAAGCTTTCCTTCTGGTGTCGCTTCCGCGAGAAAATCGTCAACTCCTGCTTCTGCTGCAATTGCTGCCGCAGTTAAAGGATTATCTCCTGTGATCATGATTGTCTTAATGCCCATTTTTCTAAGATCTGCAAACTTTTCTTTTACACCAGTCTTAATAATATCCTTTAAATAAATAACTCCAAGTACAACATGATCTTTCGTAACAACTAAAGGAGTTCCACCCTTATTTGCTATCTGTTTTACAATCTCCTCACATTCCTTACTATAGATTTCACTATGATCCTGTACGTAGTTCTTAATAGAGTCTGCAGCACCTTTACGAATCTCTATTCCCTTTACATCAACCCCACTCATTCTAGTTGATGCTGTAAAAGGAACAAATTTCATATTCAGCTCATTTAGATTGCGCTCTCTGATACCGAATTTCTCTTTCGCTAATACTACAACACTTCTACCTTCCGGTGTCTCATCTGGTAGAGAAGATAACTGTGCTGCATCTGCAAGTTCCTCTACGGTATGACCATCCACTGGAATAAACTCACTGGCTTGTCGATTACCAAGTGTAATCGTACCCGTTTTATCAAGCATTAGGATATCAACATCACCTGCTGCCTCTATTGCTCTACCACTCATAGCAAGTACATTGGCTTGATTTAAGCGGCTCATACCAGCAATACCAATGGAGGATAATAAAGCACCAATGGTTGTAGGCGCAAGACATACCAACAATGCAATTAAAGACGTGATGGAAGTTGGATTCTTAATACCTGCTTGATTTGCAGAGAATAAAGAATACGTATATAAGGAGACCGTAACAAGGATAAATATAATGGTTAACGCTATTAAGAATATCTGCAAAGCGATTTCATTTGGTGTCTTCTTTCTCGAAGATCCTTCAACCATTGCAATCATCT
This sequence comes from Anaeromicropila herbilytica, assembly GCF_016591975.1. GTDB lineage: Bacteria > Bacillota > Clostridia > Lachnospirales > Lachnospiraceae > Anaeromicropila > Anaeromicropila herbilytica. Next base: position 238,039 of record NZ_AP024169.1, on the reverse strand, counting down.
TATCAAGGAAACTTTCTCCTGCTTCGTTGGTTACTTCTATTACTAGCCAATCTGATATTACAGTAGTGCCACCAGTTACTGCACTTCGATCTCCACCTGCTTCTCTTACAACTGGAGCAGATTCACCAGTTATAGCACTCTCATCTACAGAAGCTGCTCCTTCTAACACTTCACCATCTGCTGGAATCTGTTCCCCAGCTTTTACGATAACAATATCTCCTTTTTTCAGTAGCGCAGAGGATATTTCTTCAACCTTTTCTTTACTATCAATCGAAGGTATTTTATGTGCTGTAACGTCTTTCTTAGCAGAACGTAAGGAATCTGCTTGCGCTTTTCCCCTACCCTCTGCAATTGCTTCCGCAAAGTTCGCAAATAATACCGTAAACCATAAGATAATCGTAATTCCTAAGATATATCCAGATGGTGCATCTTGTATTCCAAAAAGAGAAAGGAAAAATAATGCTGTTGTTAATATTGCTGAGACATATACTAAAAACATAACTAGATTCTCAATTTGAGTCTTAGGAGATAATTTAATAAAGGAATCTTTTAATGCTCGAATCATCATCTTTCTATCAATCATACTTGAATTCTTACTTTCACTCATTCAATTCTCCCCCTAACCTATCATTTTTAAGTGTTCTGCAATTGGTCCCAATGCTAACGCAGGGAAGAAACTTAAAGCTCCAATTAACAAGATAACAAAGATGAGTAATCCTACAAACATGAAATTACTCGTGGATAATGTTCCTGATGTTGCTGCTACTTTTTTCTTCTTAGCAAGACTTCCAGCTGCCGCTAACATCGCAAGCATAGGAGCAAACCTAGCAAATAGCATACATAGACCTAAGGAGACATTGATAAATAACTTATCGGCAGCAAATCCAGCAAAAGCAGAACCATTATTACCACCAGCGGATGAATAGGTATATAATAATTCCGAAAATCCATGTGCTCCAGTATTATTTAAGCTATCTACAATGGAAGGAATCGCTGCTGCAATTCCACTACCTATTAGAATTGCAACTGGTGTAGCAAGGCAAGCAAGTACCCCCATCTTCATTTCAAATGGTTCAATCTTCTTGCCAAGGTACTCTGGCGTTCTTCCTACCATCAGCCCTGCAATGAATACTGTAAGGATAGCAAAACCTAACATCCCATATAACCCACAGCCAACACCACCAAAGATTACTTCTCCAAGTTGCATCAATAGCATAAGAACCATTCCACCAAGGGGAGTATAAGAATCTAACATCGCATTGACAGAACCATTGGAGGCCGCTGTTGTAAATACTGACCAGGTATTGGAAGATGCCATACCGAATCTTGCTTCTTTTCCTTCCATATTGCCACCAGCCTGACTCACTGCGCTTAAGTTAACACTACCACCATTTTCTAATTGCTTTGTTCCAAACTGTTCACTAACTGCTACACTTATTAGTGCAATTACTAATACCGTAAACATAGCGGCAAAAATTGCCCTTCCTTGTTTTGCATCTTTTACATTTCTACCAAAAGTAAAACATAATGCTGCAGGAATTAATAAGATAGAAAGCATCTCGATTAAGTTAGAAAGTGCTGTTGGATTCTCAAGCGGAAATGCTGAGTTCGTACCAAAGAATCCACCCCCATTCGTTCCTAACTGTTTGATTGCAATCTGACTTGCCGCTGGTCCCATTGGAACCATTTCTTCTGTTACAACCGTTCCATCCTCTAATGTAATAGGCTCAACCAATTTTACCGTTTCATATGTATGAAAGTTTTGTACCACTCCTTGTGATACTATAAAAATAGATACGATAACTGACATAGGGATTAATATATATAGAATAATTCTCGTAAAATCCACAAAGAAGTTACCGATTTTATCTTTCTTGGTTCGAATAAATCCTCGAATTACTGCAAATAATACTGCAATTCCAACTGCTGCTGACACAAAGTTCTGTACCGTTAGACCAATCATTTGTGTAAAGTAAGAGGCTCCCGTCTCGCCACTATATGCTTGCCAATTGGTATTTGTAATAAAGCTGATTGCTGTATTAAAAGCCAAATGCCAGCTCATTCCCTTTACCTTTGCAGGATTCAAAGGTAGAAATCCTTGTAACATCAGCATGATAAATAATACGACAAAACTAACACCACTAATCCACAAGATACACGCTGCGTACCTTTTCCAACTCATATCATCCTCCCTATCAATATGTAAGATACGGTAAATTAGTTTTTCAAAAGGCGCTACTAACTTTGTCAACAAAACTTTTTCCCCATCCATAACTTTACCAATATATATTCCGAGCGGAATTGCCAGTAAAATTAAAATGACAAGGTATAAAGTATATTGAATTATTGTATTTAACATCTCTCCAACTCCATTCCTATTTTGATATACTCTTTTCTTATTACTTCTGTTGAGTTCTTCCTTATTGCTTAATTAATATATCATTTGCAATATAAAATAGGGATTATAAACCAATAGAGCAGTATTAAAATTGCATTAAAAAATCTCCACCAAAGGCGGAGATTTACTTCTATATTATTATTTGATTGTATAGGATATAGATTAATATCTATTTTTTCTTACTCCTCTTATTCTCATACATCAAGCAATCTACGTGATGTAACATCTGCTCTGTTGTTCCTTGGGACAAGTCTAACATGTCCGCTCCAAAGCTACAGTCTAATCGATAATCTTTACCTGATACCTTGTTATATGTATTAAACTTCTGCTTCATCCTAACAACAATATCATCAAGTCTCTGAATTGAATCACATTCTACTAGCATGACGAATTCATCTCCACCCATTCTAGCAATAATATCATTTTTTCTTAATGAATTCTTGATAATTTGTGTAGCTGTCATGATTGCTCGATCACCCTCATAGTGCCCATACCCATCATTGATTGATTTAAAATTATCTAAGTCACAATAGATAAGTCCAAATTGCTTTTTTAAATGATATTTTAGACGTTTGTTCATATAATATTCGAACGAACCTCTCGTCCATGTTCCAGTCAAATCGTCTAGATGAACCATGCTTTGCTGTAGAAAGACATATATGATTACAAGAGCCAATGCTGTCGCACTCCACATAAGCAAAGGTCCATAAAAAAGAGTCTGAATAACGCCTCCTATTGTTGGTAGTAGGATAAATAATATTAATGAGATTAATTCTTGCTGAATAAATAGTTTACGATATCGGATAATTACTATCATGTCTAGCAAGAAATAAAAGTATGTGATAATTGAAAAAGCAATGAAAAAGTCTCCTCTGTGATAGATATTATCTGCATCAAGATAAAATATGTAATTATATTTTAGTGATAATAAAGTAAATCCCATACTAATGAACACAGGTAATCCCAATAAGATGGCTTTTTTCTTATTTATAATGTAATCTGACATCACTACAAATCGAATTAAATAATATCCAGACATCGATAATATTGGTGCTGTAGTAAACAAGAAAATATGAAGTATATACGAAATGTATCTACTAAGCTCCCCCGTATTCCCATTAATTACACAACTGCTTGCTTCAAATAAAAGTTCAAGCATAACAATAAATGATACTATCATATAAGCTTTATTTATTATATCTTGCATATCTAAACTTTTATATGCAATGAATAATATTGCACCCAGAAAAAACATTGCCATTAAATCTATATCAATCCTTAAGTAAATATCCATCAAATGCCCCTCCATAATTTTCTTTCAGGTTGTTTGTAATACTATCATGCAGATAGTATGGCTGTCAATTAATACATGATTTACTACAATATGGTCTACCTTTTTGCTGCTATATTTATTAATGAATATGTTAAGACTTGGATTTAGTGAACAAGTTCTATGAGTCAAAAAAATTCATTATGTAAAAATTCCCTCTTAGTTATAATTATCCCTTCTAATTATAACCAGCAACTGTTAAATCCTTATTATATTTCGTTAAATTCTTCACAAAATATCTAAAAAAACAAATAATTTCATAAATTTTTTGTGAATAAAAACATAGAATTTCATAATCTGAGTATGATATAATAAACATCGACAAATTACGTGGATAACGTAATTTCTTTGCGTAAAGCACAGATTGTTACAGTTATCGTAAACGATACAAAAAACTTAAAGGATGGAACGACATGATTAAAACTTTTGTAAAAGCAATCTTAGCCGGAATCGCTATCTGCTTAGGTGGAACAATTTATCTAACACTTGAAAACCATATGGTTGGCGCATTCTTATTCTCAATCGGTTTATTCACAATCTATACATTTGGATTGAATCTTTATACCGGTAAAGTATGTTACATTCCTAACGAAAAACCAAGTTATTTATTAACTGTATTAGTTGTATACCTTGGAAATGCAGTAGGAACAATTGGAACAGGTTATTTATTAAGACATACGAAAGAATCTAAATTAATTGACCACACTGTTGAATTAGTAAATGGTAAATTATCGGATACACTTTTTAGTACTTTTGTTATGGCATTTTTCTGTGGTGTTATGATGTGTATCGCAGTTATTGGATTCCAAACAATTAAAGACAGTGTTGGTAAGCACTTAGCTCTTGTTTTACCTATTATGGTATTTATCCTTTGCGGATTTGAACATAGTATTGCAGATATGTTCTACTTCTCAATGGCAGACGCTTGGAATGCTAAAGCACTTCTTTATATCGTCGTAATCGCTATCGGTAACCTTGTTGGTGGGGCATCATTACCATTAGCTCTTCGCTTAACTGATGGTGAAAAACTAGGATGCCACTGATTTTAGTCACTAATTTTAAATTGAATAGATGATAAGGAAAAATCCTCTTAGATTGTCGATTGATATCGATTCTTTAAGAGGATTTTTCATATTCTTATATTACTACTTTGATTTTGCATTAGATTTCACAATACTATCCTTTATTAAATTACTTTTACTTTATGAAACATTAGATTTTTCTTACCAATAGGTTGCTTTCTCGTGCTCGTATAACAAGCATAACTCCACTGGAGCAAGAAGTTCTTACCGTATTCTATGTCTGCTGCACATTGTTTTTTAATCTTCACTGCACAGTCAATTAATTCAAGTATTTCTTCTTGTGTAAGAAAATCCTGGTCTCCAAATATCTCTAGATCATCATCATGAAATATCATCGTCATATCCACATTATTTCTTCTCACAAGATTATCAACGTCATCTTTTACTGCTTCGATTGCTACCCGGTCATAATTAATATCTATGATACCACTCTTGATTGCAAAGAAGTATGGATAATAGAACACCATCTCTCCTTCACCAAGTTCCTTATATAACTTACCTCCAAAATCTTTGGCTTCTTTTGCGGTTACACCAATCATTCTTGGCAATTCTGTATTGTTTTTTTTATTTTTCTCACTTTTTATAGTCCACAGAATATCTTTGCTAAGCTTGGTTGAATGATAGTATTCTTTCCAAGGAATTGTGGGTAAATCTAAACAATTCAGTACATAATAATCTTGTATTCGATTCATATCTATCACCTCTTTCAAAAGTGCACACGTTTCGCTCTTGCTAGTAAGGATAAATATAGCTATGGAAGTAAACTAATTACCTCATTTCTTATTTCTTTTGAAAATTAAGATTAAGATTTTAAATATAAATATCTTGAGATAATAAACACCTCCATATATTCATTATCTCATAAAAGTATATCTATATGCACTTCGAAACAGTAATGTCAGACCAGTAGAGTCAAAATACGGATTAGCATTTTTAGGTTACATTGTTCCTATTATAATATATACAATTACTTTCTTTATTGTTCCGTGCTTTTTCCTAGATTTATCGTTTTTCATTTCTATTTTTATTTTTTTCTAATTTTTTCTTTTCCTATTTATAATTCGATTCTTCTTTGTATCATTCCTTGTAATATTCCTCGTATTATCTCTCCACCATTCTTTGTATGATTCCATCTTTTCATAACGAGTGTTCTTTCTTTTACTACGAATTCATGCTAAAATTATATATAAGATTCAACACATAAAAAATTCATGGAAAAATGTATTTTAAAATAGTTATTTTATAGAAGACAAGGATTGGAGTAACCTACACTTTATTACTATGTAGGTTAAGAAAGCCCCTTGCCTCTCTTATACAATCATATAAGATTAAAGAAAGGACTAAAGTGAACGCATCTTGCTCTCACTTATACAACATTATGAATACTCTATATATCAGCGATTTAGACGGCACACTACTACAACCGAATGCAAAATTATCTCCTTCTACCATACAGACCATAAATGAATTAATGCAAAAGGGGATGAACTTCACCTGTGCAACAGCTAGGACTTATGCTTCCACCAATAAGCTCCTTGAACCGTTAAATATAAGGCTTCCACTCGTTCTTATGAATGGTGCGTGTGTTTATAATAAAGGACTAAACCGTTACGAAAAGATTGAATACCTTGACAAGGATACTATAAAAGTAATCCTAGATTTCCTCAAAGAGACCAATATGACTGGCTTTCTCTATGAGATCAAAGACAATACATTATGTACTTACTATGAAGATCTTGACTCTAAAGGACGAAAAGATTTTCATGATGAACGCGTGAATCTATTTCAAAAACGATTTGTAAAGGTAGAAGATTTTTCAGAACTTGATCCAACTCATATATTATATTTCTGTCTAATTGATACCGAAGAGAAGACAAAGGAACTCTATGAACTGCTGTCCGACGAACCATCACTCAAATTAGAACGTTATACAGATATCTATTCCAAGGATCTATGGTATCTTGAAATCTTTAGCGTGAATGCAAGTAAATACAATGCTGTACAGTACCTGAGAAAGCAATATGAATTCGATCAGATCATAGGATTCGGAGATAATCTCAACGATCTTGCTTTATTTAAGGCATGCGAGGAATGTTATGCGGTAGCGAATGCAAAAGAGGACGTGAAGAAAGCTGCTACTAAAGTGATTGATTATAATTATAACGATGGTGTCGCAAATTTTTTAAAAAATCACTATACAAGTTGACCCATGCCATTATTCTGACATAGATTCATCACACTTCTTACACAACTTTTTGCTATATTTGAATAGTATACAGTAATAATTAATACGATAAAAGGGGGAATTTTACGTGAAGAGATCTAAACGTATGATAGCGTTTTCACTCATAGTAACTTTATTCTTTGCTTCTGCTTTGCCAATATCTAAGACTCCCTTATTGGTATCTGCTGAAGAAGTTAGTTCCTCAGATATAGTAAATACAACTTTAACCTCCACCGAACCTACTTTAGTCACAAACTTAAATGATTATGATTCGAATGAAGTTATTGTAACTTATAAATCAGATATTCCTTCCTCGTCTGTTGCTAATGACATTGCTAAAAATGAAGATACTAAGGATCTAACCGATCAGAGTATGTTAATCGAACTAGATAACAAATCAGAATTAAATAGCACCATTAAAGAACTTTCCTCTGATAAAAATGTTCTATCTATTCAACCCAATTATACGTATCATATTCAGTCTACTCCTACCGATACTTACTATAGCAAAGAGTGGGGGCTTAATAATAATGGAACTTTTACAGATGATGAAGACACCTCATCTGTAGCAGATATCGATATGAATGTTCCAGAGGCATGGGATGTCTTTAACGGTGGCAGAGATATTACGGTAGCTGTCATTGACACTGGTGTCGATTACACTCATAGTGATCTTAAAAATGTTATGTGGACGAACACGGGTGAGATCTCTGGTGATGGAATTGATAATGATAAGAACGGATATATTGATGACATTCATGGATGGAATTTTTATTCGGGTAATAATACTTTATTCCATGCTAGAAGTGCCGAAGATGATCATGGTACCCATATCGCAGGCATCATTGCTGCTGAGAGAAATAATATAGGTGTCGCAGGAGTTGCTTCTAACACCAATGTACGAATCATGTCCGTGAAAGCACTTGGAGGCCAAGATGGTTCCGGTTCTACGTCATCTATTATAGAAGCAATTCAATATGCCGAGGAGAATGGTGCGAAGATCTGCAACCTTAGCTTTGGAATTGAAGTAGATGATAAGGCTTTAAGTAATGTTATCAAAGATTCCGACATGCTATTTGTCTGTGCCGCTGGTAATGGAGATGAGAATTCCAATGCCGTAGATATCGATGAATCACCCATGTACCCAGCCTCCTATTCCTATGATAATATTGTATCTGTTGCTAATCTAACTTGTAACGGAACATTGCATTACTCCTCCAATTACGGTGTTAATAGTGTAGATGTTGCTGCTCCAGGTACTACAATCGCTAGCACTGTCGTAGGAAATGAGTATAGTTATATGACTGGAACCTCAATGGCTGCTCCCATGGTAACCGCAGTCCTTGCTATGGTATATGCTTATTATGATGATATTACGGTCCTAGAAACCAAGAATATTGTACTAAGTACCACTAGATCACTTCCTAGCCTGACTGGTAAAGTAGCAACTGGAGGACTAGTAGATGCCTATGCTGCACTTTCCTTGAACTCAGCCTCTATTCAAGCACTCGATCAGACAGCTCCAACTATAATCACTAAGACAAGCACCCTCACTGGTTCCTATAAGAAAATACTAAAAGTAACAATAACTGATTCTAGTGGGAATCTATCAAAGGTAAGATATGCAAAAGGAATTCAACCTGCCTCCTATTTTGACCAAGGAGCCAATGGAACCGAATTAACTCTTACGAATCATTTTGCAATCATGAATGTGTCTAAGACAACTACCTATACCATCTATGCGATTGATACTGTTGGAAATGAAACTGTAAAAACAATCAAGATCACTGTAACTCCACCAACGAATGTGGCCTTTCAGGTAAGTACTAAGAAACTCAAATTAAAAAGTACTTATATGCTAAAAGCTTCTCTCTCGCCTTCCACTACACACTCAAAATATACTTATTCTAGCTCTAATTCTTCTATAGTTCGAGTAAATAAAACAACGGGTAAGATTAGAGCGAAAAAAGTTGGTACTGCTGTTATTACTATAACAACAGAGAATGGGCTGACTTCCAAATGTAAGGTAACGGTAACGAAGTAACCTACAACACCTAACCTTTTACTTGTACTTAAAATTGACATACACCATTTCATAAACTACGTAACTTATAATAAAATAACCTGAGGCTATCACATGCATATCTTTTTCGTCATTTTGATATGATACACATGTGATTGCCTCAGGTCTATCTTAATACATTGATACACTTAACATAGATCAATTTATTTCTTATATTCCTTATATTTCTCAATCTTCGCAGATTCAATCACAACTTCTTTCTTGGGTTTATCGCTTTCATCTACCTCCACATTTGCAATCTTATCCACCGTATTCATTCCTTCATATACCTGACCAAATACCGTGTATTTCATATCATAATCTGGTACACCCCCAAGCTGTTTGTAAGCATTGGCAATATCTTTAGAGTAAGCCCCCTCGTCCACCAGATCATTCATCGTATCCACAAGATCTTCTTCCACTTTTTTATTCTGGACAATAAAGAAAGCACTTCCATTCGTATCTGGTTCTCCCAAGTTCGCATTACACAAGGAACCTCTTATATGTATATAGTCTTTATCGAATTCGTCTTCATAATACTTTCCCCAGATACTGTCTCGAAGAATATCACCATTCGACCCACCTTGAATAAAGTAATCCTTTTTCGTTCTGTAGAAAGTCTTCCCATCATAATAACCTCTTTTTATCTGTGTCTTAAAATTCTCCACTGCTTTTGGAGCAACTTTAGGGAATAATCGTATCTTAATGTCCCCGTAATTTGTTTTCATTACTACAATCTCTTCCCCTTTTGAGGGTGGCTTTAATTGCTCTAACTTCACCTTCTTCGAACTACAAGAGGTAGCAATTAGTAAGATCGTTGTTAATGGTAAGATTAAGCTAATCGTTTTCTTTATTTTCATTCCTTTGATTCCTCCCTTTCTCCCAAAAATTATTTTCTTATCATTTCATGAACTACTCAACAGTTTATTCTTATACTTTCTAGAGATTTTTCTTTCTAAAATAAAGTACGTTAACAATAAATAGTACTAAGGAACTAGCAAATAGTACAATCATTGCAGTTAATGCTGTTACATTATAAGTTCCACTCAGAATCCGCACTGGATTATTCATAGAGAATGGACTAAGATTATAGGAATCTGATGAGATTAACGGATTGCTTAATATCATTCCAACGATTGTAATCAATCCTGCAATTGCAAACGATATAATTTTACTTTTAAAGATACAGGATATTAATGTATTTAATACAACATAGAATATGATCATAAATAGTAATATTAAAGAAGATAACAGTAGAAATTGATAAAGAGGTAATATTGTAATTCGATTACTTATTCCATCTTGTGAACCTTTTGGACTATAGGATGTCAAACTAAACCCATAATATTTATTAACTCCAAAATGTTTCAAGTCATATTCCAAATTATTATGAATAGAAAAAAACCGAGTAAAACTTCTTCTAAGATACAAAACCGGATAGTTATAATTTTTGAAAAAATCTCCTATTCCCATAACACATACAATTCCAATCATCGGAATTACCACCACAAAGATTGTATGCATAACACCTACTATTATTTTGGCAAGCAAATACCTTTTTCTTGAAAACGGTTGCGTTAATATTAATTTTAAGCTACCTTTACTATGCTCCTCATTTATACTATCAAACATAATAATCAATATTAGCACTGCTAACAAAATTGGCACAATCTTATTCAAATAATGATAGCAAAATGCCATACTATCCATTTGGTATGTATTACTATCTTTTAAATTATGCTCATACAAAGAATAAAAATATTTTGCACATGTCAGAAAATCAAAATAAAAATTTCGTGAAAAATTTATATTCATAACTTTAAAACTTACTGAGTCATAATCAACACCATTACTTACATTTTTCCAGATATCTTTTGTCATATTACGAAAACTAATTTCTCTTAATGTTCCTTCATGCTCTGCATTACTTTTTGCATATAAAAGATGACCAAATGTTACTGCTCGATAGAATTCTTTCATATCTTTCTTTTGTAATGCTATTTCTGCTTCTTCACCAGTTTTATAAATTACACCATAACTATATTTAGCTACTTTATAATTTTCTTTATTACGTAGATTCTTTAATTCATCGTCAATATATGGGTTTTTAGATAAGCTTTTAAAATCCTTACCATAATTTACATAAACAAATTTATCTTGTAGATTATAATTCTTTATTACTAACAATGATACTATTAACAATAAAATAATTAACCCCCATGTTTTGGCTTGTCTTACCCTCTTTTTAACCTCAAACCATATAAAAGTTCTCATTCACAAACCCCCCTTAACGAAATATTTTACTACAGATTCTTTTTTCTAAAGTATATTACATTAACTACAAATAAAATAACAGAGCATATGGAGAGTACGGCAATTGCAGTTAATGCTGTCACATTATAAGTTCCACTAAGTATCCGCACGGGATTATTCATAGAAAATGGGCTTAGATTATAGTTATCTGATGAGATGAATGGATTACTTAATACCATTCCAACAATTGTAATCAATCCTGAAACTGCAAATGATATAATTTTGCTTTTAAAGATACAAGATATTAATGTATTTAATACTACATAAAAAAGGATGATAAATATTAGTATTAAAAAGGATAACAATAAAAATTGATAAAGAGGCATTATTGTAATTTGATTACTTACTCCTCCCTCCTCTCCTTTCGAATAAAATGAGGCTGAACTAAAGCCAAAATACTTGTTGTAGCCAAAATGCTTTATATCATATTCCAAATGATTATGAATGGAAAATAATGAATTAAAACTATGCCTTAAGTACAATACTGGGTAATTATAGTTGTTAAATGAATCTCCCAATCCCATAATAGATACAATTGGGATAATTGGAATTACAATCACAAAAACGGTATGCAAAAATCCCACAATTATTTTAGAAATCATGTATTTTATTCTAGAAAATGGTTGGGTTAATACTAATTTCAAACTTCCTTTACTGTGCTCCTCGTTTACACTATCAAACATAATGATTAAAACCAGAACTGCTAACAAAATAGGCATAATTTTGTTCAAATAATGATAGCAAAATGACAAACTATCAATTTGATATTCATTACTATCTTTTAGATTATGTTGATATAAGGCATAATAATATTTTGCAGATAATAAGGTTTCAAAGTACATTTTTCGATTCGCATATGAATTTGCATATTCAGTATTAACTGAATCATATTCTACATCCTCACTTACTATATTCCATATAGGTTCTATAGAATTTCGAAAACTTAGTTCTCTAAGAGATCCCTCTTTTTGGGCAGCTTCTTTACTCAATAGAAGATATCCAAATGTTACTGCTCGATTATATTCCTTCCTATCATTTCTTTTTTCTGCTTCCTTGACTTGCTTTCCAACTTTCTTTAACAATTCATATACATATTTTGTCTTAATGTAATGTTCTTTGCTATGTAAATCATCAGCATTATATTTGGAAATTTTAGCTTCTGTAATAAATATATCTCCTATACTGTAATTTCCCTTATTTGAATTTATTTCCTCCAATTTTATTTTATAATTTTTTATAACCAATAAAGACACCATTAATAATAAGATAATTAATCCCCATGTCTTGGCTTGTCTTACTCTCTTTTTTAGTTCAAACCATATAAATGTCCTCATTAACTAGCACCCCCCTAGTAGGTCCTTTTTACAAAATCTCTGATAACTCAGTATTAACGCTACGAATACAATAAGACCATTCACCACAAGCCCCAGCAATAATGGTGCATTTACCTGAGCATTCAGAACTGAATAGACATTAATATAGGTAAGTGGGTAAAATGCATGAAGTGATATTGTAGTATCTAAGAAGGAACTTAAGACAAAGCCTAATAACAATAACGCTGTAATAACTCCAATGGTTATCGATGTAGAGTCTGTCAGTACAGATATATAGATTGTAACCATTACCGTTGTTATGATTACTAGGGCTAATAATAGATATCCTAACATTAGATACTTACCTGTGGTTGTAATATCCAATTTACCTAGTAGATTACTATCAGGAGTCAAGGAAAGAAGCATTTTTCCTTCTGTCATTGTCTGCGGATACTTCATAGAACCCACACCATTTAGAATACTAGTTATCCCAAAAAATGCAAACAACAACACTACTACACTACCAATACTCGTAATTCCTGCTACAAATATTTTAGATAAGAATGCTTTTCTCCTTGAAAAGGGCTGCGTCAAATATAACTTATAGCTTCCCTCCTCCATCTCTGATAAGAAAATATCCATGCATAATAGTATAATAATTACTAATAGAATCATTGGCATATATCCTTTTAGCATAAGAAATAGGAAATTAACTCCCGTCAGTTGATATGGATTATCTACTATATGTAATTTATTTTTTAATAAATACTGATTTATGCGAATCTGTCTTTCTAACTCTGTTGGTTCCTGACCTCTTGATATCAATTGATCCTTTGACATAAACCCTTTTTCCCATCCAATTAACAGGTTCTTGTACTTTTCCACTTCAATCTTTTTACAATACTCTGCACCTTTTACTTTTCTATTTTTATAATAGTAGAATAGCTTAAAGGAAGTATCTTTCTCATTCATCCAAAAATCATATTCTTCATAAAAGTCAGGGGATGTTCTTTTTATTTCCTCTACTTCCTCTTTTGTTCCTTTCTCTAACCGATCTTTTTTTAATGATAGGCTATCTACGACAGCACTAGCATTATAATATTCGCTTTCCATTTCACTTCGCATATTAAAATCATATTGTCTCTGCTCATAACTATAATAAATTACAACTCCTAAGAAGAAAAGAAATAGACCCGCTAAGATTATTTGATTCTTCCTTTGCTTCATAAACTTATATAATTCCATCTGTATTAATCTACTCATGATGATCACCATACACTTCTTTATAGATTGACTCAATATCAAGTTCCATCTTATTAATATCTAATAAGGTAATATCCTCATCTAAGATTTCCTTTAAGCTTTGTGATAATACTGGTTGATCATCAATAATTACTTTGATACTGTCACTTCCAATTAACTCAATCTTGTCTTCTTTTATTCTTTTTGCAAAGATATTCTTTGCCTTTACAGCATCGGAAAGTTGTAAGATATAATGCATACTTCCATCCAAAGCTTGTGGAGTATCAATGATTCTTCCATTATTAATACAGATAATACGATTGGCTAGTTTTTCTATCTCTCCAAGTTGATGGGAAGAAAATAGAATGGATAACTTTTCTTCTTTAACAAGATTATGTAGTGTATTTCTTAGGTCTATGATTCCTGTAGGGTCCAATCCATTGGTTGGCTCATCAAGAATGATAAATCGTGGTTTACTTAAGAGGGCTATGGCAAGTCCTAACCTTTGCTTCATACCCATAGAATATTTTCCGACTTTTAGATTGATCTTCTTATCAAGACCGGTGAATTCAATTAGTTCATTTACTCTTGCATCTGGAACTTTTCTCATCTTGGCAATAAGCTTGATGTTCTCTTTTCCTGACATATCCATGTAGAGACCAGGGCTTTCGATTAATGCTGCCTGACAAGAGAGTGCCTTATCTCTTTCTTTTAAGATATCATAACCACAAATACGAATGGTTCCGCTATCTGGAAAGATTAAGTTACACATACACTTCATGGTGGTAGACTTACCTGCTCCATTTGGTCCGATAAATCCCACGATTTCATTTTTATCTATGTAAAAGGATACGTCCTTTAATACTTGTCGCTTTCCATAGAATTTGTTTAGGTTTTCTACTGTTACTACATGATTTTCACTCATATGATACCCCCTATTTTATGCATGTTATTTTTTTGTAAATAAATATACATTTTTGTATTTTTATATACAAAAAGAGTTTTCTCTAAAAGACTCAAAAAATTAGCCTCTTTGGAAAACTCAAAATCATTAGATTTTTTACTATATGTTCCATATAGTATCACTAAATGGAAATTTTGTACATGAAGTTTCAGGAAAATTTCTTTAAAATTTCCTTACATTTCTTTCTCTTTTCTTACAGTTAATCTCAACAGATTACTCTAACAATACTTGTAGTTAACATAGTAGGGGTATTACACCATATTTATACCGGTGTAATACCCCTATTTACTATTTGATTTTAATACTCTAATCTTTATTTCATCTTTTATTTAACTAATCTATTATTATCTGACTTTTTTATTTACCTAGTCTAGTTATCTAATCTTCTATAATATTCTATCTCCTAATTCTCCTCATTGACAACTTTATAATATACCTTTGCAGTCGTAAGATATACTGCCACATAAATAACTGAGAATACAAGAATTGTACCAATCGTACATTTTACAAATAAATCTGTATTGGTTAAGTAGAACATCTGTAACATCATGCAGATCATTTTAAATGCAAATGCAATATGAATTACTGCTGTTACTAATGGTAAGAAGAATACCATGATAATCTGTTTATTGATGGTTTGCTTAATAGCTTTTTGGTCCATACCTACTTTTCTTAAGATAACAAAACGCTTTCTGTCACTGAATCCTTCGGATACTTGTTTAAAGTAGATAATTAATACTGTTGCAAGTAAGAATAGAAGACTTAAGAATACACCAATGAATAGAAGTCCTCCATATAATTTAAACATAGTTTCACGATTGACATCAATACTATCCATAGAAGAACTATTGGTTTTCACCCATTCACTAATATCATTTCCGTATTGAAGACGATTGCTTCTGCTTCCTTTAATAGTTTGGAATAGATCAAATTGTTCCGTGCTTTTGAAACCATCACTATCGATTTGCTCTAATTCTTTTATAACCTGTTGCAGATCTGCTTGATTAAGAACAATATAAGTCTCTCGATTAATGGCATCTGATTGCTTTGGTAATCCATTATATGTTTCTGTTGCCTTTACTGATAATGTTTCATTTCCAATGGTAAGGGTTTTATCTTTATAATCAAATGTTGGATTTAACATGATAGCTTCTTTTTCATTTAATTGCTTAGATCCCTTAATCATTTTATTATATTGTTCAATTGTAATGAATTTAATACCACATGCATGTGTTTGTAAATATGACATGGAGTATTTTCTACTCATTTTCTTTACTTTTTTATTTGCAATGATCTCATATGCTTTAATATAGTTATAACTTGTTGTTTTTGTAACCGTAATATCATTTTTATCTGCTAGATCAGATAATTTATTAAGATATTCATCATTTACCTTTGCACTCTCTGCACTAACTGTAATGTCAAAAGGACTCATTTCTCTTAACGCATCTTCTTCACCCATATATAATGCAATTGTTGTAGAAGCGGTAACTAACACCATAGTACTTAGGATACAGATGGAGGCAAGCCCCGCTGCATTTTGTTTCATACGGTAGATCATACTTGAGATAGAGATAAAGTTATTTGGTTGATAATATAATTTTTTATTTTTCTTTAATAATTTAAGTAAAGCAACAGAACCACTCATAAATAATAAGAAAGTACCTGCAATAACGAATAATACCGCGATGAAAAATTGTGTAATGGCATCAACGGAAGAAGCTACTGTCATTGCTTTGTAATATCCTGCTGCCATACATGCAACTCCAATAAGAGTCCATATAATCTGTGTTTTAGGCTCTTTTTCGCCTTCATCTCCACCTTTTAATAAGGCAATTGGATTAGCAACATGAACGCTAACATAATTAATTACTAAATCTATTAAAAATAAAATTGCAAAGAATATAACTGTATTTACTACAGAAGAAGCTGATATTACAAATGTACTATCACCAGCAGTTTTTAATATTTTTAATAAACCTAAAAATACTAATTTACCAAATACAACACCGAAGATTAATCCAATTCCGATGTTAACTACACTCATAAATAAAGTCTCATAGAACATAACATAAGATACATGTCTTTTCTCTAATCCTAAGATTCCATAAAGACCAAGTTCTTTCTTTCTTCGTTTCATAAGAAAACTATTTGCATATAGTATAAAGATTACAGAGAAGATACCAACTACAACTTGACCTAATCTAATAATTAATGATAATTCACTCTGACCGCTTACATTTTTCATACCTTCATTGTTACCAATGACGGAAAATAAGAAATACGTAAATATGATACCAATACATGCTAACATGTAAGGAACATATGCATTTTTATTATGTTTAAGATTTGTAATTGCTAATTTGGAATAAAAGAACTTACCCAATGTCAACACCTCCATCTGTAACTACTGCTAAGGTTGATACGATTTTCTGGAACATTTCTTCGTTTGTTAGATTACCTTTGTATAATTGGTGGAATACTTCACCGTCTTTAATAAATAGAACTCTCTTTGCATGACTTGCTGCCATTGTACTATGTGTAACCATTAAGATGGTCTGACCTGATTTATTAATATCTGAGAAGATTTTCAAAAGATTACTGGAAGCTTTGGAATCCAATGCTCCTGTTGGTTCATCTGCAAGAATAATCCTTGGATTCGTAATTAATGCTCTCGCTACCGCAACTCTTTGCTTTTGCCCACCTGATACTTCATATGGAAATTTATTTAATAATTCTTTGATCTCTAATTTCTCTGCAATTGGCATTAAGCGTTGTTCCATTAATGAGTAAGGTTTCTTTGCTAATACTAGTGGAAGTAGAATATTATCCTTTAAGGAAAAGGTATCTAATAGATTGAAATCTTGAAAAACAAATCCTAGATTATCTCTACGAAATGCTGAGATATCTCTGTCTTTAATCTTAGCAAAACTCTTTCCTTCTAATAGTACTTCTCCACTTGTTGGTTTATCTAGGGAAGCTAATATATTTAATAATGTAGTCTTACCAGAGCCAGATGCACCCATGATTGCTACATATTCTCCTTCTTCTACTGAAAAGTTAACACTTGATAATGCTTGGAACTGCTGTCCTCCTAATCTTGTTGTATATATTTTTTTAAGATTCTTAACTTCTAATAATGCCATATTTGTTTTCCTCCAATTTATAATTTATTGTTTGTTCGTTTCTTTCTGTAACTATAATACCAAGAATTAGGGAGCGATACCTTAACTTTAGCTTACATTATCAATTTCGTTTCTTACATTAATGTCACATTGAAGCTTTTATATGTGACATTTCATAGTTTTCATTTATTTATACTTGCTATACTGAGGTAAAAATCTCTTATAGCAAGCCTCGTACGCCTTATACTCACTTAATTTTTAATTTACAAGTAGTCCAGCAAAAAGTAACCTATATCTAGTTAAGACTCAAAGAAAAATTAAGAGCGTAATAAAAAACAAATTGCTGCATCTCACCTAAGTAGGTTGACACAGCAATATACAGCTAAGCTTCTTTAATCTCAATAACTCGTAGTCTCAATTATTCAATTAGAATACTTTAATCTGGCTATTAGGGAAGGTAATCTTCACTATCGTTCCTTTGGATAGTTCGGATTCAATCTCAATCTTATGTGCAATCTTACGAGCAACCTTATCACATAGGTATAGCCCAATTCCACTTGCCTTCTTGTCCCACCTTCCATTGTAACCTGTAAATCCTTTCTCGAAGATTCTCTCAATATCTTCTTTTCGAATACCAATACCTGAGTCCTCTATGACAAGTTTTACTTGGTCGTTTTTTTCCTCCAGTTGTTCACTGCTTTTGCTATCCTTAGCTTTCGCATGACGAATTCTATCCTCACTTCCTTTGCTAGAATTCGATACTTGTACCTCTTCTAGATATATTTTTATAGATCCAGTGTTTGTGTACTTTAAAGCATTGGATAAAATCTGTTCAATTAGGAAGGTGCACCATTTCTCATCCGATAGGACCGAACGATTTAATGCTTCATATTGAAGTGATAATTTTTTATGTATAAATATCGTAGAATATTTTTTAATTGTCTCTCTTAAGACAGAATCAAGGTCAATCTTATGTAACTCAAGATCGGAGGACATGGATTCAATTCTTAAATAATGTAGCACCATCTCTACATATTGCTCAATCTTAAATAATTCTTCTAATAGAAGAGCATCAGGATTCACGTTTCTACTATTTTGTAAAGTTAAGCGCATTGCAGCTATCGGTGTCTTAATCTGATGAACCCACATTGTATAATAATCAATCTGCTCTCTATAACTACCTTCCATTTTCCCCATTGCTTCGTTTGTCTTCGCATAAAGTTCTTCAATGATTTCATTATAACTTTGTTCTAGTAGATTTCTTGGTTTTTTTAAGTTCGCAGAATAGATATTCACTTCTTTTTTCTTAAGTACTAGATCATGGTTTCTCTTTACAAAATCCCTGAAATCAAATATTCCACATAAGAAGAACAAAAAGCTGACGATTTCCACACTATACACAACACTTTTCATGGATAAGTTATTTAAATATTGCACAAATGGGAAGAATACAATAACAAATAGATATAAGAATATTGTTATTTTACGATATTTCAAATACTCAATGATCATTGATAATATACCCTAACCCTTTCTTCGTCGTAATATAATCCATCAGTTCATAGGATTCCAATTTTTTACGTAATCGGTTCATATTAACGGTTAATGTATTATCATCAATAAAGCTATCACTATCCCACAGTTTTTTCATAATCATATCCCTGCTCACAACATTTCCTTTATTCTCAAGAAGAACCTCTAATATCTTAAATTCATTCTTCGTTAACTCGATCTTATTCTCTTTATAATAAAGAGCAGCTTCTGATAGATTGAGTAGCGCGCCACCATGCTCTAATACCTTTGTCTCTCCTATGTAAGAGTATGTCCTACGTAGTATTGCCTGAACTTTAGCAACTACAATATCAAGGCTAAATGGCTTTGTGATAAAGTCATCTCCACCCATATTGATTGCCATAACAATATCCATATTCGTATTGTTCGAGGAAATAAAGACAATTGGCACTTTCGAACTCTTACGAATCTCCGAACACCAATAATAACCGTTATAAAACGGTAATGAAATATCCATTAGTACAAGATGTGGATTAAACTCTACAAATTTGGCTGTTACATTTGAGAAATCTGTTACATAGTCTGATTCAAATCCCCATTTTCGAAGATTCTCATTTAATATTCCTGCAATTGTTACATCATCTTCAACAATTAGTATTTTGTACATAAATTAGTACCTATACCTTTCCATTCTATTCTATTAATAATTTTCTAAGCTTTAGCTATGTAATTTTGTATGCGCTTTGTATGTATTTTATATATTCTTGTATGTACTTATATGTTCTTTATATGTTCTTGTTTTTGAACTTGTGTAGGCTAATATATTCTACTAGAATTTTAATAATAAAAGGAAAATATATCAAGTGTTTCTTTGATAATATGAATCAAAATTTAAGTAAATATACAAAGAGAACTCATTTATATCAATACATTTGCTCTTAGCAAGAAGCTAACGGACTATTTATTAGATTAGTAATTCAATCAATAAATTAATAATGAATAAAAAAGAGTTGACAAATCATATATATAGAAGTATATTGTGTATATACGATATATACAATATACCAAGGAGGTACAACATTGGATATTATTATTAGTAACTCGAGTAACAGTCCAATTTATGACCAGATTTATTCTCAGATAAAAGCAATGATATTAAATGGAACACTGAAAGAAGGTGATTCCCTACCATCTATGAGACTTCTAGCCAAGGAACTTCGTATAAGCGTCATCACCACGAAGAGAGCTTATGAAGAACTAGAACGCGATGGCTTTATCGAGACAGTTACTGGAAAGGGAAGCTTTGTCGGAAAGAACAACGTTGAATTTATCAAGGAAGAACATCAGCGAATGGTAGAAGATTATTTAACAAAAGCAATTGATTTATCCAAACAGTGCGATCTTACCTTGGAAGACCTTACAGGAATTTTAGAACTTCTATATAAAGGAGAGTAGTGTGAAATAAAAGACATTTCACACCCCTTATTATATGTCGCAGGAGGCGACTGGATGGAACTAGTGTGAAATAAAAGACATTTCACACCCCTTATTATATGTCGCAGGAGGCGACTGGATGGGAGCTAGTGTGAAATAAAAGACATTTCACACAACAAATTAACGCTGACACCCATATTAACGGAGTGTTTGCAGAATGGAGAATATTATGGATTATAGCTTAGAAGTAAAAGACCTTAGCAAAAGATATAATACGTTTGCATTAAATAATGTAAGTTTTAATTTAAAGCCAGGAAGCATTATGGGCTTTATCGGAGAAAACGGTGCTGGAAAGAGTACCACAATTAAGAGTATACTGAACCTCATTCATAGAGACCATGGAGAAATTAAGATCTTTGGATTAGATAATATAAAAAGTGAAAAAGAGATTCGTCAAAACATTGGCATCGTATTTGATGAGTGCCGTTTTCATGATACTCTTTACGCTAAAGATGTTGACCTATTTCTCTCTAAAATATATAAGAACTGGGATAGTAAGTTGTACAGTCACTACTTAGAACAATTTAAATTACCAGCTAAAAAATACATCAAAGAATTCTCAAGGGGAATGAAGATGAAGCTATCCATAGCAGCTGCACTCTCCCACAATCCTCAATTATTATTACTCGATGAGCCTACCAGTGGCTTAGACCCTATTGTTCGCACAGAGATCTTAGATGTTTTTCTAGAATTCATACAAGACGAGAAGAATTCAATT
This sequence comes from Anaeromicropila herbilytica, assembly GCF_016591975.1. Classification (GTDB taxonomy): domain Bacteria; phylum Bacillota; class Clostridia; order Lachnospirales; family Lachnospiraceae; genus Anaeromicropila; species Anaeromicropila herbilytica. The sequence goes on along the minus strand of NZ_AP024169.1, from coordinate 216,262 downwards.
CTAATGTCTTCTCATATCACTGGAGATCTAGAAAAGATAGCGGATTACATTACCTTTATTCACGAAGGAAAAATCGAACTCAGTGAGTCAAAAGATGATATTATCTATAGCTATGGTATTCTAAAATGTAAGCAAAGTGATTTCTCACAGATTGATATCAAAGATATCATATCCTACCGCAAGAATAGCTTTGGTTATGAAGTACTAGTTACTAATAAAGCAAAGTTATCCAGAAAGTATCCAAATTATATCATCGACAGTGCGTCATTAGAAGATATTATGTTATTCTACTCAAAGGGGGTACAAAAATGTTAGGACTTATTTTTAAAGATGTACTTGTAAATAGAAAATATTTAAGAAATTTACTGTTGCTCGTTGTATTCTATTTTATATTTGGCTTATTCACCAACAATATTATGTTTGCTTCATATATGATTATATTTCTTGGAACCTTTATCGTTTTTGCAACTTTTAGCTATGATGATCTTGCCAAATGGGATAGTTATGCATTATCTCTTCCTATTACAAGAAGTGAGATTGTACTATCCAAATACATCCTTGCAATTGGTTGTTCAGCCATCGGAAGTGTGTTTTCACTAATCACTAGTGCATTATATAAAGTTAGCAAACACCAAGCATTTGTTTTTGAAGATTATCTATCCATTGGAGTGTCCTTTGAGGTATGCATTGTTATTCTATCCTTAATGACACCAATTATCTTAAAAGTAGGAATGGAGAAGGCAAGGCTTGCTCTATTTGTAATATTTGGTATTCCAGCAATCTTAGTTGTACTTTTAGTTAATAACCTTCACATGCAGATACCATCAGAAGCGACCATCAGATTTTATATATCACTCACTCCAATTGCGACTATATTAATCTTCATAGCATCCATCGCACTCTCAATCTTCATATATAATAGGAAAGAAATATAGATTATTTTATAACTAAGTAGCATAAAAATACCTCCAACCACACAAATCGTAGTTGAAGGTATCTTTTATACTAATTACCAATTCATTATCGTTTTTATTTCTTTCGCAATCTTATCAGCAGCTTTCTGGTGAGTTATCTCACTTGGATGCCAATCTGCAACATATCCATCTTCTGGATTCTGCACATCAAATCTCATTGTTTCTATATTAGTATCGCCAGTTTGTATCGTATATTCTTCTACTGCTTTTTCAACAAAAGGATATAATCTATCTCCCATGATTCCAAGCGTACATAATATTTTTGAATCCTTATTATAAGATCTAACCTTCTTAATAAATTGAATATAATTCTCTTTATAATCTTCTTGTCTAGTAATGTCATCTTGGCAATAGCTATCGTCATTAGTTCCAAGATTAATTACAATAAGTTCTGGTTGATATTTAGTAAAATCCCACTCAACCGAAGATACCTTAACCAAACCAGCAAAATCTCCATAGGAAAATCCAAGTTTTTCATAATATTGTGGTATAGTCTGTTCCGGAATCTTATTTCCACTCTCTGTATATCCTGATATAATTCCATATCCACTAATGGAAAATATACTATAATCGACATTAAGTGCTTGAATTGTACGATATGAATATGCCTTTGTTACATCCTCTGTCGTCGTAGAAAAATGATGATTCTCATCCGGATCATCCATTCCATATCCGCAAGTTATCGAATCTCCAATAATTTCAATACGATGTTCTTTGTCCTTCGTTGGGTGAATTCCATCTTTAGCCTCTACTGCAATCTGCTTAACTCCAACTGTAGACATCGCTGTTTCCGATAATTTAATAATCTGAACAACTGCTGTCTCTTCCACTTTACTATCAATGACAGTATAAGTCTTTTCTTCTTGATCTATTATATCGTCAATTACTCTTTCACCATTTACATAAATAGCAATTCGAGCATAATTATCTTTATTTTCTGCAACACTAGATACATTATCACCGACTAATGTAATCACTGCCTTGGTACCTTGGAATGTAAATTCTACTCCTGTTCCTGAAAGTGCAAACCAAAGTATTTCATCTCTTAAATAAGTACGTCCAATTAATTTTACATTCGATTCATTCGCAGTATATGTATTCATCTTGATATCCCCCTGGTAATATGTTTGGTATTTTATATTTTTTGTTTAATCACTTTGTTTCTTTCTTTATTAAATAGCTATAGTTTTCTATATTTGTTTTTTGACTAAACAATGTTTGTTTATCATATTCTATCACATATAATTCCAATAAGCAATTATAACTATTAAGCATCCTGATTATATCAATTAAGCATCCAATTATAATGCATAGTCAATAACTAGAAAGATAACCTTATTATGCAACTCGACTATTACGCCAATAGGCTTTTTTCTTAATATTTTAAAAAAACCCTAATCCCAGTAATAGGATTAGAGCTTTTTCTAATAGAGACAACAAGTGGATTTAAACAAATAGGTTCAATGAAAGTAGTACTTAGTTGTCAATTAGTCCCAGATAGGAGTTTTTACAAATAAATCATTCTTTGAACCGTCAATCCATCCCTTTACATTTTTACTATTGATTATCCTTATATAACATTTACCTTTATTTGAAACATATACTTTATCCGCTCTTACTTTTTCTCCAATATCTACCTTAAATACAGTTACTGCACCTTTAGAAACAGATTTGTATGTCACAAATTTCTTTTTTGCCTTATATACATATTTTTTGGAATAGGGTGTCAGGTCATACGTATTCGTTTTTACCGCAACTATTCTACCTTTGATTAATTTATAAGGTATTATGCATTCATAATCACCTATTGTATCTCCAATCGGCCTGTTTGCAATCAACTGAAATGATGCTTTATCGGAGATATGCCCAAAAAAATATATAGCCATATTTAAGTACTTAGGAGCATTCTTTTTTGTTATTGTTTGAATAAGTTTAAGTTTGGCATCTTTATATTGTAGATAAAAGGTCTTCAAACTGATGGCACTGTAATCTCTAGAAGTAATGAAAAGATCCTGTACATTATCATTCACGTCTATGTCTGCCAAATCCACAGTATAATATTGGCATTTCAAAGTTTTCTCAAATACAATATTATTATTAATATATATCGTTAATGTTTTCTTAGTTTCATCATTTTTCACGTCCGTTTGCTTACAAATCACCTGCTCGACCTTTCCATCACAATCCATATCCTCATTGTAAGCCTTTTCAAATTCCAATTGTTCAAACTGCCTCGGAGCAGATGCACTTACCTTTGTACTATCCACTGCTCCAGATGATATTACCAGCATTACTACCATACATATTAGTTGCATTTTTTTAACCATAATAAACTCCTCTCATAATAAGCTTATAAACAGGTTCAAAAATAGTTCCTAAAGGAGCTTTACTTAAATTTACTACCTAAATTGCTATTCTAGTATGATATTTATCATGGTATATTATATCAGTAGTTTCTTAAAATTTTTTATCTTTTATGTTAAATATTATTTGTAATTTTCTTACTTTCATCAATTATTTATATAACAAAAAAACTCTAAACCTAAGTATTTTCAAGGTTTAGAGTTTTCTCTAAGAGAGGCGACAACCAGATTTGAACTGGTGATCAGGGTGTTGCAGACCCATGCCTTACCGCTTGGCTATGTCGCCGTATTTAATTATTAATGCATAATATAGTATAGCAATATAACAACTATTCGTCAAGCATTATATTTAGCATATACTATTAAAATGACTCCAAGGGGATTTGAACCCCTGTTACCGCCGTGAAAGGGCGGTGTCTTAACCGCTTGACCATGGAGCCTGATCTTATTTACATAAAAGTTAGCTCCCCGAGTAGGGCTCGAACCTACAACCCCACGGTTAACAGCCGTGTGCTCTACCATTGAGCTATCGAGGAATAAGGTATATACCTTAAAAACTACACATGAATTATTATCCGTTTATTTTTGGTCAAGCCCTCGACCTATTAGTATTAATCAGCTACATGTGTTACCACACTTCCACCTTTAACCTATCTACCTCGTCGTCTTCAAGGGGTCTTACTTCTAAAAGAATGGGATATCTTATCTTAAGGGGGGCTTCACGCTTAGATGCCTTCAGCGTTTATCCCTTCCAAACTTGGCTACTCGGCCATGCCATTGGTATGACAACCGATACACCAGAGGTTCGTCCAACCCGGTCCTCTCGTACTAAGGTCAGCTCCTCTCAAATATCCTCCGCCTACGCCGGATAGGGACCGAACTGTCTCACGACGTTCTGAACCCAGCTCGCGTACCGCTTTAATGGGCGAACAGCCCAACCCTTGGGACCTACTACAGCCCCAGGATGCGATGAGCCGACATCGAGGTGCCAAACCACTCCGTCGATGTGAACTCTTGGGAGTGATAAGCCTGTTATCCCCAGGGTAGCTTTTATCCGTTGAGCGATGGCAATCCCACTTTATACCACCGGATCACTAAGTCCTACTTTCGTACCTGCTCCACCCGTCGGTGTCACAGTCAAGCCTTCTTCTGCCTTTGCACTCTTCGAATGGTTTCCAACCATTCTGAGAAGACCTTTGAGCGCCTCCGATACTCTTTCGGAGGCGACCGCCCCAGTCAAACTCCCCACCTGACATTGTCCTCTACCCGGATCACGGGTACAAGTTAGAAATCCAATACTACAAGGGTGGTATCCCAACAGCGACTCCGTGACAACTGGCGTCATCACTTCTTAGTCTCCCACCTATCCTGTACAGATAGTACCGAATCCCAGTATCAAGCTAGAGTAAAGCTCCATGGGGTCTTTCCGTCCTGGCGCAGGTAACCAGCATCTTCACTGGTATTTCAATTTCACCGGGTGCATTGTCGAGACAGTGCCCAAATCATTACGCCTTTCGTGCGGGTCGGAACTTACCCGACAAGGAATTTCGCTACCTTAGGACCGTTATAGTTACGGCCGCCGTTTACTGGGGCTTAAGTTCAAACCTTCGGATTACTCCTAAGCTCTCCCCTTAACCTTCCAGCACCGGGCAGGCGTCAGCCCATATACTTCACCTTGCGGTTTTGCATAGACCTGTGTTTTTGCTAAACAGTTGCTTGGGCCAATTCTCTGCGGCCTACTTTCGTAGGCACCCCTTCTCCCGAAGTTACGGGGTCATTTTGCCGAGTTCCTTAACAATGCTTCTCCCGTCGGCCTTAGGATTCTCTCCTCATCCACCTGTGTCGGTTTACGGTACGGGTACAATAAAAACAATAGCGGCTTTTCTTGGCAGTAAGTCCATCAGCTTCCCTACTTATATTTCGGTCCGCATCACGTCTTCCCATTGCCTGGCGGATTTGCCTACCAGACTGGTACCTCGCTTGCACTGGTTTTTCCATTCCCAGCTCTGACTTCCTTCCTGCGTCCCCACAGTTCTGATTTATTGTAGTACAGGAATTTCAACCTGTTATCCATCGACTACGTCTTTCGACCTCGCCTTAGGCCCCGACTTACCCAGAGCAGATCAGCTTTACTCTGGAAACCTTAGATATTCGGCCTGAAAGATTCTCACTTTCATCTCGCTACTCATTCCGGCATTCTCTCTTCTTAACAATCCACAGCTCCTTACGGTACTGCTTCGTCTCGCTAAGAATGCTCCTCTACCAATTGTACTTAGTACAATTCCACAGCTTCGGTGTCGTGTTTTAGCCCCGGACATTTTCGGCGCAAGACCTCTCGACTAGTGAGCTATTACGCACTCTTTTAATGTGTGGCTGCTTCTGAGCCAACATCCTAGTTGTCTTCGAAATCTCACATCCTTTTCCACTTAACACGCACTTTGGGACCTTAGCTGGTGGTCTGGGCTCTTTCCCTTTTGACTACCCAACTTATCTCGTGCAGTCTGACTCCTGTTAAACATCTATATGGCATTCGGAGTTTGATAATCTTCGGTAAGCTTTGACGCCCCCTAGGATATTCAGTGCTCTACCTCCATTAGACTATAAACAAGGCTAGCCCTAAAGCTATTTCGAGGAGAACCAGCTATCTCCGGGTTCGATTGGAATTTCTCCGCTACCCACATCTCATCACCACCCTTTTCAACGGATGTGTGTTCGGTCCTCCACCACCTTTTACGGCAGCTTCAACCTGGACATGGGTAGATCACCCGGTTTCGGGTCTACACTTACTGACTTAATTGCCCTATTAAGACTTGGTTTCCCTTCGGCTCCGAACTTTATGTTCTTAACCTTGCCAGTAAATGTAACTCGCCGGACCGTTCTACAAAAAGTACGCGGTTGTGCACATATGGCACTTCCACAGCTTGT